>CAYSYK010000015.1:0-37781 GCA_964435375.1 uncultured Oscillospiraceae bacterium | reverse complement strand
ACTAACTGTCGCAAAATCTTGACTCTTTTCTTTGCCGGAGCAGAATTTCACTTTCTGCTATTGACAACGAAATACCTGTTTGTTACAATCAAATCGCAATCGAATATTACATACTCTTCCCTTTTGTGGTCGATTAACGGTGCGTATGCCGAGAGTGCTTATAAGCCGCCGATTTTCATCGGGCACAGATACATGTTACAAATTTTCGACAGTCCAACTGCCGTTTATTTGTCGTGCGTATCTGTGCCCGATTTTTATATTTTCAGGAGGATCATATGAGAGAAACAAAATTCAAAAACCATGCAGACCTGCCTCTGACCTTGACCGCCCCGGAGGTGGGTGAAGTGCTGGGCATCTCCAGAGCGGCGGCGTACCAGCTTGTTCGCTCGGAGGGCTTTCCCAGTTTCAAAATCGGCACGAGGATCCTTGTGCCAAAGGACAGGCTTCTTGCGTGGATCGACCAGCAGGTGGAGGATCGCCTATGAGAAAATATATCGCTCCCGAACGAGAATTTTTCCGACTGCCAAACAGTATCTTCTCCATTCCCATGTCCCCATATGAATTCCGGCTGTACGCCTATCTGGTGTGCTGTTGCGGCAGTCGTGGCTACTGCTGGCCGACCCACGAAAAGATCCTGCAGGCCACGGGCTTGAAGAAAACCACATTGCAAAAAGCCATCTCTGACCTCAAGCGACGGCAGCTCATTTCCATCCGAAAGCACCGCAACGCCTACGGCTATGCCAACAACGAATACCATCTCCTACCGCTGGACAATCCGGAGATCTATCGGGACTTGGAGGAAGTGACCGAAGAACTCCCTCTCTTCATCGGGGAGGAAATTTCGGCGTGAATTTGCGCCTTTTGGGCTGGTTCGATTAGAAAGCAGGATAAAGGCGTATGCCGCCAAATGCGGCACACGCCCATTCACAGCGACCGGCAACGCCGTTCGCAGATGCTTCAGGTATCACTATTTTTCAGAAAAAATGCATTTTCGCCGTCACAACACCAATAACCCTTAGAAAACACAGGACATTCACAGGTGTCGCAACGAAAGGAGAGGCCATGACCAAAAACGAAAGCACACGCACCTGCATCTACATCGACCAGAAACTGCTTGCTCGGTGCGATGCCGCCCTTGCCATGACCGATGCCCATTCTCGCAGTGAGTTCATCTGCCACGCTCTGGAACACTATCTTGCCGTTCTGAATATGCAATCCAACAGCAAGGTACTGACCCCTGCTCTGGAATCGGTCATTGGTGGAAAGATCGCCGGAACGGAGGATCGGATCAGCCGGAGCATCTTCAAGCTGGCAGTAGAAACGGCCATGATTAATCACATCCTCGCCGCCGTAAACGACATCGACCCCAATGATCTGGACAGCCTTCGTCAACTGTGTGTTCAGCAGGTGGCTCGGCTGGGCGGCAGATACCGTCTGGAAGATGCCGTAGATTTCCAGAACGGAGGTACATGATGGCAAGGCTCATTCTCAAATCCCCCTATCTCAAGCCGGGAGGTCAACGATCTCCCGGTGGTTACCTCAAATACATCGCCACCCGTGATGGTGTAGAAATGGCCGAGGATACCAGCGGACATCTTCCTGCCACTGCCCAACAGAAGAAAGAGATCTCCGCCCTTCTCAAAGAACACCCCGACAGCCGGGACAGTCTGGAATATCTGGACTTTCAGGAAAATCCCACACGCCGAAATGCCGAGGAATTTCTTCGGGTGATCCACGATTTTCACGCAGATACGCCTCAAAGAGATGGATACCTTCGCTACATTGGGCAGCGGCCGGGCAGTAATGGACTGTTCACAGATGATGGCGTTCCCATTGTTATTTCTGCTGTTCAGGAAGAGATGAATGAGCACAAAGGAAATATCTGGACACACATCATTTCCCTCCATCGGGAGGATGCCCAGCGGCTGGGCTTTGACTGTGCGGAAAGCTGGATGCATCTGCTTCGCTCCCAACGCAATCAGATCGCCCAACAGATGAAAATTGCCCCGGAGAATTTCCGCTGGTATGCCGCCTTTCACAACGAAGGTCACCATCCCCATGTTCATATGATGGCCTACTCTATTGACCCCCATGAGGCTTACCTATCCAGAAAAGGCATTGAAAACATAAAATCTGCCTTGGCACAGGAGATATTCCGTCAGGACTTGCTCCACATTTACCAGAAACAGACGGATATCCGAGATGAACTGCGACAGGAAAGCCGTGACCGTCTCAATGAAATTCTGGGTAATATCAATAATGGCACATTGGAGAATCCTCAACTGGAACAGATGCTTTTGCAGTTGTCCCACAGGCTCTCCACGGTCAAAGGCAAAAAGCAGTACGGCTATCTCAATGCCACCACGAAAAAGCTGGTGGACGACATCGTCAAAGAACTGTGCAAAGACAGCCGCATTCAGGAACTTTACGAACTGTGGTATGAGCAGAAAGAGGATGTGCTTCGCACCTATACCGACAAGATACCTCAGCGGATCCCACTGGAACAGCAGACGGAATTCAAGTCTATCCGCAATGCGGTGGTGCAGGCGGCACAGCAGCTATCCCCCACGCAGGAGGAAACGCCCCTGTCAGCCCCGTTGTCGCCTCGTGTGGACTTTGTTGCAGATAGCAAGGAAACCGCACCAAAAAACGCCCAAAGCCAGTCTGTGACAGCCAGAGAGCAAAGCCGACCGCAGACCACTTCCGTGGCTTTGGGGCTACTGCGGATCATTGCCAATATGATCCATGAAGATGCCGGACGGCATATCCGCCGTCGGGACTTCCTTGACCGAAAGCAGCGGCAGAAAACCGCCGAAAAGAAGTTGGCGCAGGGACAGCGGATCAGCCACGATGAACCAAGCAATAACATGACCCAGACCATGTAAGAACAGGCTGGCAAAAGCAACGCACCCATCAGACGGCAACGGAATCTACCGCCTGACGGGTGCTAACAAAACAAAATGAACAAGAAAACAGCCGGATTTTTGTCCGGTTTCGTGAATGGATATTTCCCAGCACCTGTGGTAGTGTGTTGGGCTGAACAGGAGGTGCATTTATGGCAAAACGAAGAAGCAACGGCGAAGGCAACATTAGAAAACGCAAAGATGGTCGGTGGGAAGGTCGCTACACCGCAGGACTTGACCCGGTCAGCGGCAAGCAGGTGTTCAAAAATGTCCTTGGAAAGACCCAATCCGAGGTGAAAGAAAAGCTGAAAGTAGCACTGGCAGAAAACCAAAAGGTTGACTTCACCAAAACAGGCAAGTACACCGTCACTCAGTGGATGAACGAATGGTACGAAAATGTGGCGAAGATCAAGGTCAGGGCATCCAGCCACCAGACCTACCGATGTTACATCGACAACCACATTGCTCCCAACATCGGGAAGTTATCGCTGGAAAAGCTGACCACCATGGACTTGCAGAAGTTCTACCGCAAGCTAATGGCCAAAGGTCGGGTGGAACGGATCGAGGCAGCGCACCAGCCGAAAGGCCTGTCCGCCAAAACGGTACGAAATATCAATCAGGTCATATCCTCGGCAATGGATTTCGCCGTGGCACAGCGGATCATCTCAGTCAACCCCTGCAAGGCGGTGGCGTTGCCAAAGGTGGAACACAAGGAAATGCAGACCATTCCGGCAGAGCAGCTCCAAGCCTTCCTCACCGAAGCCAAGGCCAGCGGTGTTTACGAAATGTACTACATCGAGCTGGCGACCGGCTTACGCAGAGGTGAATTGCTCGGCTTAAAATGGGGCGATATCGATTGGAAAAACGGCATTATTAAGGTCAAACGGCAGATAGCACGGGTGGACGGCAAGGTGGTGGAAGCCCCCTTGAAAACGAAAAACTCCTACCGCACGGTGACGATTTCGCCACAGGCGGTAGAAGTTCTGAAACAGCAGCGAGCCAAAACCAAGGACGAATTTGTGTTCCCCAGTCCCAACGGAGGACCGATTTCCCCGGACAGCGTGAACAATATGCTGAAACGAGTGTTAGAGCGAGCCGGGATCCCCAAGGTGCGCTTCCACGACTTACGACACACATTCGCCACGGTGGCCTTGCAGAACGGCGTGGATATTAAGACCGTCAGCGGAATGTTAGGGCACTTCTCCGCCGGTTTCACCCTGGACACTTACGCCCATGTCACCACCGCCGCCCAAAAAGAGGCAGCACAAGCCATTGCGTATGTGTTAAATCTGTAAAAAAGTACTATCCTTTCCGAGTAGAGCCGCCTGTGGAACAACTCCACAGGCGGCATTTTGTGACTTCCTGGCATAGCTGGAATTATTATACAACAGATGCTTCGTTAAAATGGACATAATCATACTCTATTGGCATCAGATTTTCACTCTTTGCCAAATACCTAACCGCACGCTGATAACTGCAATAGCTCTTATCCGTCACTTGGCTCCACGTACCGTCCCATTCTTTCCAATAGCCTTCCTTTATAATATCTTCTATTTCCTTGTCTAATTCCTCCATTTTTTGAAGTTTTTTAATTTCAGACTTTACAAAGCTTCCCATTTTTCGATCCAGTGGGCAATGACAACACCGAAAGTGCGCTCGCTTATCATCGTGAAACCAGCCCTCCACAATTGCAATGTGTCCAGTTAATCCCCCAAAGCCAGTTCCTTCATACAGAATATCTCCAGCTTTAACACCCGAAAAATCATACTTGCCATAGGAAGGTTCCTCTGGGAGTTTTGTCCCGATATTATACCAGTTGTTACCACTGCCGCTTGAACTCGAACTTGAGCTTGAATAAGGAGTAACAGTGCTGTATCCGTCAATTGTTGCCTTTAAATACGCAAGATAATCATCAACCGACTCCGAATCTTGTGCTTTATACAGTTCTTGGAATTGATCATAAGTCATCAATTCAATGTCAGGATGGCAAACGGCACTGTAATTTACATAGGCTTGATAACAATCGCACAAATTTCCATTTGAAACACAATTGCTTTCCTCTCCCATACCGTCAGTTGCTGCAGCCACTGGGATACAACATAGCGATAGCAGAACAAATATTGCGATTATTAAACTTAAAAAATTCTTTTTCATTTTTAGTCCTTTCATTTACGATTTTGTCTTTACCCAAAATGAACCTACAAACAAGCCTACCGTGACAGCTAAATACACTGCATACAACAGCCTCCAAACGGAAGAACTAATTTCCACCTTTCCGATGTAGAACACAGAACCAAACTCAGGATGTGTAAAAGCGTATCCCAGGAACAGAATTGCTATTACCAGCATTATCAAGCTAATTAATCGAAAAACAATTTTTATCAATTTGTTTTCCACCTTTCTTCCCACTATTTGTGTACAGGCAGACTGATCTGCTCTGCAAGGACGTCTGCGCCTTTTTCCCAGATGCTCAATCCGGCAGTTCTTTCCAAGAACAACGCTTCATAATCATACACATAGCAAATATCCTCATGTGTTAGACTCCCCATAAACAGCTTTCCATTCTTAAAAAAGCAGAGGTCTTCTGGTTTCATCCAAACAGAACCTTCATAGAACACGCTTTTATACTCTGAAAGCATAATTTTCTTTGTTTTTTCTGCTGCTCTAAACAAATATATTTCCTTTTCATATCCTTGCGGAACATGCTGGCAAAACCAATTTTCTGTGTGCACTGTGTTAATGTGGTATGGACTGAGTAGACTTAAAATGCGTTTGCTTTCTACACTCTCCCCAGCGTTCGACCATCCATTCCTTGACAGCGAAAAAACATCTCCAATTTCAAAGCAGGCAGATAGGAACTCCTCGAAGTATTTGTCATTAATATTTCTTATAAGTGATAACATAACAGTGCTCCTAGATCACAAGATATACCAGCAATGTGCTTTAGGATAATTTGAGCTGTGATAGTGGCTCCAATAGCCATTGCCAGTCTCTACATCGTGTCTCACATCACCCCCAAGCGACTGACACAAGCTGCGTGCGTAGCTGCTTGAAATAGTAAATACTCCTGCATAGGCACTGTTCTGCTTCATAATTGCAAGTGCTGCTTTCCGTGGAATATCCACAGGGCATACAAGGATTTTTCCGCCACTTCTATACGCAGGATATTTTCTCCCTTCAATTACCATACTTTCGTGTTTTTATAGACGGCCTTTGGCGGACTGCCCTTAATTCGGGCAGTCCGCAACGTTGCGCCAGGCGATTGGAAAGGAACGAAAACGCACCAGATTGGATAATCTACGGAAATTTGCATAATGACTGTTTCTCTCCATAAAATCTCCTTTTATTTTCTATCTTCTATCAGGAGCTGATTCAGCACCGAATAGGTATCCTGTATATCATTCGATGTTACACGGACATCATAGATCACATTTTCATATTCAAAAATAGCATAATATCCGTCAGAAAGCAGATTACCATGATTGTTGGGTGCAATTTGCACTTCTGTTTCCGCAATTGTGACAATTTTTGTCGCATTTTCCGTAAATACAGACGACACTTTCCAATCCTCCACGGTCTTCGTGCCATCAAACAGTGCATATATTGATACGCTATGATCCGCATACTCTGTGTCAACAATAACAGAATACCAATCCTCCGTGTTTTCTGCGTTTCCCGAGGCACTATAATAAAGTTCTATATTCGTATTTTCCGAATCATCCAAGTTCAATCGATCCAACAGAAAATCTCCCGAATAATTCTGTGTAAGGAAATCAATACTCTCCAATTGTTTACACTCGCCAACTCGATAAATATCAACGCTCTGGTTTCCCGTAAAATCAATAACAATTTGGAACGCCGCCAAGCAAACTAACATGAAGCAGGCCGCAGTTGCCAGCCAGCGTACCGCCTTCGGTCTTGTCTTTTTCTGTGGTCGGTAATCCACAGAGCCGGACACCAGTTCATCATCGATATATCCCATGGCAATCGCCAATTTGGGTTCTTTCATATTGCAAAACCTTCTTTCATCAAGTGCTTTTTCAGTTTATTCCGAGCATGGTAAAGAATATTTTTGACCTTACTTTCTGTAAAACCGTACATTGCAGCAATATCACGGGTAGAATCCAGAAAATAGTACCGCCGGACAAACACATTCCGTACTTCCTCATTTTCTCGCCAAAGGAAATCGCTGATCACTCTGCCCAACTCCCGGTACTCCTGTTCAGATGCTACATCATTGTCGGACGAGACCTCCTCTAATTCTGAAAAAGACACCGTCACATTGCAGTTTCGCTTTTGTGCCGTATTGTAACGAAGTTTTTTCATAGAGATCTGCCGTACCACCTTGCAAACGAACGCCTTAAAGTCCAGCGGACGGGTAGGTGGAATCGTATTCCATAAGTTCAGGTATGTATCGTTAACACATTCTTCCGAATCCTCTATGCACTGCAAAAAATTCTCGGCAATGCAATGACACAGTCGTCCATATTTTTGATCCGTTTCCTTGATTGCTTGCTCATCACGAGCAAAATACAGTTCTATGATTGCAAAGTCTTCCATATCTTTCCTCGCTTCAATGATCGGTGAAAGGCCTTTCACCTTATAAGTACCCATTTTTTGCCGTCGGTCTCAACCGATTATAGCATATTTTATAACTTTTTGTACTCGAGCTTAAATATATTCCCCTTTTATATAACAAGTACCCTTTTTTCGCTGTTGGTCTCAAGTAATTTCAAAAAATTTATAAAATTTTTTGCTACCGCCAGGCGGGAGCCAATAATGCCGTGTGGCGGTAGCTAACAAAAGAAAATAAACAAGAAAAGCCCTTTGGTGGAGATGCAGAATGCAGGCTCACCAAAGGGCGAAATATTTGGTCTAGGGCTGCGAGGGCAGCCTATTTGTGACTACTAGTTACAAGTTATCTGTAATTGCCTATCACAAATAAGATGTGACATTCACTCACAGATTGGCTAAAATTATCCCCGTGACCTAAAGAAAAATATTTCAGAAAATTCGGAAAAATTCTGAAATCGGTCGATTTTTCTCTCCGGCGGTGGTGAAAAATTCGCAGAAATTTGCCGAACTTTTTCCAACATGGGTCAAAATATGGGTCAAATCGATTTTTGCCGAATTTCAGCAAAAATTCTTCCAACTTTTCGACCGCAAAAAGCAAAGAAAAAGTCCCAAATCCAAGTGGATTTGGGACAAATTTTGGTTGCGGAGGCAGGACTCGAACCTACGACCTCCGGGTTATGAGCCCGACGAGCTGCCAACTGCTCTACTCCGCGATATATTGGGCGCAATCCTCATTGCTTAGACAGTATAGCACAGCGTCGCCGACTTGTCAAGCCTTTTTTCTTGCATTCTTTTGTCGAACCGCAAGATCCCCGGGCAGAGGTTTCTGCCCGGGGCGGTGCTCTATCCTGTCGTACCGGAAAAAGTCACACTGGCTGCTCACTTCGGTTTTGCCATGACGGTCATGTATCCTGCGCTACTGCAAAAGCACTTTTCCTATTTCTTTTGTTAGCTACCACTAGACGGCAATCTCTACACCCATCTTGTGGCGATTCGACCATCATTAAAGAATGGCAGAGCAGCCAACGATCAGAATACTAATACCAAGTGCAATGAGCGGCAATCCGCTCAGCCGGAAGCCAAGGTCAAGATCTCGCTTTGCCTTTTCAAATTCTGCAATTTCCTGATTGTTCGTTGTGTTAACAACCGGAGGCGTGATATTTGATTTCATGACCCAAATGATAATGGAAAAGATAATGCCAATACCGAACATCAGTACGGCACCGATAATTCCCAGTACCTTGACCCGTTTTGCCTTTTCGGCAAAAGCGCGAATAGCAGGGTAGTCATTAGAAAATTGATTGGATGGTTGCGAAGCAAATTTGGCGGTAGCGCAGCCGCAGTGGGGGCAGACAACTGCCTGATCCATAATTTCTTTGCCGCAGGAAGGACAATAACTCATAATGTGTACCTCGATTTCTTTTATATTTTTCTAATATGATTTTGTAGTTATAACTACACTACAAAATTATAACATATGAAAACTAAACTTGTCAAGATAAAATATACTCGAAACCAAAACAGGCGAGGTGCAAAAAAATGGCACAGGAAATCAAAATCACGAAAAAAACGGCCAAGCATGGGGACGACGGCTACAAAATCGTGTCCGTTCGCATGAAAGACGAGCTGGTCGAGCGGCTCGATCGCCTCTCCGTGGACACCAACCGCTCCCGCAACGAACTGATCAACCTTCTTCTGGATGCCGCCGTGGATATTGTAAAAATCGAAGATTGAGCGGCAAATCAGGCCGTCGCTCCTTTCGCAAGCTGCAAAACCCCGCCGGTTCGGGAAATTTCCGAACCGGCGGGGTTTATTTTTCGTTATTTCGGCAATCAGCGCACGGTGATGCGGCCGTCGGGCGCGGCATAGCGGCTGCCAAGCTCGCCGTTCAGATCGTCAGCCAGATAGCCGATCAGCGCCTGCACGTCCAGAATCCCCTCGTCCATCACCAGCGGATCGTCGCGGAACATATTCATCCCACCGCCACTGTTTTTGATCATGTAATTGTGCCCCGCGAGCGTGTACGTCCCCGCAGGATTCAGTGGCACGTACGTGCCGTCCGCGCGCAGCACCATCACATCGCGCACCCGGCGTTGCCCGTCCACGCGGAGAAATTCGCCGTTTTCATCCAAAACGACGCCCGACGGGACCGACGTGTCCACGGTCAGCTTCAGGCCGGAAACGTGCTGAAATTGCCCGCATTCCCCGGCGGCGAGGCCGTTTTCGGCGTATTGCGCCTGCATTTTGCGGTACGCCATTTCCAAGCAATCGAGAATCTGCTGCCCGCTGACCTGCGCTACGCACAGCATATTCCCGTACGGATGCAGGCTCAAAATGTCGGCATAGGTAATCTCGCCCTGCGGCAGATCGGCATGGATGCCGCCGCCGTTGATCATTGCAATGTCCGCACCCGTCGCCGCGCGATAGGCATCGGCGATGAAATTGCCGATCGCGGTCTCGCGATTGCGCACCAGACGGATGCCGTCCGCGCTCGCGCAGGACAGCGCAAGATCGGAATGCGCCACGACCTTCTGCATTTCTTCCCGATAGCCGGATTTGATTTCGTCGAGGAAGGCAAGCGTCTGCGCGTCGCGGCGGGTGTATTCGCCGATCAGCGTCGTGGTCAGCACGCCCTCGGACGTGATCACGAGCTGGCCGATGGTCGCAAGCTGCGTGCCCGTGGAGGAAAGGAGCACGCCCTGCCCGTCCCTGTTCTGCTCGATGCGGCACGGGATCTGATTGTGTGCGTGCGCGTCCAGACACGCGTCGACACCCGTCGTGTTGCGCAGGAGCGCGACGGAAGAAAATGCGGACACCGCTTCGTCATCGCCCAGATGCGTCAGCAAAATGACATAATCCGCGCCGAGCGCAAGGCATTCGTCGACATTGCGCTGCACGCAGTCGTACAGTTCCTGCCCGTCCGCGCCGTCGGAAAAGTCGTAGACATACGCGCCGTCTTCCATGAAATAGGTCGGCGTGGAGCTTGTCACCGTAGCGGGTGTGGTCACGCCAATGTAGGCCACGCGCGTGTCGCCGTAGGATAAAATTTCGTAATTCTTCACCGCCGACAGGGCGTTTTCTCCGCTACCGGAATAGGTGATATTGCACCCGAGATAGGTCGCGTCCGCGCGGTCGATCAGGGCGCTGAGCTGCTGCATTCCGTAGTCAAATTCGTGATTTCCGAGCACCGCCAGATCATAGCCGACCTGATTCATGATGTCGACGAGATATTCGCCTTTGGAGATCGTGCCGATGTAATTGCCCTGCACGGCGTCGCCGCAGTCGACCAGCGTCACATACGGCGTTTTTTCGCGCATCGCCTGCACGTAAGCGCGCAGGCCGGCATAGCCGATGTTTTCCTCGATGGCGCAGTGCACGTCGTTGGTATAGAGAATGACGATGTCTCCCTCGGTCTGCGTATCGGCACAGCCGAACGCCGCGAGAAGCAGCAAAACGGTCAAAAACAAGCACAGCGTCTTTCGCACAAGGCATTCCTCCCGATTTTCACGATCGTCGTTTTTTCGGATTTACAGCCCCAATTCGTCCAGATTGTAGCCGAATGCGGGCAGGCAATGATAAATAAACCACTCCAACTCCGGCAAGTCCATGGCGTGCATGGCCGCCATCGTCTGCATGGCAGCGGACTCAAATTCCTTGTTGCCCGCCTTCTGCTCCTCCACGCACTTGATGTAGGCCGACAGCTTGTCGGCGGCCTTGACGATGGGATTGAGTTCCTCGTCGCTTTCGTGGATGTAATCGGCATAGCTGCTGCGCAGTTCCGCGGGGAGCATATCCAGCAGCCGCTCCCCTGCGATGTGCTCGACCTGCTTATACGCATCCCGAATGGTGGGCGAATAGTACTTGATGGGGGTCGGCAGGTCGCCCGTGACGATCTCCGACACATCGTGATACAGTGCCGCCACGGCGCACCGCTCCGGATCCGGCCCGGGCAATTTCAAAATGTCGCGGCGGATCAGCCCCAGCGCGTGTGCCAGCACCGCGACCTGATGGCTGTGCTCCTGAATGTTTTCGGAAAAGCTGTTGCGCATCAGACCCCAGCGGGTGATATATCGCATTCTGCCAAGCAAGGCGTAAAATTCGTTTGCCATGATTATTCTTTCTCCAATAGTTTCTCAATACTTTTCGCGACATCCTCCGCGCGGTGGCAGAAATGGGTCGCACCGGCGCTTTGCAGCGTCGCCATGTCCCGAAAGCCCCAAGTCACGCTCAGACAGGGCACGTTTGCGTTTTGCGCCGTCAGAATATCGACCTCGCTGTCGCCCACGTAAACGCAACGCGACGCGTCCAGTGCTTCCATAGCCCGATGCACCATGTCCGGCGCGGGCTTGCGCGGGCAATCCGTGCTTTCGCCGCGGGCATACAGCGTCGGGAAATAGCGCTTTGCCAGCGCTTTCACGGCGATGTCGGGCTTGTTGGACACCACCGCCAGCGCGTATCGCTCGGCCAAGGCCGCAAGCATTTGCGGCACGCCGTCGTACGGGCGGGTCTGCTCGTCGCAATGGGCGGCATAGTAGCTTTGAAACGCCGCCAGAACCTGCGGCACGTGTTTCTCTTCGCCTGCGGGGACGGCCTGACGGATGAGCACCTGCGCGCCGTTTCCGACAAACGTGCGCACCTCGTCAAGCGTGCGCGGCGGATAGGCAAATTGCCGCAGGGCGGAATTCGTCGCGGCGTGCAGGTCGGCCAACGTGTCCAAAAGGGTCCCGTCGAGGTCAAAAATAATTGCCGTTTTCAACTCACAGCCCCCGATTTTTCAGCACGCGGATGTCCTCGCCGACGAAGGTCAGGCGCGTGAAATTCCCGTGGAAACGCGAGCCGATCTGCGGCGAATAGCGCCGCGCCAGCTCGTCGATGTTCAGGTTCGTGGACACGACCATCGGTTTGCCCGAAAGAATGCGGTCGTTCATCAGGCTGTAGAGCGCCGCCGTGACGAATTGGCCGGGCAATTCCGTGCCAAGATCGTCGATGATGAGCAGGTCACAGCTCGTCAACCGATCGGCCTCGCGGCGCGTTTCGTCGTTGGCGTTGAAACGCGCCTGTTCCAGCTTCGTAAACAGATGGGGCGCAGTTTCGTACAGGACGCTGTAGCCCCGATCCGCCACACTGCGGGCAATGCAGGCGGACAAGAAGGTCTTGCCCAGCCCCGTACCGCCGACGAACAGCAGGTTGCCCGCATCCATGGAAAAATTGGATGCGTAGGCCTTGCAGGTTCGGAAATTGCGCTCCATGATCGTGCGCGGGCTGGCGCCGTAGCGACCGTCGATCTCCGCAGGATAGTAGTCGAGACGGAATTGGTTGAAATTCTCTTTCGTGCCGGACAGGAGCGTCAATTCTTTTTTCTGCTCCTGACTGCAAAGCTCGCGCAGACACTCGCACATTTGCGTGCCGATGTAGCCGCTGCCGCCGCACCGATCGCAGACCGGGCTGTCATCGAGGTAACCTTCCTCAAAATAGAGCGCGGCCAGTTCCGCACGCTCCTGCTGCAACAGCATATTTTTCCGCTTTGCTTCCTGCAAAAGCTCCTGCGGATCTTCGCCCTGCGAAAACGCCGCCTGCGCCGCCATGGCCATCGTGGCGCGAAGCTGAATGTCGATTTCCCGCAGACGGGGCAATTTTTCATAGGCATAGGCAAGATGCCGCCGATTTTCCGACGCACGATCCTCCCGATCCTGCGCAAGTCTGGCTCTTGCTCTTGCGATCACTTCTGCACTGTATGCCATGGTCAATCCTCCTGCAAAACTTTCCGAATGGCTTCCAACTCAGCCGCGCCGAGCTGGCCGGATGCGCCCTTGGGCACGGCCTTGTGATCTCCGGCGCGGATGTCGTCCACCGTTTTATAGCCCGCTTCTTTCCAGCGGAGCAATATCTTGTTCATGTATGCCCAGCTCAGGCCGCCCGTGTTCAGGCAGGTGCGCTCGTAGGCCAAGGCCAGAACCGCATCGTCAAAGCCCATTTCCAGCCACGACTGCGCAAGTTTTTCTTCCGCGGCGGTCAGATTCCGCCCGTGGATCTGCAGCAGTTTTTTCAGTTGCCCGAGGCGGCTGAAATAGAGATTGCGGCTGTGGATGAAGGCCGCAGCGGCGGCCATGGTGTCAATCCCCTGCTCCGCCCATGCATACGCCTCTTTTTCGATCGTCCGCAGCGACGGATTGCGCAGACTCCCCCTTTGGCGCGCGCAGTCGATGCAGTAGGTCACCAGCACGCAGATCACATCCTCCGGTAGGCCGAGATAGCGGACGAAGCCGAGCAGGATTTTCAGTTCCTCCGTGGTCAGCGTGCGCCCCAAGCGACGCTGTACCTCGCCGTACAGGCCGTGAAACGCCTCGTCGGTGCCCATGGCGCGCAGAACATCCTGCTCCGTGTAGGCGGGGCGCTGGCCGAAGATCTGCGCGGCAGATGCCGGCTCCTGCCACAGCCCGAGCTGGCGCAGTGTCGCCGCCGCGCAGGCATAGCGTTGCTCATTCATATGCAACGAAATTGCGGCATTTTCGGCGGAATTTCCGCATTTTAAGTACAAAAACAGCAATATTGCATCGCCGCTGGCGGCCGAAAGCAGCTTGCGCGTCTCCTCTTTTTCGATGTATACAGACTCCGTGTTCATGCTTTTGCTCCTGTTGATTCGTCATTACTCTCCATTATAGCACAAGCTTCGCCACAGAACAATGGTTTTTGACAGAAGATTTTTACAAAAATTTACCGTCCGTTTTTGTCGCATCCCATCATCTTGGTGCAAATTTCTCAACCACACCTAAATATCCGCGTTTTCGCTTGACTTTTTTTCGCAAAATATTATAATGAATTTATCCTAGGAAAACAGAAAGGAAGTTTTTCCATGACCTATCGTATGAATATCGCAGGTCTTGTGCGCGATCTGCCCATCTGTCCCATCAGCGACAAGCTCTCCATCGCGGGATTCGTCATTTTCGGCGATCAGGAACTAACCGTTGCCTGCGCACGGGAGCTGCTGAAAAAAGCCCCGGAATACGACTACATCATCACCGCCGAAGCTAAGGGCATCCCCCTCGGGCACGAGATGGCACGTCAGACCAATGCGCCCAAGTATTTTCTGGCACGCAAAGCCCCGAAAGCATACATGACCGGCGTTTTTGAGGCCACCGTCACCTCCATCACCACCTTGGGACAGCAGCGCCTGTATCTGGACGTTGCGGACGCCGAAATGATGCGCGGCAAGCGCATTCTCATCGTGGACGACGTGATCTCCACCGGCGAAAGCCTGCACGCGCTGGAAGCGCTGGTGCAAAAGGCGGGCGGCATCATCGTCGGGAAAATGGCGGTTCTGGCCGAGGGCGATGCGCAGGATCGCGACGACATCATCTATCTGGAAAAGCTCCCGCTGTTCAACAGTGACGGCACCCCGAAAGAATAAATCCGCGGCGGCTGCATTGCAGCCGCCGATTTCATCTTAGATCGGGGTGAAAATGAATTTCTGCGTCAGGCCGTCGCAGGAAGCATATACCGTCACAGAGCCATCGGGTCTTTTTTCGATGGTCAGCTCCACCTTGTCCCCTTTGAGCAGACCGCGGACGTATTCCTGCGGGTCGTCGGTCTGTACCTCTTCAAAGAAAACATCCCGCATCCGGTTGTTTCGACACAGATTTTGAATTTCCCGTACCAATTCGTATTCGCGCATTTTCTTTTCTCCTTTTCGATTCAAAATGCAGAAAAATCGGCGTGCTTTGGTTTACTTTCCGCGCACGGCGTGTTATAATGTCCGTAACCCTGTCTTCGGAAGTGACGCTATGAATTTCGACAACACCTATGTGAACATTGATCTGGATGCCGTCGGCCGCAATTTCGCGGCCGTGCAGGAAAAAGTCGGCGTTCCCGTCATGGCGATCGTCAAAGCCGACGCCTACGGCCATGGTGCCATCCAGATCGCAAAATATTTGCAGGACAAATGCAACTTCTTCGGCGTATCTTCCATGCTGGAAGCCACGGAACTGCGTCAGGCGGGTCTTACCGCGCCCATTTTGATTCTGGGGCACACGCCGCCCGCGTTTTTCCCGAAAGTCATCCGTCAGGACATTCGCCCCGCCATTTTCCGCTACGAAGATGCCGTGGCACTGTCGCAGGAGGCCGTGCGTCAGGGAAAAACCGCCGCATTTCACTTCGCCATCGACACCGGCATGAGCCGCATCGGATTTCAGGCAACGCAGGAAAGTGCCGCGCTTTGCGTCCGCATCGCCGCCCTGCCGGGGCTGTTTGCCGAGGGCATTTTCAGTCATTTTGCGGGTGCGGACAGTGCCGATCTGACAAAGGCTCGACAGCAAGCGCAAAAATTCGACGATTTCGTGCAAATGCTGCAATCGCGTGGCCTGCGCATTCCCATTCGGCATATGGACAATTCCGCCGGCCTGATGAATTTTGAAAAGCACTATGAAATGGTGCGCTCCGGCATCGTCACCTACGGAATGTATCCCGGCGCGGAAATGGACACCTCTCTGCTGCCCCTGTGCCCCGCGCTTTCGTGGCACAGCCGCGTGACCCACGTCAAAGCCTTGGAAGCCGGGCGCGAGATCAGCTACGGCGGCACTTTCGTCACGGAAAAGCCGACCGTCGTCGCGACCGTCCCCGTCGGCTATGCCGACGGCTATCGCCGCAGTCTTTCGGGGAAATTCTACGTGCTCATCCGCGGCCGAAAAGCCCCCATTCTGGGGCGCATCTGCATGGATCAGCTCATGGTGGACGTGACGGACATTCCCGACGTCGCCGTGGAAGATCCCGTCGTGCTGATCGGGCGCGACGGCGCACAATGCATCACCATGGAGCAGATCGCCGCCGCGGCGGACAGCTTCAACTATGAATTTGTCTGCGGAATCAGCCGCCGCGTACCGCGTCACTATCTGCAGGACGGCCAAACCGTCCACTCGGTGTATTACCTGCTTGCCGAAGAACCACTCAGCGATTGCTGAATGCCCGTCCGCGGCAGGCGTAAAAATAGGCCTGCTTGAAATCTTCCTGCTCGCGGTAATACTGCTCCAGTGCCTCGTAGCAAACCGACAGCATCCGACGGCGGCGATTTTCCATATCCTCCCGATAGTAGAGGCTACTGCGGTCTACCCCCTCAAGCAGCTCCGTCGCGGCGCGAAATTCTGCCTCTTCCATCCGCTGTTTTCCAAGTTCCAGTGCACACAGTGCCGTCAGATAGCTGCATTCCGCGTCAAACAGCGCATCCGGCCGCCGATACGCAGCCAGAATCCGCATAACGGCGGCATAGTCCCGCGCGGCATAGGCCGTGCGCGCCTGCTCCATCTGCCCGATATTGTCCGAGCAGGCCGTGTTTTCTTCCAGAAAATAGCCGATCGGCTTTTTCAGCGCCGCGGCCAGATATTGCAGCGTCGCCATCGACGGCTTGGCCTTGCCGCTCTCGATCTGCGAGAGCATATTGCGCGTGATCACATCGCCGCAGAGCTGCCGCTGTGAAAGCCCCGCATCCAGCCGCGCACGGCGCAGTTTTTCTCCGAGTTGCACGTCATTTCCTCCGGGTAATTTTGATTTACCCCTATTGTAGCACACTTTGCGCATAATTTCCACATTTTTCAAAAAATTCATTTGCTGTTTTTTTATCCTGTGCTATAATGATACACAATCTGTAAAAGCGAAGGTGCATTTATGAGTCAGACAAAGAATTTGATTACCGAAGCAAAGCACGCGCTTCGGCGCGCCCCCTACAATCCGCATAAGCTCGCCGCCATCCACACGGGCATTACCGCCGGCATCTGCCTTGCCGTCGCGCTGATTAACCTGTTGCTGTCCTCCCTCGTCAATACCGACGGGTTGAGCGGCCTCGGCAATCAGGCACTGGTGGAGTCGGCGCAATCCGTTTCCGACCTGCTGGTCTCCGCTTTCTCGGTGTTCTGGTCATTCGGATTCACGGCCGCCGCCCTGCGTCTGGCACGCGGTCAGAAAGCGACCCCCTCCTCCCTGACAAAAGGCTTTTCCCGTTGGGGCGCGGTGGTGCGTATGCTCATTTTGCAGACACTTTTCTGCTTTGCGCTGATGTTCCTCGCCATCCAGATCGGCTCCATCCTCTACACGATGACCCCCGCCTCTTCCGTCTTGCAAGAGCTGATCGGCAACGCCGACAGTGCCGACGCTCTCCTCGCCTTGGAAAATCTGGATGCCGAGACCATGGCGCGTCTGCTGCGCAGTATGCTCCCGTTCGTGCTGATCCCGATGGCGATCGTCCTGATTCCGACGATGTATCTGCTGCGTTTTTCCGGCTATGTGCTGATGGACGAGCCGCGCTGTGGCGCAATGTACGCCACCGTTCGCAGTTTCCGCCTCCTGCGCAAGGGCTGGCGCAAGCTGCTGGTGCTGGACATCCGCTATCTGTGGTTCTATCTGCTGGAGCTGGTGGTGCTGGCGATTCCGTATGGCGGATATCTGCTGTCGTATCTGGGCATTTCCCTGCCGATCGACGATTCCGTCGTGTCGACGGGCTTCTATGCCCTCGCTCTGCTTGCCGAGCTTGCGCTGTATGCATGGAAAATGCCGCAGGTGACGGCAAGCTGTGCCCTGCTGTACGACCGCCTGCAATCGGCCGAAACGCAGGCGTAAGCGCGCGTACACAATCCGTTCATTTCCTTTTGCGAAAAAGCACAAAAACCGGGGATGATTCTCCCCGGTTTTTCCCGTTTTTGCGTATTGACATTTCATGCTTTGCGTGCGATAATGTGTAACGTGCTACATTTTAAAAAAGGAGGGTTTTGTGTGAAACAGCACTTCGGCCATCGTTTCCGCATTTTGCACTGGTGTGCCGACCAGATGACCACCGATGCGCTGGCGCAGATGGAGCTGACGTCCTCTCAGGGGCGGATCATGGGATTTATCGCCCGCTCCCCCGTGCCGCCCTGCGCGCGGGATATTGAGGATTTTTTCGGTCTGACCCACCCGACCGTATCCGGAACCTTGGCGAGGATGGAAAAGAAAGGATTCATCGAAGTCCGTCCCGACGAACACGACCATCGCTGTAAGCGACTTTATATCCTGCCCAAGGGACAGGAATGCCACAGCAAGATGGTGCAAAACATCGAGCAGATCGAACAGCGGATCGTAAAAGATTTTACACAGGAAGAACAGGAGCGGTTTTCGGAGTTTCTGAACCGCGCCATTCATAATCTCGGCGGCGATCAGTGCCACCATTGCAAGGAGGACCCCAAAAAATGATAAAAAGACTGGCTCGGTGTATCCGAGAATACTGGTGGGCGGCACTTCTCAGCCCCCTGTGCATGGTCGGCGAAGTGGCCATGGAAGTGCGCATCCCCAAGGTAATGAAAGCCCTGTACGACTATGGCGTCGGCGAGCAAAATATGGACATCGTCGCCTCCAAATCCCTTGAGCTTGTGCTGTGCGCTCTGCTGTCGCTGACGTTCGGCATTGCCTCGGCCGTGTTTGCATCCAAAGCCGCCACCGGCTTTGCCAAAAATCTGCGCCACGATATGTACTATCGCGTGCAGGATTTCAGCTTCCGCAACATCGATAAATTTTCCAGCGCGTCTTTGGTCACGCGATTGACCTCCGACGTGGCGCAGCTTCAAATGGCGTTCCAGATGTCCATCCGTATGGCCATCCGCTGCCCGATGATGCTGATTCTGGCCTTGACGCAGGCATTGAGTATTTCCACCAAGCTCTCGTCCATCTATCTCAAGGTCATGCCCATTCTGGTCGTGGCGCTGGGCTGTCTGATTCCGATGGTGTTCAAAATCTTCGACCGCGGCTTCAAGCTCAACGACCGGCTCAACACCGTCGTGCAGGAAAATGTCCACGGCATTCGCGTGGTCAAATCCTTCGTCCGGCAGGATAAGGAGGAAGAAAAGTTCACGGAGGTTTCTTCCGAGCTGAAAAAGACCTTCTCCAAGGCTGAAAAGATCCTGTCGCTGAACAGCCCCATCATGATGAGTTGCGTGTACGTGTGCATTTTGTCGATTTCGTGGATCGGCGCGCAGATGGTGGTCTCCTCCGGCAACAACCCCCTGAAAGGCCTGACCACCGGCGACCTCAGCTCCCTGTTCACCTATACCACACAGATCCTCAGCTCACTAATGATGCTGAGCATGGTTTTCGTCATGCTGACCATGAGCCGCACGCCCCTGCACCGCTGCTATGAAGTGCTGACGGAGCAATCCGACCTGCACTCCCCCGAAAACGCCGTCACCGAAGTCAAAGACGGCTCCATCGACTTTGAAAATGTTTCGTTCCGTTATTCCGAAACGGCCAAGCACCGTGCGCTGAAAGAAGTGACCTTGCACATTCCCTCCGGCGCGACCGTCGGCATTCTGGGCGGCACGGGTTCTTCCAAGTCCACGCTGGTGCAGCTCATCCCCCGCCTGTACGACGTCACCGAGGGCGTGGTCAAGGTCGGCGGTGTGGACGTGCGGGACTATGACCTGCAATTGCTGCGCGACAATGTGGCCATGGTGCTGCAAAAGAACGTGCTGTTCTCCGGCAGTATCAAGGAAAATCTGCGCTGGGGCAACCCCGACGCCACGGATGAGGAGCTGGTGGAAGCTTGCCGTCTGGCCTGTGCCCACGAGTTTATCGAGAGCTTCCCCGACGGCTACGACACCCACATCGAGCAAGGCGGCACAAACGTTTCCGGCGGACAGAAACAGCGCCTGTGCATTGCCCGTGCGTTGCTGAAAAGCCCCAAAATCCTGATTTTGGATGACTCCACCTCCGCCGTGGACACCAAAACCGATGCCTCCATCCGCAAGGCCTTTGCCGAGAAAATCCCCGGCACGACCAAGCTCATCATCGCCCAGCGCATTGCCTCCGTACAGGACAGCGATACCATTCTCGTGCTGGACAACGGTCAGGTCGTGGCCATGGGCAACCATGACGAACTTATGAAAACTTCCACCATCTATCAGGAAGTTTACTATTCCCAGCAGAAAGGGGGAGAAGAATAATGCCTCCTGTCAGAATGCGCGGCGACGGCCGCAAAGCGAAAAACCCCATGAAGACCTTTGTGCGGCTTCTGGGTTATCTGAAAAAATACGCCTTCAACCTGATTATCGTGCTGCTGTGCATCGTCGCATCCGCCATTGCCAGCGCGCAAAGCTCCTCCGCTCTGGGCACGCTTGTGGACGATTTCATCCTACCCATGGTCGCCGGTAACTCCACGGACTTTGCCCCCGTATGGAATTTCCTAATCACACTGGCCTGTTTCTTTGGCATCGGCATTTTGGGGCAGTTCCTGCAAAGCTACCTGATGGTCGGCGTGACGCAGGGCATCCAGAAGAACATCCGCGACGAGATGTTCCACAAAATGCAGCGTCTGCCCATCCGCTATTTCGACACGAATGTCGCTGGCAACATCATGTCCTGCTACACCAATGACGTCGACACCCTGCGCCAGATGATCTCCCAGTCCATCCCGCAGGCCGTTTCTTCCGTCGTCACCCTGATCGTGGTGCTGATCTTCATGCTGAAAGAATCTTGGATTCTGACCATCGTTTCCATGATCACGGTGGTGGGCATCATCTTCGTGACCAAATTCTTGGCCACGAAAGCCGCCAAGTTCTTCATCGGCCAGCAGCGGTCTCTGGGTAAAGTCAACGGCTATATCGAAGAAATGATCTCCGGGCAGAAGGTCGTCAAGGTCTTTAACCATGAGGACGCCTGCAAAGAGGAATTTGACAAGCTCAACAATGAGCTTTGCCAGAATGCCTACTCCGCGGGCAAATTCTCCAACATGATGGGCCCGATCAACAACAACTTGGGCTATGTGCAATATGCCATTCTCGCCATCGTCGGCGGCACGCTGGTGGTTCAGTCCGCCGCAATCAAATCGTGGCTGGGTCTGGATGCCGACGTGACGATTCTGACCTTGGGCAGCCTGATGGCCTTTATGATCCTGTCGCGCAGCTTCAACCAGCCCATCAACCAAATCTCTCAGCAGATGAACTCCATTATCATGGCCTTGGCCGGCGCGGAGCGCATTTTTGACCTGATGGACGAGGCTCCGGAGGAAGACGAGGGCTATGTCACACTCGTTAATGCAAAAATCGCCGAGGACGGCACGATCACCGAATGCCCCGAGCATACCGGCCGCTGGGCGTGGCGGCACCCGCATCAGGTCGACGGTACGGTCACCTACACGGAGCTGAAAGGCGACATCACCATGCACGAGGTCGATTTCGGCTACGTGCCGGAAAAGACGGTGCTGCATGACATCAGCCTCTACGCCACCCCGGGTCAGAAGATCGCATTCGTCGGCGCGACGGGTGCGGGCAAGACGACCATCACCAACCTCATCAACCGCTTCTACGACATCGCAGACGGCAAGATCCGCTATGACGGTATCAACATCAACAAGATCAAAAAAGAGGATCTGCGCCGTTCTCTGGGCGTCGTACTGCAAGATACGAACCTGTTCACCGGCACGGTCATGGAAAACATCCGCTACGGCAATCTGGACGCGACCGACGCGCAGTGCATTGAGGCCGCGAAGCTGGCCAACGCGCATGATTTCATCACGCGCCTGCCCAACGGCTACGATACGGAGCTGACCGCCAACGGAGCGAACCTCTCGCAGGGTCAGCGACAACTTATCGCCATCGCCCGTGCGGCCGTGGCCGATCCCCCGGTGATGATCATGGACGAGGCAACCTCCTCCATCGACACCCGCACCGAACGGCTGGTGCAAACCGGCATGGACGCGCTGATGAAAGGCAGAACGGTCTTTGTCATCGCCCACCGCCTGAGCACAGTAATGAACTCCGATTGCATCATGGTGCTTGACCACGGGCGCATCATTGAGCGCGGCACGCACGATGATCTGATCGCCCTGAAAGGCACGTACTATCAACTCTATACCGGCGCATTTGAGCTGGAATAAGAAAAGCCTCCCCACCGGGGAGGCTTTTTATATCGTTGGAAAGTGCCGGGCGGATTGGCGGGCGATCGATGACCGCCCCTACAGAGAACGGCGGAAATTTTGCACTTTTCACCATGCATTATGCATTTCCGTGGGTGCGTAGATCCCTCGCCTCACTACCGCTCGCTCGGGATGACATATGGATACGTGCGGTGCCAGAAAAACGGATTGCCACGGCGCTGAGTGCCTCACAATGACATGGAAAAATTTTTTCACTTTCCACTTTTAACTCTGTATTAAATCAGCGTCAGTACGGTTTCATACACGCGGTCGGCGCTCTCCGTGACCGTCTGCACGAGCCGTTCGCCCTCCGCGCGGTAGTGCTGTGCCAAATTCTTGTCCTTCAAGGAAGCGATGTTGATGCGCACATTGAGCCATGCCCCCTGCACCGCCGCGCGCAGTGACAGCGCGCCGACGCCCAAATCGCTTGCCGCGCTCTCGTTGAAACGTCCCAGAAGCGACTCGGTCAACGCGATGGTTTCCGCCGCCAAGCGCATCATCTCGAACGGCGTTTGCGTGCAACCGATCAGCCCCTGCTGAATGGCCGCGGAGCGTGCCGCTTTTTCCGCATCGGTCGCTTTCGGCATGGAAAACGCACGGGAAACGACCAAAAACGCCTCGGTATCCCTGTCCATCACATCGAAAAATCTCGCCTGCAAGTCGGCCGCTTTTGCCTGCACGTCCAGCACGAAATCACGATGTTCGGCGTACTGCTTTTTGCTCTCGGTGAGCGTGCAGACCATTGCCGTCAACGCCGCGCCGAGTGCACCCTCCAGTGCCGCAACGGAGCCACCGCCGGGCGCGGGTGCATCGGATGCCAGCACATCGGCAAATCGGGTCACGTTCATTTCCGCCAGTTTCATATGCCTCTCCTTATTCCATCCCGATCAGGTGGTACTCCATCGTCTGCTTGCGGCAGTCGAAGTTTTCCAGCTTCAGATAGTATTCCGCGCAGTCGATCAGTGCCTTGGCGGGTGTCAGACCCACCAATTCCGAGCCGATGATGCGTGCGCCGTAGCGGTCGGCCAAGGCGCGCACCATTTCAAACACGTAATAGATCGGCGTGCCCTCGTAATTGACCAGATTCATGGAGACCTGCGCGATGTTGCGGTCTTCCAGCATCACGCCGATGGCCTTGCAATACTTGAATCCGCCGCCGGCGGCACGAATGGCGCGGGCGATCTTATTGGCAACCTCGATGTCGGAGGTGTCCAGATTGATGTTGTAGGCAATCAGCGGCATTCTCGCGCCGATGGCAATGATGCCCGCGGTGGGGTGGATCTTGCGCTCGCCGTAGTCGGGTGCCCACTCGCTCTGCAGCAGTTTTTCGGGCATGCCCTCAAACTGGCCGCTGCGGCATTTTGCCAGATTGGTACGGTGCGGCGCGGTCGCGGACGCCTCATACAGGAAAGAGGGCACGCCCAATTCTTTCCAGATGCGCTCGGCCACGCGCTTGCTCATTTCCACGCATTCCTCCACGGTCATGTCCATGGTGGGGATGAACGGGATCACGTCCGTCGCGCCCATGCGCGGATGCTGACCCTTGTGCTTGCGCATATCGATCAGCTCCGTGGCCTTTTGCGTCAGGCGGAAGCAGACCTCCTCGATGGCGGCAGGACTACCGACCATAGTAAACACGCAGCGATTGTGGTCGCCGTCGGTCTGGACATCCAGAACCGTGCATCCCGGGACGGAATTGGACACGTCCACCAACGCCTGAAACGTTGCGGGGTCTTGCTCCCGGCTGCACGAGAAATTCGGAACACATTCGACAAGCTTTGCCATATTGATTTTCTCCTTTATTGTTCGGAAATGTTGGATTTTGTATAGATTTTGCCTCTTTTTATGACTGTTTTCGCCAAATTGCTGCCCATGCGGTAACACAGATAGGCAAGATCGTCCGCGTCCCAGACGACGAGGTCACCCAGCTTGCCCACCTCGACACTGCCCACGCTATTGGCCATGCCGATGGCGGCCGCGCCGTTTAGCGTAACGGCGGTCAGCACTTCTTCCGGGGTCAGCTTATAGCGCAGACATCCCAGATTCATCACGAGCTGCATATTCAGGCACGGGCAGGAGCCGGGATTGAAATCGGTCGCCATCGCCACGGGGACACCCGCCGCGACCATCTCCCGCGCAGGCGCAAACGTCGCGCCCAGATACAGGCTGGTGCACGGCAGCAGGCAGGCAACCGTGCCGCCTTTCGCCATGGCGGCGATGCCCTCGGGCGGGCAGACGATCAAATGCTCGGCGGAAATCGCGCCGATCTCCCCCGCCAGCGCCGAACCGCCGATGGGTTCGATCTCGTCGGCGTGGATTTTGGGGATCAGGCCGTATTTTCTTCCCGTTTCCAGAATTTTTTTGGATTCTTCCGCGGAAAAAACGCCCTTTTCGCAGAAAACATCACAAAACTTTGCCAATTTTTCTTCCGCGATGCGCGGGATCATCTCTTCGCAGATCAGGCGGATATACTCTTCCCGATTTTCCTTGTAGGTCGCAGGCACGGCGTGCGCGCCCATGAACGTCGCCGCCAGATCGACGGGATGATGCGCATCCAGATAGCGGATGGCACGCAACTGCTTCAGCTCTTCGTCCGTACACAGGCCGTAACCGCTTTTCGCCTCGCAGGTGGTCGTGCCGAATGCAAGCATTTCGTCCAGCGCAGCGGATGCCTTGTCCGCCAGTGCCCGCTCGTCGGAGGCGTGCGTTGCGCGGACGGTGGAGAGGATTCCCCCGCCCTGCGCCAGAATGTCCAGATACGGTACGCCCTGCAATTTCATGGCCATTTCGTGCTGACGCCAGCCGCCGAAAATGAGGTGCGTGTGCGCGTCGACCAAGCCGGGCGTAACCAGTTTTCCCTGTGCGTCGAAAATTCGCGCGCCGCGCGGCATGGGCGGCGTGCCCGTGCCGATGTCCGTGATCACGCCGCCGTCGATCGTGACCCACGCGTTGCGCAGTGTGCGCACTTCGCCCTGCTGCGCGCCGCCGCGGGCGGTACTGCCCTGCGGGGTGACGAGCGCGCCGATGTTCGTTACGATCAGCATTCTTTTTTCTCCTGCACCTGTCTGAGCGCGGCGGCGACCAGTTCCCGATTGGCGACAAACGGCAATGTGATATGGTCGGAGCCGGAATAGAGCTTATTGTACTCCGCGGCGGTCGTCATAGCGTTTTCGTTGGTCGCCCATGCGCGGCGCGACACGCCCACCATGGTATCCCACGGCATAGACATTTTCAAAATGGTGTCCACGCGCTCGGAACCGTCGAGCACCATGCCGAAGCCGCCGTTGATGGCCTTGCCGATGCCCGTGCCGCCGCCGTTGTGCAGTGCGATCAGGCTCATGCCGCGCGCGGCATTGCCGGCGAAGCACTGCGTGGCCATGTCGGCCATGATATTCGAGCCGTCTTTGATGTTGGAGGTTTCGCGGAACGGCGAATCCGTGCCGCCGGTGTCGTGGTGGTCACGGCCGAGCATGACGGGGCCGATCTCGCCGTTGCGCACCATTTCGTTGAATTTCAGGGCGATTTTCATGCGCCCCATCGCATCCTGATACAGAATGCGGCACTGCGTGCCCACGACGAGACGATTCTTTTTCGCGTCGCGCACCCAGACATAATTGTCGTAATCCTGATAGCGGCGGTTGTTGGCCAGAATGTATTCCGCGGCGGCCGCGTCGGTCTTGTCCAGATCGGCGGGGTCACGGCTGAGGCAGCACCAGCGGAACGGGCCGTAGCCGAAGTCAAACAGACACGGGCCGAGAATATCCTCGACATAGGACGGAAAAACGAACCCGTCCAGATCGTTTTCGCCGTTTTTGCAGACGGCGGACACGCCGCTGTCGTACACCGCTTTCAGGAAGGAATTGCCGTAGTCGAAGAAATACGTGCCGCGCGCATGGAAGGCGCAGATGAGCGCATAGTGACGCTGCAAGGTCTTGTTGACCAGCACCTTGAAGCCCTCGGGGTCATGCGCCAGCATTTCCGTGCGCTGTGCAAACGTCAGCCCCTGCGGGCAATAGCCGCCGTCGTAGGGCACGTGGCAGGAGGTCTGGTCGCTCATCAGATCGACATGGACATTGCGCGCAAGCAGGTATTCCAGCAGGTCGACGATGTTGCCCAAGTAGGCAATGGCGCACGGCTCTTTCGCCGCAAGCTTTTGCTGTGCAATGGCCAGTGCCTCGTCCAAGGAATCGGTCTTGACACTGACCCAGCCCTGCGTGTAGCGCGTCATGATGCGGCTTTCGTCCACTTCCGCGATGATGCTGACCGCGCCCGCGATCTCCGCCGCCTTGCCCTGCGCGCCCGACATACCGCCCAGACCCGCACTGACGAACAGCTTTCCCGCCAGATCGCCGTCGGCGGGGATGCCGAGCTTCAGGCGGCCCGCATTGAGCAGGGTGTTGAACGTGCCGTGGACAATGCCCTGCGGGCCGATATACATCCAGCCGCCGGCCGTCATCTGGCCGTAGTTGGCAACGCCCAATGCCGCCGCGCGGTTGAAATTCTTCTGGTCGTCGAAAGTGCCGACCATCAGGCCGTTGGTGATGATACAGCGCGGCGCGAGCTTGTGGCTGTGGAACAGGCCCAGCGGGTGGCCGGACATGACGACCAGAGTCTGCTCGTCGGTCATGATCTGCAAGTATTTTTTGATCAGGCGATACTGCATCCAGTTCTGGCAGACCTGCCCGGTTTCGCCGTAGGTCACCAGCTCATAGGGATAGAGCGCCACGTCGAAATCCAGATTGTTGTCGATCATCACCTGAAACGCCTTGGCTTCGATGCAGTTGCCCGGGTATTCGTCGATGGGTTTGCCGTAGAGCTTGCCCTCGGGGCGGAAACGGTAACCGTAAATACGGCCGTGCTCTTCCAATTCCGCGGCAAATTCCAGTGCCATTTGCGCATGGTGCTGCGCGGGGATATAGCGCAGGGCATTGCGGATGGCAAGTTCTTTGTCTTCCTGCGTCAGGTGCGCTTCGCGGCGCGGTGCGCGGCGATATGCGGGGTCGAATTTCGGATATTCGGGCAAAACGTCATCGAGCATGACGGTCATTGCATCGCGAGCATCAAATTCCATGGAAAGTAACCTCCTGTTTCTTATTCAAATTCGGGAACCAGCTTGCCGGTAATCTCCAGCAGTTCGCCACTGCGAATCAGCTTTTCCACGGTCTGAATGTCCGGCCAGATCTCCCGGTCGACGGCCATGAAGGAAACATCCCGACGGACACGGTCGAAAATTGCCTGACCGACCGCGGACAGGCCCGTGCCGTACGTGCCCTGTGCGCGGCGGATGTCGACGGCCTGACAGGCCGTCAGCAACTCGTAAGCAAGCACCGAGAGGGTGTTTTGCAGAATCGTGCCGGATTTTCGCGCGGCCGTCGTGCCCATGGAGACGAAATCCTCCTGATTGGCCGACGACGGAATGGAGTCGACGGATGCCGGGTGCGCCAGCACCTTGTTTTCCGACACCATGGAGGCGGCGGTGTACTGCACGATCATAAAGCCCGAGTTGACGCCGCCCTCGGTGGTCAAGAACGGGGTCAGGCCGTTCGACAGCGCGGCGTTGACCATCCGCTCCGTGCGTCGCTCGGAGACGGATGCGATTTCCGAACAGGCGATGCCCAGAAAATCAAACGGCAGCGCCATCGGTTCGCCGTGGAAATTGCCGCCGGAAATCACGGCCTCATCCTCCGGGAACAGCAGGGGGTTATCGGTCACGGCATTTAATTCAATGTCCACCTTTTCGCGCACAAATTCCAGCGCATCGCGCACCGCACCGTGCACCTGCGGGATACAGCGCAGGGCATACGCGTCCTGCACCCGCGCACCGCGCGCATTTTGCAAAATCTCACAGCCGTCGGTCAGCAGGCGCATATTTTTCGCTACGCGAATCTGGCCGCGATGCCCGCGCACGGTGTGAACGCGCTCTTCAAATGCGTTGAGCTGGCCGGTCAGGGCGGTCATCGTCAGGCTGCTGATCACGTCCGCCAACTGTGCGGCGCAGATCGTGTCGTACAAATTCAGCGCACCGACGGCGGTCATCGCGCACGTACCGTTGGTCACGCCCAAGCCCTCTTTGCTCACGAGGGTGGTCAGGGCGGCAATGCCCGCCGTTTCCATGGCCTGCTTGCCCGTCATGCGTTGACCGTTATAATCCGCCATGCCGCGGCCGAGCAATACCAGCCCGATGTGCGACAGCGGCGCAAGGTCGCCCGACGCGCCCAGAGAGCCTTTCTGCGGGACAACGGGAGTTACGCCCTTGTTGAGCATTTCCACCAGCATTTCCACGAGAACGGGGCGCACACCGCTGACGCCGACGCACAGCGCATTTGCACGCAGCAGGAGCATTCCCCTGACCTGCTCGATCTCATAGGGGTCGCCGGTGCCGGTACAGTGGCTCAAAATCAGGTTCGTCGAAAGCTGATTGCTCAGCTCTTCCGGAACGGCCACGTTGGCAAAGTCACCGAAGCCGGTCGTGATGCCGTAGGCAACACGCTTTTGCGCGGAAATCTTCTCCGCAAGTGCGCGCGAGCGCGCCATGGCCTGCTTTGCCTCGTCGGCAAGCACGACGCGTGCGTCGAAGCGGGCAACGGCAACGAATTGTTCCAGTGTCAGGCTGTGGCCGTCGATGACCACGGTTTCGATTGTCTGAGGTTTCATCATATGCGATCATTCCTTATCATCAGTCTAATCTTAAAACGCGGAGATATCCGCGGAGGGTTCAAAGGGAGAAAGAGGATGCTCACGGAACATCCTCTTTTTTTCGCTCAATCCTGTCTGCAACGCGCCATCAGCCGACGGAATGCCGGTAAAGAACGCTCGATCATGTCGTACGACACGCAGGTAGACAGGCGGAAGTATTCCGGGCAGCCGAAATCATCCCCGGGAACGGCCAGCACACACTCGGTCTTGGCAAGATCGGAGAAGGCTTTGGATGTCCCGATGGGAGATTTGACGAACAGGTAAAATGCACCCTTGGGATAGACGCACTCGTAGCCCATTTTGGTCAGTTCTTCATACAAAAAGCGACGGTTTCGGTCATACTGCGACAGATCCGGCTTGACATCGGCGCAAATGCGCACAACCTGCTGCTGCATGGACGGCGCGCAGACGTGCCCCATGATGCGCGCCGCACCGGCCGCCGCGGCAAACAGTTCCTTTCCGTCGGCACAGCAGGGCGGCACGCAGAAATAGCCGATGCGCTCGCCGGGCAGGCTGAAAACCTTGGAATAGGAATAGCAGATGACCGTGTTAGGGTAAATTTCGGGAATATAGTGGACATAGGCATCATCGTAGGTCAGCTCGCGGTACGGCTCGTCGGCGATGATATAAATGGGATGGCCGTACTCGCCGGATTTTTTGGTCAGCAGGGTGGCCAGCTTCTCCAGCGTTTCTTTGGTATAGACCGCGCCCGAGGGATTGTTGGGCGAATTGACGATGATCGCCTGCGTGTGCGCGGTGATGCAATGCTCCAGCGCCGCAAAATTGATCTGAAATTGCTCGAAATCCGCGGGACAGGCAACGAATTTATGCCCCGCGAACGTGCAAAACGGCGCATATTCGGGGAAATACGGAATGATGCCGATGACCTCGGAGTGTTTCACTGCCAGTGCCCGCAGGACACTGACCAGCGCAGGTGCCGCGCCGCAGGTGAAGAAAATATGCTCCGCCGCGATCGGTGTGTTGGTGCGCATGGCCAGATTGTGCGCGACGGCCTGCCGTGCGTCGGGCGCACCCGCCGCGGGCGTGTAGCCGTGCACTTCCAGCGTGTTTTCCCAACCGGAAATCTCCTTGAATGCGTCTACCACCACTTGCGGCGCGGGGACGGAGGGGTTGCCGATGGAAAAATCGTAGACGTTTTCCGCGCCGACAATCTTCGCCTGTTCCAGCCCGTACATGAACAGTTCGCGAATGCACGACATTTTCGTGCCCAGATGGTGCATATCCTGATTGATCATTTTCTGTATCCCTCCGGTAAGGTGTAACTGTGTGCGGTCTCTTCCCCTCTGAGTAGGCGCAGACCGCCGAACGCCAGCGCTTCCATCTCGTTTTCTCCGGGCAGGACGACCACCGGCGCGATGAATTTGACGTAATCGGCGATCCAATCGGTCAGCATTTTGACATAGGCCATGCCGCCCGTGAGGATAATGGCGTCGCACTGTCCCTTTTGCGAGGCGGCGAGCAGGCCGATGCCCTTGGCGACCTGATACGCCTGTGCCTGAAAGATCTCATTTGCCTGTGCGTCGCCGTTTTCGATGCGCTTGACGATGACGCGCGCGTCGCTCGTGCCGAGATGGGCCGCCATGCCACCGTTGCCGCGCATGAGTTTTTTGATGTCCGACTGCGTGTATTCTCCGCTGAAGCACATCCGAATCAGCTCCAGCGCGGGAATCGCGCCCATGCGCTCCGGGGAGAACGGTCCTTCATCGTCGCCGATGGTTTCGACGATCTTGCCGTCGGCATGGGCGCTGATGGAAATGCCGCCGCCCAGATGTGCCACGATCAGGTGCAGATCTTCGTATTTTTTCCCGATTTGGCCGGCATAGCGGATGGCCTGCGCACGGGAGTTGAGCGCATGGCAGAAGCTGTTGCGATACACATGCGGCGTGCCCGTGATGCGCGCAAGATGCGGCAATTCCGCGGACGTGACGGCATCGTAAATATACGCGTCGATGCCCAGCGGCGCGGCAATCGCATAGGCGAGAATGCCGCCGAGGTTGGACGCGTGCGGCGAGCTTAGGTCACTGCCGAGCGCGATGTTGAGATCGTCGTTCATCCGATAGCCGCCCGCTTTCAGGCCGGGCAGCAGGCCGCCGCGTCCCATGACCGCGGACAGCGCGGACGGCACAATGCCATTGCGCTGCATGAAATCTTCGATCAGGCGCAGGCGCATGGGGATTTGGTCGGTGATCTCGGCGTATTTCGCGATTTCGGCCGCGTCGTGCGTCACATCCTCTTGGACGAGCTTTTCTTCATCCCGATAGACGGCGACCTTTGTGGAGGTGGAACCGGGATTGATGATCAACTGTAAATACATGGCATCTCCTTTATGCGCCGAGCAGGGCGCACAGCACCAGAGAATAATATTTTTCCTCGTAGCTCGCACTGCGGGAAATTAGCGCGATGGGACATTTTGCGCCCAGAATGCAGCCGGCCATTTTCGCGCCGGCAAATTGGATAAGCCCCTTGACCATGATGTTTCCCGCAGTCAGGCCGGGGACGATCAGGCCGTCGGCATTGCCCACGACGGGGCTTTCGTAGTGCTTGATTTTCGCCGAATCGGGATTCATCGTCAAATCGAAGGAAATCGGCCCCTCGACGTAGCAATTCCCCAGTTCGCCGTCCAACGCGGCCGTTTTCAGTGCGGCGGCATCCACCGTCTCCTGAATTTTGGGGCTGACGGTTTCGGCGGCGCACAGCGCGGCGAACAGCGGCTTTTCGTAGCCGAGCTTGTCCAGCGCGGCTACGGCGTTGCGCACGATGGCCTTTTTCGTGTCCGGATCGGGGGCGGGAATCATGCCCGAGTCCGTCACGGCGAGCAATTTTGGGTATCCGGGCAGCTCCATCAGCAGAAAATGCGAGATCACGTTGCCCATGTTCAGCCCCGTCTGCTTGTTGACCACGGCTTTGAGCAGGGTGCCCGTCTGGAGCAGACCCTTGAGGATAAATCCGGCCTTCCCCTCCCGCACGAGCGCGACGGCGATGGCCGCCGCCTCTTCATCCGTCGTACACGGGACGATTTCCGCATCGGAAACGACAAACCGATGCGACGCGGCAATTTCCCGGATTTCATCCGCGTGGCCGATGAGCAGACAGTCCATCAGCCCCTCATCGCGCATGGTCAAAATGGCCTCCAGCGTATGCGCATCATGCGCGCACGCGACCGCGCAGGTGATCTTCTTCCCTGCGCCCAGTTTTTCGCGCAGATCTTGCAAACGATTCAGCGTCATAGATCATTCCCCCAGAGCGGCGGCGCGACCCGCGCGATAGGCATTGAGGTTCAATTCTCTGAATTTTGCGGGCACGGTTTCGGCAATGACGGTCTCCCAGTCGATACCGTCCATTTTCAGTGCGGCCGTCATCGCGCCGAACAGCACGATGTTCATGCACTTGGCACTGCCCAATTCCTCCGCGATTTTGGCGGCGTTTAGGGTATAGCACTTGAAATTCTCCTGCATAGCCTCCAGACAGCCCGCCGGGTATTCGCACTGGCCGGTGGCAATGGCGGAAGAAACGATCTCGTAATCGTTGATGACGGCCACGCCGTCGGGTTTGAGGTAATCGGCATAGCGGACGGCCTCCATTTTCTCGAAAGCGACGACGATGTCCGCCGCGCCTTTCCCGATGACGGGAGAATGGATCTTCTCGCCCCAATGCACCTGCGTGGAAACACTGCCGCCGCGCTGGCTCATGCCATGCACTTCGGACATTTTCACGTCATATCCCGCTTTCATCAGGCCGTTTACCAGCACCTTGGCCGTCAGGATCGCACCTTGGCCGCCGACGCCCACAAGCAGAGCACTTTTCTTTTCCATGTCAGTTCTCCTTTCTCGTAATGGCGTTCATGGGGCAGACCTGCGCGCACACGGTGCAGCCGACGCACTGATTTGCGTCGATTTTGCACTTGCCGTCTTGCATCATCAGGGCGGGACATCCCACTTTCAGGCATTTTTTGCAGCCGATGCACTTGTCGGTATCCACTTCGCACAGAGAAATATCGTGCTTGATGCGCTTGATCAGCAGGCACGGGCGGCGCGTGATGATGGCACTGCGCTTTTCCGATGCCATCGCGCCCTTGACGGCCGCTTCCATTTCTTTCAGATTCTGCGGATCGACGATGTAGATATTCTCATAGCCGTAGGCTTTGAGCACGTTTTCGATTTTGATTGACTCGGCAATGTCGCCCTGCAGGGTATGCCCGCTGCCCGGATTGTCCTGATGGCCGGTCATGCCGGTGATGGAATTGTCCAGCACGACGGGGATGATGTTGCCGTCGTTATAGACGATCTCCGCCGCACCGGTCATGCCGGAGTGGAAGAAGGTGGAGTCGCCCATGATGCCGAACACGCGCTTTTTCTCGCCCTTGGCCTGCAAAGCCTTGGAAATGCCCATGCCGACACTGAATCCGCCGCCCATGCACACCACGCTGTCGAGCGCGTTGAACGGCTGCGCGTTGCCGAGGGTATAACAGCCGATGTCGCCCGCCACGACGACATCTTTCTGCTTGGCGATGGTGTAGAAAAAGCCGCGGTGCGGACAGCCCGCGCACAGTGCCGGCGGGCGAGGTGCCGCCTTAACGGGCAGGTTTTTACAAATCGGCTTTTCGCCGAATACGCGCTCACGGATGAGCTGAGGATTCAGCTCGTAAAGGTTTCCGATCAGCTCCTTGCCGATGCAGGCAATGCCCGCGGCACGAATCTGCTCCTCCATGAAGCCGTCCAGCTCTTCGATGACGTAAAGCGTTTCCACCTTGGCGGCAAAATCGCGAATCAGCGCCATCGGCAACGGATAAGTAATGCCCAATTTCAGGAACGACGTATCCTCCGGGAAAGCGTCGCGGGCGTACCGGTAGGCGATGGACGCGGAGATCACGCCCACCTTATTGCCATGCAATTCCACGGTATTGAGGTCGCTTTCGTTGGCGAACGCTTCCAGTTTTTTCAGGTTTTCCTCCAGCTTCGGATGGTTTGCCACGGCGTTGGCCGGAGAGGCTACGTTTTTGCGGCTGTTGCGGACATATTCCTGCGTCGGGTGCTCGGTGCGTGCGCCGACGGAAACCAGACTCTTGGAATGGGAAACGCGCGTGGTGGTGCGCAGCATGACGGGAATGTCGAATTGCTCGGAGATTTCATACGCCGCCTTGGTAAAGTCCAAACATTCCTGCGAATCGGACGGCTCCAGCATGGCGATTTTCGCTGCACGCGCATAATGGCGGTTATCCTGCTCGTTCTGCGACGAGTGCATACTCGGATCGTCCGCGGAAACGATGACGAAGCCCTTCCCCACGCCGTTGTAGGCCGCAGTGAAAATCGGGTCGGCCGCCACGTTCACGCCCACGTGCTTCATGGCGCACAGACTGCGCACGCCGGCGATGGACGCGCCGTAGGCAACCTCCGCGGCAACCTTTTCATTCGGTGCCCATTCGCAGTAGAGATCGGCCTTGTACTGCGGCAGATTTTCAAAAATTTCGGTGCTGGGTGTGCCGGGATAGGCAGAGCACACGCGCACGCCTGCCTCGTATGCGCCGCGGGCAATGGCCTCATTGCCGCTCATCAGATATTTTTCCAAAAAATGACCGCCTTTCCTTTTCTCAGATCGGTTGCATTTTCGCGCAAACCGTGGTATAACTCTATTGTATATTGTAGCACATCCCGATGCAAAAGAAAAGCATTTCCCTTTGCGCCTTTTGCCGAATTTCCGCGAGAAAAACTGTGTATTTCGTGCAAGAACGACGCAGCTTTGTACGTCCTACGGCGGACAAATGCGCTCAATCTGTCAGCGGTAGACAAATGGCCGCCCATAATCCACACACGTGTATTTTTATGCGCCGGGGTAAAGTTTCTTTCAAAATGTGCTTGACATTTGCGGAATGTGTGCTATTATATCAGTATAAAAATATCGGTAATTTCTTACCGATTTGAGAAAGGTGCGATTTTATGGACTATTTACCCGTAACCGATGCCGCGCAGCTTGCCGCCGCCATGGCGCGCATTCGTGCCGCACAGCGTGAATATGCCACATTTACACAGGAGCAGGTGGACAAAATCTTCCTCGCCGCCGCTTCCGCCGCCGACCGTTGCCGCATCCCGCTGGCCAAAATGGCCGTAGAAGAAACGGGCATGGGCATCGTCGAGGACAAGGTCATTAAAAACCACTACGCCGCAGAATATATCTACAACGCCTACAAAGACACCAAAACCTGCGGCGTGATCGAGGAGGACAAGGCATTCGGCATTCGCAAAATCGCTGAGCCGATCGGCGTGATCGCCGCGATCATCCCCACCACGAATCCGACCTCCACCGCCATTTTTAAGACGCTGCTCGCGCTCAAGACGCGCAACGGCATCATCATCAGCCCCCACCCCAGAGCGAAAAAATGCACCATCGCCGCCGCCAAGGTCATTCTGGAAGCGGCCGTGGCCGCAGGCGCGCCCGAGGGCATCATCGGCTGGATCGATGTGCCGAGTCTGGAACTGAGCAATCTGGTCATGCAATCGTCGGACACGATTCTTGCCACCGGCGGCCCCGGCATGGTCAAGGCCGCCTATTCTTCCGGCAAGCCCGCCATCGGCGTCGGCGCAGGAAACACCCCCGCCGTCATGGACGACACCGCCGATGTGAAGCTGGCCGTCAACTCCGTCATCCACTCCAAGACCTTCGACAACGGCATGATCTGCGCCTCCGAGCAGAGCGTCATCGTTCTCGATGCGATTTATGACCGCGTCAAGGCCGAATTTGCCGCACGCGGCTGCCATTTCCTTGACGAGGCGGAGCTGGATAAGGTGCGCGCGACCATCCTCATCAACGGCGCACTCAATGCCAAGATCGTCGGCCAAAGCGCACACGCGATCGCCGCGCTGGCGGGCGTGGAAGTGCCGCAAAGCACCAAGATCCTCATCGGCGAAGTGGAAAGCGTGGAGCTGAGCGAGGCATTCGCGCACGAAAAGCTCTCCCCCGTTCTGGCCATGTATCGCGCCGCCGATTTTGACGATGCGCTGAACAAGGCCGAGCGTCTGATCGCCGACGGCGGCTACGGCCACACCGCCTCCGTCTATCTCGACCCCGTCGCCGCGCCGCAGAAGCTGGACATTTTCTCCGCGCGCATGAAAGCCTGCCGCATTCTCGTCAACACGCCCTCCTCGCACGGTGGCATCGGCGACCTGTACAATTTCAAGCTCGCCCCCTCGCTGACGCTTGGCTGCGGAAGCTGGGGCGGAAACTCCGTCTCCGAGAACGTCGGCGTGAAACATCTTCTGAACATCAAAACCGTCGCAGAAAGAAGGGAAAATATGCTCTGGTTCCGTGCCCCCGAAAAAGTGTATATCCGCAAGGGCTGCTTGCCCGTCGCGCTGGGCGAATTGGGTGCCGTCATGGGCAAAAAGAAAGCCTTCCTCGTCACGGACTCTTTTCTCTATCGCAACGGCTACACCGCCGCCGTCGAGCAGCGGCTTGACGAGCTGGGCATTCGCCACACCGTTTTCTTCGATGTCGAGCCGGACCCGACCCTCGCCTGTGCCAAGGCCGGCGCGGCGCAGATGCGTGCCTTTGAGCCGGACGTGATCATCGCCATCGGTGGCGGTTCGGCCATGGACGCGGCGAAAATCATGTGGGTGCTCTACGAGCATCCCGATGCCGATTTCATGGATATGGCCATGCGCTTCGTCGACATTCGCAAGCGCGTCTACACCTTCCCGAAAATGGGCGAAAAAGCCTATTTCATCGCCGTTCCCACCACTGCCGGTACGGGCAGTGAGGTCACACCTTTCGCCGTCATCACGGACGAAACGAGCGGCGTGAAATACCCGCTGGCCGACTATGAGCTGATGCCCGACATGGCCATCGTCGACGCGGACATGATGATGAACGCGCCGAAAGGTCTAACCGCCGCCTCGGGCATTGACGCCGTGACGCACGCGCTGGAAGCCTACGCCTCCATGATGGCCACGGACTATACCGACTCTCTGGCACTGCAAAGTCTGAAACTGCTGTTTGAATACCTGCCCCGCGCCTATGCAAACGGCGCGTCCGACCCCGTCGCGCGCGAAAAAATGGCCGACGCGGCCACCATGGCCGGCATGGCGTTCGCCAATGCGTTCTTGGGCGTGTGTCATTCCATGGCGCACAAGCTCGGCGCATTCCACCATCTGCCGCACGGCGTTGCCAATGCGCTGATGATTGAGCAGGTTCTGCGCTTCAACGCCGCCGAGGTTCCCACGAAAATGGGCACGTTCCCGCAGTACGACCATCCGCACACCCTCGCCCGCTACGCCCAGATCGCCGACGCGCTGGGTATCGGCGGCAACACCGACACCGAGAAGCTGGAAGGCCTGATCGCGAAACTCAACGCCCTGAAAAAGGAAATCGGCATCCGCGACACCATCCGCGATTACGGCATCGACGAGCAGGATTTTCTCGCGCAGCTCGACGACATGACCGAGCAGGCATTCGACGACCAGTGCACCGGCGCAAACCCGCGCTACCCACTGATGTCCGAGATCCGCGAAATGTACTGCAACGCCTATTACGGAAAATAAGTTCATTCCGGGCGAAGCCAAGTTCTTATAACCATAGAAAGAGCAAGAACAGAGGGATGAAATCCCTCTGTTCTTGCTCAGTCTGTCAAAGAACCCTTGTTTTTGTTAGGTAAAAACAGGAGTTTTAACGTA
>CAYSYK010000014.1:0-39378 GCA_964435375.1 uncultured Oscillospiraceae bacterium | reverse complement strand
CGTGGGTAACATAGATAAAGGTTGTATCAATACGTTCACGCAGCTTGATGATTTCGGCGCGCATCTGGTTACGCAGCTTGGCGTCCAAGTTGGACAGAGGCTCGTCCATCAGCATGACCTGCGGGTCACGGACGATGGCGCGGCCGATGGCGACACGCTGACGCTGACCACCGGACAGAGCCTTGGGCTTACGACCCAGATACTGCGTAATGTCCAGAATTTCGGCGGCCTGCTTGACGGCCTTGTCGATCTGGTCTTTGGGCGTGTGCTTCAGCTTCAGGGCGAAGGCCATGTTGTCGTACACGGTCATATGCGGATACAGCGCGTAGTTCTGGAAAACCATCGCGATGTCGCGATCCTTCGGGGGAACGTCGTTGACCAGACGGTTGCCGATGTACAGCTCGCCCTCGGAAATCTCTTCCAGACCGGCGATCATACGCAGGGTGGTGGATTTGCCGCAGCCGGACGGACCGACCAGCACGATGAATTCCTTGTCTTTGACTTCCAGATTGAACTCTTGGACAGCCACGACGCCTTGATCGGTGATTTGCAGGTTGACTTTCTTTTCTTCTTCCTGCTCGCCCTTCTTCTTTTTCTTCTTTTTGGCCTCATCGCCGTTGAACGGGTAGATCTTCTTGATGTTTTTCAGGGTTAATGTTGCCATAGTTTCCGACTCCGAATGCACTGCGTCCGCAAGGTGCACTCTCGCAGCCGCCCATGAATGGCGGCACTGCATTACGACAGGTCTCCACACTGCCGCACCGCGAGCCAGCGGTAAGTGTTTTCCTCCTTTTTTGTACAGAGCAGGACTATTTTGTGGAGTAGCCCCAATCTGCCATGATACGTATATTATAATGTATGGTTTTCGGGAAAACAATAGGACAATCCGACAGTTTTGCAAATGCAAAATTGTGCATTTTTCCCTACACGCGTCGCAACAATGCGCAAAAAGGAGGCACTGCGAAGCGGAAGAAAACGATATTGTCCACAATACGTGGACAATTGGCGCGCACGAAGTAGCTGCGTGTGACGGAAAACGCGAAACGGGGAACGGGAATTTCATACATTTTTAGCAAATGCGAAAAATTCATATAAAATTCACACAATGTTTAAACTATAAAAAATCAACAAAAATGCAAAAATAATCGGCTGAAAAACACACAGAAAAATGAAACGGTTCGTCAAAAATAACTAATGCATAAAAAACGTGCGGAAAAATATGTGCAATATCACCAGTTTACGTATGGCAAAAAATAATGTAGAATAATATCGTGCGCGATTATACACATGGATAGGTATACAGTTTTTCACCCACGTACACTTGTCCGCGTGCATTCTCGCAAGCTGTTTGCAGGCAGAGGAGTTCTCCTGCACAAAGCGCGAAAATACTCAATCGCAGGAGGAGAAAACGTGAAAACAGTCTTTAAAAAGAGCCTGAGAGTTGCATTGCCGGTCGTTCTGGCGTGCTTGATTCTGGCCGGATGTCTGGCAAAGACGCCCGGTGACGGCTCTGCCGCATTCGTTGACATTACGGGCAGCTACGGCGAACAGTTCGCCCAGCTCATGAAAAACAATTTTGCAAATTCCGTATTGCAAAACGAAAAGAAATACGAGACGAGGACCGTGCTGATCAGCTTGTCCGAAAAGACACTGGTCGATTATGCAGGCGGCGGTTCCGTTTCCGATTATCTTTTGACGGATGCGGGTCAGAAAAAACTCGAAAAAATCCATGCCCAGCAGGACAAGCTCCTGAAGAAGCTGGATAAGGCCGGTATTGAATACGAGCTGGAATATCGCTACACCGCGATCGACAATGCCGTTGCCGTTACGGTCGACACTTCGCACGTCGCCGAGATCAAGAAAATGTCCGGCGTCAAGAGCGTGGTTATCGCCCGTTCCTATGCCGCGCCCAAGACGCAGACCGATTCGGGCATCGGCAGCATCTCCAAAATCGAGAACATCACCAGTGTCTATAAGACCGGTATCTACGATTCCGAGCTGGCCAGAAAAGACGGCTACACCGGCGCGGGCATGGTCGTGGCCATTTTGGACACCGGCCTTGACTATACCCACAAAGCCTTCCAAGAAATGCCCCCCGCGGATACCCTTCGCTTCAATCGCAGTGACATCGCCGCGATCCTCGCAAAGGAAACTCTGCGCGCGGAGGAGCTGACCGAAGGCGGCCTGACGGTCGACGACGTGTACTACAACGAAAAAGTTCCGTTCATGTACGACTATGCCGACCATGACGCGAATGTCTATCCCTCTTATTCCAACCATGGCACGCACGTTGCCGGTATCGTCGCCGGACACGACAAAGACGGCTATATCGACAAAGACGGCAACCCCGTGACGGACGAGGAGTTCTGGGGCGTTGCGCCGGAGGCACAGCTCGTCATCTGTAAGGTCTTTACGGACGATTTGGAGAGCAAGGATCTGGGCGGCGCGGAAACGGAAGATATTCTTGCCGCGCTGGAAGATTGCGTCATTTTGGGTGTCGACGTGATCAACATGAGTCTCGGTACGACCTGTGGCTTTACCTCCACCGACGACGGCGACGACGAGGGCGAATACCTCAACCGTGTGTACAGCATGGTCGGCGATGCGGGCATCAGTCTGGTGTGCGCCGCCTCCAACGACTACAGCGCCGGCTTCGGCGGTGTTTTCGGCACGAACCTGTCGTCCAACCCCGATTCCGGTACGGTCGGTTCTCCGTCGACCTTCCCCGCGGCACTGTCCGTCGCGTCGATCAGCGGTAAGAAGTCCAACTACCTGATCGGAAACGGTGAGGATGCCATCTTCTTCCAAGATTCCAACGACGGCAACAGCAATCCGTTCGATTTCATCGGCGATATGCTGGGCGAAACACAGCAGAAATCCTTTGAATACGTGGTCATTCCGGGCGTCGGCAGCGGCGCGGACTACACCACCAGCATTCAGGAGCTGGTAAAGGGCAGAATCGCACTGGTGGAACGCGGCGACACGACGTTCCAAGAGAAAGTGGAACTTGCCCGCGACTACGGCGCGATCGGTGTCATTATATATAATAATGTTTCCGGCACGGTGCGTATGTCGCTCGGCGACGTGAAAAATCCGATCCCGGCAATTTCCATCGATATGAAATCCGGCCAGAAGTTGGTCGAAAAAGCGTCCGGCCGTGTCGGCACGCTGACGCTGGACAAGAGTTACGCGGCAGGCCCGTTCATGAGCGAATTCTCCTCGTGGGGCGCGACCTCCGATCTGAAGCTCAAGCCCGAGATCACGGCGCACGGCGGCGAAATCACCTCCACCGTTCCCGGCAGCTACGGCGAACAGAGCGGTACATCCATGGCCTCGCCCAATATGGCGGGCGTCGTGGCACTGCTGCGCAGCTACGTGCAGAAGAATTTCGATCAGGCTGCGCTTGACGCACTGAAAAAAGGCGACGAGAGCAATGCCGTTGTCATCAACCGTCTGGTTTACCAGCTTCTGATGAGCACGGCCGTCACGGTCGTCGATCAGGATGCGCTTCCGTACTCTCCCCGTAAGCAGGGCGCGGGTCTGGGCAGCTTGGAAAACAGCCGCAATACCAAGGCGTACCTCTGGGTGGACAATGCCGACAACGACTATCGTCCCAAGTTCGAGCTGGGCGACGATAAAGAGAAAACCGGCGAATACACCATTTCTTTCCATATTTCCAACTTCGGCACGCAGACGCTGAGCTTCCGCACGAACTCCCTGTTCATGACCGAATCCCTCTCCGTTGACGGCATGGCCGTGGCGGAGCAGGCGCACCTGCTGACGGATGTTCCGGCAAAATGGAACGTCAACGGCAAGGAACTGGGCGACGATGAGGTATTCTCCGTTCCCGCGGGCGAGGATTACGAGATCACCCTGACCGTGAAACTGTCCGATGACGAGGCCAAGTACATCAACGAGTCGTTCAAAAACGGCATGTTCGTCGAAGGCTTTGCAAAACTCCTGTCCGAGACCGACGGCCAGTGCGATCTGGCGCTGCCGTTCATGGGTTTCTACGGCGACTGGACGCAGGCTCCCATGCTCGATTACGATGCATACAAGCTCGGCGAATACCAGAAAGACTCCTCCATCCCCGACGATGAGAAGCCGCAGGCAAGCGTCTGGGCAACGCAGCCCTACGTGACCTATCAGGATGACCAGTACACCCTGCCCATGGGCAGCTTCCTGTACTTGCAGAACGAGAACGCCGACCAGATCTATGCCGAGATGGAGCACAACTCCATTTCCCGCTACAACGAGTATTACGGCGACCGTTCCGTGGACAACTACCTGACCTCGTACAAATTCCGGGGTCTGTATGCGGGTCTGCTGAGAAATGCCCGTTATGTGGACTATACGCTGACGAATGCCGATACCGGCGAGGTGCTGGAAACGGACACCATCTATCGTGTCGGTAAGGCATATGCCGGCGCGGGCAGTGCAGCCCCTGCATTTGTCAAGTTCGAGACCGACCCGACGGAGTTGGGTCTGGTATCCGGCGAAAAGTACACCATGAGCTTCGATTTCTACCTCGACTATGAAAACGAGGATCGCACCGGCCGGAAAGAAACCTACAGCTTCTCTTTCTACGCCGACTACGAAGCCCCCATTTTGCAGGATGTGCGCGTCCGTTACTATGACTATAAGGACGGCAACAAGCAGAAGCAGCGCATCTACCTCGATCTGGATGTGTACGACAACCACTATCCGCAGTCCGTCATGCTGACCTATCTGGACGGCAACGAGCTGAAGCTGGCGACCGAATACGTGACCCCGGTTCACAATGCCAACCGCAACGGCACCACGACCGTCTCCATCGAGATCACCGACATTTATGAAAAATACAAAAATACGCTCTATGTTCAGGTGGACGACTATGCGCTCAACCACAGCAACTACTGGCTGAACCTGAGCAAGTGTAACACGAGCCTCGCACCGAACGAGTTCGAGCTGGCGGAGGGCGAGGACGAGATCACCATCGGCATCTATGAGAGCCACAAGGTCTCCCTGATGTACGACGGCGACGGCAACCTCTCCAACTTCGACTGGTCGTCGAACAACCAGAAGGTCGCGAACGTGAAAAACGGCGAGATCGTCGGCCTGTCCGCCGGTACGACCACCATTACCGTCACGGGAAGCGACGGAACGCGCCGCGAAATCAAGGTAACGGTGACGGATAAGGTCGGAAAACTGCCGATCCCGTCCATTTCGTTCGAAAACATCAAGTCCGGTAGCGGCGCATTGGCCAGCGGCTACGTCGAGGTCTACCCGGGTGAGGAAATTGATCTGGAGGTCAAGACCGACCCGTGGTACTACCCGAGCGACGGATACGGCCTGCGCTGGATGTCCACGGACGAAAAGGTCGCGTCCGTCGATCAGAACGGTAAGGTAAAGACCATCTCCGAAGGTACGGTGGCGATTCAGGCCATCCTCATCCTCAACGGAGAGGAAACGCCGTACTCGACGCTGATCACGTTGAACGTGAAAGACCCGTTCGTTGTCAACGGCGTGACGCTGACCGAATACCGCGGCGCGGGCGACGAAAACGGCGTGGTGGAGATCCCCACCGACAAAAACATCATGATGATCGCCGAGGGCGCATTCGAGGACAATACCAAGATCACCGAAGTCGTGATCCCGAAGACCGTCATTTCCATCGGAAAATATGCGTTCCGCAACTGTACCGCATTGGAGCGCGTGTATTTCGACTCGCGCGACAAGCAGGAAATCGCCGATTGCGATATCAACATCATTTATCAGGAAGCCTTTGCCGGCTGTACGAGCCTGAAACTGGTCGACCTGACCAACGTTAAGATCCTCTCGCTCGGACGCGAATGTTTCCGCGACTGCACCAGCCTGACGGAGATCCGCGCCCTGTACAAGGCGGCAACGCTGTTTGACCGCGTGTTCGCGGGCTGCACCAGCCTGAAAACCGTCGACCTGAGCGGCCTGTTCGTTTCCGGCAGCCACGTATTCTCCGGTTGCACCGGCCTGACGAGCGTCACGACCGGCTCGGCGACCTCTCTGGGCGACTATATCTTCGAAAACTGCACCGGCCTGCGCAACGTAACCGTCAGCGCGGCGAAAGTCGGCGACTATGCCTTCAAGGGCTGCAAGAACCTGACGACCGTGAAGTTCGCACCGGCGCAAGGGGAGAGCACCTCCTCGACCTCCATCGGCGTACGCGCCTTTGCCGATTGCGAAATGCTCAGAAGCGTGACCTTCGCCGACGGCGCGAAGATCTGGTCGATCGGCGACTATGCCTTCCAGAACTGCACCAGACTGAAATCCTTCACCATGCCCGCCGGATTGAGCATCCTCGGCAACGACATTCTCGCCGGTAGCGGCGTGACGACGGTCGTGGTCGGCGACGACTTCGATTTCGACAGCATCCGCCTGATGGGTCTGACCTTCGGCAACCTGCGCGTGGAGCTGGAAGCCGATTGCACCCGTTATCGCAAGATCGACGGTGTGATCTACAACAGCGACCTGACACAGCTTCTGATGGTCACGGACGAAGCTACCCATGTCACGATTCCCGCAACCGTGCACACCATCGGCGCATATGCCTTTACCGGCAGCAGCGTCACGGGCTTGGTCATTCCCGATACGGTCAAGACCATCTCGACGGCCGCATTTGCCAACAGCGCACTGGCCAACGTGACCTTTACCGGCACGAGCACGATCACGGAGATCCCGGACTATGCCTTCAGCGGTTCCAAGCTGCTGACCATCGAGGTTCCCGCGTCCGTGACGTACATCGGCACGCGTGCCTTTGCCGGCACCACCCTGACGTCAATCTCTTTTGCCGGGAACAACATCCGCTCCGTCGGTGATTACGCATTCTGCGACTGCACGCTGCTGACGAAGATTGCGCTGCCCGACGCGATTTCCGTGATGGGCGACGGCGTATTCCTGCGCTGCACGCAGTTGGTCGACGTGACCATGCCGTCCGTCAAGGTGCTGGGCGTGAGCACGTTCTACGGCTGCTCCAACCTGAAAACCGTCCGCTTCGGCGAAAACGCGGCGACGCTGGGCGACAGCAGATCCATCATTGAGGAATACGGCGAAGACCCGACCCTCATCCCCGCAAGCACCTTCTTCGGCTGCGAAAAGCTGACCGACGTGACGATCGGCGCAGGTGTTACGCAGATCGATGAGCTGATATTTGCCGGCTGTACGTCACTTGCGCACATCGACCTGAGAAACGTCACCGTCGTCGGCGACAATGCCTTCTACGGCTGCTTCAAGCTCGGTACCGTCAACGGCCTCGAAAACGTGAAGCAGATCGGCGAATATGCCTTCTACTGCTGCAACGGTTTGACGTCTTTGAATCTGGCCTCGGCCGAGATCATCGGCGACTATGCATTCGCCATTGAGTCCGGCAACGCCTATACCGAGATCCGCATCCCGTCTGCAAAGCAGATCGGTGCCATGGCCTTCAAGGGCGGCAACGAAACGACCGTGACGATCCCGGCAACGCTGGAAAAGCTGGGCGAGGGCGCATTCAGTTACTCCAAGAAGCTGACGGGCTTCACCGTCGAGAGCGGAAACGACAAGTTCTTCGCGCAAGACGGCGTGCTGCTGCGCTATTTCCTCAAGCAGGACAATTCCGTTTCGACTACGAGTGAGTGGGAGCTGTGCGCATTCCCCGGCGGCAAGAACCTCAAGGGCAAGACCTACACGCTGCCCGACGGAACGACCCGTATCAGCGCGTATGCGTTCGCCGGCCTGGGCAAAAACGCCCCCGCGGAAGTGATTTTGCCGTGGTCGGTGCGTGTGGTCGGTATCTCCGCGTTCTATGACAGCGGCATCCGCAACTACACGTTCCATTCCATCCAAGCCCCCGTTCTGGGCACGGAATACCGCGAGGACATCTTCAAAATGATGGAAGAGGCCACGTCGAGCACCACCATGGACGAGGTCGCCGTCAACGGCCTGTTCTACGCAAACTTCGACACCCTGATGGTCTACTTCACCGATATGCTCGGCCAAGAAAGTAACCTGACCATGAGCTACCCGGCCAACGGCGTCGGCTACGACAACTACGTCTGGACGACCTATTTCGGCACGCGCAACAAGCTCGGTGTCATGATGGACAACGAAACGCGCGACACGATCGCGGCCATCGAGGCACTGCACGACCCCGCGACGATCAAGGGCTGGGAAACGCTGGAAAATACGGACGAAAACCGTAAAATGATTGAGCAGTTCGCAAAGCTGGTCACCTCGGCCAGACGCAAGCTCGACAACATCACCGATGCCGATCAGCTTGCCATGGTGGATGCATCCGTGATTGAAAAGCTCAGCGCGGTGGAAGAAGAAATGCGTACCATCAAGGAGAAATTCGGCATTGCGCTGACCATCAAGGAAATCAAATTCTCCGACGGATACAAGAAAGATTATATCGTCGGCGAGACCTTTGACCTGTCCAGCGTGGAACTGATCATTGTCTATGATGATTACTCCACCGAAAAAGTGGATATGTCCAAGGTGACCGCTCCGACCGAGCCGCTGTCGAAGCTCGACCGTATCGTTGAGCTTGTCTACCAAGACGGTGACACCAAGATCAAAGTGCCGATCACCATCAAGGTCAAGGAAGCCTCGGGCGAAATCGACGATCCCGGCACCGATGTTCCCGGCGAGGATACCCCCGCCACTACCGCACCAATCGGCGGCGACAATCAGGAAAACGGCGGCAACGCGACGGTTGTCGTGCTGATCATCGTCGGTGTGCTGGTCATTGCGGCCGGCGTGGCGGCATTGCTCCTGCTGCGCAAAAAGAAACAAGCATAAGAACCACAATTTCGGCGAGCCTGCGGCCATCCGCGCGATGGCCGCAGGCACCGCCGACTCGACACGAAAATGAATGAAATGGGAGACGATCGCAAATGAATAATTCCGGAAAACGGTTTGCCCCGTATCTGAAATGGGGTCTGATCGGAATATGCTGTGTGGCGGTCATTGCGCTGATCTTCGGCTTCCTCCTCGGCGGGGAAGAAGAGGCGGATCGGTGGGATCTGACGATCACGTATCATGCCGAGGGCGGTCTGTTTGTCGGCAACAAAGAGACGAAAGAAATCGGCTATAAGAACGGAGCCAAGCCGCTGCCGATCAGCGAAAAGACGGAAGGCTCCAACATCACCGTCAAGCGCGAAGGCTATGAGCTGGTCGGCTGGTTCCGTGAAGACGGCACGGCGTTCTCCTTTGACAAGCCTCTGGAGGGGACGGGAAATATTGATCTGTATGCACGCTGGGAGCGTGCGGCGCACGTCATGGTCAAGCTCGTCGGAGCGGATCTGACTTACAGTGTTACGGAAGACGGCGCACAGAAAGAAATCAACTACAAAGTCGGCGATACCATTGCCGAACTGAACTTCAAAGACGGAAAAGCGGAAAAGCGTTCCAAGCTGCTTACCGGCGTGGACAAGCACTATACCCTCGCGGGCTACTACACCGACGAGGCGTGCACCAAGACCGTTTCTTGGCCGATCAAAAAGACCGGAGAACAGACGGAATATGTGATTTATGCAAAGTACCTAGACGGTACGGACTGGACGATCGTGTCCGGCGAGAAAAATGCGAAAGATATGCTGGCCGGATGGAACGACGAAAGCAAAAAGTACTATCTGGCGAACGATATTGACTTGGGCGGCGCGACCGTGAATCCGCCCGCGGAAGTGAAAGCGACCGTTTGCGGCAACGGTTTCACAATCTCCAATTTCACGGTGAAACGCGAATTTACCAGCAATCAGCCCGAACAGACCGCCATGCTCGGTAGCCTTACCGCCACGGGCGAAATCACCGACCTGACCCTGCGCGACGTGACGCTGGCGGTTTCTTACCGCAGCGGCGACCACGACGTGTATTTCCTCTTCACGCAAATCGAGGAGGGCGCAAAGGTCTCCGGCCTGACCGTGACCGGCAAAATGACGGTCAGCTATCCGGATGGCGTTTTCATCCGCAACATTCAGCCCAAAGAACACAGCACGTGGATCATCGGCGGAGAACAGACACCGCTGAACGAGGGCAAAATCACCGTCGAGGCGATTTGTACGATCGACGGACAGGAATATCAATACCCCCTAGCGCAGGGTTAATCCATCACAACCGTTCAAACAACACTGAAGGAGAGTTTTTATGAGCAAGAGAATCAAGCGTATGCTGTGTCTGCTCGGCGTTGTGGCCATGATGCTGTGTGCAGTCGGATGCACGGGCAATGACAACACCACCGCAGGCGGCGTCAACAAAAACTACAAGTACGACCCCGAGACCCGTCCGCTGACGTTCGCCGTCGGCGCGCTGGACGGCAACTTCAACCCGTTCTTCTACACCTCCGCCAACGACGGCAGCATCATCTCCATGACCCAGATCGGCATGATGACCACCGACTCCGAGGGCACGCTGGTCTGCGGCGATGACTATGCCACCGTCGCGCTGAAGCACAAGATCACCATGATCGACGGCTCCGGCAACGAAACGACCGACGGCGACAAGGCCGAGTACACCGACTATGAATTTGTCATCAAAAACGGCATCAAGTTCAGCGACGGTGTTGAGCTGACCATCAAGGACGTTCTGTTCAACCTCTACGTCTATCTTGACCCCATGTACACCGGTTCTTCCACTATCTACTCCACCGACATCGTCGGTCTGAAAGCCTATCAGGCACAGGACCCCGAACTGTCCGATGATGACGACGTCGACTTCACCAGCAAGTACTACGCCGCCGCGCAGCAGCGTATGACGAACCTGCTGAACTATCTGGAGGACAAGAAGGGCGAATATCAGCAGACCGAGCAGATTAAGAAAGACATCGCCATGACGCTGGAGAAGTACAGAGAAGAGCTGGCAAGCGACTGGACGACCGTCAGCGATTCCTTCCCCTCCGGCTATGAGGAAGAGTATCACTTCACCGAAGTGTGGGAAGCCTACCTGTTCAATGAGGGCGTTGTCACCGTTCAGAAAGAGATGAACGCCTCCGGTATCACCGTTTCCAAGAAAGACGACAACGGCAAGTACCTGACCAGCCTCGACAAAGAAAACAGCGAATACAGAAACGAGATCGAATCCGCCCTGACGGCTGAGAAAATCTCCGCATATGCATCTGCCAACAACGTCAGCGAGGATGTCGCGAGAACCGAACTGATGAAGCAGAAGGCAATCGACATGGTCATGGTCGCCAACACCTCCACCAATGCCGGAATTGCCAGCGTCCTGCGCTACTGGGCAACCGGTGCGACCATGCAGGAAGAGTTCGTTGCCGACGCCATGGGCGAAGAGAGCGGCAGCGGCGACAAGAAAGTTGACAACATCAAGGGTATCACCACCTACAAAACCAGTACCTTTGACGGCGAAAATCTGGGCGAAGAGCACGACGTGCTGAAGATCCGTATCAACGGCATCGACCCCAAGGCCATCTGGAACTTCTCGTTCGTCGTCGCACCCATGCACTACTACTCCAACGAGGAGCAAATCGCAAAATATGACGGCGTGAGCAACTTCGGCGTCGAATTCAGAAGCAAGAACTTCTTCGACAATGTCCTGAAAAGCAACGACAAGAGCGGCCTGCCCGTTGGCGCAGGTACGTACAAGGCGACCGACGCGAACAACAATGCCAACGTCGGCAGAAACGCTTTCTACACCAACAACTACGTTTACTTCATCCGCAACGACTATTTTGAAACCGTCGGCAAGAACATCGGCAATGCCAAGATCCGCCTGTTCCGTTTCCGCGTGGTCAGCTCCGATAACCTCATCAGCGCGCTGAGAAACAACGAAATCGACTACGGCGAGCCGAACGCAAAGACCGAAAATATCAAGCTGGTCGAGGCAGAGTCCCATCTGGGCTATCAGACCTATCGTACCGGCGGTTACGGCTACATCGGCATCAACCCGAAGTTTGTGCCCGACATCGAAGTCAGAAAGGCCATCATGATGGCAATGAATACCGCCGTCATCGTCAAGGACTACTACACCGAGGCACTGGCCGAACAGATTTACCGTCCGATGTCCTCGACCTCGTGGGCATACCCCAAGGGCGCGGACGAATACTACGGAGTGACCAGAGATAAAGATACCATCCGTAAGCTTTGCACCGATGCCGGCTGGAAGCTCAACGACGAGGGTATCTTCCAGAAAGACGGCAAGACCCTGAAGATCACCTTCACCATCGCGGGCGACAGCACCGACCACCCCGCGCTGAACATGATGCAGGAAGCCTCCGCCTTCCTCAACGAGTGCGGCTTCGACACCCGCGTGACGACCGATATCAACGCCCTGAAGAAGCTGACCAACGGCGGCCTAGAAGTCTGGGCAGCCGCATGGAGCAGTGCAGCCGACCCCGATATGTACCAGAACTACCACAAAGACTCCACCGCTACCGCGCTGAAGAACTGGCACTGCCAAGGTATGCTCAACGACAATTCCGGACAGTACGATGACGAAAAAGTGCTCATCAACCGTCTGGCAGAGCTGATCGAACAGGGCCGTCAGACCAATAACCAAGACGAGCGTGCGGAAACCTACGCCGATGCGCTGGATGTTGTCATGCAACTTTGCATCGAACTGCCGACCTACCAGAGAAACGATCTGGCCGTGTACAATACGGAAGTCATCGACGTTTCCACCCTCAACCAGCACGCCACCCACAACGAGGGCGTCGTCAGCAGAATTTGGGAAGTGGATTACAACTAATGTAACTTCCGCAAAAATCAGCTTCCGAGGTCGGCACAGCCGGCCTCGGAAGAACGCGATTTCTCCCAACCCTCTGCGCGAATACATGAATAGGATAAAGAGGCTATGGTAAAATACATTTTAAAGCGAATACTCCTGTCCATACTGATCCTTGTGGGCGTCTCGGTCATTATCTATGGCTTAATGAGAGCCATGCCCATGAGCTATATCGAAAATAAATTCATCGGAAACGCCAACGGCAAAAGTATCGAAGACTACTGGCAGCAGTATTACCAGAGCCTCGCCAATGCCAATCTGGCAAAATCCGACGAGGACGGCGTTTATGTCCTGAAAAAAGATGAAAACGGCGAAATCGTCTACCGCGAGGACTATCCGAACGTCCCCGAGGTCGAGGAAATGCCCATTTTGGAGGGCTATTTCATCTGGCTGTGGGACGCGCTGCACGGCGAATTGGGTGACTCGTGGTCGCAGGGCGACCAGCCCGTCGGCGAGGTCATCTTCCGCGATATGAAGGTCTCCTTTACGGTCGCATTCATTTCGCTGATTTTGCAATTGCTGATCGCCATCCCTTTGGGCATCAAGAGCGCCTGCAAGCAGTACAGTAAGTTCGACTACGGCGTTACGATCCTGACCATGATCGGCATTTCGTTCCCCAGCTTCTTCTTCGGAAGAATCATGATCAAGATTTTTGCCGACGGCCTGCACTGGTTCCCGACGATCGGCCTTACCTCGTCCGATATTCCCGCGGGCGCAAGCGCGTGGACGGTTTTGCTGGATAAGGCGTGGCATATGGTTCTGCCCATCGCGGTGCTGACCATTTTGTCCATCGGTTCGCTGATGCGCTATACCCGTACCAACACGCTGGAAGTGCTCAACGCCGACTACATCCGCACGGCGCGCGCCAAGGGCTTGTCGGAAAAGACGGTCGTCTACAAGCACGCATTCCGCAATACGCTCATCCCCGTCGTGACGATGCTGGCCGGCACTCTGCCGAGCCTGTTCGGCGGCGCGATGATCACCGAGCAGATCTTCGACCTGCCCGGCATCGGCAATGTCGCGTACAAAGCATTGACCGCAGGCGATATCCCACTTGTCATGGGCTACAATATGTTCATTGCCGTGCTGACGGTTTTGGGCATACTGCTGTCCGACCTGATGTACGCCGTGGTCGACCCGCGCGTCAAACTGTCGTAAGGAGGTGCACAGAATATGTCTGAAGAAAAGAAAGACCTCCGAACCGAACACGTGAACGAAACGGAAGACCTGCACGGCGAAAACCTGACCGACCGCGTGAAGGTGCTCTCCCCGACGATGACGGTGCTCAAGCGGTTCTTTCGCTCCAAGCTGTCGATGCTGGGTCTGTGCATCCTCATCGGCCTGTGCATCTTCTCGTTCATCGGCCCGCTCCTCTCCCCGTGGAGCGACACGGACAGAGATAATACTCCGCAGGACAGGGTGGAGCATCTGGAGATCAACTATACGATCGACGGCGAGAGCTACACCGCCTACGACATTACCCGCTATACCACGGTCAACAACGGCGATGCGCCCGGTAGCTGGGAGCACTGGATCGGCACCGACCCCGACGGCCGCGACCTGTTCACCCGCCTAATGTACGGTGGCCGCGTGTCGCTGACCATCGGCCTGATGGTCGTGCTGCTTGAAACGCTGATCGGCGTTGTCTTGGGCGGCTTGGCCGGCTATTTCGGAAAATGGATCGACCAGATCATCATGCGTATCGTCGATATTCTCTACTGCATCCCGACCCTTCCGATCATGCTGATCTTGTCGGCATTCTTCGAAAGTATGGGCTGGACGGGCATGGAACGCCTGTATCTGATGATGGGCGCGATGTGCCTGATCGGCTGGGCGGGCACGGCACGTTTGGTCAGAGGCCAGATCCTGTCGCTGCGTGAACAGGAGTTCATGCTGGCGGCAAAATGCTCCGGCCTGTCCACGAGCAGAAAGATTTTCAAGCACCTGCTCCCCAACGTCCTACCGCAACTGATCGTGACCATGACCCTCGGCCTCGGCTCGGTCATTCTGACGGAGGCAACGCTGGGCTATCTGAACTTGGGTGCGCCGCTCGGCTCGTCCACATGGGGCACGCTGATCAACTATGCGGCAAAGACCGAGTACATGGGCAAACTCAATTACTGGATCCCGCCCGGAATCTGTATTACGCTGGCGATTTTGGCCTTTAACTTTATCGGCGACGGCTTGCGTGATGCATTTGACCCGAAGTCGAAGAGGTGAGAAAAATGGCAGAAAAAAATTCGCATTATATCTCCCGCGACGAGTCCAAACGCATTGCCCGCGAGAACAAAGAGGCTTATCGCAGATACAACCTGAAAAAGAAAGAAAAAGTGACGGAGGCGGATTATACCACCGTCATGAAAGACCCCGCCAATTTGGTGGAATTTGAAAATCTGCATACGTTCTTCTATACCGATGCGGGAACGGTGCGCGCGGTAAACGGCGTCAGCTTCAGCATCCCCGAAGGGGCGACCGTCGGCGTCGTCGGCGAGTCCGGCTGCGGCAAGAGCGTGACGTCCATGTCGCTGATGCAACTCATCAACGGCCCGACGGGCCAGATTGTTGACGGCTCCATCCGCTTCCGCACCAACGCTTTCCGCCGCGACGCGGCAGGGAAGAAGATCCCCGTGATCGACCCGCGCACCGGCGCACCGATGCGCGACGAGCTGGGCGGCATTTGCTACGAGAAAGAAGAAAAAGTATTCGACATTGCGAAAATGCCCCTGAGCGATATGCAGAACATCCGCGGCCGCGAAATCGCCATGATTTTTCAGGAGCCGATGACCTCGCTCAATCCCGTCTTTACGGTCGGCAATCAGCTCGACGAGGTCGCGCTGCTGCACATCGAGGGTATTTCCAAGGCGGACGCGAAAGCGCGCAGCATCGAAATGCTCACGCAGGTCGGCATTGCCGACCCCGAAGCAACCTACAAAAAATATCCGCATGAGCTGTCCGGCGGTATGCGCCAGAGAGTAATGATCGCCATGGCGCTGATCTGCAATCCCAAGCTGATCGTGGCCGACGAACCGACCACCGCGCTGGACGTGACCATTCAGGCACAGATTCTCGACTTGCTCCGGCAGATCAAGGAAAAGCAGAACAGCTCCATCATGCTCGTCACGCACGATCTGGGTGTCGTGGCGGAGATGGCCGATTATGTCGTGGTCATGTACGCCGGTCGCGTTATCGAAATGGGCACGACCGAAGAGATCTTCGACCATCCCCTGCATCCGTACACCATCGGCCTGCAAAAGAGCAAGCCCTCGGTCAACAACGATGTCGACGAGCTTTACTGCATCCCCGGATTTGTTCCCAACCCCATCAATATGCCGAACTACTGCTACTTCCGCGATCGTTGCGACCGCTGCATGAAGCAGTGCGCCGGCGAATATCCGCAGCTGGTTCAGGTCAGCCCGACGCACATGGTTTCCTGCTATCTGTATAAGCAGGACGGAAAGGAGTAACGGTATGTCCGAAAAAGTGAATCAAACAACCGCCGCTCCGCAGGAAATTCCGCTCGACGATGTGCTTCTGGACGTGCGCGGCCTGAAGGAATATTTCCCCGTCAAGACCAACATCTTCGGAAAAGTTCTGCAATCGCTCAAAGCGGTTGACGGCGTGTCGTTTACCGTCCGCAAGGGCGAAACGCTGGGCATCGTCGGCGAATCCGGCTGCGGCAAGACGACAATGGGACGCACGCTGCTGCGCTTGTATCCCGTTACGGGCGGCGAGGTCTATTTCAAAGGACAGGATGTCACCAAACTGTCCGACCACGAGTTCGACAAGCTGCGCCCGCAGATGCAGATGATTTTCCAAGACCCCTACGCCAGCCTTTCCCCCCGCCTGACGGTGGGCGAGATCATCGGCGAGGCCGCGCTGGAGCACGGCATGGTCGATAAGGCACATTATCGGGAATATGTTCTGGATGTTATGAAAATGTGCGGATTGCAGCCGCACTACTATGAGCGTTACCCGCACGAGTTCTCCGGCGGCCAGCGCCAGAGAATCTGCATCGCCCGCGCATTGGCACTGAAACCGGATCTGGTGGTCTGTGACGAGCCGGTGTCGGCATTGGACGTGTCCATTCAGGCACAGGTCATCAATATGTTGCGCGACCTGCAAAAGGAACTGGGACTGACCTACATCTTCATTTCCCACGACCTTTCCGTGGTCAAGCACATTTCCGACAATGTCGGCGTTATGTATCTGGGCAGCTTGGTGGAATACGGTTCCAAGGAGCGCATTTTCGAAAACGCACTGCACCCGTACACCAAGGCGCTGTTCTCGGCCGTTCCCGTGCCGGACATTCACGTCAAAAAAGAGCGGATCGTGCTGCAGGGAAGCATTCCTTCCCCCGTCAATCCGCCCAAGGGATGCAAATTCCATACCCGCTGCAATCACTGCATGGAGATTTGCAAGGAAGTTCCGCCGGAATATCGGCAGATCGAGCCGGGACACTATTGCGCCTGCCATCTGTACGATGAAGAAAACGCATAAAGTCAGCCGAAAGCGGCACGAAGCACATGAAGAAAAAAGAAAAACAACCGAAGCTCGAGCGAACGGACGAGCTTGATACACAGACCACATTCGCGGACATGAACGTGGACGGAATGCCATGGTATGACCCAAAAAAAGACGCGGCAGGGGAGGACAAACTCCCCACGCTCTCGAAAAAAGAGCAGCGCGCGTTGATCCGCGCGGCACTTCTGTCGGCCTTGCCGACGATCGGGTGCGCGGCACTGGTGATGCTTTTGCTGTATGGTCTGGCCTACGTTTGGCTGCATTGACAGTCCCAAAACCGATTTTCGGAGCTCGTTTTGCGCGAAATCCGAAACCTTTGAGAAAGGTATGGTTGCATACACACTATGAAAAGAAAATTACTGATTATTACCATTATCTGCCTGCTGACCATGCTGGCGCTGACGGCTTGCAATGACACGCCGGAAAGCACGGCAGGCACGACGACCGGAGCACCGGAACCGAAAACCGAGTATCTGGTTACTTTCGAGGATACACCGTCGGTGATCCTCCAGAGCAATCTGACGCTCAACCAGAGAATCGAGGCCGGAACGGTCATCAATTTCACGATGAAGGTTTCCGATTTTTACGAGGGTACGCCCGAGGTCTATGCCGGGGAAGAACTGCTCACCCCGAACGAGCAGGGAATGTATTCTTTCACCGTACAGGCCGATACGGTCATTACCGTGCGCGGACTGACCATGAAAGGCACCTCCATCACGGGAACCGGCACGGAGGACGACCCCTACCTGATCTCACTGCCTGCGGATCTGGTCTACATTGCCGAGCGGGTCAATGCCGGTGAACAGGCCTATGTTTACGCGTATTACAGCCTTGAGCGCGACCTCGACTGCGCGGGCACGCAACTGGCCGTCATCGGCGACGGAAGCTCGGATGCGGCCGTATTTGCCGGCTCTTTCAACGGCAACGGCTACACCATCTCCAATTTTACCATCGAAACGACTGCGACACAGTATGTCGGCCTGTTCGGCGTGTTGCAAGCGGATGTCACGGGCGGTGGCGGCGGCAGCATCATGGATCTGCACCTGAGCGACTTTACCGTCAAAAGCTCCGTGCTCGGCCAAGGCTCGTTTGTCGGCTCCTTGGTCGGATACAACATGGGCGGCACGATCTGGCTGTGCTCCGCGAAAAACGGAACGGTCACCGCTTACGGCGACTCCAACAGCTTCTCCTATGTCGGCGGCCTTGTGGGTATCCAGCAGGCAATGGACTATGATTCCTACGCCTACTATTCTTCCGTGTCCTACTGCATGACGGATGTGGATGTCAACTGCAACAGCGGCCTGATTTACGCCGCGGGCGGTCTGGTCGGCTACCTTTCGGAGTCTACCGGCCATGTTGCGGCCTCCATGAACAACTGCTATGCCTACGGCGACGTCTACGGCGCAATGCGCTCGGGCGGTCTGGTGGGCTATATGGCGGCGGGCACCTCCGTGGTCAATTCCTATTCCACGGGCACGGTCTCCGCACAGACCAACTCGACCGATAAGGTCAACACCGAAGATTTCTGCTACGCCTATGCGGGCGGTGTGGTCGGCTATGCCGACCCGGGCAGCATCATTTCCGGCTGCTACACGTCGTCGACCGTTCAGGCCGTGGCGCAGTTGGGCGGAAAATATCAGGTTTCCGGTGATATTCTGGGCTTTGCCGGAGAACCGGGCGAATTTGACTACGGCTACCGCACCACGCAGGTGCACAATTGCTACCGCGTCGGTGGCGGCTTCGACCCGGAGCAGGACGTGTTCGACGTGCTGCACTGGCAGGAGCTGGACTGGACGTTCGACGAGGACGGCAACCCCGTGGTCAACCTTGATGACGAGGACGAGGATTTCGCCTTCACATTGAAATTCGTCATCGACGGCACGGAGCGCGAAGTGGAGCTGTCGCTGTATATGCCGATGCACTTCTGGTATCGCTACGTGGACGACAGCGGCATGGCCGCCATCCCGGCGCGTATGACGGCGGAGGAGGGAAGCACCCGCATTTCCTACGGCTACTTCTTCGATGCCGAATACACGCTCCCGATCCCCGCGGGATTCGTTCCCAGCCATGACATGACGATCTATGCCGCCACCGCGGACGTGGCAAACGTGATCGGCACGTACGAGGTGAAAGTCGCCACGGGTGCGACCGTCCTGCTGACGCTGGACAAAGACGGCCTGTGCAGCTATGACGATGCCGGACAGACCAACTACTGCGGCTATATCTACGACGGAGAAACCATTCTTTTTGAAGAGGCACGTTTCGGCCGCTATTCTTCCGATGAACTGGAACTGCTCAACTATCAGTTCTATAACTTCCTCGCGACCATCGGTGACGACGGCACGCTCTACATCGTCGGCGGCGCACACGACTCCGACGACGGTTACAGCACCATCGCTTACTTCACCGAGCGCGCACCGCTCGTGGCAAGCCCGCTGAAAAATGCACTGCTCGGCAGCTACACGTCCGGCGGCGCGATGTACAGCTTCTATTCGGACGGAACCGGCGTGTATGAAACGCTGACAGATCTGGAAGAGCTGACCTACCGGCGCGAGGGCGACAAGCTGACCGTGACCATCAACGGCGTTACCTACACCGGCACGGTCAACGACGACAGCCTGACGCTCGACGGCAAGACCCTCAATGCACTCGACGCATTCGTCGGTAGCTGGCACGTCGATTCCATGGCCAACAAGGTCTACACCTTCGACGGCGCAGGAAACTGGAGCTACCGCTACTACGGCTACAATGCCGACGGCAACGCCGTCAACAAGCAGACGGCCAAATACGGCACGTACACCGTCGACAAGGACGGCAAAATGACCCTCAGCGGCGACCTGAACGCGACGGCCGAGATCATCGACGGCGTGCTGACAATCACCCGCAACGGCAATACCTTTACCTGCCATCGCGACGGCGGCCACATCGGCACTTGGCTCTACGGCGACTACGGCATGACGCTGACGCTCGGCGGTATCACCGCGGACGGCTATGGCAATGCCCGCATCGAGTACCTCTATGAAGAGGGCCTCATCGAGGGCTATGACCTGATCTACGCCATTGACGAGCTGTACAGCGACCGCATTTGCCTGTACTATGGCGAAGAAATTTTCGGTTATCTGGATTTCGTACCCGCCGCGAACAAATTCAACGCGACGATCTATGTCGGCTCCATGGGCACGTTCATGTCCAACGTTTGGATGACGGTCGTGGATGATTACAAAGGCGAGTGGATCGGCGAAATCGACGGTATGCCCACGCTGAACTTCAACGGCAACGGCAGTTACGACAACGGCCGCCTGACCATCGGCAAGGGCGAAGTCCCCTATAAGCTGACGGAGGGCACGCTCAACGGCTCGTTCAGCTACAACGGCGTCAACTACGCACTGTCTTACAATGAAGAGGACGGCACCATCACGCTGACCTACGGCGACGGACAGATCGCGCTCTACCATCGCAAGGATGCGTTCGGCGATCAGACGCTGACGGACGGAAAAGACAATATCTACACCTTCGACGGCAGAGACACCCTCTCCGGACAAGGCACGATGTATGTAAACGGCGAAGCGCAGTATACCTACGCGCTTAACGGCGACGAGCTGATCCTTTATCGCGACGGCAAGCGCGTTGGCAGCATCACGATCGACGAGATCGAGCGCGAGTACAAGCTGAATCTGGACGGCGAGAAGTCCGTTTCTCTGCGCATCCGACTCGCGATTTCCCGCATTTGGGCGCTGTCCAACTCTCCCGACGCACAGATGACGATCGGCACCATGGATCTTGACGGCCGCGTCAACGCCATGGTCAACGGCCGCAGAGTCACGATGCAGATGGGCGAGGACGGCTTGCTCTCGTTCCGGTTCCCCGGATACAGCACGGTCTTCTACGTGATCCCCGTGGGCGAGAAGAGTCTGGTCATTTCGCAGTACAAAGACTGGTACCTCTACGGCGACCAGATCGACTGCGCGATCCCCGACGAAATGCTCGGCACATGGGAAAACGCCCTCGGCGGCGCATACAAGTTTGACGGCATGGCCGATTCCGGCCGTCCCAGTCAGGTCGTCGCGCTGGCGGAGGCAGGCTCTTTGGCCTACAAGGAATTCTATCCCACGACCGCCTTCGGCTATGACAGAAACGACAAGGGCGAGTGGATCATGTGGACGATCAGCAGCACCACCGGCGAGGCACAGTTCTATCGCCTGAACTTCTGCTCGGTCGACACGAAGTGGGCGTTCGTCAACGCCGACGGCACGAAAGCCTTCCTCGTCGAAAAGGGCGACCGCCTGTACGGCATGGATGCCTGCGACGACAACGGAATCACCTATTCCTTCGACGGCTTCGGCAAGGTCACGACCTCCGACGGCAAAACCTACGACTACACCTGCATCTCCATTGACGAAAAGGGCTGCATCGCAATTGCACAGATCTCCGTTGACGGACAACTGTGGCAGGCGACCATTGATTACAGTGTCGCCGGAGAAACGCCTTCCATGACCATGGAACGGCTGTAAACGCATTCCGGAATGAAACTGTGAAAATCAGAAAGGATAATCGCACATGAAAAAAAGCTTAATTACCCGGCGCCTGACTGTGTTGCTGCTTGTGCTGGCGATGCTTTTGCCCATGATCTTGACCGGCTGTAACGATGAATCCGACACCACGGGCACCAAAGCTCCGAACAATGATGCGACCGGGGCGGACGGCACGCTGCTGTACACGATCACCGTGAAAGGCGAGGGCGGAATGCTCCTGTCCGACGTGACGGTCAAGCTGCTCGATATGCAGGGCATTGAAACCGCCACGGGAAAAACCAACGACAAGGGCGAATATCAGGCATGGCTGTACCCGGCAAAGTACACCGTCAAGGTGGAAGGCCTGAAAGCCGGCTACACCGCGCAGGACGTCACAACGACGGAACAGGGCGGCCTCGTAGAGGTCGTCGCCAAAACGGAGCTGATCACCGATCAGTATCCGAATCAGCCGGACAGCTACGCCATCGGCGACGTGATGTACGATTTTGCATACGTCAAAGACGGCAAGGAAGTCAAGCTCTCCGAGCTGCTTGAAACCAAAAAACTGGTCGTGCTCAACTTCTGGTACAGAAACTGCTCGCCCTGCCGCGCGGAGTTCCCCGCGATCCAGCAGGCGTACGAACAGTACAGCGACGACGTTGCCTTCGTCGCCCTGAGCACGACGGATTCTCTGGAAGTCATTCAGGAATTCCAGTCGGAAAACGGCTATACCTTCGACATGGTCAAGGATGTCGGCATGTTCCGCCGCTTCACGAAAATGGCGGGCGCCGCGGTCAACCCCACGACGATCTTCGTTGATCGCTACGGCGTGATCACGCAGTGCATCACCGGCGGCGACCCGAATGCCGATGCATGGAAAGCCGAGTTTGCATGGTATATCTCCGATGACTATGTCCAGAACGGCTCGTCCGGCTACCAAGAGCCGGATGACAACGACACCCTCAAGCCCGACGTGGATATGCCCGCCTCGGCGGACATCGAAGCTGCCATCAACGGCCAGAACGGCGACGGCAGCAAGTTCACCACGACCTACACCCCCTCCGAGTCGGAAACCGTCTGGCCGTGGGTGATCGGCGAAGCGGACGGGAAAAAGGTGATCGAGCCGTCCAACTACGGCGATGAAAAGCCGTACACCTCCGCCTTGATCAATTTCGAGACGGAAATCAAAGAAGGACAGGTGCTGGCCTTCGATTTCAAGTATTCCATCGAATACGATACCTACGGCACGACGATTTATGATATGTTCGCCGTCTATGTCGACGATCACATCATGCAGAAGATGGTCAGCCCGAAAGGCGGCTGGGTGACGTGCTATGCCTATGTCGGCGCAGAAGCCGGAACGCACAAAATCTCCCTCGCCTACACCAAAGACGAGAGCGACAGCCGCGATTTCATGGATCCGGGCAAGGAATATGTCTATGTCACGAATGTGCGACTGCTGGATGTGAAAGATGTAATCGCAGAGGGCGCATCCGTCGATATTTACAGAGCCGCCGCCTACGGTGTCCCGACCGACGAAGAAGCCGCGTCGATGACCACGAGCTATAAGCACTATATCGACGTGGTCTTTAACGAAAACGACGGATTCTATCACGTCGGCACGGAAAACGGTCCGCTGCTGCTGACCAAACTGACCGGCCCGACGGCATGGTCGCCCAACGCGCTGAGTGAATTGGGCGCGGTTGGCTATCTGACCATCGACAATATCAACTACTATACCCAGTTCGATGCCATCAACGTCCGCAGCTATGTCTGGATGGAGGGCTACAGCGAGTTGGGCTACACGCCCATCGATGCCAAATTGGCACAGCTTCTGGATCTCGTGGTCTCCAACGTCGGCAACGGTAAGAATCACGCGCTGGAATGGCTGGAGATGTGCTGCTACTTCCAGCATTACGGCGAGGGCGACGGCATTTGCCACGTGACGGATGTCCGTCAGGGACTCGACGAGCTGAGCGCATTTGAGGCGCAGGAAGGCCGCAACCACGTCAACGTCAACCGCGTGTTCGTGCCCAGAGGCCACTACTTCCGATTCGTCCCGAACAGAACCGGTGTGTACACCTTCTATTCCGTTTCCGAGGGCGCAACTACCTCCGATACCTCCGGCCAGATCGACACGATCGCATGGTTGTTTGACGACGAGGGCAACGAGCTTGACTGGGGCGACAGCCAGATTTCCGACAAGAAGGGCGACCACTTCCAAATCTGGAGAACGCTCGAAGCCGGCAAGACCTACTACATCGCCGTCGGCTTTGACCCGGTCGATCAGCTTGGCCAGTTCGACTTCATGATCGAGTATGTCGGCGACAAGATGGACGTTGTGACCGTCTGCACCGATGCATGGACGACGACGGAGGACTTCGTCACGACCATCATCTACCGCAACTACGGCATTGAGGCCGAGCTGGATGAGGACGGCTATTACCGTCAGGTCCTGTACTATGACGCAAACGGCGAACCCGTCCTTGATATGAGCGACACGGGCTATCTCTACGTCGATTTCTTGGGCGTGTCCAAGGCAGAGGGCGTTGGCTATCTGCACTGGGTGGACGATTACTGCACGCTGGAGAAATACATCCGCGACGGCTACTACACCTACGATGCTACGAAAGCGGAGGACATTCTCCCCGGTGCGTTCGACTTCAGCTCGCGTAAGGACGTCCTTTCCGATAAGCGCTTCGAGTATATGAAGAAATTCGGCAACTGCCAGCCCGAAATGGAAGAATATCTGCGGCAGGCTTTGGCCATGGACAAGGACGACCCCATGTACGGCTTCGTGAAAGCGGATAAGCGTCTGGCGGAGATCCTTGACTGCCTGATGATGATGTACGGCCTGACCAACAACGTCGGCACTGCGACCGGCCCGAGCTATGTTGCGGTGGAAGATCAGTGGATGATGTTCGCCTGCTTCTGCCGTCACGTCTGATCGCACGGAAAAGAAAGGAAGAAATCCCATGAAAAACTTCACAAAAATGATTGCCATGGTTATGGCACTTTGCCTGATCGCCGTCGGATTTGCCGCCTGCACGCCCAATGACGGCGAAAGCTCCACCGACACCACGGCCGCACCCACGACCACGAAAGCGGAAGTGATCGCCTATTATTTCACGGTCGTCCTCGCGGATACCAAAGAGCCGGTCGCGGACGTACAGGTGAACGTGTGCAAGGGCGCAGACTTCTGCCTGCTGCCGATGGCGACGGATGCCGCCGGAAAAGTCACCTACGACTATATCACCGAATACGGCGTCTACGACATCCACATTGATGCCGAAACGATTCCCGAAGGCTACAGCTTCGACAACGATGCCTTCAAAACCAGTGCCGATGTGTTCGAGTATACGCTGGAGCTGACAAAGAACGCCGAATAATACCCGACCGCAGGAAGAAAGAACGGAGTTTGCTATGAAGATGACGAAAAAAATTCTGGCAGTCCTTCTGGTGCTCGGTACGATCGTGGGCGGCTTGGCCGCCTGCGATCCCGCGCAGGGCACGGAAAATACCACGACCACCGTCGCTCCCGAACCGACGACAACCGCACCCCCGCATAAGGAAACCTACACCTTTCAGGTGCTGTTCCCCGATGAAACGCCCGCGGCCAATGTTTCGCTGAAGCTGACGCAAAACGGAGATGCTTGCGCCGAAATCAAGACGGATCTGCTGGGCAACGCGACATGCGAGATCGAGCCGGGATTTTACAGGGTGGAGATCGTGCAAGACAGCATTCCGTCCGGATATGCGTTTGAAACGAGCATCCGCACCTCCGACACGGCCTATGACTATACCCTGCTGCTGACGCAGAAGTGCAACCACAAGTACGATAATTATGTCTGCAAAAGCTGCGGAAAAGCACAGCTTTATTCTGCATTCAACCCGGAGCAGATGTACATCGGCGAGACCGGCACCATGCACTTGGACAAAAAGCGCAAGGACGATGCCGAAGGCGTTGAGGAAGGATCGAGCGAGTACTATACCTGCACGCGGCACGACGATTCGATGTTCTATTTCTCCGTTTCGCCGTACCTGCCCGAGCACGTCGGACATTACAAGATCACCGTTTCCGGCGTTCCCGAGGGCGTGACGCTGTTCTTGGGGCACTTCAGCTCCACGGCCGCGTCCGTTTCCCCGCGCGCGGACATCAAAGACGAGGGCAACGCCCCGTCCATCGAGTTCAATATGCAGGAAAAATACCTGCAAGACAGCACCGGCGCATGGACATACAGCAATAGCTGGCTGTTCGGCGTGCGCGTCGTCGGCGACGCGGACTACCCGCTGGATATTCGGGTCACCGTCACAAGAGAGCGCGACCTGATCGCCGGGCAGGACTATGCTATCACCGATCGGTTTACCGTCGAGATGGAAAAGGACGCGAAAAATGCCGCGGACGTGCTGGGCGATGTTTCCGGGAAAACGCTGATTCCGATCCAAATTCAATACGAAGAGGGAGATTACCCGAAAGCGGCGGAGATCACGCCCGTTCTGTGCAGCGACGGCTACTACCACATCGGCGACGAAACCGGCCCGATTTTGCTGGTCGACCTGTGCAACGGCAACCCGATCCTCGGCGGCGACGCGTCGTTCATTACGGTCAATGCCGCCTCCGGCACGGAGAATCTGGCTTTGTCTTACCAGATCGAGCCGATGCACAACGAGATCTATTACTACTCGAGCATGCTCAAGGAGTATGGCGCGCTTTGCAATGAGGACGGTGTGTATCCGATCAATGAGCAGCTTTACCATTTCCTGACGGAATGGACGAAACAGCGCGGAAACAAGTACATCATCGGCGAATTGGATGACGAACACGGTTTCCTGATCGCCTGCTCGTATTACCTGTAATTAAAGAATCCAAAAGCCTCCGACGCTCGCGCCGGAGGCTTTTTATGCACCGCACTTCCTGCTATGTCACTCCGAGCAAGCGCACACAAGTCGAGGAATCTACGCACCCACGGAAATGCATAATGCATAGTGAAAAGTGAAAAAATTATGGTGTGTTCCTTGGCTCCCCCTTTGGGGGAGCAGGCCGAAATCTCCGATTTCGGCCTGAGTGGGGAATTTATAGTTTGTAATTTCTCCATGTCATTGTGAGGCGCGAAGTGCCGTGGCAATCCGCATCCCGCGCTTGCGGCCGTATCAGCGGTCGGAGGCGCGGGCGTGTTCGCCGTAAAGGGGCGTGGCCAGACCGAACCCACCCGAAAGCGTGAGAATCTGCCCGGTGGCGTAGGCCGATTCGTCCGACGCAAAATAGACGACCGCGGCGGCGATTTCCTCGGGTGTGGCCATGCGCCCGAGCGGAATGTGGCGCAGAAACAGGTCGCGAAATTCCGCGGAAAGACGGCTTTCGACGGCCTCCGTTGCGGTCATGCCGGGCAGGACAGCGTTGCAGCGGATGCCCTTTGCGGCCTCGTGAACCGCGATCAGCTTCGTCAGATAGTTGATGGCCGCCTTGCTCGTGCCGTAGGCAATCTGCGAAACATCGGGCACGCATCCGCCGACGGAGGAAATGTTGACGATGCTCCCGCCGCGCCCCATATGCCGCACGGCGGCCTGCCCCGCGAGAAACACACTGCGCAGATTGCACGTCACGGTATCCAGAAAGACCTCCACGTCGGTGTGCGAAAAATCCAGATCCCTGCGCGGGTCGGATGTGCCGAAATTGTTGACCAGTACGTCCAGACGCCCTGCGTCGGCGACGACGTACTCGACCATCGAGGCGAAGGTTTCCGGCTTGGTCGCGTCGTTGTATACGCAGTGCACGCCGGGAATGTCGGCGGCAATCTGTGCGGCGCGCGCCATGTTTCGCGCGCCCAGATAGACGCGTGCGCCCTCCTGCGCGCATGCCTTGACGCAGGCAAGGCCGATTCCGCGCGTCGCGGCGGTGACGAGTACGATTTTATCGCGAAGTCTCATGAAAATTCTCCTTTTTGTGAATATTCGGCAGAAAAAGCGCGCTTACGATGCCCGCCAGTACACAAACCGGCTCGACGGCGGCCAGATTGCGAATCGAACCAACGGCCGCCTGCGCCTCGGTCAGGCCGTTTCCGAGCAGATCATTGACCCGATTGGTGAACATCGGCACGAACACGGCAACGCCGAACGGCGCGGCAAGATCCCGAAACAGAGCGTAGCTGCCCGACCCGGCACCTGCTTGCACTGCGGGAAGCCCCGACAGGGCAGTTTTCATGAAAATCGTCCCGTTCCCGCCCAGACCGAGCCCGAGAACGCCGAGCGAGAGCATGAAAAGCACCAAGGGCGTCGATTCCGAGAAGAAAAGCATGAGCGCGCATCCGATGAGCGTCAGCAGCAGGGAACACGGCAGGATACGTTTCGGCTCCAGACGGTCGGCCAGCGGGCCGAGAAACAGCGCGCCGAGTGACATTCCCAGATACATCACCGAAATGGCGTAGCCGGAAACGGCGGTATTCGTCGGCTGTGTGTAGCCGACGAATACGATGACGTTCGTCATGTTTGCCTGCAAAAGCCCCTGCGTCAGAAACAGGCCGAGAACGCTCAGAAGAAAGGCTTTTCGGCGGATGAACTGCCCCGGGAGGATGGGCATGGCAGCTTTTCGCTCCACCGCGACCAGCAGAATCAGGAAAACGGCACTTGCCGCCAGTGCGGCGAGAAAAACGGTCGAATGCCAGCCGATATTCTGCCCGAACGCGGGCAGACACAGCATCAGCCCAAAGAAAATCAGCACGAGCACCGCGCCCGCGACATCGAAATTTTGCAACGCCGCGTGTGCGCGTGCATCTTTTTTCGCCGTCAGCAGGCAGGGGACGAATACGGCCACGCAGACGGCGACGCATACCCACAGCATCGCGCGCCAGCCGTGCGCGGCGATGATCAGCCCGCCCAGCGTCGGCCCGAAAATCACGGCGGCGCTGGAAATGAGCATATAGGCCGAAAAACCGCCCGCGGCGCGGTCGGGCGGAAACTGCGTGGCGATATACGACACAATGACCGGGCTGATCGCCGCCGTCCCAAGTCCGACGACAAAGCGCGCGAGCAGCATGGCCTCCAACGTTCCGGCCAAAGCCGACAGAAAATTTCCGAGCGTGAAAACGGCAATGCCGAGCAACAGCGTGCGCCTGCGCCCAATCGCGTCGCCGATTTTCCCGAGAATGGGCGCGCACGCCGCCGTGGATATGGCTTGCGCCAGCGCCGTCCACGTGGTGTTGCCGTAAGCGATGCCCAGATCTGCGACGAACGCCGGGCCGAGGACGGTTGAAAAACCGCCGACGATGCCGATGAGAAACGCCGCCAGCGCGTAGGGCACAAATCCGCGCCTGTAATCCATGGTTTGTTTCATGTTTCCACTCCTTATCGCGTTCAGTATGTCCCGCGTGCGGCGAATTATTTACCGAAGAAAGGGAACACTGCTCCCGATCACAAAAAAGGAGGAGCCTATCATGTCACAGATCAACAAACAAGTTTCCGATTTCCGCACCTATGCTTTCCACGAAAACGAATTTAAATTCGTGTCGAAAGAGGATATTGTCGGAAAGTGGAGCGTCTTTTTCTTCTATCCCGCGGATTTTACCTTCGTCTGCCCCACGGAGCTGGAGGAACTGGCGGAAAAATACGATCGCTTCCGCGAAATCGGATGCGAGGTCTATTCCGTGTCCACCGACACGCATTTCGTCCACAAAGCGTGGCACGATGCATCCGAGCGTATTCGCAAAATCAACTATCCCATGCTGGCCGACCCGACGCACGCCCTGTGCAAGGACTTCGGCGTGCTCATCGAGCAGGATGGTTTGGCCGAGCGCGGCACGTTCATCGTCGATCCGGAGGGGAAAATCGTGGGCTATGAGGTCAGCGCGGGCAATGTCGGCAGAAACGCCGAGGAATTGCTGCGCAAGGTGCAGGCTTGCCAGTTCGTCTACGCGCACGGCGATCAGGTATGCCCCGCAAACTGGAAGCCCGGCGAACAGACGCTCAAGCCGAGTCTGGATCTGGTCGGCCAGCTCTGATGGAGGGGCTGTATGACGTGATCGTCGTCGGCGCAGGCCCCGCGGGGCTGACGGCGGCGCTGTATCTTGCGCGCGCGAAATACCGCGTGCTGGTCTTGGAAAAAAGCAGCTTCGGCGGTCAGATCGCCATCACCGACGAGGTCGTGAACTACCCGGGCATCGAGAAAATCAGCGGCAGCGAGCTGACGCGGATCATGCGCGATCAGGCGCAGGCGTTCGGCGCGGAGTTTCTCACGGCGGAGGCGAACGGCTTTGAGCTCTCCGGAGATATCCGCGTCGTGCGGACGGACAAGGGGGAACTACGCTGTTTCGGCATCGTGCTGGCGACGGGCGCGCGCCCGCGGACGGTCGGATTTGTCGGCGAGGAGCAATGGCGCGGAAGAGGCGTGGCCTACTGCGCGACCTGCGACGGAGAATTTTTCACGGGCAGGGAATTGTTCGTCGTCGGCGGCGGCTACGCGGCGGCGGAGGAGAGCCTGTTTTTGACGAAATTCGCCACACACGTGACCGTGCTCGTGCGCAAGGACGATTTTTCCTGCGCGGCATCCATCGCGCAGAAGGTCAAAGACCATCCGAAAATCACCGTGCTGACCAACACCGTTCTGGAGGAGGTGTCGGGGGAGCAAGGGCTTACCTATGCGCGCTATCGCAACACGGCGAGCGGCGAGGTGACGCAATACCGCAACCCCGACACCTTCGGCGTGTTCGTGTTTGCCGGCTACGTGCCCGACACGGCCTGCCTGCGCGGCGTGGTGGCACTGAACGAGCAGGGGTATATTGTGACGGACGCCACACAAAAAACCAATGTGGAGGGCGTGTATGCCGCAGGAGACGTGTGTATCAAACCACTGCGGCAGGTCGTGACGGCGACGGCCGACGGCGCATTGGCCGCAACGGAGCTGGAAAAATATGCGGCGAAAATGCAGCAAAAAACGCATTTGCATCCGACCGCGCCGAAAAAATCGGAACCGACGCAGGAAACACGGGCGGAGACGTCCGCGTTCGGCGGGGAAATGCGGCAGCAGCTGGACTCGGTTTTCGCGGCCATGGAGCGGCCGCTGCTGCTCAAACTCTATCTCGATGCGCAGCCGCATTCGGCGGAGCTTGCGCAATTTGTGGCGGATTTGACCGCGATGACGGACAAATTGAACGTCGAGGTCGCCGCGCACGACGCGGATGCCGACAGCGCGCCCTGCGTCGCCGTATGCCGCGCCGACGGTTCGCCGACGGGCATCGCCTTTCACGGAATCCCGGGCGGGCACGAGTTTACGTCCTTTGTGCTGGGATTGTATAACGCCGCGGGAGCGGGACAGCGGCTGGACGCGGACATTGAAAAACGCCTCGCGGCCATAACGCGCCCCGTGGATATGAAAATCCTCGTTACGCTCTCGTGCTCAATGTGTCCGGGGCTGGTACAGGCGGCGCAACAATTTGCGGCGAAAAACGAGAACATCTCGACGCAGGTGTACGACATTCGCCTGTTCCCGCGCCTGCGCGAGCAGTACCGCGTGATGAGCGTTCCGTGCCTGATCGTCAACGACACGGCGGTTTCCTTCGGGAAAAAGGACGCGAGGCAGCTTTTGGACTTCTTGGAACAAAACCTGTGAATCCCGAAAAACGCAGTATATTTTGCACGAAAAAGTTCTCAAAAATGGAAATTCTACCGGCGGTAGAGTCCGAAAAGCGCGGACTCTACCGACCCTTTCCCGCACGGGAGAGTGCAATCTCCGCGCTTTCGGTTTACTTTTTGGCCACGGTGGCAGTATGATAAGCGTGCATGGCGGCACAGCGCCGCGATTTGAAACAGCAAAAGGAGTTTCCCGACATGAGCCGTTCTTTCATTCTGTCCTGCGAATCGACCGTGGATATGCCCTATTCCCGCGTGTGCGCCAGAGACATTCCCGTTCTTTTTTATACCTACAGCGTTGACGACGTGCAGTACGTCGACGATATGCTCCGCGACCCCGACGCGTTGCCGAATTTTTACAGAATGCTCGACGCGGGCAAAATGCCGACCACGACGCAGGTCAACACGTTCTGCTATCTGGAATTTTTCGAAAAACAGTTACGAAAAGGCGACCTGCTGCATATTACGCTCGGCACGGGCATGACCGGCTCGTACCACAATGCGCTTGCCGCGGCCGAGGAACTGCGTGCGCGCTATCCCGAGCGGAGGATCCTCGTGGTCGATTCGATCTGCAGTTCGTCCGGCTACGGTATGCTCGTGGAGAGCGCCGCCGACCTTGCAGACAACGGAGCGACGATGGAGCAGGTGGAGCAGTGGATCGTTGCCAATCGCAAAAACGTCCATCACCAGTTTTTCTCCACCGAGCTGAAGCACTTCCGCCGCAGCGGAAGAATGTCCGGCCCGACGGCCATGATTGCGACCGTTTTGAATATCTGCCCCATCATGCGCCTTGACGCGGACGGAAAAATCATTGCCTACGGCAAGGTGCGCGGCAAGAAAAACGCCATCGCGACCACGGTCGACGCCATGCAGGCGCACGCGCAGGGCGGCACGCAATATGCGGGAAAATGCTGCATCTGCCATTCGCGTTGCATAGACGACGCGTGCAAGCTCCGCGAGGCGTTGCAGGCGCGTTTCCCCGCGTTGACCGACATTCCGATTTTCGACATCGGCACGAGCATCGCCTCGCACTGCGGGCCGGGAACGGTCGCGGTGTTCTTCTTCGGCGACGAACGCGCCCCGGAATAAAATCCATCTCCAAAACGTATCCCCGCGCCGCTCGGCGCGGGGATTTTGCAATTTTAAAGATTGAAAAACGGGCAAAAGCGCGATACTCTAGTTATGCCAAACTAACGCAATAGCGGTGCAAAGAGTTCAGGGGGGAGTAGGGGGTGTAAACTCGGTATCGTTAGCAGCGTGACGTACATTGGCTATAGGGCGTTCTCCGGTTGCAGCAACCTGACGAGCATCACGTTCTCGGGAACAAAAGCACAGTGGGATGCAATTTCAAAGGGCCGCAATTGGAACTACGGTACCGGCGCATACACCGTCCACTGCACCGACGGCGACATCAAAAAATAAGCAAAACGGCCTCTCCGGAGGCCGTTTTTTATGCAAATGCATTTTGCATTTTGCATTGTTTTTCCCATCTCCGGCAAAAATCAGGGATTTTTGCCGGCTTTCCTTGAAAGGAGAGTCACACGCCACGGGCGCGGGAAACGGATTGCCACGGCGCAAAGCATCTCGCAATGGCGGAGGGGCGGGGAGACGCGGTGCAAGTGCGTGGCCTTTGAAAAGCGAAAGCCCGCGCTCCAAACGGAGTGCGGGCTGTTATCAGGTTTCGGAGGAGGGGAGATGCGAACGCCGTCTGCGGCGGCGCGAACGCTGTGCGCCGTCGTCCGGGTCGGCCTTTTCCGCGCGCCGCGCATAGGCCGCCGCGGCATCGGAGGTCGCCTCGTAGGTCAAGCGGCTGACGCGCACCGTGCCGTCCGGCTGGTCGGACATTCGGATGCGGATGAGAAATTTCCCGTGCTCGGGGCAGGTCGCCAGATCCATATAGCGGTGCCCGGGCTGTGCAAACCAGCGGCTGCCAAGCATTCTCCCGCCGCAGACGGGGCAGAGATTTTCTTCGCCCGACATGGCGGCCAGCGCGGAGAGCTTGTCGCTGTAGCCGCGGTGGACACTGCGGCAGATGCAGCCGGGAATTTCCGCACCGTGGAAGCCGTTTTCGTGGTTTTTCAGTGCCGTGCCGTATTCGCGAATCCCCCGCGGCAGATCGAGCATGGCGCAGATCAGCGCGGTGTGATACGCGTCGCCCAGCGCGTCGTGCGCGGGGCGGGAGGGCTGAATTTCAAATAGCTCCATGGCCGTGCTCAGTGCTTTTTGGGCGGTCGAACCGTCGGTCTGCGCATTGAAGATCATCTGCGCATTGTACCAGTGCTCCGTCCATGCGGTGTCCAGACCGAAAAGCTCAAGATTTTCGCGCAGAATGCCGATGTCGTCAAAGCCCCATGTCAGAAACACGAAGTCCTCGCCGCACCATGCGCGAAACTGCACCATGGCATCGGGGAAGGCGATACCCTCCTCGCGCAGGCGCTCCTCGCGAATGCCGGTGAGCTTGCTGACGCGGCGATTGAGGCGGCGATAGTATTTCGGTCGCACCATCACCTGAAATTCGTCCGTGACGAGCTGCTCGGCGGTCACGCGGACGGCACCGATCTGTATGATCTCGCCGCGAATCGCCACGGGAAGCACCTTTTTCGCCGAGGGCGAACCGGGCCACGGCTGATTCCATTCCATATCCAAAACGATGTAATCCATCTGTATTTGCTCCGTTTCCTTGTTCCTTTTGTTATTGTAACATACAAAGGGGGCATCTGTAAACAGAAAGTTTTGAAATCCTATCTGGCCTTATTTTACAAAATCATTTTGGCACTTGTTTTATGGCCAGACGGCGGTATAATAGAGAAAAAAGATCCTTGGGGGGATTTTCGTGAATCAAAAACGTCTGATCGCGCGAATTGCCTTTGCCGCCGTGGCGATCATCGGCCTCGCGCTGAGCATTCTGACGCGCGCAAATGCCGTCTGTGCCGACGCGACGGCGGCGGGCAAGCTGGCTTTCGCGCTGAGTCTGATCGCGCTGATCGTCGGCGCGGTACTGTTCGTCGTGACGTTCGCGCGCAAGGAACGCAAGACGGACATTCGCAAGCTGACCATGGCGGCCATGTTCGCGGCGCTGTGCTACGTGGGATTTGCCTACCTGCGTGTGGACATTCCCATTGGGACGGAAAAATCGGCATTCCATTTGGGCAACGTCTTTGTCGTGCTCGGTGCGCTGTTTTTGGGCGGACTTTGGGGTGGTATGGCCGGCGCGGTCGGGTTGTCGATCGCCGACTTGACGAGCGGCTATGCAACCTCCGCACCCAAGACGTTTTTGATGAAGCTGGGCATCGGCCTGATCGCGGGCGCGGTTGCGCACGGCATTTTCCGCATCGGTCGGGGAAAAGAGGCGCGCAGAGCACCACTGCCGATCGCAACGGCGGTATCCTGTGCGGCGGGCATGGCGTTTAATGTCGTCGCAGACCCCATCGTGGGCTATTTTTACAAGTCCTATGTGCTGGGCATCCCGCAGGATGCGGCAAGCATCTGGGTTAAGCTCGGCGCGGTGACGACGCTGGTCAATGCCGTGATCGCGGTGGTCGCCGCGACGGTGCTGTATTTGGCACTGCGCCCTGCACTGGAACGCAGTCGCCTGATACCGTAAGACGGCGCACCGTTCCCTTTGGTCATTGCGAGGCGCAAAGCGCCGTGGCAATCCGTTCCCTTTGCACGGAACCTACCGCTATGTCATCCCGAGCGAGCATGATCGGGTCGAGGAATCTACGTACCCGAGGATTCTCCTCGAGGAGAGGGCTTATTGCGCCTGCGGCGCGAACTCATCCGGCACTGCCATTGGCGGCGGAAATTTTGCATTTTTCACGATGCATTTTGCATGAAAAAACGGCCTCGGTGGAGGCCGTTTTTACATTTAGCGGGATTTTTCGGCGATTTCTCTTGCAACGAACACGCCGCTGGCCGAGGCGTGCGACAGAGAATGCGTGATGCCGCTGCCGTCGCCGATGATGTACAGGCCGGGGTAGCGGCTTTCCAGATGTTCGTTGACCTCGACTTCCATGTTGTAAAACTTCACTTCCACGCCGTAGAGCAGGGTATCCTCGTTTGCCGTGCCGGGGGCGACCTTGTCCAGCGCGTAGATCATTTCGATGATGCCGTCGAGTATCCGTTTGGGCAAAACCAGACTCAGATCGCCCGGTGTGGCATCGAGCGTCGGGGTGATGAACGCGTCTTCAATGCGGGCGGGAGTCGAACGGCGGCCGCGGATCAGGTCACCGAAGCGCTGGACGATGACACCGCCGCCGAGCATATTGCTCAGGCGGGCAATGGACTCGCCATAGCCGTTGGAATCTTTGAACGGCTCTGAAAAATGCTTTGCCACCAGCAGTGCGAAATTGGTATTTTGCGTCTGGCGGGAGGGGTCTTCGTAGCTGTGCCCGTTGACGGTGATGATGCCGTTGGTGTTTTCCGTCACCACGGCACCCTTGGGATTCATGCAGAAAGTGCGCACGCGGTCGCCGTACTGCGCGGTGCGGTAGACGATCTTGCTTTCGTACAGCTCGTCCGTCAGGTGGGCGAAGACCGCGGCGGGCAACTCCACGCGCACGCCGATGTCGACGCGGTTGGAGCGGGTGGGGATGTCCAGATCCTTGCAGGTGGTTTCCATCCATTTGCTGCCGCTGCGGCCGACGGAAACGATGCACCGGTCGCATTCATAGACGGCATCCTTACAGACAACCTGATAGCCCTGCGGCACGGCGCGCAGACTTTGCACCGGCGTGTCGAAAAAGAAATGAACCTTGTCTTTCAGCTCCTGATACAGGTTTTCCAGCACGATGTAGTTGATGTCCGTCCCGAGGTGGCGCACGGAGGCATCAAGCAGGTGCAGGTCGTTCTGGATGCAGAGGGTCTTGAAGCGCGTGCCGGCCGTGGAATAGAGTTTCGTTCCCTCGCCGCCGTGCTGCAGGTTGATCGTGTCGACGTACTGCATCAGTTCGAGCGCTTTTTTCTTGCCGATGCGCTCGTAGAGTGTGCCGCCGAAATCGTTGGTGATGTTGTATTTTCCGTCTGAAAATGCGCCCGCGCCTCCGAAACCGCTCATAATGCTGCAGCTTTTGCAGTTGATACAGCTTTTGATCTTGTTGCCGTCGATCGGGCAGTGACGGCGGCTGAGCGGATGACCGGACTCAAAAACGGCGACGTTCAGCTCGGGCTTTTTCAGCATCAGCTCGTAGGCGGCGAAAATTCCGCCGGGACCCGCGCCGACAACAATGACATCGAATTTCATAAAGGTTCACCTCTGTTTGTTTCTACCAATCATTATAACAGATATTTTGTATAATGCAAACAAAAATTCCGCTATTTCGTGCACTGCACTTACCCGTATGTCATCCCGAGCGAGCGAATGCGAGTCGAGGGATCTGCGCACCAAAGGAAAGTGAAGAGAGAAGAGCACAAAAAGAAAAGTCGCTTGCTTACGCACGCGACTTTTCTTTTTGGCAGAGGATGAGGGATTCGAACCCCCGCGAACGGAGTCAGAGTCCGGTGTGCTACCGTTACACTAATCCTCTATGTTGCGAACAACAAAGTTATTATACGCAATTTTTTCAAAAAGTCAATACCTTTTTTCGTATTCGCGCAAAAATCCGCGGGGGGAAACTTCCCCTCGCGGACAAAACTCAAACGTTCGGCTGTAGCACGGTGAAGCTCTGCGCGCCGACATGGACGACATCGGTGTCGATTTTCGCTCCGTTCATTTCAAAAATGACCGTGTATGCCCCGTCGAGCACCAGCGTGCACGGCGCGGTATCGGGGTTGATAATCAGAAGATAGTCGCCGCGTTTGTAGGCAAACAGGCGATCGCTTTTCGCCGCGTGATAGGGGGCAAAATTGTTGTGATTTTGCAGCGCATCATGACTCTGTCGCAGGGCGATGACGCGGCGGACATAGTTGAGCAGCGAATCGGCATCCGTGTCCTGCGCCGCCACGGTCGGCGCGTCGGCACTGCCGTCCACGGGCAGATAGAGCAGGTGCGCGGGCGCTTTGGAAAATCCGAGGTTTTCGCTTCCGTCCCACTGCATCGGCGTGCGCGAGCCGGTGCGGTGATAGCCGCCCTCTTTGGTCGGCAGGAATTGATAGCGCATTCCGATTTCGTCGCCGTAGTAGAGGAACGGCGCGCCGGGCATCGTCAGGATCATGGAATAGGCCAGCCGGCGTTCCGTATCGTCCAGATTGGCCGTCGGACGCTTGACATCGTGGTTGCCCGTGATCATGCACCACATACCGGCGTGCTTCGTCTGCTTGTATTTGGGCAGGTAATCGTTGAGAAAATCGAGCGGGTCGCGGGTCGAGGATGCTTTGAAATAGCTGTTGTCGTTGACGATTTTGCCGTCTTTGACATCGTAATCGCGCATGAGTACGGAGTAGCCGTTTCCGCCCCAGTTGAGGAAAAAGTCCATGTCAAATCCGCAGTTGAGCGCGCTGGTCGGGCAGTTCCACTCGGAAACCAGTGCCGCCTGCGGATATTCCGCATGGATGGCGCCGGCAATGTCTTTCCAGACCTCCATGGTGCCGGGTTTTCCGGGCGCGTCGTTTTTCACCAGCGAGTCGGCCATGTCCACTCGGAAACCGTCGCATCCGAGGGCGAGCCAGTGGCGCATGATGTCTTTCATCGCCTCGCGATTGGCAAGCGCGGCGGGCGCATCCATGCTCTGCTGCCACGACCAGTGCCGCTCGTAATAGCCGTAGTTGAGCGCGGGCTGGCACTTGAAGAAATTGACGATATAGGTCGCATCGCGCGGGTGTTCGCCGCCGATAAAGACCATTCCGTCCCCGCCGGAGAATGCGCTGTCCGTCCAGATATAGCGGTCGGACATTTCATTCGGCGTTTCCTGTGCGCTGCGCAGAAAATCGGGGTGGCGTTCGCTGGTGTGGCCGGGAACGAGGTCGAGCAGAACGTGGATGCCCATGGCGTGCGCCGCTTCGAACAGGCGTACGAGGTCGGCTTCCGTGCCGTAGCGCGGGGCGACTTTCTTGTGGTCGGTCACGTCATAGCCCGCGTCCTGAAAAGGGGAGTCGTAGATCGGATTGAGCCAGAGCGCGTTGCATCCAAGGCTTTTTATGTAGTCCAGCTTTTCGGTGATTCCGTTCAGGTCGCCGATGCCGTCGCCGTTGCTGTCGTAAAACGACTGCGGATAAATTTCATAAAATACTGCATTGCCGAGCCAAGTTGCGCCCATGGGTCAATCCTCCGTTTCCTCCCAAGGGAAGGGCTCTCCCTTGAGCAGCGTATTTTTCACATAGTGATACATTGCTTTTTCGCCCTGCTCTTTCAGCACGGTCAGAATGTAGGTTAGCTGCCGACGGGTTTCGGGGTTCAGAAGATGCCTTTCGCGGCTGTTTTCCAGATAGATCAGTGCCGACGCATCCGTATATTTGTCGCCCTGATAGGTTTTGCACGCGGCGATCCTGTCCATGACCATCTCGGCGAGGTATTTGCGCGGCATGGGAACGGAAACGTATTTTCCCGTGGACATATCCATGTCCGTCCAGTATTCCCAGTGGTGGCGGTTGCGCCCTTTGTGATGCATCCACGCCTCGCTGTAGCCCTTTTCTTTGCGCTCTGCGGCATTGGGGCTGCACGTTCCCTGATAGAATTTTGCGCCGACGCGAAATTCGGTCGGGCTGTATTTCGACAGGTCGTGCGTCAATCCCTGCCAATAAAGTCCGACTTTGAAACACCCCTTGCACACCAGATGGCGATGGTGGGTGATGGTGACAAAATGCTTCCATGCGTTCAAACTGCATCCCAGCCTTTCTGAGTGCTATTATAGCAAAATCGGGGGAAATTGCAAGGATAAACTTGTCGCGCCGTCGCGCGCGGATTTTGGATTTTTATGCTTGACAGAACGGCGTTTCGATGATACAATACAGCTTGCGGTGATGCGCAGACACCCGAAGTATTATGGGCCTTTAGCTCAGTTGGTCAGAGCCTCCGGCTCATAACCGGATCGTCCCGGGTTCGAATCCCTGAAGGCCCACC
>CAYSYK010000013.1:0-41052 GCA_964435375.1 uncultured Oscillospiraceae bacterium | reverse complement strand
TGGTCGAGCGGAACTCTTAATATCCGAACTTTTTGCATAAGGCTGTATATCGGATAATGTTACGGTCGATTTAATATTATTGCTTGTATTGTAGGTGATAACGATTTTTCTACCGCCATCGTCTGTATCGAATACAAATACTCGGTGTACGAGAGTATCAATTATCCGCTGTTGATACCCCACATCCTCAATATTGCCGTTGTTGACAAAGTTGGTAAGCCAAAAGGCAATCCTATCTTTGCTCAACATCGGCTTTTTATTTTCCTCTTTGGATATTTGCTTTTGGAGGTCTGCTTTTTGTGCGTTTAAGTCGAGAAGTCTATCTCCGACATCCTCCGTATCAATGCCTTGCTCTACAAGTCGTAGGAGATTGCGTATGGCTGTCTGTACGGCTTTTAAGTCCTCTCGCAAGGAAAGTAATCGGCTTTGGTCGTTAAACTCTTTTTCGGCTAACTCTGCCACTTTCTGAGCGATAGTATCAATTACATCGGGTTGGAGAATTTTCTGAACGGTCTCAGATACGACCAATTTTTCTATCCAATCTTTCCGTTCGTTGATTTTGCGACAGTTACCCTTTTTCTTGCGGTCGCTACATTTATAATAATTATAGATAGTTCCTGTTTGACTCGTTCCGCTTTCACCCACCATAGAACTACCACAATGACCACAAAACAATTTACCTGTCAATAAATATTGCATAGGTGCTTTCATTCGTCCTGTGCTACGCTTATTCTTTTTTAGCATATCCTGCACCTTATAGAACAGTTCCTCATCTATAATAGCAGGAATACCGTCTTTTATCTCAATATCATCGAAAGAATAAATACCTATATATTTCTTATTTACCAATATAGCGGATATACTTCCCAAGCGAAACGGCATATTCTTTACGGTTCGATAGCCCTTTGCGTTGAGTATGTCTACAATCTGCCGTTGGCTTTTACCATTAGCATAAAGGTCGAATATCTCCCGAACAATAGGAGCGGTCTGTGGGTCAATCTCATACTTCTTATCGGCGGTCTTACGGTAGCCGAGTGGCATATACCCACCTGTTATCATACACTTTAAGGCATTTTCTTTCATACCTCTACGGACACCTCGTGAGAGGTTCTCCGAGTAGTATTCTGCCATTCCCTCCAAAAGAGACTCCAATATGATACCCTCAGGCTCGTCTGAGATAGATTGTTCGGTATAATAGAGTTTGATACCGTTCTTTTTCAACCTCGCCTTATACATAGCCGAGTCGTAACGGTTTCGGGCAAATCGGTCGAGCGTATACATAATAATGACTGAGAACTGTCCTTTTTCGGAGTCCTTTATCATTCTTTGAAAGTCCGCTCGGTTGTCTGTCTTACCCGACAAAGCCCTGTCTATATACTCCTCTATGACAACAAGGTTATGCTGTTCGGCAAAAGCGTGGCATTTGCGTAATTGACCCTCGATACTTTCCTCTCGCTGATTATGGCTCGAATATCGAGCATAGATTACCGCTTTTTCCACAATCTCACCTCCAATATCTTTTTACGCTTAGTCATTTCGTGAAAGGTCTGTACGACCTCGAACGGAATGACTTTTTGTTTTCTTATCTCAGCCGACAGCCGAGTCATTTCCTGTCGTATCCCCCTGTAATTCCGCTTTACTCTCAAACTCGTAAACCATAGTCATAAATTCGTGTTTGGTTCTACGGTCAAGCAAACGGTATATACGGAGAATATCAATTTCGTCATCGTCCGTAGGTTGTACTGTGTCCTCTTGAATATCGTCAGCAAAGAAATCCATTACAGAACAGCCTAATCTCTGTGCTAATCTCAGCATCATTTCCTCTTTTGGCAATGAGCCGTTATTCCAAGCCGATACTTTGGATGTACTGACACCTAATTCCTTGCAGAGAGCCGTAGGCGATGTACCTTTTTCCTCACATATCCTATTAAAATTCTCTTTGAAACTCGCCATTTCAGAGTCCTCCCGAAAAATAAAATAAAAAATATTCTAAAATTTAGAGTTTTCCTCTTGACAATTCTGAAATTTAGAGTTATAATAAGAACAAGAAGTTCGGAAATGCAGAATTGCAACAAGAAAGCAGGGCTGAAAGTGCGAATTTCAGTCCACAGGGTAAATTTATAAGAACAATAATATTGTACTCTAAAATTCGCTTTCTGTCAAGAGGTATTCCGAATTTTGAAACCTGAAATTCATAAAAATTGGAGGTGAAATCTATGTATCAGATTAAAGACCGTCTCAAAGCACTCGGTAAAACTCAGGTTTGGCTCATCCTCGAATTACGAAAGCGAGGTGTCGAGGTGCAACCTCCCCTGATGTCGAGCATTATCAACGGTGTTTACACTTATCCACAGGCACAGCGTGTCTTAAAGGTTTGCGATGAGGTTCTCAAAGAAGTAGAGAATGGAGCGGATTGAGTTATCTCAGGAGCAAATCAACAACCTCGCAAGACCATTGGTGAGTATGGTCGAAATCATAATAGATTTTTTCAAAGACTCACAGAACGAAAGGGATTACCGAGAATGGTATTTCAAAAAGTACGGTCGTTATCCCAAAGATGAGGTGAACAAATGAATTATGGACAAAGGTATGTGATTAGATGGACACCTCGATTGAAGCGGAAAATCATACTCTGCTTGATTACGATTTTTATAATCGGTGGAATATTTGGTTTCACTATCTGTAAAGTATTTGCTACTTCCAAAAAGGAAACGGTTTATACCCCTATGACAGATAGCACTCAATCATCGGGTTCAATCACTACGATACCTATTAAGTCGGCGGTACTCGTTAAAGAGCCTACCGTTGAAGCGACAGAACCGCAACCGATATATTACGATTGCCCTCTGTCAAACGATTTACAGGATTACATAAGAGAGTTGTGTTCGGACAAGGATGTACCTATGTCATTGATTATAGCAATGATTGAGGTTGAGAGTTCTTTCAGAGCCAATGTCATATCCAAGTCGGACGATTACGGTCTTATGCAAATCAACAAAATCAATCACGAGATTATGTCTGAGAAATATGGGATTACAGATTTTCTTGACCCATATCAGAATGTATTTTGCGGCATAACGATTATTGCCGAACATCTTGAAAAGACAGACGGTGATATTGCTCTCGCTCTTATGAGATATAACTGTGGAGCGACAGGTGCTAAGAGATTGTGGGATAAAGGTATTTACTCAACCTCATACACCGAAAAGATTATGACGGCTATGGAGGGATATGACAATGAAATCTAACAGAGCCGTTGGCAATGCCGTAGAACAAGAATTTTGCGATATTCTTTTCGGTTATGGATGGTGGTCGCACAATCTCAAACAGAACAATTCAGGGCAACCTGCCGATGTGATTGCGGTAAAGAACGAAAAAGCATTTTTGATTGATTGCAAGGATTGTTCCGGAGGAAAGTTTGAGTTTCGCAGAGTCGAGGATAATCAGATTACTGCTATGGAATTTTGGAGCGAATGTGGAAACGATTGTGGTTGGTTCGCATTACGGCTCGATGGCAAATTTTATATGCTCTCGTCCTATCACATCCCTCTCGGACAAACTCAAAAGTCCTTATCAGCGGACGAAATCCGTATCAAGTGCTTGCCACTTGATAAGTGGGTGGAGGTGATTGTATGAAAATGGATATAGTTGCAGGTTCGGGCAATGACGAATTTTACACCCCGATATATGCGGTACTTCCCATTGTGAAATACCTAAAACCACTCAGCACAATTTGGTGTCCGTTCGATACGGAACAAAGCAATTTTGTGAAACATTTTCGCTCTCTCGGCTACAAAGTCATAGCAACACACATCGCAACAGGAACGGATTTCTTTGATTGTGAGATACCCGATTGTGATTACATAGTCAGTAACCCACCGTATTCATTGAAAACGGAAGTGTTAGAACGGCTATTCAAGATAGGCAAACCGTTCGCTATGTTGGTTGGTGTCGTAGGTTTATTTGAAAGTCAAAAGCGATTTGAATTGTTCCGAGATAACGAGTTCGAGGTAATGTACCTCAATCGCAGAGTTGCTTATTTCAAAAGTTACGAGGAACAAAAGCCCTCTCTAAATCCTCCGTTTTCCTCCATATATATATGTTCAAAGGTTCTGCCGGAACGCATTGTATTCGAGGAAATCAATCGAAACGAGGTTAAACCCTCTCCGACAAAGAATTATGATTGGCTTGACTCCCTACTTAATGCGGAGGTGAGCCGATGATAGTAAAAGTCAGCAACAACATACGCATCACAGACCCCTCACCTGAGATTATCACTTGGTGTCAGAAAAATCTGATACTTGCAAATCCCGATTATGCCAAAAAAGCAAGAATGGGATTTTGGCTCGGTAACACACCTAAGAGCCTGTATCTCTATGAAATGCACGGTGGCGAGTTGATAATCCCTTATGGCTGTTTGAAAAGTATCGTACCGTATATTCGTAATGCCACCGTTGAGAGCCATTTTAAGCCCTCAGGGAGCGTTGATTACGGAGACCCTATTCCTCTCTATCCTTACCAAGAAAAAGCCGTGAGCGAAAGCAGGTTGGGTCTGTACGGTATTCTCCAAAGCAAAGCAGGTAGCGGTAAAACACAGATGGGTATAGCCCTTATTCGAGAATACGGCAAAAGAGCCTTGTGGTTATGCCACACTCTCGACCTTGTAAAACAAAGCAAGGAACGAGCCGAGAAGTATATGGACAAAAACCTGTTAGGTTTGATTACTGAGGGTAAGGTCAATATCGGTTCGGGAATAACATTTGCCACTATTCAAACGATGAGTAAACTCGACCTCAATCGGTATCGAGATATGTGGGATGTCATTATCGTGGACGAGTGCCACCGAGTAGCAGGTACACCCACAGCAATGACTCAGTTCTCAAAGGTGCTGAACAGTCTGTCGGCAAGACACAAATACGGCTTATCGGCAACGGTTCATAGGTCGGACGGAATGATAGCCGCCACATACGCACTACTTGGAGATATTGTTTACACCGTTCCCGATGAAGCAGTTGAGGATAAGGTAATGCAGGTTGGTATCAAACCTATCAACACAGGTGTTCCAATCAGTCGAGCCTGTATGAATACAGACGGTACGCTGAATTATGCGAAACTCATTACCTATCTTTGTGAGAGTGATTTCAGGAACGATACTATTCACGAGTGCCTTGTGGCTGAGTCGGATAAGTCCTGTTTGATACTCTCGGATAGGCTCGAACATCTCTCGTTGCTTATGGCTTGTCTACCTCTGAGGATGCGTGATAAAGCCGTTATGATAAGCGGAAAAATGACCTCCAAAAAAGGCAAAGCCGAACGAGAACAAGCGATTGAGGATATGCGTACAGGCAAAAAGAAATATCTATTTGCTACCTACTCTTTGGCTAAGGAGGGGTTAGATATACCTTGCTTAGAGCGATTGTTTATGGCTACTCCACAAAAGGATTATGCCGTAATCACTCAGAGCATAGGTCGAATTGCAAGAGTCTGTGAGGGCAAAGACACCCCGATTTGTTACGATTTTGTAGACAATATAGGTTATCTCCAAAAGAGTTTCAAAAAGCGGTGTACCACTTACAGAAAAAATAAGTGCTTCTTTATAGGAGGTGATGAGTAATGGAAATTAACAGAAAATGGGCTATGCCGAACAAAAATACTTTCACAATAAAGCCCATTAAATCGCTTGTAGAAAAACATATTGACGGAGCGAAAGTCATTATAGACCCTTTTGCAAATCAATGCAAATACGGCACGATAACTAACGATTTGAACCCCGAATATGACACCACCTATCATCTCGATGCGTTAGAGTTTCTGAAACTACAAGGCGATAATAGTGCAGATATTGTTCTGTATGACCCCCCCTACTCAATAACGCAAGCCGCTCAATGTTACTCATCCTACGGAAAAGACAAACTCGAAATCAATGTTTCAAATATGAAATATTGGGCATTGTGTAAAGACAACATAGCACGGATATTGAAACCTAACGGAAAATGTTTATGTTTCGGATGGAACACGAATGGCTTAGGTATTAACAGAGGGTTTGAAATGATTGAAATTTTAATCGTAGCACACGGTGGCAGTAAAAATGACACCATTTGTACGGTTGAAAAGAAACAATCATCTGCAAAATCCGAGTGGTTGGATGACCTTTTACGGAGGTGAGTGTGTGGCAGAACAACAAATAATTACTCCTAATTTTGAGTGGTACACCTACGATGTCGAGGTTTTTGCGTATGACTTCATTGTCGTTTTCAAAAACAAGCGAACGAAAGAATATGCGGTATTTCACAACGACAACACAGGTGTACGAGATTTTATCATTGAAACAGGTATTTATTGCGGTTTCAATACCAAGAGTTACGACCAATACATTATCAAAGCGATATGTAACGGTTACAGCCCTGAAGAAGTAAAACAAGTCAATGATTGGCTGATACACACAGACGGTCAAGGTTGGGAGTGTCCGTTCTTGGACGGAGCATATTTCAAATTCAACAATGTGGATATTCGAGACGATGTTCAAAAAGGTCTCTCGCTGAAAGCGATTGAGGGGCATTTGAATATGTCGATTGAGGAAAGTGATGTTGATTTTGATATAGACCGACCTCTAACACCTGACGAGGTGCAGACGGTAATCAAATACTGTAAGCACGATGTAGATGCCACCGACAGATTGACAGAGGTTCGGTTCGATTATCTCAGAACAAAACGAAATCTCGGTCAGAGAGCAAGCGTAGACGAGGTTAAAGCACTTTCCTCTACTAATGCAAAGTTGACGGCTATGATGCTGAGAGCCGAGCGGAAAGAGTGGAATGACGGCAGAGATTATGTTTACCCTCCGAACCTCGACCTCACGATTATCCCAAAACCGATATTGGATTTTTTCGAGACAATTCACGATATGTCTATATCGGACGATGACCTATTTAAGACCTCATTCAATATTGATATAGGCGGTATGCCTTGTAAATATGCGTGGGGTGGTGTTCACGGTAGTTTGACCTGCTATTACGAGGAAGCCACAGAGGACAGGGTTCTCCAAAACCGAGATGTCTCGTCTCTGTACCCCTCAATCATTGAAATGTATAACTACCTCTCACGAAATGTACCTGACCCCGAATTGTTTTACGCTATCCGAAAAGACCGAATACACGCAAAGCATACAGGTGACAAACAGACGGCAACGGATTTGAAGTTACCGCTGAATACCGTATCGGGTGCTCAGGAAAATCAGTACAACGACCTATACGACCCTCTCCCAACACGGTCGCTCCGCATATCAGGTCAGTTGTTTCTGACAATGCTCACAATGCAGTTACTTAATGCTTGTAAGACAATCAAGTTACTCAACCTCAATACCGATGGTCTTATGTACTCGGTAGATAAGTCGGAGTTACCTATTGTCGATGCGATTGCGGCGGCTTGGGAGAAACAAACAGGATTTGAGTTGGAGACAGATGAAATTCAAAAGGTTTGGATAAAGGATGTAAACAACCTGCTCCTGATTAAAACGGACGGTAAGGTCAAAACCGTAGGTGGCTACCTGAATTACGGCATCTCGGTCAAAGGTGCGTGGTCTATCAACAATAACGCTATTATCGTAAAGAAAGCGTTAATCAATTACTTTGTAAAAGGTATTCCTGTTGAGACCACTATCGGAGAGTCAACCGACATCTTTGATTTTCAGATTATCGCAAAAGCAGGTAGCAAATACAAGGAAGCATATCACCTTGTAGACGGTGAGCAAATCCCTGTACAAAAGGTCAACAGAGTATACGCTACCGCAGACGAGCGGTACGGAAAAATCTACAAAGTCAAGGCTGAGACCGACAGCACAGCCAAAATCGAAATGCTCCCTGAGCATTGCATTATTGATAACGATAACCATCTCACCATAGATGCTGTCGATAAGACATTCTACATTGAGATGGCTCGTAAACGAATTAACGATTTTTTAGGCATTAAGCCTGAGAAAAATAAAAGGAGGAAACCTAATATGGCAACCACAAGCACTACTACAAAGGATAAAGCATTGAATGTCTATCAGAAACTTCTCAAAGCGAGAGCAAAATTTATCGGTTCTAACCCTACAAAATCAGGTAAGAACATCACCCTCTCGTTCAAGTATTTTGAACTTGATGACATTGTGCCTATCGCAACCAACATTTTTGAGGAGGTGGGTCTGATTGCGATTGTAAATATCACCTCAGACATTGCTACCCTCAATATTGTCAACACCGAAAAGACAGATGAAGTAATTGCGTTCACCGCTCCGCTCGTAACGGCAGAGGGTAACAAGGCAGTATCGCCTGTTCAAGCGTTCGGTGCGACAATCACCTACTACCGCCGCTATCTGTATATGATGGCACTCGACATTTGCGAACCCGACAGCATTGACCCGATGGCGAACGGACAGACGGCAGTACCCACAGCACCTACCGCTCCGGCACCTGCTCCAACCGCAACCGCTACTATCCCTGTTATTACAAAGGACAAGCCCCTCACTAACGGTAACAGTAACGCTTCTGAAACACAGATTAGGCAGTTGAAAGACCTGCTCATCAAACTCAAAGACAAAGACCCCTCCAAAGAGGAAATGATTGCTCAGATTGCGGTACAGACACAGGGCTTTACGGTTATCTCAAAAGCCGATTGTGAGACCCTTGTAATCAAGATTGGCGAAATGCTGAACTCGGAGGGAAAGTAATATGTATGTAAATCCGTTTTTATTCGGTGTAATCTGCACCGTACTCGTTGAAATTGGCGGCTGTATCGTGTATGCAGTAGTATCAAGTAACAAGAGAGGTAAGAAGTAATGAAAGAGATTAAATGGAATGAGACCTCAATCAAGGTCTCCGCTCCGGCAAAGCCTAAGAAAATCACAGGAACACACTTCCCGACAGTTCTCGGTGTCAATCCGTTTTCCTCACCGTTTGAGGTGTGGTGCAGATGTACTCGTACATACGAGATACCCTTTGAGGGCAACAAGTACACGAACGCAGGTCAGGTTATCGAGCCTAAGGTTTTCGATTTCCTCCGTAAGTCTATGGGCTTTGGCTCAAAGGTCGTAACACCTGAGGATGTGTACGGTAAAGACCATTTCAAAAAGACTTGGGGAGACTTCTATCCCGATACTGCTATATTCGGTGGAATGTGGGATGCTCTCATTATGGGAGAGGACGGCAAGCCTGAGGAAGTAGTCGAAATCAAAACCGTTCAGGTTGACGGTCGTAGCGGTTCGTTGGAGGAGCGTTGGAAAGACGGCGAAGCACCTCACTATCAGGCTTTACAGGCGGCCCTGTATGCGTATCTGCTCGGTGTTGATAAGGTGCTTATGGTAGCGGTGGCATTGGAGGACAGCAAGGGCGATTATGAACATCCCGAACAGGTCATTCCGTCCTATGCGAACGAGAATGTCTATACGGACGAGTTCCGCGTATCGGAGCGTTACCCGAATTTCGACCTCTACATCGAACAGGCTAAGGCTTGGTGGAACACCTATGTAGTCAAGGGTGTCAGCCCCGAATTTGACGAGAAAAAGGATGCTGAAATCTTAAAGGCACTCCGTACCAATACTCTCGCTCCTGAGTCGGACATTTCCGCTATCGTATCGGAAGCGGAACAGTTATCAGCCGAAATTGACGAGGTTACGGCTACGGTAGCCGATAAGGAAAAGCGACTCAAAGTTCTCACAGAACAGATTAAAAAGTACGCTCTCGAACAGTTCCGAGAGGGCGATACAAAGGTTTCCGTTCCCGGTAAGAGATTGAATTTTGTTCTCTCTAAGACCAACACTACGGAAATCGACAAACAGGCACTCGAAACTGATGGCTTGCTTGAAAAGTACACCGTTCCGAAAACGAGTTATCGTCTGACAAAGACGGGCGTAAAGGAGTGAGCGTATGGACTCAATATGGCTCATTAAGGCAATCGAAACCATCAAATCGGGAATTGCGGATAAACTCGAAAAAGGAAACATCGTAGTTTACCATGTGAAAAACATAATCAGAATTGATATTAAGGAGGACAAATAATTATGGCTATTATTCCTATGACAAGCGGCGTTACTCTCTGCCCGGAGGGTGAACACATTTTCCGTATCTACAAAGTAGATTATGATGAGGAGTTCGGCAAGTTGGTCGTACACCTCGTAAACGCACAGGGTATCACCCACCAAGAGAGATTTACTCTTATGGGTGGTAACGGACAAATCAACGAGGGTGCTTGCAATGCGTTTTCGTTCTTTGCAAAAACCGCTCTCAATGACTTCTCGCTCGAAGCGGTTGACCCTCAGATGCTTGTAGACCACTACATTAAGGCAGAGGTAACGCATACCAAACTTCCGTCTAACAAAGACCCGAATAAAACGATTACATTCGCCAATCTCGGTGATAAGTGGACGGCTGAGGGCTTTGATACGACACCTGTTTCTAAGGCTCTCACGCTCGGTAAGGAAACCGCCACACCTACGGCAGTACCTACCGCACAGCCCACACCTGCCCCTGCTACGACAGGACTTGACCTAAACGCTTTACTCAACGGCTGATTTAAGAGAGGGCTGAGAGGGTGTAAATAGCCCTCTCAGCGACCTCAGAACAGGAGATTTTTATGGAAATACTTGATAGCGGCAACCGCCGAGAATTTGAGTCGGGAGCAGTTCGAGACATCGCAGACGGTAAAGGTCGTTGCGACCTACTCCCACTTGACATTATCGGGGAAATGTTGGATTTACCTTATTTGCGAGATATTGAACAGTATATTCGCAAGGGAGACCCAAGTTTCTTGACGGTAATCATTACAGATTTTTGCGAGGATGAGTTTGGAGGTTGCGAAACCGCTTTCCTCGAAGTCTCAAAGCACTACGAGGACGGAGCAAACAAATACGCTGAGCGTAATTGGGAAAAAGGTATTCCGCTTCATTGCTACATTGACAGCGGTGTCAGGCATTATCTGAAACACCTCAGAGGTGATGAGGATGAACGACACGATAGAGCGTTCATTTGGAATTTGCTCGGTGCGTTATGGACGGCTAAGAACAAACCCGAACTCATTGATTTACCCTTTAAGGGGGAAAAAGATGAAAGTATCTTTAATTCAAGCAACACCTAACCCGATTGAGACCATTGCTCAGATAGCATCTATCTGCTATGACTCAGACCCCAAAAATCCGCTCGGTCTTGTTAAACACCTTTACCGAAACGGACACCACAGCGTATTTGAGCATATCTATTTTACTTTCAAAATCGAGAATATCTCTCGTGCTTGTTCTCATCAGTTGGTACGGCATAGACATTGCAGTTTTACACAGCGTAGTCAACGATATTGCTCGGAGGACGGTTTTCAATTCGTTGAACCTGAAAGCGTAAAGAATGTTGACGAAATTGGCGGTTATAACTCGTTTATGGAGGAAGTCGAGGAAAACTATCACGAACTCGTTACTCTCGGAGTACCGAATGAGGATGCTCGTATGGTTCTCCCGAACGCTTGTTGCACCTCCCTCTACCTCTCCTGCAATTTACGAGAACTTATCCACATTTGCAACGAGAGATTGTGTAGTAAGGCTCAATGGGAAATCAGAGAGTTAGTGCAGGAGATGGTGAAACTCGTTGACTCCGAATTACAGTTTATGCTCGTTCCGAAGTGTCAGAGCGGTAGGATTATCTGTAATTCACCCTGCAATAAAGGTAATTGATATGGGCTATCGCAAAGTTACCTATATCGAACAATGTTGGTATATTCTCAAATACAGTATTCGCCGCCTATTTAGGAGGAAACCAAAATGAGAATTAAGCAATACAAAGGCAAAGTGTTCGGAGCGGAACTGACCGCCGCCGAGAAAAAGGCAATGAACATCGAAATCAATCGTCAGTTGGTCGAACGAGACAAACAGTATGCGGCTGATATAGATGCTATGGTGCTTTACACGCTTATGGCTCATTATGGTTGGAAAAAGAAACGACTCAAACGGTTTTGGGATGCGTTTATATCCGAACACAAAACACTCCGAGACTTCTACGATATGAACGAGCCGGGAGACAACGAATGGCTTGCTCACAGAATGTTGAAAGAAATCGGAGTAGATATTCAAGAATGGTACAAGGAGGAACAATCAAATGAAAATTAAACACGAAAACGGTATGGTTACTTTTGTAATGAGGGCAGGAAAAGATTTTGTAAAAAGTCAAATGCCCATCGGTTCGGCACGGGCTATCGTAAGTACAGGTAAGTCTGTTACCGAAAAGGACGGAAAGATTGTTGTAGACGATACATATTTCTTTCCGGCAGAGCCTACTCCTAATGGTAAGAAATATGTCAAGGAGGATGCGAAATGAACAGCAGACCTTTTTACTCGGATTATGTAAGACACGCATTGCGTTTCTACTCTCGCAACCTCTCTCAACCTCGTTTCAGAAGCGAGGTCGATAGAGATAATTGGTTCTCTTGTGAGAGAGTCCTTAGAGATTATTCCGACAGAGACAGGGATATTCTCGTATCGGTCTACGGTGGGTTCGATACCCTCTCCGACAATGTTTACGAGACCGCCAAAAAGCACGGTGTCAATCAGAATATCATTTGGGATATGCTGAAAGATGTCGAACGGAAAATCGCAAAACGGAGAGGGCTACTGTAATGAACTTAAAGAACATACCGCAAGAGATTATGTCTCTTAATCAATGGGTATGTTCTCGCTCGGACTCAAAGTTACCTATGTGTGCCTATAACCGTTCTCCTGCATCCTCTACCTCACCTAATACTTGGAGTTCGTTTGAAACCGCCATATCAGCCGTTGCTGACGGCAAGTATGATTATGTCGGGTTCGTATTCAACGACAACGGTATAGTGGGTGTGGATATTGACTTAGGATACGATGAGGAGGGGTTTATCTCTCCTCTCGCCGCCGACATCATAGGTAAGTGCAAATCCTACACCGAAAAATCCAAAAGCGGACACGGCTTTCACATTCTCCTGAGAGGTGATTTATCATTTACAGGTAGAAATAACCACAAGGGTGTGGAGATTTACAGAACGGCTCGGTACTTCATAATGACAGGGGATACGCTCCTCTATGATAAGATTATCGACAATCAGGAAGCGATTGATTATATTGTAGAGAAGTATTTTCCCGAAATGCGAGAGAGCGAGAACACAGGAGTTATCCCTAAAATCTATACTCCGAAATGGGAAAAGCCAATGATAGACGGCAGAGTGAAACTCAGACCTGTTTATCCGCTTATTCCGAACGGTTGTCGTAACATCTGTCTGACCTCTCTCGCAGGAATGTTACACAATCAGGGGTACAATCCCCAAGCAATATATGACGAATTAACTTACTGTAATACGGTGGCTTGTGAGCCAATGCTCCCGGATAGAGAGGTCATAACCATCGTAAACAGTGTAACGAGGTATAAGAGATGAATTTTATTCAAGTACAAACCGGTAACGGCAAGACCATTCTCCTGAACCTCAGTACCGTAACAACGATTATACCAAAGTCCACCGACACAAGTATCGTGTACTTTTATGGCAATGATTGTATCCATCTCGGTGAGAAGTACGAGGACTTAGTAAATATCATTGAGTCGGTACAGAGGAGGAACGGAAAATGAGTTATATCAAAAAATATCGCAAAGGCGATAAGATAACCTCACTCGATGAGTTATCAAAACAGGAATTTATATACTTTTTCGACAGACTAATCCATAATGGTTGGTTTATGTCGTGGCAATACAGACTCGCTCAGAGATACATACGGTGTGGGTGTTTGTTCTATGCTGTAAAGAATGACTTGGGGGGGGTACGATGAAAGAGAGGAGGAAAACGAAAATGGCTGATATTGACTACTATCAATTATCAAGCGGACAAGTCATTGAGGACGAGAGTATGTCCGAAATGATGTACCGCATTATGGAACTCAGACCGCATAAATCGTTTGTCTATTCTTGGGATGACATCGGCACGGCTACTCTTATGAGCGACCTGTATCACAATAATATCCGATACTGCCCTCAAAATGATTGTTGGTATATTTGGGATAAATGTTGGCAGAAACAGGGTGAAAACGGTGCTATCTCCGATATGCTCCAAACGCTCTTAAACTTACTCATTCTGTACTGTATGGAGGTTCAGAGCGAAATCGGAGAACCCGATAAGGACGATATAGAGAGTCAGGAAGCGAAAGAGGTCATTGAAAAGTACCGTAAGTACATATCCTCAATCCGAAAGTACACCCCTATGCGTAACATTATGGAAGTCCTCAAAACAATGGTGAGATTGTCGCTTAAAGATATGGACACAAACCCTTATCTGCTCAACACTCCCACTCACGCTTACGACCTCCGAACAGGCGATATTGTAATGGATATTGAGCCGTTTAATGTTACAAAGAAAACCTCTTGTAGTCTGCCGAACGCTTTTACAAAACGCTGTGAGCGTTGGTATCAGTTCGTGGACGAAATCACGAGCGGTAACAAAGAAAAAGCAAGGTTCTTACAGAGGGCATTGGGATATTCAATTCTCGGTGTAAACCGTGAGGAATGTATGTTCATTGCCTACGGAGCGAAAACGAGAAACGGTAAAGGTACGCTGTTCTCAACGATAAGCACAGTTCTTGGCGAGGACTATGCTGACTCCGCTCCACCCGACCTTATCTGTGAGAGCAAGGTCGGAAAGAAAACAGACTTTAATGCTCCGCAACCTGCTCTCGCAAAGTTGGTAGGCACACGACTTGTACGAATGTCTGAGTCAGCAAGAGATGTCCGTTTGGATGCGGCGAGTATGAAAACAATGACAGGTAGAGATACCCTTGTTACTCGTGGGCTTTTCCAAAACTCATTCAGTTTTGTGCCACAGTTCACTTTGTGGCTCGAAACGAACCATCTCCCTGCTGTTACGGACGATACGGTATTCACATCGAACCGTATTTATGTAATTGAGTTCAACGAGCAGTTTACAGAGGGTAAACAGGATAAGAACCTTAAAGAGTTGTTCTCTTTGCCCGAAAACAAGCCCACTATCTTACAATGGCTGTTTGACGGTTGTAATGACTATATTAAAAACGGTCTCGCCGCTCCCGATTGCATAATCGAAGCGACAAAGAACTACCGTAAACTTCACGACCGCATAGGAAACTTCATTGAGGAACGCTGTGTGTTCGGAGAGGACAAGAAAATCCTCAGAGGTGCTTTGTATTCCGCTTATTCGGGGTGGTGTGTTAAGCCCGACAACCGATATAAGCCTATGGGTAGCACGACCTTTTATAACGAGGTCGCTATGCGTGGCTATCCGATTAAACACCGAAATGATGGTACTTTCGTCTTTGGTATTGATATTAAAGACGAGACTGTTACCGCTGACGGTAAAATCAAACTGAGTTAGGAGGACAGAAATGGCTTTTATTGACACGAAAATCGTTACGGACTTTTTGGAGAAAAACGCTTTCGGGAAATGCGAATTTTGCAACAATTACGATATGTGCAAATATATCAATTCTCGAAAAGGCTCTCACAAGAATTGTTGGCAAGCAAAGCCGTTCCCAATTATTGACTTTGAGAAAGACAATACCCCCCACCAAGACCTTACTGAAACTTTGTGCCGAAAATCCCGACCTGCCGATTGTCGTATATGTTGACGGATTGGAGTGAGCATTATGGCAGATGCAGACAGATGTGTAATGTGCGGTGAGATTATCCCTGAGGGTTCTCAGGTCTGTACAAAATGCTCGGCTCAGACGAAAACAAAACCCACTACGCTCTATGCGATAAAGCACAAACAATCGGGTAGATTGGTAACAGGTACGGACTTCCGATATTCTCCTCATAGACAGATATTGAGTGATTATCAGAGTCCGCTCCTGTTTACAGGGTACAATTTATTACACGAGATACAGCATAGACAGGTCAGTTTGAGGTATTATACCGTAGTGGGTGTAACGATACAGGAGGTATAGTTTATGAGAGCAAGTAAAACAGACTTGGAAAAACTCAAATTGTATTCAAAAGAGGAAATCATCGAAGCATTAGGACATTGTTACCAATCCGACTACATTGTCGCTCACATCATAAACGAACTTGATGATAGGAAAGTGCAAAAAGCCCTCAGCGAACACGAAAAAGCGATAGATATACTTAACTCAGCAAGGACGGCATATATGAAGTGGAGGACTGATATGTGTGAGCGGTATGGAAATGGGCGAACCGTCAAAATATCAGACATTCCTCCGTCTGACTTTCAGGAGGGAGTTTTTCTCGAAAGGAACTTATATACTGCCGAGCAAAATGAAGCCGCCCTTGATAAGAGGGTCAATAAATTACTGAAAATAGATATTTGATTGGAGGTATCATAATGAGCGATTTTGAATTGCTGAAATCTTTGCAAAAGGAACTCATCTCGACTTTACAGGAGCGGAAAGGCTGTAAGGGATATTGTCTCCCTCGCAGTTGCACTAAGGCAAAAATACACCGACTTCGCTTGCAGATTAACGAGGTAATGTTCCGAATTGAAAGCAAAGTAAACGGCTGTTACAAACCCGATAAAGAGGGTTGGGAATAAAAAGTGATAAGAGTGACGCTTTTTCTTTCATCTAACGCATAAGGAAATATATTAAGAGTGATAATAGTGAAGATTTTTAGTAAATCTAACACATAAGAAAAATATATTATATAGTATGTGTATACTCTACTTATAGAAATAGGTTAAAATATTTGCTTCACTTTTATCACTCCGAGTTAGGAGGTTATAAAATGACACTTGGGCGAGTATTAAAACGCAAAAATATCAAGCAGTATGAATTACAGAAAATACTGTCAGAGAAATATGGTCTTACCGTTAGCGTTCCGGCAGTAAATAAATATTGTCAGAGAGAACAACCCTCTCCATATCCTTGTTGGAAAGTGGTTCAGGAATGTTTGAGAAACGAATTTGAAATTGAGTATCGTAATGGTATGTGGCAGGAGGTGATTACGAATGGATAAGAAAACCGAAATGGTAGAACAGGCTACCGAACAGATTGTAAAACAAAAACAGAAACGACCTAAGAAGTCGGAGCAAATGTCGGTACATACTGAGCCGGGAGATAACACAAAGTATCTGACGGTCAGTATGGAATTGGCAAAGTTACCTAAGGTGGATTTCACTAAACCTGAGCAAGTAGAGGAACGACTTTTACAATTCTTTGAACTTCACGCTCAAAACGATATGAAACCTACCGTTATGGGTATGGGATTGGCTCTTGGGGTGGATAGACGGAGACTTTGGGAAATGAAGTCAGGTGTTGCTAAGGGCGGTACAACCTCCTATGACTTACCGACTGCGACTCTGGACTTAATAAAAAGAGCGTATGATGTTCTCGAAAATTTGATGGAAAATTACACTCAGAACGGCAAAATTAACCCTGTTTCTGCAATTTTCCTAATGAAAAACAATTTTGGCTATCAGGACAAGACCGAATATGTGGTTACACCGAATATGCAAAGCGACTCCGACTATAACGCAGATGACATTAAAAAGCGTTACCTGACGGACGGAACGACTCTCGACTCTGACAGCGACTCTGAGACCTGAGCGACTTTTGCGACTTTGGCTACGACTTTCGACTTTGAGACTTTCCGACTTTCACGCAGAAAAAGAGCGGCTCACCCTCTCAATGAGGTTGGGTCGCTCGTACTTTTTCTCAGGGTTTGGGCAGAAAATCGGTGGTTTTCGGGTCGGTTTTCGGGCTGTCCTGTGTCGGCGGTCGGTCGGGTCGGTTCTGTCGGTCGGTGTGGGTGTGTTTTCGGGTGTGCCGTCTGTGGCTCTCTGTGGCTCTCTGTGGCTCTCTGTGGCGGTTTTGCGGCGTCGGTAATATAAGAATACCACCGAAAAATAAAACGGCTCAAAACGACTAAAATCGGGCTTAAAAACGATATTAAAAAAGCCGCTCCCGGTATGCTCTACCATCGGCGACAAATAATAAAGCCGCTCACGGTTAGACCGTGAGCGGCTTTTATATTTAGTTTGTTTTGTTTACAAGTTCGGCAAGGATGACGAACGGCAAAACAATAATACAAATCAAAAGCATTTGTTTGTTCCCTCCTGTAAAATGTAGTCGGCTAATGCGTTTATTATTCGGAGGGTGTGCGGCTTTTTTAACTCGTCCGCTACTTTTTGGAGCAATTCCGGAGTAAGTGCCGCTTGTGCCTGTTCTCGTGTGTTGTAGTCGGTAGAACAAAGTAAAAGTCCGGTTGTGCGTTCGGTTACTTTCCACCGGGTCGGGCGGCGGTCAAGTCCTATTTCTATAATATCGCCGTTCGGGGCTTCAAGGGTTAAGCCCCATCCGCTAACCTTTGTAAATTTGTATTGTGTCGGGTCTGTGTGGCTTTTTCGGGCTTCCGCTCCTGTAATATAAAAATCGGTTTTATAAAATGGGGTTTTGTACTGTTTCATTGTTTTATACCTCCATTTGTATATAATTGTCGTGTAGTTTAATGTATTGTAATAATGAATTGTCGGCGGTGTTGTATTTGGCTATCCTTGTACAAAATCCGCTATCATTATTACAGGCGGCGAAAATTTCAATATCAAATTTTAAGTTGCCGCCTTTGGTGGTGTACCATTGAAAATAAATATCAAGTTTGTTATCTTTGCTCCGAAAGTGGTTTATTTTGTAATATTTACGCATCGTTTTCATCCTCCTGTTCGGTCTCTAATTCGTCAAAAAGTGTTGATAATTCGGGGTCATCGTCTATACTGTCGATGTAGTAGCGGTTTTCGCTCATCGCCTGTATTGCGTATTCGTCGAGGTATGCTGAATAATCTTTATAATCACTTGATATTAAATTACCGTAACCGTTATAATAAAAATATTCTCGGTTCGGGTTAAATTCTCCGTATGTCTTATTTCCGCTGCTGTCGGTGGTGTATGTGTCATCATCGTGTCCGTAAAAAACACGGTTTAATAATTCCATCGGTTCGGTGCCGGTGTAAAATTCGTTTAATTCATCCATTGAATAATAACGGTTATCGTTCAAATATCCGTTGTAACCGTCTAATTCCTCAATACAAGAATTAAAAATTTCCTCGTTTTCGTTAAAGTATGCAATAATTTTTTCGGTTGCTGTCATCGCTCTTTACCTCCTCTATTATCTTTCGTTCCATCTGATGTGTTTCAGGTCGTGTCGTTCGCTATGTAACTTTATAGCATATTCTAAAAGGTCATTTTGCTGTACCTCTTGTAAATCTGCTGTGATTTTTAACAGCGTTCGGCAAAGATCAATAAATTGTTTTTCTTGTCGTGATTGTGGTAACTTGATTTCCATTTTTGCAAATCCTCCTTGATTTGTTGCCGGGGGTATGCTATAATAGAGGAGCAATGGCCCGGTTTTTGTTGGGTGTGTTGTGTGGGCTAATCGTTCGGCTTTGGTCGGTGGAGCGGTTAGCCCTTTTCTATTACGATTATATTATAACACGATTTTTCGTAAATGTCAATAGAAAAATCAAGATTTTTCGTAAATTATGAAATTTTTCGTTACTGTCGGAGCGGTCCGGGCTATTCTGTATCGGTGGGGGATATAGAGCGGCGGCAGGGGTCGGAGTTAGTGGCTTAAAATTCCCAAAATATAAAAAGAAATTTACGAAAACCTCTTGACAAATTACCGTATACGGTGTATAATATAACCGTAAACAGATTTGGAGGTTGTTTTTATGAATGTAATCGCTTATATAAGAGTTTCTACTGACGGTCAAGTTGGTGAGGATAAGTTCGGTTTAGATGTTCAGAAACAAACAATTCAAGATTATTGCGACAAAAATGGTCATACAATTCTCAAATGGTTTACCGATGAGGGTGAGTCAGGTGCTAAGGAAAGACCGGGTTTTGATGAAATTGTGTACGGCGAGGTCAGCAACCCTCCATACGAAGCGGTGATAGTTGCGAAATCAGACCGAGTGGCTCGTGATATAAATGTCTATTACTACTACAAAATGCTTCTAACTAAAAAGAATGTATCTTTAATCTCCATTGCGGAGGATTTCGGACAGTTCGGAGTGTTTGCCAATATGCTCGAAGCGTTTACTCTTTGTGTTGCTGAAATGGAGCGAGACAATATCAATAAGCGTACAAGCGGAGGTCGCAAAGTTAAAGCCGCTCGTGGCGGTTACAGTGGCGGTAGACCACCTTACGGATATACTCCCCAAAATGGTAAACTCGTTATTGTTCCCGATGAAGCCGAGATAGTAAGATTTGTTATTCAATCCAAAGATAATGGAATGACCTATCAGACGATTTGCGATGCACTCAACAAAGCAGGTAAAACCAATCGTAGTGGCACTAAATTCAGTATCAGCACTTTGCAAGTGATTATTGATAATAAACCGCTCTATCAAGGGATGTATCGTTATGGTAAAGATAGCGAATGGACTAAGGGTGAACACGAACCTATCTTGGAGGTATCGGTATGATTTGGATAGTCGCTATACTCGCTATACCTGTATTGGTATTGTTTGAGTTGACAAAATCACCGAGAGTAAACGGAAAAGGTAGAAACAGACGGAGGAGACGATAAGATGAAAAAGATTATCCCAATGTTACTTGTAGTAGGAATGATTTGTTGTTTAAGTGGTTGTATGATTTTATTTGAGCCGTACTATGAAACAGAGGGTCATACGCTCACATTTGTAGAGAGTAAAGATGTTGTTATGTACGAACAGACTTATGTCGGATTGTTCTTTGATTATACAAATGAGTCGGGAGAGACGGCTGTACCTTGTGAGCATATCAATGTAAAAGCGTTTCAGAACGGAATTGAGTTGCAAGTAAGTGTGTTCGTGGGTGAACGCACAGAGGGTGCTATCCAATGTGATGCTCAGGTTCAGACAGGAACGACAGCAAGGGTTGTATGGCTCTTTACTAAGGACGATGACTCGCCTATCTCAGTTGAGACAACGGACGGTCAGAAATTTACGGTCGAATAAGATTTATTAAGGTTTAAGTGCGTAATGATTTACGGTTTTGTAGATTGTTACGCACTTTTCTATTTGTGGAGGTAAATATGGAACAGTTATTATCAAAAATTCTCGAAAAAATAAAAAAGACACCCGATATACAGGTGTTCCGAGACTTGTATTATATGTGTCTTGAATGTATGAAAACGGATGTCAAGTTGGCTACTCGGTATCTCGTTGCTCTATCGGACGAGTGCGAGAGAGCTATTGCCACCGCCGAAACGGAAACATATATCAAGGATATTTTCTCTTTGCATAAGAGAGTTTTACTCGCCGCCGCTCCCGAACATTTTGAGAGTTATTTGCTATATGTGGAGTGGATGCGAGAACCCGAAAAGAAGTTTTACCCACCTCGCCGTAAGGTACTGAAACAGGTCGTAGATGCATTGCAGGAGTTGGAGGACGATAAATTAGACCTGCTTGCAATCTCACTCCCTCCGGGTTCGGGCAAGACCACTCTTGCTATTTTCTATTTGACTTGGATTGCCGGAAAACACGCTGATGAACCCTCGCTGACAGGCTCGCACTCAAACGCTTTCGTCAGGGGTGTGTATGACGAGTGCTTGCGTATTCTCGACCCTCAGGGTGAGTATTTATGGCACGATGTGTTTCCGCTCGTCAATGTGAGTAATACGAATGCAAAAGATTGTCGTATCGACATTGGGAAGCGTAAGCGTTTTGAGACATTAGAGTTTACTTCTATCGGTACAGGTAATGCAGGTCTGTATCGTGCTATGCGATTGCTCTATTGTGATGACCTTGTTTCAGGTATCGAGGTAGCGTTGAGTAAAGAGAGATTGGATAAACTGTGGGAAACCTACACTACTGACTTGCGACAGAGAAAAATCGGAGACCATTGCAAAGAGTTACATATTGCTACTCGTTGGTCAGTTCACGATATTATAGGTCGGTTGGAAGTAGAATACGGTAACAGCGACCGAGCAAAATTCATTGTCGTTCCTGCTCTGAACGAAAATGATGAGAGTAATTTCGATTACGCTTACGGTGTCGGTTTCAATACAAAGTTCTATCACGAACAGAGGGCTGTTATGGAGGATGCGAGTTGGCGAGCATTGTATCTCAATCAACCCATAGAACGAGAGGGCTTGCTATACAACGAGGACGAATTGAGACGGTACTTTGAGTTGCCCGACAGCGAACCTGATGCCATTCTCTCGGTGTGCGATACCAAAGACAGAGGTACGGACTACTGTGGTATGCCTATCGTATACAAGTACGGTGAGGATTACTATGTGGAGAAAATCATTTGCGATAACAGCAATCCCGAAGTCGTTGAAACAAGGTTGGTTATGTCTTTACTTGAACATAAGGTGCAAATGAGTCGATTTGAGTCAAACTCGGCAGGAGGTCGGGTTGCTCAAAAAGTTCAAGAACAGGTCAAGGCGAAAGGCGGTATCACTAAGATTACGACCAAGTACACCACCGCTAATAAAGAGACAAAGATAATCGTAAACTCGCCGTGGGTCAAGGAGCATTGTCTGTTCAAAGATAATTCTGTAATCGAGAGTGATAAGGAATACAAGCGAGCGTTGAATTTCCTCTGTACTTACACGATGGCAGGAAAGAATAAGCACGATGATATTCCCGATGTCTTTGCTCAGTTGTCGGAGTTTATTCAATCTATTGTCGGAACGAAAGTCGAGGTGTTCAAAAGACCGTTTTGACAAGAAAAATCTATATTTAGTGCTAAAATCTATTGACAAGTACAATATCTTGTGGTATAATAATAGTGTAGAATATTATAGTTTATGTTTAGTGGCACATATTTTGTGGTCGGTATAAGTCCGGCACAAAGTATGTGCTTTTTCTATTTTCAGACAAAGGAGGGATTTTGTGGGAACTCAGACACGACACCTTACAGGTCGTGAGGTACTTGTACACGAGGACATAGCCATTGCGGATGAGAACATTGTCGATATTCTCAACAAGGTCAAAGGCTGGCACGATAAGAACCGTTATGACATTCAGTATCTTTGGGATTACTACAAAGGCAAACAGCCGATTTTGCTTCGTGAGAAAAAAGTCCGTCCTGAAATCTGTAACCGCATTGTAGAAAACCGAGCGAACGAGATTGTTTCGTTTAAGGTTGGATATTTGTGCGGTGAGCCTATTCAGTATATCGGACGGAGCGGTTCGGAAGCAATCAGTAAGGCAATCTCCGAACTCAATGAAATGATGTTCAGCGAGAACAAGGCTACTCAGGACAAGCGGATTGTGGAATGGCAAGCCATTTGCGGAACTGCTTTCAGACTGGTTCTCCCCGATACTCGTGGTGAGGAGGACGATGCACCGTTTGAGATTTACACGCTTGACCCAAGAGACACATTCGTTGTTTACAGCAGCGAGGTTGGGAACAGACCTTTACTCGCAGTCAAGTATTGTACGACCGAAAACGGAGATTACATTTATTCGATTTACACTTCAAATCATTTTTGGAAAATCAGAAACGGCGATATTGAGGAGTCGAGCGAACACGCTCTCGGTATGATACCGATTATCGAATATCCTGCCAATACAGCAAGACTCGGAGCGTTTGAAATCGTCCTTGATTTGCTTGACGAGATAAATAATATCGCTTCTAACCGTATGGACGGTATCGAACAGTTTGTTCAGGCTTTTATGAAGTTCATTAACTGTGAGATTACCAAAGAGGAGTATTTGAAGTTTCTTGAACTCGGAGCAATCAAGGTTAAGTCCTCTGAGGGTCAGAACGCAGATGTCGATATGGTGAGCAACGAACTCAATCAGAGTCAAACTCAGATTACTAAGGACGATGTTCATTCCGCTATTATCGAAATCACAGGTATGCCGAACCGAAACGGAGGTTCGTCTACGAGTGACACAGGTCAGGCGGTTGTTCTCCGAGACGGATGGACACTCGCTGAGTCGAGAGCGAAAGACAGCGAATTGATGTTCAAGGAGTCCGAACAGAATACACTTAAACTCATTCTCCGTATCATTCGTGATACGCAAGGGCTGTCGGAGGAATTGTACGCACTCAGACTGAAAGACATTGCATTGCAGTTTACTCGTAGAAATTATGAGAACATTCAAAGCAAGGCACAGGTACTCACGACAATGCTCGGTCAGAGCAAAATTCATCCTCGTCTTGCTTTTGCTCATTGCGGTCTATTCACCGACCCTGAGGATGCATACAGAGTCAGCGAACAGTACGCACAGGGGCAGTCGGCTATTATGGCTGAGCAAATGAAAGCCAACGGTGGTAATGGGAATGACGAAAATACCGATGACGAGGAAACAAGCGAGTGAATATCTCTTAATGCTCGCAGAAAATGACCTCTTTTCAGATGAGGTCAAATCGACACTCACCGAAATTGCTCACGATATTTGTTCGGATGGTTTCGAGGAATGTCCTACCTCACCAAAGTGTGAGCATTGTTGAGTTAGACAATCGTCTAATGATATAGGAGTGAACCTATCAAACGCAAAGTCAGGACAAGACTTAAAAACAGAAAACATAGTCAGGAAAGACTTAAATCGTAGGAGGAATTAAAATGAACATTAAGGATTTACTTAAAGATGCATATAAAGAAGGAATGTCGGTCGAGGACATTGAAAAGGCTCTTGAAAGCATCGAACTACCGGAGGATAAGACAGCCGAAATCGACAGGCTGAAAGCGGCTCTGTCTAAGAGTAATTCGGAAGCGGCTGATTATCGAAAACAGTTGCGTGAAAAGATGACTACGGAGGAAGCAAAGGCAAAAGAGGATGCCGACAAAATGGCTGATTTGCAGAGCAAGTACGACACTCTCCTGAGAGAGTCTACGGTCTCCAAAAATAAGGCTCGTCTGTTGGCTCTCGGTTACGAGGATGCTCTTGCTACCGAAGTTGCCGAAGCAATGGTTGAGGGTGATACCGACAAGGTGTTCGCCGCTCAAAAGAAACATCTCGACTCGGTGGAAAAGAAAATCCGTGAGGATGTTCTTAAAAACACTCCAAAGCCCACAGGTGGAAGTGGGAAATCAACCGTAACAAAAGACAAACTCAGAGAAATGTCTGTACAGGAAAGATACGATTTTTCCGTTCAGCATCCTGAGGAGTACAAATCACTATATGGAGGTAATGAATAATGGCTAATAAAGTTTATGATAATTTTTTCCTCTCTAACGAAGTGGAAGACCAATTCAATTCCCACCTCGATTTGCAGAGGTTCTGCACCATTGACAATAGCCTTGTCGGTATTCCCGGTATGAAACGCAAAATCAATGTTTACAAGGCAACCGATGGTACGGAAAAACTCGCTATGGGTGCAGGTAACAGCAAGTCCATTACTGTTGAATACACTCAGAAAGAGTATGAAATCTTGCTCGCTCAGAACAGATTTGACTATTATGACGAACAGGCTATGACTGACCCGATGCTTGTGCCTACGGGTATGAAGCACGCAGGTACGGATATGTTTAATACCGTCAACAAGGACATCTACACCGAGTTCAACAATGCCACTCTCGAAGTTACTGCTACCGCATTTAATTTTGATGCGTTCGTTGATGCCACCGCAAAACTCAATCTCGAAAATCTTGACGGTGTTTCCATTTTCGGTTTTGTTTGCCCCGATGATATGGCAAAGGTGCGTAAGGCTCTCAAAGACGATTTGAAGTATGTCGAAGCGTTTGCCACGAACGGTTATGTCGGCACTGTGGCAGGTATCAATCTTTACACCAAGAAAGATGCTACCGCAGACACGATTGTCATCGCTACTAAGGAAGCCGTAACGCTCTTTAACAAAAAGGGTGTTGAGGTTGAGCAGGTTACTCAGAACAACCGTTCCGAAACCGCCGCAAACATTCGTCAGAGTTCTATCTTTACTCGCAAGTATTACCTTGCCGCTCTCACCGATGAGACTAAGGCGGTTAAGATTACCGTTGCCGAGTAATCAATAAACGGAGGGATAAGTAAATGAACGATAAAGATAAATTGGCTCTGTTAAGAACAATGGTCGAACAACCTACCGATGCAGAGGGGTGGTCGGACGATACGCTGAACTCCTATCTGAGTATAGCAGGTCAGAAAATTCTAAATCGTGCTTATCCCTACGATGATACCATCACCGAAGTACCTCGTAGGTACAGCGTGTTGCAATGTGAAATCGCCGCCTATCTTTTGAACAAGAGAGGTGCGGAGGGCGAAATCTCACATAGTGAAAACGGTATCAGCAGAATGTATGAAAACGCAGATGTTCCTGACTCTATGCTTAGCGAGGTCATATCGCATTGCGGATTGATTTGAGGTGATAAGATGCGTTGCTTAACACGAAACAAAACAATCTTTTCATACGCTCTACATAACGGACAGACCGAAATCGTGGACGAGTATGGCAATGCGACAGGTCAGTATAGGGTTTCTTATACCGCTCCTAAGCAAACGAGAGGTAATGTCTCAGCCGCACAGGGTGAAATTCAGAGCCGACAGTTCGGTGAGAGCGAGACTTACGACAAAGTGATTGTTCTTGACAATCCGAATATCCCTATTGACGAGTATTCGATTTTATGGGTTGACTCTCAGCCCGAACTTGATACGGACGGCAATCTGACATTCAATAGTAAAGGCGAGGTCAAGACCCCACACGATTACATTGTGAAAAAGGTTGCTCGGTCGCTCAACAGCGTTTCGATTGCGATAAGCAAGGTGGCGGTGAGATGAGCAGAAAAGTAATCAGGTTTGCTCTCGGTGTTACCGATATAAACAGGGCTATTCGTGAAGTCAATAAGTTCAAGCAGGATTTCCGAAACAAAGTTGATACCTACCGAAAAAGAATTGCTGAGGAGATAGCGGCGCAAGCATCATTAAATTTCGGTAATGCGGTTGTGGACGATGTGATACACGGTAGCCCTCGCAGACCTGATGTACAAGTTTCCGTCTCGGAGCGAGGAGATATATCGGTCGTTGTAGCGGACGGTGAGGATGCTGTTTGGTGCGAGTTTGGTGCAGGTGTGTATCATAATGGCTCTGTCGGAAGTTCACCACACCCAAGCGGTAGCAATCTCGGTTTTACAATCGGTAGTTACGGTAAGGGATTTGGTAAGAAACAAGCGTGGGGCTACTACGATGAGAGCGGTGAACTTGTAATCACTCGTGGTACTCCGGCAACAATGCCGATGTACAATGCCGCACAGGAAATAATGCGTAAAGCAGTTGATATAGCAAGGGAGGTGTTCGGATGATTGACATAGAGAATGAGGTCTTTAATACCGTTGCAACGGAAGTGAGAACTAAATACCCCGACATTTATATGGTCGGTGAATATGTCAAGACCCCTCCGAAATTCCCTTGTGTTTCCCTCGTTGAAATGGATAATCAAAGTTATCAATCCACAGAGGATAGCGGTAGTTCTGAAAATCACGCTGTTCTTATGTACGAGGTAAATGTTTATTCAAATAAGACGGTTGGGAAAAAATCAGAGTGCAAAGCGATAGCGGCACTCATAGACGAGCGAATGTTGGCACTTGGTTTCGCTCGGACAATGTTACAGCCTATTCCAAATTTGGATGATGCAACACTCTACCGAATGGTGAGTAGATATAGTGCCATCGTTTCTAAAAATAAAGTTATTTATAGGAGGTAATATGTTATGGCTACTTCGAGTTATAAAACCTTTTTAATGGAAAAGAAGTCGAGTACATATCAGAAGTTAATCGACATCAAGGATTTCCCTGATTTGGGCGGTGCTCCCGAAATGTTGGAGACCACCACCCTCTCAGACCCTATGCAGACCTACATTGAGGGTATTATGAGTCAGGATGCTCTTGAATTTACCGTCAATTATGACCTCGAAACCTATAAGACCATCTCCGCTATGAAAGGTACGGAGACCGATTTGGCGGTATGGTTCGGCGGTACGGAGTCGGGCGGTGTGGTTACTCCCACAGGCAGTGAGGGTAAATTCGCATTTAAGGGCTATGTAAGCATCAGAGTATCGGGCAAGGGTGTTAATGAAGTTAAGGAAGCAATCGTTTCCATTGCTCCCTCCACTCCCATTTCTCTCGTTTCAGATACCTAATAAATCTTTCGGAGGTAATATTTTATGAGCAAACAGTTGAACTTTACTTATCAGGGCAAGGAGTATTGTCTCGAATACACTCGCAAGAGTGTCGAGATGTTGGAGAAAAGCGGTTTCGTGGCATCCGATATTAAGGATAAGCCTATGACTACTCTCCCTGCACTTTTCGCAGGTGCGTTCCTTGCCAATCACCGCTTCGTCAAGCAGGAGGTCATTGATGAGATTTTCTCTAAGATGACGAACAAGTCCGAACTTATCGGCAAGTTGGCTGAAATGTACAACGAACCGATTATGACCCTCATTGACGAGCCTGAGGATGCTGAGGGAAACTTGGATTGGACGGCAAGTTGGTAAGTGGCTCGCTGTCTGCCCCTGAGGGGAGCGAGCGTGATGGTTCGCTCCCCTTTTTCACTTACACGGAACGATTTTACGAGCAATTTCCGTATTACTTAGCCATCGGTATGACACCCGAACAGTATTGGGAGGGAGACCCAGCATTAGCGGTCTATTATCGTAAAGCCGATGAGATAAAGTTGGAGAGATTAAATCAAGAGAAATGGTTACAGGGTATGTACATTTATGAAGCAATATGTGATGCATCTCCCATTCTCCATTCTTTTGCGAAAAAAGGTACAAAGCCCCACCCTTATACAGACAAGCCTTATCCGCTCACCGCAAAAGAGCGGAAGCAAGACTCGGTGAACAAGGAAAAGGAAATATCCGATAAGGGCAAGAGGTTAATGGAAGCCTTTATGAAACTCAACAATAAGAAGTTTGAGGAAAAGGCTCAGCAACAGTAAGTAGTGAGGAGGTGAGTGCGATGTCCACTACAATCGAGTCTTTGGAACTTGAAGTATTATCAAGTTCTCAGAGTGCGGAAAGCGGTTTAGATGCCCTGACCGCATCTCTTGAAAAATTGAAAAAGGCTACGAGTGGCGGTGTTGGTCTAACTTCGGTCATTAAGCAGATTAAAGGGCTTGGTGATGCGGCGAAAAGCATTGACTCCAATTCGATAAACAATTTGAACGGCATTACAAAGGCTATCGGAATTTTATCGAATTTGGGCGGTGTCAAATTGTCCTCCACCATTGCAACACAGATTACCGCTATCGGTGAGTCTGCAAAAACGCTTAACGGTGTGAATTTCGCACCTATCTCTGACCTTGCAAATTCGTTACAGCCGTTGGTGTCTATCGGTAAGATAAATCTCACTTCGGTTGTCAATCAGTTAAAACGAGTACCCGAAATGATAACTCAGTTGAATGGTGCTGACATAAGCGGATTTGCAACAAAAATCAGAGAGTTAGTTACGGCTCTGCAACCTCTGTCGGAAATGCCGAAACAGACAATATCCTCCACTCTTACGCAGATAAAGAAAATCCCCGAAATCTTTGCCGGATTAAACGGTGTGGATATGGGTGCGTTTTCGGCAAAAATTCAGGAATTGGCTACGGCTTTGAAGCCGTTGGCTGACGAAATGAATAAGGTTGCCGCAGGATTTTCGGCTTTTCCTGCTAAAATCCAAAGATTGATTGCGAACACAAACAGTCTTGCGGCATCTAATAACAAAGCATCTACTTCTTATGTAAACCTGTACGCTAAATTGAAAATGGCTATTACGGCGGTTAAGAATATTGCTTCTAAAATCGCTTCGGCAATTACCACAATGAATGATTACATAGAAAATGTAAATCTCTTTACTGCTTCTATGGGTCAGTATGCTAATGCGGCGCAGGATTATGCGGAGAAAGTCGGTGAGTTAATGGGTATTGACCCCGGCGAATGGATGCGTAATCAGGGTGTATTTATGACACTCGCAACAGGTTTCGGTGTCGCAGGAGACCGAGCCTACACAATGAGTCAGCAGTTGACACAGTTGGGTTACGACCTGTCCTCGTTCTTTAATATCAGTTACGAGGATGCTATGCAGAAGTTACAGTCGGGTCTGTCGGGTGAACTTGAACCTCTCCGTAGACTTGGTTATGACTTGTCTCAGGCGAAATTACAAGCCGTTGCTTTGAGTCTCGGTATTGATAAGTCCGTATCGAGTATGACTCAGGCAGAAAAGGCACAGTTGCGTTACTATGCGATTATGACTCAGGTTACTACGGCACAAGGCGATATGGGTAGAACGCTGAACGCTCCTGCTAATCAGTTGCGAGTATTCAAAGCACAGGTTACTCAGGCGGCTCGTGCTATCGGTAGCATATTCATTCCTGCTCTTAATGCAATTCTACCGTATGCGATTGCGGTCGCTCAGATTATTCGCTATCTCGCAAGTTCCATCGCAAGTCTGTTCGGATTTGAAATGCCTGAGGTTGATTATTCGGGTATTGACTCTGTAACAGGCGGTGCGGAGGATGCGAGTGGAGCGTTGGATGATGCGGCTGACTCGGCTAAGAAACTGAAATCCTATATGCTCGGATTTGATGAACTGAATGTTATCAATCCGAATGACGATAGCGACAGTTCCGACCTCGAAAATACTCTCGGTCAGTTTGATTTCGAGTTACCTACTTATGATTTCATAAGTTCGGCAACCGAAAGTCGGGTGGCTCAGATAGTCGAGGAAATGAAAGAGTGGCTCGGTCTCACAGGTGAAATCAACAGTTGGGCTGACTTCTTTGATACTCGGCTCGGACAGATTTTGTCAACGGTAGGTCTTATCGGAGCAGGTATCGCCACTTGGAAAGTTACCAAAGCAACGATAGATGCTATTACGGCTCTTAAAACCTTGTTGGCTAACCCGACCTACGCTATTGCAATCGGTGTTATCCTTACGCTGACAGGATTTAAGATTGAGTTCTCAGGGCTGAAAAGTGCGGTTGAGGACGGTCTGAGCGGTTTCAATTTTGCTGAAATTGTCGGTGGTGGTATCATCGGTACAGGTGGGGCGGCTTTGTTAGGCTCGACCCTTGCCACTTGGATTGAGAGTGCTTTTGCCGGAAGTGCTGTTGACCTCGCTATTACCCAAGCAGGTATCAATATGGGAGTCGGCACTGTCGGAGCGGCAGGGGCGGCTCTTGCGGCAAGCGTGGCAGGCATTATCGCAGGTATTCCGGCAATGTTTGTGGGAATATATGATGCTTGCGTAAATGAGATAGATTGGCTCAATGGTGCGTTGGTCGCTATTGGTGGAGCAGGTGTCGGAGCAGGTGTGGCAGGTATTCTCACAGCGGCAGGTACAGCAGTCGCTCCCGGTATTGGAACACTCATAGGTTTGGGGGTTGGGTTGGTGATTGATGGTATTATTCTCGCCGTTCAGAATTGGGATGTAATAGAAAAGTTCTTTACCGAGACTATTCCGGGTTGGTGGGATGACCTCTGTAAATGGGTCAAAGATATTCCAAAATCCATTAAAAAGTGGTTTTCCAACCTAAGTAAAAACATTGATAAATGGTTTGATAATCTTTGGCAACCGATTAAGGACTACGATTGGTCGGGGCTTGGTTACAACATTGGACAATGGTTCGGAAATGCTTGGCAGACGGCTGTTACATTTGTTACCGAAACGATACCTAATTGGTTCAGCGATATGTGGAAAAGCATTAAATCCGCTTTCAAGCAATTCTTTACTGTAACACTGTCTAAGTTCTTTACCGAGACAATACCAAATGTTGTATCAAGTATTGGTAATTTCTTTAAGGAATTACCCAAGAAAATATACAATGCTTTCGTATCGGCTAAAAATTGGATAGTGGATGTTGGTAAAAGTATCATTGATGGTATTTTCGAGGGATTACAGTCCATTTGGCAAGCAATCAAAGATTTCGTAAGCGGTTTCGTACAGGGCTTTAAGGATGCTCTCGGTATTCATTCTCCCTCTACGGTATTTGCTGAAATCGGCGGTTTCTTAATCGAGGGGCTGTTCGGCGGTATGCTTGAATGGCTCGGAAGTATCGGAGATTGGTGCAAGGAACACATTATAGAGCCGTTCAATAATGCTATGGACGGAGCATTGACCTTTGCGGTTAATGTTATCAACGATGCTAAGGAATGGTGGAATAATGTGAAGAGTTGGTGGGCTGAGAAAGCGAAAGACGGACTCAATGCGGCGGTCAAACTCGTAAAACAGGGTTGGACTTCTCTTGTAGAGTTTGTCGGAAATGCAGTCAGCGTGTCAATCTCTCTCCTCAAAAAAGGGTGGTCTACAATCTCCTCGTGGGTTGGCACAGCCGTTGAGGTCGCTGTCTCTCTCGCAAAGAAAGCGTGGACTACAATCAGCAATTTCGTTGGTACGGCAGTTTCCGTCAGCGTTTCTCTTGTGAAAAAAGCGTGGTCTACAATCACCAATTTCGTAGGAGATGCAGTCAGCGTTGCAATCAGTATTTTCAAAAAAGGGTGGTCTACAATCTCCTCGTTCGTGGGTACGGCTGTATCGGTATCAATCGGGTTGGTTAAGAGCGGATGGAGTTCGATTAAGAATTTCGTTGGAAGTTCCGTATCGGTTGCGGTCTCTCTCGCAAAAAGCGGTTGGACGAGTATTTCCTCTTGGATTGGTTCGCTTGCGGCTACTCTGAATATTAAACTACCTAAAATCGGAGTGAATTGGGGTTCGATAGATGTGTTAGGTGCTACCATCAAATATCCTAAGGGCTTCTACACTTACGCAAAAGGTGGTTTCCCGGACTTCGGGCAGATATTCATAGCACGAGAAGCCGGACCGGAACTTGTCGGTACAATCGGTAACCGAAATGCCGTTGTCAACAACGAACAAATTGTCGAGTCCGTTTCGACAGGTGTATATCAGGCGGTTCTTGCCGCTCTCGGTAGCAACAGCGATGAGGGTGGAGACACACAAATCGTTATCAATCTTGACGGCGAGAAAATCTATGAAAATCAGCAAAAAGTCGCTCGTGGTCGTGGTTATAACTTGGGAATGGGGGTGTTTAGTTTTGGCTAATGGTTTTGTATATATCAACGGTATGGCTTTTCCATATCCCGATAAGGACAGCGGATTACAAACGATTGCGACAATCGTAAATAGTGCGAGAACAGCAGACGGTGTAGTGCGTGGTGAAAAGGTCGGGCGAGACCAATCCAAAATTGAACTCTCGTGGAATGTCCTCACACCTGAAATGTGGAGCAAAATGTTACAGCAGTTTGCGGACTTCTACTTCACCATTCGCTACATTGATATGGTTACGAACGATTGGGTCACTCGCAAATTTTATGTGTCCGACCGTTCGGCTAAACCGTTCCTTGTAGACCCGACCACAAACAGACCTAAGTATTATGTGCAATGCAAAGCGAATGTGATTGATGTTGGTGAGTGAGGTGGGCGGTCGTGAAAGTTGTTTCTAATAAATATAAGGAAGTAATGTGTCAGATTGTTCGCCCCACATCTCAATTTCAGGCGAGACTTGAAATGATTGACCGTAGTGTCGAGAGTGATGCTACGGCAATCACCTCGCATAAAGCACCGTTCGCTACGAGCATATTCGATAAGGTACACGAGTGTGATTATCTCACTTTTGAACAGGACTATATGAAAGTCGGCGGTAACGCTCTTATCGTACCTGAGTCTGATTTTATCCGAAACGGTTATGTCAGTTCGGTCGTAACAAACAGTTATGGTAAATTCACAGAAATACCTACTCTTGAATTTGAGTTCGTCTCAATAAAAGATTTTGTTGGTATGACCTACGAATTTGCGAAAGCGTACCCGACCGAAATCCGAGTTACTTATTACTTGGACGGAAAGCAAGTCGGACAATTCATTTCCGTTCCGACAGGGTTAGAGTTTGTGGACGAGGATAATCATATTCCCGATTGCAATGCTGTTCGGTTTGAATTTCTCGCTATGTCAGAGCCGTTTCGTAGGTTGCGTATTTCAAAAATGTTGTTTGGCTTGGAGAAAATCTTTAATACGAGCGACATTCTCTCAACAGACCATACAGCAAGCGTTGACCCGATTTCGTCAAGTCTGCCGTATGAGAAGTTGACTATGAAAGTAACGAACTACGATAAGGATTACAACCCCGACAATCCTCACGGTATGTGGGAGTATTTCGCAAATGGTCAGCCTGTTCGTGTCAGATATGGTACAACGGTAGACGGTGCTACGGAATGGGTGGATGCCGCATATCTGTACATTTCAGATGCTCCTACCGTAGACGGTAAGACAGCGACATTTATGGCAAGCGATACAATCTCATTTCTCACAAACACTTACAATAGAGGGCTTTGGCGAGACGAGGGTATATCGTTGTATGACCTCGCCATTGAAGTATTGCACGATGCAGGTGTCAATTCGTACAGTATTCCTACCTACTTACGGAACATTATCACTTATGCTCCGTTACCGATTGCCACTCACCGAGAGTGCTTGCAGTTGATAGCAAACGCAGGTAGATGTGTTTTGTATTCCGGCAAAGACGGCGAAGTTGTAATGCGATTGCAGTTGAATGCTGATGTAAGTATCTCGGATAGCAGTCATTACAAATGGAGTTCTCTTAAAGGTATCTACAACGGTGGTTCTAAGGTCGATTATATTACTTTTGAGCCGAACAAATGGCGAGTCGGAACGAACGGTCTGTATATTCCTACTGAGGAAAGTACCGAGTATAAGAACACAGGATTTGTCAGCGAGGAACAATCAGACGGCGAGGGTAAATTCGTCAGCCCTCCGAAACTGTTTGTTAAGTATACTCTACCTGTTTCGTCATATCAGTTCTCAATCGGGTTTGATAGTGTAAACGAGACTTGTGCATCTGATTTCAATATTCTCTTTACCAATGGTGAAAACCTTGTAAAAAAGGTTGAGGTCAGAGGAAACACCGAGACAGTTTACACGCTGAACGAGGAGGTAATTGACTATACGCTCATTACGATTGAAATAATCTCTACGCTTAGACCGTATCACCGTGTTCGTGTGGAGTCAATCAACGAGGGTAAAGTTACGGACTTCTATCTTGATTTCTCAACGGCTATGCAATCACCAACGGTCAATAAGTCGGAGGAATTGAAGTGCGTGGATGTTACGGTACATTCGTATCATATTTCTAACGAGCCTACCGAGATATACAAGTCAACAGATGTTGTTATCGAGGGTGAAAAAGAGATACAGGTCAATTACGATGCATCTACCGATATATCGGCTACGGTAAATGGTGGTGAGATTGTGTCTGCTATCTACTATGCCGAAACAGCATTTCTCACGATAAGGGCTGAGGATAGTGTAGATATAATCGTAACAGGAAAAGTTCTGATAGATAAACAATCTATCATTACAACCTCTGTAAATCGTAACGGTGAACCTTGTCCGCTTGACAATCCTCTCGTTACAGATGTTGTTTGGGCAAAGGAACTCGGAGAGTGGGTTGCAAACTATCTGAAACATCGTAATAGTTACGAGACGAATTTCAGACAGGATTTCAGACTTGATACGAACGATATTATTTATATCCAATCGGATTTTGACGAAAATATCCCTGCTCGTATCACAAAATTACAATACAAGTTACCCGGTCAGCAGGGTGCAATAAGTGTAAGGAGGATGACTTAATGGCTTGGACAACACCTAAGACAAATTGGGTTGACGGTGATTATTTCAACCTCAATCCCGATTACAACAGAATTAAAGGTAATATCGAATACCTGATTGCTTTGAGTGAGGAAATGTACCCACAGTACACTACTCCCGAATTGGAGTCAGCGGACATAACAGGTTATCCTAAGGTATCGTTTTTCAATAATGTGGTCAATGCGACCAAAGCAATCCTCAATAATTGCTTTTCTCCGAACGGCTCACGGTCTATGAGAGTTTATTCGAGTAACGGTGTCGGTTGGAACGCAGACGAGTTAAACGCTATCGAGAACAATCACCTGCTCTTGTACAAGGCTTTGGCAGGGCAAAAATCAGGTATTCACAGGTTACAAATAACATTAGGAGGTGCTAAAATTGGCAGTTAAACATTTTGTAGACGAAATTCCACCGTCTACCGGGCGAGTGTATCAAATCGCTACGGACGGAAATGTCTCAAAAATCACAGACATTACCTCATATCAGCAGGTAGGTACAGGTTTTGGGGCGAATGATGTGAATTGTGCTTGCGTACTTGAATGTAATTATGCAAAGAGTGGTACGGTACATAGACTCACTACGGAAAATACAGCGAGTGAGAACATTAAATTTTTTGCAACGGCGGCTTTTGTAAGAGGCGATACCTTTACCTTTAACGGTACTGCTGTAACAGCACAAACAACGGACGGTCAGGCACTTGGTACTAACTTCTTTAAGGCGAATACCATTGTCGAATGCCACAAGCGAGGTAATGTGCTTTACTTCGCAAGTTCAAGTAAGTCTATCGTGGACGATGCCACAGGTTCGGCTTTTCGTCTTGGTATAGAAAACGGTATAATGTATATCGAGGAGGAATAAACAAATGTCAGAAAAAATCTTTTTTCCTAATTCAGAGCAATTCGACAAGATGAATGTAAATCTTGCAAAGATTGCAAAGGCAGTAGGTTCTCAGGTGGATATTTCCACTTGGGCAGGTATTCAAAAGGCAGTAAGAGCAGGTATTGCACCCGATATTCTCCCTGTCGGTACTCAGTTAAAGGTAAATCATAGCGTATACGGCGAACATTTATATGATGTTGTCGCTCACAATTACCTCAAAAGTGCCTATGACGAGAACGCTCCGACAATGACCTTGCTATGTCACGACCAAATCGGTGCTTTTCAGTCCGATAGTGCAGAAGCATTTTATTACGCAAGTGCCGCTCTCCCGGAAGGAACTTACAATTTTACCATTAGTTCTACCTATTCGTCTTGGGAGGCAGGTACTTATCAGTTCACTACCACTAAGGAAATAGCAAAGGGCGGTCAAATCTGTATTAACGGATATGCAGACCAAGCGATGACAAATCGAAAAGTAACGACCTATGCTTCACAGAACGATACGACACCGCTCGAAACATTGACTATTACTTCGGGTAGTTCGGGTACAAGTCTTGGTACTTTCGGAACGGAACTCAATCACGCTCATAGAGTTTCATACGGTAGTAATAACTATAAGGAGTCTGCTATCCGACAGTTCCTTAACAGTTCTGCCGCCGCAGGTAGTGTGTGGACTCCCCAAACAAAGTTTGACCGCCCTCCGTCTTGGAAAACCACCCTCGCAGGATTTAAGAGTGGGCTTGACAGCGATTTCCTTGCGGTAGTTGGAAATGTTATCGTTCCGTGTGCGACAAATAATACTTATGAGTCTCCCGACTCAACCACTACGAAAAGCACAAAGTACACCGTAACGGATAAGTTTTATTTGCCGAGCCAAAAGGAGATTTTCGGTTCTACTTCCGATACAGTTGCGGATGACTCAGTTCTGTTCCCTTATTACAAGGGTGCTACGAACGCAGACCGTATTAAGTATAGAAACGGTGCAGCGGCGGCTTGGTGGATGCGTTCGGCTTACTCTTGGAACGCTATCGGTGTCCGTATTGTCTATTCCGATGGTTCTTTGACCAGCTACGGTCCCGTCACTTCTACCGGCTGTTCGCCCGCTTGCACCATCGTCTAATCCCTATAATCCGCTCCGTTAGGAGCGGCACTACACTAAATACTAAGGAGGTAAAGGTCAATGAGTGTTAGAGTAGGTGATAGGAGCGAGGGAACGCTAAGCGTTCTGAATGACATTAGGATTTTAGGAGAATACACTATTCAAATCTGCAAAACCGAAAAAGTATTCCCGAAATCGTCTCGGTGGATATTGGCAAAGCCGATTACGGACGAATGTGTATCGGCTCTCACCTGTGTGCGTAGAGCAAATGCTGTTTTCGTTCAAACCTATACCGATTATGTGTATCGCAGAAATCAGCAGGTACAAGCCCATAGTCACTTAGATGCAATGCTCTCGCTCGTTGACCTTGCCTATAATTCATTCTCAATCGAGTCAAAGAGAATTGAGTATTGGACAGGTCTTATCCTTAAAGCAGATGACAGACTCAAAGCGTGGATGAAATCTGATAAGGAAAGATATAAAAACCTATTAGGGTAATAACTGTTAAATGTACCGTCAGCGGCGAATTGGTGGATGCGTTCGGCTAACTCTTGGAACGCTAACAATGTCCGAATTGTCAATTCCGATGGTTCTTTGAACAACAACAATGCCGTCAATTCTAACGGCTGTTCGCCCGATTGTGAGAAATGTCAGTTTCGAGTAGCCATTTTAGGTAAAAGCAGTACGCTCACACAAGGAGTTATTGTCCTATCTCTGTGAAAGGAGAGAATGATTTAGGTGATACAAGCACCTCACGAGGTGGTCTTGTTACTCGCACCTATGACCCATTATAATATGGAATACTTTGATACGGCAATCGAATTTGGAAATCTCTACAAAGCACTCAAACAGTCCTGCCGTAATGTACGGTGGAAAGACAGCGTGGTCGGTTATGAAGCCAACGGTCTGAAAAATACATATCGGCTACGGCAGGACTTGTTGAATGGCAAATATAAACTCAGTCCATATCAGCATTTTAAGGTATACGAACCGAAAGAGCGAGATATTGTTGCAACACGATTGAGAGACCGTCAATTTCAAAAATCTCTTTGTAATTGTGGTCTGTATGAGGATTTTTCAGAACATCTTATTCACGATAACGGAGCGTGTCAAGTGGGTAAAGGCACAGACTTCACGCTTGACCGTATGACCGCTCATTTACGAAAATATTACAATGAGAACGGCACACAAGGTTGGGTATTAAAATGTGATATTAAAAAGTTCTTTCCCTCTACACCTCACGATGTTGCTATCCGAGCAGTCGATAAGCGTGTCTCCGATACGAAAGCGGCTCAGGTGGTAAATACAGTAATCAAATCTTTCGGTGAGGACGGTGTGGGTATCGGGTTAGGAAGTCAAATAAGTCAGTTGGTAGAGTTAGCCGTTTTAGATGACTTAGACCATTTTATCAAAGAGAGGTTGCGTATCAAACATTATTTGCGGTATATGGATGACTTCATACTCATTCATCCCGACAAAGAATATTTGCAATATTGTCTCAAAGAAATACGGATTTTTGTGGAAATGTGCGGTTTACAGTTAAATGCAAAGACAACATTATATCCGCTGAGACAAGGTGTTCGTATGCTGAATTGGCGGTTTGTTATCACCGATACAGGTCGTATCTTAAAGTATATGAACAACAAGAAACTCGGTCAACAGCGTAGAAAAATGCGTAAGTTGATGGCTAAGGAAGTTTCAGGAGAGGTTGCACCCGGAACGACCAAAGATAGTTTAACGGCTTGGATGGCAAATGCCAAGCGAGGAACTACCTTTTATCAGAGACAGAGAATGACTCATTACTATTATGAAATTAAAGGAGGAACAAGCAATGAGCAAAGTTCAAAACAACGAGCAAGTCAGACTTGCGAGAATGGAGTCCATTTGCAATCAAATCAGAGGTGAAATGGACGATGTAATGCGTATCGCCTACGATAAGGCGGTGGAGGAAAAGGACGAGGACAGAGCAACAGAATTGGCTCGCAAAATCAGAGACCGTCTGCTTGACCGCTCTGACAAAGAGATGTCTCTTGACCGTATCGGTCTCGATACTTCCTCTACTACGGCTTTCCTCGCATCTCTCGCAAACATTATTCAGAACTCGTGGGCGGTATATCGTCAGCATTTGCGTGATATTACCGAGCAAGAGGGATTTCCGTTCAACATTGATTGGGGTGTGTCTCCCGATGCTGAACAGGACGAGCATAAGGGGGACTAAGCGATATGTCAACAGTAGCGGCTTTTATCACCGAAATGGGTGTCATTGCAGGAGTCCTTGTCGCTGTCGGAACGGTCATTGTCTGCCTTGTAAATGGTATGAAGTGCTTGCTCCGTAGCGAAATGCTTCGCACATACTATCACAATAAAGACAGTAAAAAAATCCGTCAATATGAAATGGAGAACTTTGTGTTTTTGTATAAGGCATACAAGGCTCTCAAAGGAAACAGTTTTATAAGCAAAATTTACAATGAGGTAATGACTTGGGAGGTTATTACCTGATAGGGAGGAATTTCAATGTCAACAGTTATGACGAACAAGGAATTTGTAGAAAAACTCAAAGATGTGGCTCTTAACCACAAAACCCTATATGTAATGGGTTGTTTCGGGTCTCCGATGACCGATAAGAATAAGACTCGGTACTGTAACAACCATACATATAACAGACAATCGGTTCGTACCGCTATGATTAAAGCGGCAACCGCTGATACTTTCGGTTTCGATTGTGTATGCCTTATCAAAGGTATTCTGTGGGGTTGGGATGGTGATAAGACCAAGGCCTACGGCGGTGCCGGATATGCTATTAACGGTGTGCCGGACATCGGAGCGGACACTATGATTACCAAGTGTTCCGACCTCTCCACCGATTTCAGCAAGATTGAAGTTGGGGAAGCCGTATGGATGAGCGGTCATATCGGTGTCTATATCGGAGACGGTCTCGCCGTTGAGTGTACACCAAAGTGGGCGAACAAGGTACAGATTACCGCCTGTAATTGCTCAAAGAGTGGATACAATCGCCGTAATTGGACGAAGCACGGTAAATTGCCGTACATTAAATATGTTGCCATCACTCCGACCACCTCTACCACCGTTACGAAAAAGACGGTTGATGAAATCGCAAGAGAGGTAATCGCAGGTAAGTGGGGCAACGGTACGGCTCGTAAGACCGCTCTGACGAACGCAGGATATAACTATTCTGAGGTTCAGGCGAAAGTCAATGCGTTGCTGAAATCCCCGACCACTTCCACCACCGTGAACTATCAATGTGTTCACAAGGTGGTAAAGGGAGATACGCTTTGGGATTTGGCAAAGAAGTATCTCGGCAACGGCTCTCGTTACAAAGAGATTATGACCTTAAACGGTCTGAAATCTACCGTTATTACTGTCTGTCAACAGTTAAAAATTCCGAAAAAGTGAGGTAAAAAGTTATGTTTAATCAATTTATCAGCGAGTACGGTACGACCATTCTTTACACGATACTTACGGCTATCGCAGGATATGTAGGCATTTGGGTGAAATCTCTCTACACAA
>CAYSYK010000012.1:0-43296 GCA_964435375.1 uncultured Oscillospiraceae bacterium | reverse complement strand
AGGCATAGGCACTCATACATAACCAATATCTTTAAGTACGGGAAACGGGCGAAACAATCCCCAACACGGAAACGCTAAAACTGCTTTCTAACCTTTTTGGCGTGTCTATCAACAGATTGCTGGGCGACAACAATCACCTAATTTGCCAATGTTGTGGTATGCCACTTGACGAAGGCACTTTCGGTCACGAAAAGGACGGTTTGACCAACCACGATTACTGCAAATGGTGTTATGCCGACGGCGACTACACCCTTGACGTGTGGAAAAGATGCGTCGATTTGGGCGGAAAAGACGCTTTCGAGCAATTCAAGCATCAGCTTGTGCAGGAGTTTAACGTGTTGTTGCGGGCGGAAGGTTTGCCCACTGTAGAAAATTTAAACGTACTTGCCGGCGAATTTATCAATTTGGAGTACACCTTGCCCAACGGACAAAAGACAAAGTTTTTGAAGGACAACGCAACCTATCTCGGCACCCAACTGGAAACGGATTCCGGACGTTGTTTTGGGCTTGCCGGCGGTTTGGATTTTTTGCTTGTTTGCTCCTACGACGAAAACGGCGAAAATCCCGAACTTGTGGTGCTTAAGCACAGATAAATACTTTGTCTGTTCCACATGATGAAATGTCTGTGGCATCAAGCTTTCATAACTTAAAGGCCGGATTTATAGAAGAATAAAACAACGAAAAAACCATACCCTTGAGCGAACAACTCTTGAGTATGGTTTTTTTACCTTCTAAGATGCTAATTGGAAAATCCCTAATTTTACCCATCTAAATCGGTGGCGTTTTTTACGAAAAAAGCATCAGCAGTTGATAGCCCCAGTTTGCGACGACCCCGGCGACAAGTCCGCCGACGGTGTGATAGGCAATGGCCTTGCCTGTCAGCTCACGGCAGTTGAGCGCGTCCATCATGGCCGCATGCGTGCTCAGATAGCCACTCCAGCACATGCAGATGGCGGTGAAAACGGCCACGTCGTGCGCGTTGGCGGCGGCATTCTCAACGAGCTGCTGCACCGTGCCGATGGCGGCACCCGCCGCGCCCAGCGCGGTGATCGGGACGCCGATTGCCTCGGGACTCTGAAAGCCGAACAACGGTTGAATCAGAAAATTCAACTTTTCGCCGACCCATGGCAGCAGCGCGACGCCTTCATAGGCCGCGCCGGTGTAGCCGCCGACCGGTTCGCCCTCGGTCAGCATCATGACGAGCGTGCAAATCACCAAAACGCCGGGGATGATGTCCAACCCCATTTGTACGCCGTTTTTTCCGCCCTCGAGCATCGCGTCGAGAAAACGCGAAAATACGCCTCCGGAGCGCACCTGACGGTGGGCCGTGATGTCGAGAGCCTGCGTTTGCCCGTGCAGCGCACATGGCTCGTCTTTGCCGTAGATTTTTGCGGTATGGCGCAGCATGAGCCGCGTGGAGACGATGCTCCCGCACACGGCACCCAAATTTCCCATCAAAACCGCGGGAAAGAAGGTCTCGCCGTTGGGCGAGCGCATGGCGATCATGGAAGTGCTGATGATCAGCCCCATGCCGAAGGCGGTTCCGATGTTGCACAGGGCAGGGAGCTGGTATTTTTTGAAATAGCGGCGAAAATTATTGTCGTTTGCCAAGGCCAGAATGGCGGGATTGTCGGACAGGTAGGTGGTGAATATGCCGACCGTGCTCGCGCCGGGCAGGCCGTAGACCCGCCGAATGACGGGACTGAGCAGCTTGTTGAGCAGGGCAATGACCCCAAATTCCGAAAACAGCCCCGAAACCGCGCCCGCAAGGACGGCAATGGCCATGATATACAGCACGGTGTCGGTCAGCAGGCGGAAAGCGGTTTTCATCATGGTTTGCAGCATGTTGACTGCGCCCATGACGCAGCCCATATACGCAAACAGGCCGAAGAAAACGGCAAGGAAAACGAAAACCTCCGGGCTGACGATCTTTTTCGTGCCCGGCTGCAGGGGAGCGGCGTTCTTTTTCATGTGCGATCCCTCTCGATTCATAGGATGTGCCTTGGTGATTATATATGAAAACCATCGTCCGCGTCAAGCGTCAATTTAGGGAAAAGCACAAGTTTTTGCAAAAAAGCGCACACTACCGAGCGGTAGCGTGCGCTTTTGCCTGAATCGTGTCTGTCGATTACTTCAGAGCCTCTTCCACGGCCACGGCGACGGAGACGGTCATACCGACCATCGGGTTGTTACCTGCGCCCAAGAAGCCCATCATCTCCACGTGCGCGGGGACGGAGGAAGAACCTGCGAACTGCGCATCGGAGTGCATACGGCCCATGGTGTCGGTCATGCCGTAGGAAGCGGGGCCGGCGGCCATGTTATCGGGGTGGAGGGTACGGCCCGTGCCACCGCCGGAAGCGACGGAGAAGTATTTCTTGCCCTGCTCGATGCACTCTTTCTTGTATGTGCCGGCGACGGGGTGCTGGAAGCGGGTGGGGTTGGTGGAGTTGCCGGTGATGGAAACGTCCACGCCTTCGTGGTGCATGATGGCGACGCCTTCGCGCACGTCGTCACAGCCGTAGCAGTTGACGGCGGCACGCTCGCCCTTGGAGTAGGCGATCTTGTTGACGATGGTCAGCTCGCCCGTGTAGTAGTCGAATTTGGTCTGCACATAGGTAAAGCCGTTGATGCGGGAGATGATCTGCGCGGCGTCCTTGCCCAGACCGTTGAGAATCACGCGCAGCGGCTCTTTACGCGCCTTGTTCGCACTGCGGGCGATACCGATCGCACCCTCGGCGGCAGCGAAGGATTCGTGGCCGGCCAAGAATGCGAAGCACTTGGTCTCGTCGCGCAGGAGCATTGCGCCCAGATTGCCGTGACCCAGACCGACCTTGCGATCTTCGGCGACGGAGCCGGGAATGCAGAACGACTGCAGGCCGATACCGATGGCCTCGGCGGCCTCGGCGGCGTTGGCGACGTTTTTCTTCAGTGCGATGGCCGCACCGACGCAGTATGCCCATGCAACGTCCTCGAAGCAGATGGGCTGCAGACTCTTAACAATCTCGTACGGATCGAAGCCCTTGGCGACACAGATCTCACGGCACTGCTCGACGGAGTCCAGACCGTACTGCGCGAGGACACCGTTGATTTTGTCAATTTTTCTTTCGTAACCTTCAAACAAAGCCATCTTACAGTCCTCCTCTTATTCGTGGCGGGGATCGATGTACTTGGCAGCGTCAGCAAAACGGCCGTAGGAGCCCTTTGCCTTCTTCAGTGCCTCGTTTGCATCGTCGCCCTTCTTGATGAAGTCCATCATCTTGCCCAGATTGATGAACTCATAGCCGGTGATCAGGTTGTCCTCGTCCAGCGCGATGCGCGTGACGTAACCCTCGGCCATTTCCAGATAACGGGGGCCTTTGGCCTTGGTGGCGAACATGGTGCCGACCTGACTGCGCAGACCCTTGCCCAAGTCCTCCAGCGATGCGCCGACGGCCAGACCGTCCTCGGAGAACGCGGACTGGCTGCGGCCGTAAACGATCTGCAGGAACAGCTCGCGCATGGCGGTGTTGATGGCGTCGCACACGAGGTCGGTGTTGAGCGCTTCAAGCAGCGTCTTGCCGATGAGAATTTCCGAGGCCATTGCGGCGGAATGGGTCATGCCGGAGCAGCCCAGTGTCTCGACCAGTGCTTCCTCGATGATACCTTCTTTGACGTTCAGCGTCAGCTTGCAGCAGCCCTGCTGCGGCGCGCACCAGCCAATGCCGTGCGTGAAACCGCTGACATCGCTGATCTGCTTGACCTGAACCCACTTGCCCTCCTCGGGGATGGGTGCCGGGCCGTGGTATGCGCCCTTGGCAACGCTGCACATATGTTGTACTTCGCTACTATAGATCATGGCAAAATTCCTTTCTTTCAAAAGACGTTTTACGCCTTTGGATTTACGGTTCTTGAAAAACATCAATTTCCATGGTATATTATACAAGAAAGACGGACAAATGTCAATTCCCGCCGCGTGGATTTTAGCTATTTTTACTATCTTTTCTTTTTTCAATGCATTTTCAATAGTTTGTGCTACAATGGAAGAAAAAGGGGGCATGGCAATGCGGCTTTTGCTGGTTGAGGACGAAAAAAGAATGGCGCAGGCACTGTGCGAGATCTTGCGTCAGGAAAAATACGAGGTCGACCACTACGTCGACGGGACGGACGGCCTGCGCGCGGCCGAAAGCGGCATTTACGATGTGATTGTACTTGACGTGATGCTCCCGGGCTTGAACGGATTTGAAATCGCGCGCATCGTCCGCAAAGGCGGCATCCGCACGCCCATTTTGATGCTGACGGCAAAATCGGAGCTTGACGACAAGGTCGAAGGACTCGACAGCGGCGCGGACGATTATCTGACCAAGCCTTTTCAGACGCGCGAGCTGCTTGCGCGGTTGCGCGCGCTGACGCGCCGCTCGGCGCAGACGGCGGATGGCGCACTTCGCTTCGGCGACCTTGCGCTTGATACCGACGGCATGATGCTCACGTGTACGCAGACGGGGCAGAGCGTCCGCCTCGGGGAAAAGGAATACCGACTTTTGGAATACCTGATCGTCAACGCAAATCGCATTTTGACCCGCGAGCAGCTTGCCGTCCGCATCTGGGGATACGACAATGAGGCGGAATACAATAATGTGGAAGTGTATCTGTCCTTCACCCGCAAAAAATTGGCCTTCGTCGGCTCCAAAACCGAGATCAAGGCCGTCCGCGGCGTGGGATACCGATTGAGGTGGGACGATGTTTAAAAAATCCAGACGAAAGATCGTCGCCGCGATTTTGTCGGTGATGACGGTGCTGCTTTTGGGCACCTTGGCCGTCATCTACTTGACCAGCTATTATGAAATGCGCTACGAAAATGACCAAATGCTCGAGCGTCATGCCCAGACCTATGTCTTGCACATGGAGTCGGAGCCGCCGCTCCCGCAGCCGATCGATCCGGGGATAAACCCCTTTGACGATCGCCCCTCTTTCCGATTGGCGACGTTTTATTCGGTGGCCGTTTCCGACGACGGCCGGATTCTGGCGACGGACAGCGGAAACAATGCCCTGTACAGCGAGGATTTCTTGCAAATCCACGCGCAAAAAGCCATCGACAGCGGGAAAAAACGCGGCATAAAAGGCAACCTTCTGTATCTCGTGGCGCAAAAACAGGGCTACAAGCTCGTTGTGTTCATGGATAACACCATCGTGCAGGAGCGCATGATCGACCTGCTGCGAAACACTCTGATTTTCGGCAGTGTGACGCTTGTGGCGGTATTTTTCCTTGCGATATATCTGGCGAAAAAAATCGTCCACCCCCTCGAAGAGAGCTATCTGCGGCAAAAGCAGTTCATTTCCGACGCGGGACATGAGCTGAAAACGCCCGTTTCCGTGATCGGTGCGAATGCCGAGCTTTTGCGCCGCGAGCTGGGCGAAAATCAATGGCTTGCGAACATCGGCTATGAAAACGAGCGGATGGGCAGCCTCGTCAAGCAGCTTCTCGATCTGGCAAAAACGGAAAACGTGCCGATCGTGACGGCGTGCGTGGATTTCAGCCGTCTGGTTTCGGGGGAGATTTTGCCCTTTGAAAGTGTGGCGTTTGAAAAAGGGCTGACGCTGAATGCGGACATTGCCGCGGGCGTGTCCGTCGACGCAAACGCCGACACGCTCCGCCGGCTCATATCCATCCTTATTGACAATGCCATCGACCACAGTACCCGCGGTCGGGAGGTGGCGGTGCGCCTGCGACAGGAGCACGGTTGGGCAAAACTTTCCGTTGTCAACGACGGCGCGCCGATTCCGAAAGAACGGCGCGAGCACCTGTTTGAGCGCTTTTACCGCGTCGACGAGGCACGCTCCGACAATGGCCACTACGGCCTCGGCCTTGCCATCGCAAAGGCGGTGACGGATGCGCACAGGGGTAAGATCGCGGTCGAATGTGACGACGGAAAAGTGACATTTACGGTGCGCCTTCCGCTGAAAAAACAGGAAAAATCCACCGGGCAAGCCGGTGGATGATCGGACGGATCGTTTTTCGTGCGGCGTTCACGCCTGCACAAGCCGGACGAATGCGCCTTTGTCCTCCGCCTTGAAATAGGCGGAGCCGGCGACCAGAACATCCGCGCCGTTTTCCTTGCAGACGACCTGCGTGTGCTCGTCGACGCCACCGTCCACTTCCAGCACGCACGAGGCGTTTGCATCCTTGCACCAAGCGCGAAGCCGGCGCAGCTTCGGCATCTGGTCGAACAGGAATGCCTGCCCGCCGAATCCCGGCTCGACCGTCATGACCAGCACGAGGTCGCAGTACGGCAGATAGGGTAGGGCGGCCTCGACCGGCGTTTTCGGCTTGAGCACGATACCGGCCTTGCAGCCGAGCGCGCGGATTTTTTCCAGCGCCTGCAGAATGTTGTGCGGCTGATCGGCCTCCACATGGATGCTGATCCAATCCGCACCGGCATCGGCAAATTCCTCCACATAACGGACGGGACGGTCGATCATCAGATGCACGTCCAGCGGAAGCTGCGTGACCTCGCGCAGGGCACGCACCACGGGAATACCGACGGTGATATTCGGCACGAACGCGCCGTCCATTACATCGACGTGGATCCAGTCGCCGCCGTTTTCGGCGATGGCGCGGACGTCGCGTTCAAGATTCGCAAAATCGGCGGATAAAATTGAGGGGGCAATTTTGGCCATAATCGACGCTCCTTTTTTTCTCTGCCTATAAAATAACACAATTGAACAGAAAAAGCAATTCTTCCGTGTGCATATTTTTTCCCGACGGGGTGCAAAATATCGGTGCACAGATCGCGAAAGGAGGAATTGCCGATGAGCTGCCATGCAAACAAGTGCATCGAATGCACGGTTGCGCAGTGCGCCTATCACTGCGACAATGCAAATTTCTGCTCGCTCGACCGCATTCTGGTCGGGACGCATGAGGCCGACCCCGCCGTCGACCAATGCACCGACTGCAAGTCGTTCCGCAGAAAGTGAGTCCGATCGGCGGCGTTACGCGCCGCCGACACTTTTTCGCTTGTTTATAAAGAATTTCGGCGCTGTTCACGGATTGTTCAAACTTATTCCATATTATCAATATAAATGCGCACAGGAGGCAAATTTTATGAGTACTTACGACAACGAAAACGATACCGTGTTCGACGGACAGGAGCCTCTGCCCATCGACGAAACGGCCGCACCCGAGCAAGACGGCGTGTACCACGGCATCGGTGCCGGTGTGACCGAAGCGGTGGGCGGCGCGCCCGATGCATCCGACGCGCCCGCCGAGCCGGCCGAAGCCGAAGCACCGACCGCGCCGCACAAGTCGCATCGCCATGTCTGGGTCGGAATCGCCAAGGGCGCGGTCGCGGCCGTGACCGTGCTGGCGCTGATGATCTGCGCGTGCGGGATCAGTGTCGCGTTCATGAACCGCTACTGGAGCAACCAGACCGAAAACCTGACCCGCAATTACGAAGAGCGTCTGGACGTGCTCAACAAAAAGCTGGAAGAGTATGCCAAGCGGGACAATACGGCCGTCATCCCGACGGTGGACGGTATGCTCCCGAGCAAAATTTACGAGGACAACATCGGCTCCATCGTCGCCGTTTCCTGCACGACGAGCAATTCTTCCCGTGAAACCGCCGGTTCGGGCTTCGTCCTCACCGAGGACGGCTATATTGTCACCAATCACCACGTCATCGACGGCGCGAGCGCGGTCGCGGTCACATTCGCCGACGGCGAGGAACTGAGCGCGAAGGTGATCGGTTCGGACTCGACGAACGACGTCGCTTTGCTCAAAGTGACCACCGAGGAAAAACTCAACGCCGTGACCGTCGGTAAGAGCGGCGACCTGCGCGTCGGCGATCAGGTCGTTGCCATCGGCAACGCGCTCGGCGAATTGAGCTTCAGCCTTTCCGTCGGCTACGTCAGCGGCATCGACAGAGACGTTACAACGGACAGTGCGGTGCTGAACATGATCCAGACCGATGTCGCCATCAACTCCGGCAACTCCGGCGGCCCGCTGTTCAACGCCAAGGGCGAGGTGATCGGCATCACCACCGCGAAATACTCCGGCACCACCACTTCCGGCGCGACGATCGAGGGCATCAGCTTCGCCATCCCGATGGACGATGTGTACGATATGCTCGAACAGCTTCGCACGGACGGCTATATCCGCACCGCATATATGGGTATCCGTTGCACCACCGCCGTCACGACGACGGGTATGCAGCTCGGCGTGCAGGTCGTGTCGGTGGAGGAGGGCGGAAGCGCCGCCAAAGCGGGCATCCGCAAGGGCGACGTGATCACCAACGTCGGCGGCTATGAGATTACCAACATGACCGATCTGACGCGCGTTCTGCGCCGGATGGAGACCGGAAAAGAATATTCGATCAGCGTGTGGCGCGCCGGCATCGGCCAGCAGTACCTGACGATTGTCTTCACCGAAAAACCGCAAACGTAAAACAATGCATAATTCATAATGCAAAATGCAAAATCCCCCCTGTAGGGGCAATCATCGATCGTCCGGCTGCACAGCATTTCCCCCTATGTCATTGCGAGGCGCAGCGCCGTGGCAATCCGCGCCCTGCCTTCTCCTACCGGTGAAACTGTCAAAAATCCCCAATTTCTGCCTGAGCGGGCAAAACAATTCCCAATTCTCTTTTCTCAACAAACGTAGGGCTTTCCAACTTTGGAAAGCCCTTTTTGCGCGTTTCTGTGGTTTTATACCAGAAATCCACTGATTTTCGGTGCGGATTTGGAATTACTGCTTATTGACGGAAAGGGGAAAAAGAAATATAATATAACCAATCGTCGGAATTTGGACTCTGGGAGGATATACATGGTTCGCACATGGAAAATCAAAATACCCGCACTTTCCGGGGAAGAGGAGCGTCTGGTCTATCTCTATCTGCCGGAGAATTGGGAACATTCCGGACAACGTTATCCCGTTATGTATATGTTTGACGGGCACAATGTCTTTTTCGATTCACATGCCACCTACGGAAAATCATGGGGCATGGGAGAATATTTGGACGAAAACCACAAGCAGTTGATCGTTGTCGCCGTCGAGTGCACGCACAACGGCAACGCCCGCCTGTCGGAGTATTCTCCGTTGGACTTGGAAATGCCGGAAGTCGGCAGTATCAAAGGCCACGGCAAGGAATACATGGATTGGCTCATCGGCACGCTCAAGCCCATGATCGACGCCAATTATCCGACTCTGCCCGCGCGCGAATACACGTCTATCGCCGGTTCTTCCATGGGCGGACTGATGAGCCTGTACGCCGTCTGCGAATACAACGACGTTTTCGGCAAAGCGGCCTGCATTTCGCCGAGCTTTTGGGTGGCCAAGGATCGCGTGCTGGACATCGTCGCAAATTCCGCCATCGCGACCGACAGCAGCATTTATATCGACTACGGCAGCTTGGAACTGCCCAACCATGACAACAGCTCCGAGGCGCTGTTCTCCGTCGCACGCCTGCTGCTGACCAAACGGGTCAACGTGGTGCTGAAGATCGTCCCCGGCGGTATGCACAACGAAAGCTCGTGGCAGAAGCAAATTCCGGCATTTATGGAATATCTCGGCTTGTAAGCATCGTCACCCGTCGCCCGACGGGTGACTTTTTGCTGCCGCGCCAAGGCATCATGCACAAACCGCAGATACGAAAATTGGAAAAAGTGTTAAAAAATATTCCGTCAAGGGGAAAGGCTTGCTTTCCCCGAACGACTGTAGTATAATTTATATTTAAGCGTGAAATACGGTCGCAATCCGTCGATTTCGGCAAAAACGGCCGTGACAATACAAAGGAGGTGGGAGTATGACGATCAAAGATCTGGCGGTGTTGAGCGGCTATTCCGTCGGCACGGTCTCGCGTGCACTCAACGATCACCCGAATGTCAGTCCCAAAGCACGTGCGGCGATTCTCGAGGCCGCAAAAAAGAGCGGATTTCAGATCAATTCCAACGCGAAGAATCTGAAACAGCAGCGCTCCAACACGATCCTGACGATCGTAAAAGGTACGGCCAACGAGCTGTTCGGCTCGCTCATCGAGGTCATCCAGACCATGATCTCCCAGACACCGTACTCCCTGCTGGTGGACTACATCGACGAAGACAGCAACGAAGTCCAGCGCGCCGTGCGCCTGTGCCCGGAGAAAAAACCGCGCGGCGTTCTGTTTCTCGGTGGCAATCAGGATAATTTCCGCGCCGATTTTCAGGGCATCGACATTCCGTGTGTGCTTGTGACCAATAGCGCACAGGGATTGAATTACCCCAATTTGTCCAGCGTAACGTCGGACGACTATCAGGGCGCGCTGATGGCGATCAGCCACTTGGCCGCGCTGGGACATCGCAAATTCGCCGTCATCGGCGGCAACCGCCGTATGTCGGACATCGCGGTTTTGCGCTATCAGGGCTGCATGGAGGGCTTCCGCCGCGAGGGGATTGCCTTCGACGAGAAAATCGCTTACGAGGACATCCGCTTTTCCTATGACGAGGGCTACCGCGCCGTCCGTCGCCTGCTCAAATCCGGCGCGGAGTTCACGGCACTGTTCGCCATGGCGGACGTGCTGGCCATCGGCGCGATCCGCGCCCTGCGCGACGCAGGCAAGCAAGTGCCGGAGGATGTGTCGGTCGTCGGATTCGACGGCCTGAGCATCGGCACCTACGCCATTCCGCGGCTCGATACCGTCAGCCAGAGCGTTGAGGCGTTGGCGCGGCGAAGCGTCCAGATTTTGCTCGAACGCATCGACGGCGACCTGCCATGCTGTCACGAGATCATCCCCGTCACGGGACAGTGGCGCGAAAGCACCCGAAAAATCTGACAAAAACCGTCGGCTCCGCCGACGGTTTTTCCATTTCGTCGCACGCCGCACCTCCCCCTATGTCATCCCGAGCGAGCGCACGCGAGCCGAGGAATCTACGCACCCACGGAAATGCATAATGCATAGTGAAAAGTGAAAAAACTCCATGTCATTGCGAGGCGCGCAGCGCCGTGGCAATCCGTACCCCGCGCTGCCGGCACGTGACTCTCCCACCCGAAAAAAGGCACTTGACATCCCATTTCCCAAATGATAAAGTATGCGTAAAAAAACGAAGGAGGTTTTTCATGGAGTGTCAACAATGGCTCGAAAGCGTGTACAGTGACGGCAGTGCGCTTTTTGTCAGCGACCCGCACCCGGAGCGCGGGCAGACGGTGACGGTTCGCATCCGTATGTATGCCGACGCACCCGTGCGCTATGTTTTCCTGCGCTGTGCGCCCAACGGAGGCGAACGCCTGATCGAAATGACGCGCGAACGGGAGGAGCACGCTCTGGCCTATTACGCCGCGCAGCTTCCCGTCACCGAAAATCGTATGCACTATCATTTCTATCTCGTGTGCGACGACATACTATATTATTATACGCAGAAAGCCGTCACGACCTATATGCCGGACATCAGCTATGATTTTGTCCTGCTTGCCGACTATGTGCAGCCCGCATGGGTCAAAGATGCCGTGTTTTACCAGATTTTCCCGGAGCGATTCTGCAACGGCGACGCGTCTAACGACGTCAAAGACGGCGAGTATCGCCTCGGCGGCTACGAAACCATGCACAGCAACTGGGACGACCCGGTCTTGCCCTATGAACAGGGGCACTGCGTCGATTTCTACGGCGGCGATCTGCAGGGCGTGCAGGAAAAAATCCCGTATCTGAAAGCACTGGGCGTTACGGCGGTCTACCTCAATCCCATTTTCGTCGCGCCCTCCGTCCATAAATACGATTGCATCGACTATTTCCATGTCGACCCTCATTTCGGCGGCGACGAGGCGCTTGCCGCGCTGAGCCGGGCTCTGCACGAAAACGGCATGAAACTCATCCTCGATATTTCCATCAACCATACCGGCTCGGCGCACCGCTGGTTCAATCGCGACGGCCTGTATTTTGACACGAGCGAGGGTGCCTATCACAATCCCGATGCGAAAGAACGCAAGTATTATTTCTTCCAAGAGGGCACGGACGAATATCTGGGCTGGTACGGCGTGCAGAGTATGCCCGTCCTGAACTATACTTCCGAACAACTGCGCGACATCATTTACCGCGCGCAAGACAGCGTCCTGCGCAAATGGCTCAAGCCGCCCTACAGCATTGACGGCTGGCGATTTGATGTTGCCGACGTCTTTGCCCGCAACAACGAGGTCCAGCTTGCACACGAGCTGTGGCCGCAGATTCGCGCGAGCATCCGCGAGGTCAATCCGCAGGCGTATATTCTGGCCGAAGATTGGGGAGACTGCGCCCAGTACCTGCAGGGCAGGGAATGGGACTCGGCCATGAACTATTACGGCTTCGGCCGCGTGATCCGTCAGTTCCTCGGCGAACCGGATCTGTTCGCGCACGACCCGCGCCTGCACGTGCCGTATAAAATGACGGCCGAGGATGTCGAAGGGCGCGTGATGGAGCATTTGGCAAAGCTGCCGTTTGCGATTTGGCAAAACCAGTTCAACCTCTTTGACAGCCACGACACGCCCCGCCTGCACAACAATCCGAACGTTGACCCGCGCGAATACCGCGGCGCGGTGATGATGCTCTTTACCTTCATCGGCGCGGCGAATGTCTACTACGGCGACGAGGCAAACATCGACGGCTGGCCGGACGGACACGAGGGTTGCCGCTATCCGATGCCGTGGGGCAAGGATTTCCAAAGCGGTGACGTGTATCACCTTTATCGGACCATGGCACACGCCAAGGCCGACCACGTCGCGCTGCGCGAGGGCGGCATGAAATTCCTCTATGCGCGTGGAAACGTTTTGGCTGTGGCGCGCTTCACTGCGGACGAAGCCGTCGTGACCGTGATGTCGACGGGGGATACGGACGAATGCATCCGCCTGCCGCTGGCCGCGATCGGCGCAAAAGGCGTGGCAGGGGAGCGCGATCTGTTCGGCACACCGATCAAAACGACCCCCGCGGCGGACGGAAAAAGCGTCTGTATGGAGGTCGGCGCGCATCAGGCGTATTGCTTCCTGTGCGAGATGGCATGAAATCGCGAAAAATGGATGCTCAAAGGGCGAAACAACCTGCTTTTTGGCACATCCTTGTGCACAACATCTAAAGATGGAAACGATTACAGCCGATTTGGAAACGATTTTTTGGGTATTTTTGCCCGAAAATCATGATTGCACAGACAATGAAAACGTGATATTATATAAAAAGCACAGAGTGTGATCGCGCTCGTCGCACCAATCGGCAAAATGGCACGTGCCATTTTCATGTTCCCCGATGGGGAACATGATATCCATCTGCCTATCAAGGGCGAAGAGCGTGTCATCGCTGGCAAAAACAGAAGATCGAAAAATTTTTAGGAGGATTCAAAATGAAAATCAGCAAACTTTTGAAAGTTGCTCTCGTTGGCGTTCTCTGCGTGGCTATGCTGTTGTGCGCAGCCTGCACACCCGACGATAACAACACCACCACCGCCGGCAAGCAGAACAATGTTCCCAGCGGCGAGATCCCCACCGAAGAAGGCAAGATCACCTTCTACTTCACGCTGGGTGAAGGCTCCGTCGCGCAGGACAGCTTTGCTTCCTACTTCCTGACGGGCGGCTGCACCGGTTGGGCGACCGGCAACTCCGGCGAGCTGGAGTTCAAGCAGCTCAACGACGGCAACATCTACTACTGCATCACCGATGTCTCCATCGACCTCTCCGCCGATCAGGGTCTGGACTACCAGCTCCTCGTTGGCTATAACACTACCAGTGGCATGACCGACGGTCTGGGCATCCAGTGGATCGACGACCGTAAGTCCGATGTCTCCGCCGCTCCCGGCGGCATGAACAACCCGACGTTCGAGTGGGCGGAAGGACAGAACACCATCAACCTCGGCACCCACGTCGTCGAGAAGAAGCTCGATGCTCCCAAGAAGGTCAACACCACTCTGGTCGTGACGTTCAAGGAAGCTCTGCCCGAGGGCGCAAATGTTGCTCTGTACGGCAGCATGAACGACTGGGGCAACAGCGGTGTCGAGCAGTGCGTCTGCACCGTCAGCGCCGATCGTATGTCCGCCTCTCTGGCTCTGAGCGACATTCTGGTCGCCAACTATGAGTTCAAGGCCGTCGTCTACGCTCCCGGCGTGGAAGTCAACAGCTCCACCCAGTGGACCGGCACCGCTTACGTCGGTGACGTGACTGCCGAAAACGGCAACGGTCAGTTCTCCATCGGCACGTTGGATGCCGACAATGAAATCGAAGTCATCTCCGACATCGAGTACGAAGTTCCCTCCACGCTGAGCGCAACGCTGCGCGTGACCTTCTCCGCCGCTCTGCCCGAAGGCGCCATCGTTCACATCTACGGCAACTTCCAAGGCTGGGGCTACGCCGAAGGCACCTGCGAAATGACCTCCGAAGACAACACCGTCTGGACGATCAATGTTTCCGAGCTGAACGCCGGTGAGCTGCTGTTCAAGTGCTTGGTATATGAGGCCGGCGCAACCGAGTTCGGTTGGGGCAAGGGCACCGAGTACGGCAACGAGGGCGGCAACTTCACCTACAATGTCACCATCGCCGACAACGGCCAGACGATCGACGTCGCGACCATCACCGTCGCTTAATTTTCCCCGTACATCCGTAATGAAGCAATTCAACGAATACGATTAGGAGAATGTGTATGAAGAAATTTTTATGCGCCGTTTTGTGCGTCGCGTTTGTCCTGTCCTGCATGGTCGGCCTGACCGGCTGCAGCAAAAAGGATAAGGTCATCATGCTGTGGGGTCCCGAAGAGCAGAGAGACATCTACCTGAAGTGGGCAAACCAGTTCAAGGAAGAGAACGCCGAAGCACTGGAAGGCTGGACGTTCGACTTTGCCGGTTCCGGCGATGCCGGCGCATACGGCAATATGTCCGTTGACCCCACCAAGGGCGCGGCCGTCTACTCTTTCGCAAACGACCAGATGGCGAACCTCGCCAACCTGAACGCGTTGTCTCCGCTGTCCGGTTCCGATTTGGCTTGGGCTAAGGAAAACAACATCACCGCCGCCGTCGAGGCGACCAAGCTGGGCGAGAAGTACATGGCTTACCCCCTGCAGGCCGATAACGGCTACTTCATGTATTTCAAGAAGTCCGCTTTCGAAGGCACCTCCGTCTGGGATGCCGAGAAGGGCACCCTGAAAGAGGGCTACACCTTCCGTGATCTGTATGCCGCACTGGACGAAAAGGGTCTGGATACCGCGCAGGTTTCTTGGCCGTTCGGCGATAGCTGGTACGTTTCCGGTATCTTCTTCGCAGTCGGCGGCGACTACGACGTCCGGTACGACTCCGAAGGCAAGCAGACCTCCGCATCGTGCAGCTTCGGCTACACCCTGCCCGAAGGCAAGACCAACTACAAAGACGGTGACTTCACCCTCGGTGAGACCGCCGTGCAGTGTATGCTCAACACCTTCCTGAACAAGGACGGCACGATCAACAAGCACTTCGCCTACACCGACAGCGACAAGGTCGCCTACAACGACTACGTTTCTACCTACACCAACCCCGAAAACCCGCAGGCTCAGGAAAAGCCGCTGGTCGCCACCATCAACGGCACTTGGAAAGCTTCCGAGCTGCAGAAGCACTGGGGCGATGATTACTGCGCAACCTACCTGCCCATGCTCGAAGACGACGCGGACAACGCTTATGCAATGCGTACCTTCGCCGGCTACAAGCATCTGGGTGTCAACCCCATGTGTGAGTTCGCTCAGGCCGAGCCCAACAACATTGTAATCCTGCACAAGCTCGCACAGTACCTGTCCAGCAAGGACGCTCAGCTCGAGCGTTATGCCAAGTCCAACGCCGGCCCGTCCAACAAGGAAGCACTGGCCGACTCCAAGGTCGCTTCCGACATCGCACTGGTTGCGCTGAACAAGCAATATGACCGCGTGTGCACCTATCCCGCAGGCACCGCACTGAAAGACGCCAACGGCGCTTCTCTGGGCGGCAAGGTGATCGGCAACGGCACCGGCATGCGCGTGCAGGACAGCGTTCCCGCGAACTACTGGACCCCCATCACCAACTTCGCGCAGACGATGTGGCAGGAGTATTCCTCCGGCACGCTGAACAAGTTCAGCGCCAAGGAACTGCATCGTACTTTGGCTCAGTTGCAGATGGACATTGAGGCGGCTGCCCAGTAAAGTAAAGATTATTCGTTCGCTTTATTAGTCAACTCGCCCTTATCCCAACGGTTAAGGGCGAGTTTTTTATCTGAATGATGTAAGGAGAGTTTTATGAGGACAATTTCATCGCTGGAGTATTTGTCCATGAGCAAGCCACAGCGCACATGGTACAAATTCTGCACAGCCCTCCTGAATATTCCGGCGGCCATTGCGGCATTTTTCTGCGGCATCCCCGGGAAACTCAAAAACGTCCTGTGTAAAATCGGTGAATGGTTTGCTTCCGTGATCGAAGCGTTCCGTTACGGTGACTGGAAAACCCGTCTTTCCTCCGTTGCGTGGGGAACCGGCTGCTTTGCATACGGACAGATCGGCAGAGGCATTCTGCTGACGCTTTATGAAATCGCATTCGTACTGTATATGGTCTTCTTCGGCGGCAAGTATCTTGCCAAGATCGGCACACTGGGCACCGTGCCGCTGGTCAAGAACGACTATGGCGTGCCCATCGGTAACTACGATAACTCTTTCAGCATTCTGCTGTATTCCATGATGACCATCGTCGTCATTCTCTTCACGATTTTCCTCCTGTTCAAGGCCGTGAAAATGGCCTACGACAACCAGCTCGGCTACGCCATCGCGAAGCGTGCCGCGACAATGCGCGAGGATGTCGGCCAGATGCTGAACCATAAGTTCCACCTGACTATTCTGGCTTTTCCCTCGCTGACGCTGGTGATTTTCACCGTGGTGCCGCTGATGTTCATGATTTTGGTCGCGTTTACCAACTTCCATCAGAGTACCATGCCGCCGGCAAACCTGTTCACGTGGGTCGGCTTTGATAACTTTAAGGCCATGCTGACCGGTAAAGCGACCGGCGCCATGGCGCAAAACGCAGCGAAATACATGCACACTTTCTGGTATATCCTTCGCTGGACACTGATCTGGGCCGTCATCGCGACCGTAACCACGCTCTTTGGCGGTATGTTCGTGGCGATCCTGATCAACAAAAAGGGTATCCGCTTCAAGAAATTCTGGCGTACCTGTCTGGTGACGGTCATCGCCGTTCCCCAGTTCATTTCCTTGCTGCTGGTTTCCAAAATGTTCGTTACCGACAGCGGCATTATCAACTATCTGCTAAAATACGTCTTCGGGCTTGTGGACGAGCCGGTCAAATGGCTCGACGGCAGTCGCATCATGGCGCAGGCCGTCGTCATACTGGTCAATATGTGGGTCGGCATTCCGTACACGGTTCTGACCTGCACGGGTATTTTGATGAATATCCCCTCGGACCTCTATGAAGCATCCAAGATCGACGGCGCAAACCCCTTCAAGACGTTTACGAAAATTACCTTCCCCTATATGATGTTCGTCCTCGGCCCGAGCATGATCACCACCTTTACGGGAAATATCAACAACTTCAACCTGATCTTCCTGCTCACCGGCGGCGCATCCGGCGTTTCCGCACAGGCGGATCTGGTCAGCTCCGCGGGCGACCTCGATCTGCTGATCACGTGGCTGTATAAGATGACGGTGGATAAATCGGATTACGATATGGCATCGGTTATCGGCATTTTGCTGTTTATCGTGATCGCGTTCTTCTCCCTGATCGCATACTCCCGTGTCGGCTCCGTCAAGAATGAGGAGGAGTTCCAGTGATGTACAGCTACAATCAAAACAACAGCAGCCTGCTCAAAAAGCGGCTGAAACGGGGCGTGGGCAACGGATTGGTTTATCTGTTCCTCTCGATCATCAGCATTATCTGGGTGTTCCCGTTTATCTACCTGATCGTTACCTCTTTCCGCGGCGAGTCCACCGGCATCGTTGCCTATTTCTTCCCGAAAGATTGGTCGCTGGTCAATTATCAGTACCTGTTCACGGGGGAGGACAGCTATTTCGTCCAATGGTATCTCAACACGCTCATGATCGCGTTGGTGGTTTCCGTCATCAATACGATGATCACGCTCCTGACGGCCTATGCTTTGTCCAGAATGCGTTTCAAAGGCCGTAAGGGACTGATGAAATTCATGCTGATTCTCGGTATGTTCCCGGGATTCCTCGGCATGATCTGCATTTACTACCTGCTCGACGCCATGGGTTTGGTCGGCAACGAGTCATCCATCTTCGGCCTGATGCTGGTGTATATCTCCGGCACGATGATGGGCTACATGGTCACCAAGGGCTTCTTCGACACCATCCCCAAGTCGCTTGACGAGGCGGCCATGATCGACGGCGCGACCAAGAACAAGATCTTCTGGTCGATCACGCTACCGCTGTCCAAGCCGATCATCATTCAGACGCTTCTGGGCGCGTTCGTCGGCCCGTGGGGCGACTACATGATGGCCAACTACCTCGTCGGCAAGAGCGGCTCTCAGTATAAGACCGTCGCCATCGGCCTGCAATCGTGGATCGGCAGCTTTGCCATGTACGACAAGCACTTCACCCATTTCTGCGCCGGCGGCGTAGTCGTGTCGATTTTGCCGATCATCCTGTTCTTCTGTATGCAGCGGTTCTACGTCGAAGGCGTGACCGGCGGCTCTGTCAAGGGATAAGCGATGGAAAAAAGAAAATACAAAGGCGCAGCGCTGGCTGCATTGTTCATTGCATCCTGCCTGCTGAGTGTCGGATGCACCTCACAGGACATTGTCCCCGAAACCCTTGAAAAGACGCAGGATAACTACCGCACCTATTATCAGATTTTCCCGTATTCCTTTGCCGATTCCGACGGCGACGGCATCGGCGACATTCAGGGCATCATCGACAAGCTCGATTACATCGCCGACCTGAACTACGACGGCATCTGGCTGACACCCGTGCACCAATCCGCCACCTACCACAAGTACGATGTCGTCGATTACTATTCGATCGACGAGCAGTTCGGCACCTTGGAAGATTACGACCGACTGGTCGAAGCGTGTCACGAGCGCGGGATGACCGTGCTGCTGGATCTGGTGTTCAACCACACCTCGTCGCAATGCGAATGGTTTGAGCAGTGCGCCTATGCCAATATGCGCGGGAAAACAGACAATCCGTACTACAATTTTTACAATTTCGAGAAGGTCGCAAGCGCGAACGATCTGAAAGCCGGATGGGAGATCTACTCCGGGAATTGGGCGTATGAGTGCCAATTCTGGGGAGAAATGCCCGATCTGAATTTGCAGAACGTGCTCGACGAGCCGGACGGACAGCTTGCCAAGGAGCTGACGCAGATTATGCGTTTCTGGCTGATCGACCACAAGGTCGACGGTTTCCGCCTCGACGCGGTAACGTCCTATTTCTCGGGCAACGAAGCGCTGAATCTGGAGTTTTTGACATGGTTGAATACGACGGCCAAATCCATCAAGCCCGATTGCTACATTGTCGGCGAAGGCTCGTGGGGCAATCCGTCGGAAAACCAGCGCTATCAACTCTCCGGAGTTGACAGCTTCTTCGCATTCCAGAACGGCTACAAGGCCGACGGCAACCTGAGTTATTCCGTGCGTCTGGAAAAAGCCGCGTACCTCTACCTGATTGACAAAGACAATGCCGAAAAAGCAGGGCAGGGAATTCCCGCAGCCTTCATCGCCAACCACGATACCGGCCGTGCCTACGGCATTTCGATGGAAGCGGCGCAGACAGGCAACCTCAAGCAGATCTACGGCTTGCTCGCCATGAGCTACGGCGCGACTTTCGGCTACTACGGTGACGAGGTCGGCATGGCCGTTGCCGTGGCCGGCGGAACCTCCGGCAGCTACAAAGACGAAGACCGTCGCCAGCCGATGCCGTGGGGCGACAGCTACCAATGCAAGCCCGTGCGCGGTTCCACCGATGCGGACAACAGCGTCAAGTACCCCCTCGGGACGGTCGCCGACCAGTTGAAAGACGAAAATTCCGTCCTCAACTATGTGCGCCGTGCCAACGCCATCCGCAGAGCCTTCCCGCAAATTGCCCGCTATGTGGCGCAGGAGGTCTACACGAATGACTATCGTGATCTGTGCGTCGTGAGCAAAGGCGAGGGCGCGGAAAAGATCTATATCGTCTGGAATGCATCGCGCACCGTTGAAAGAACCTACGATACCTCCGCGCTGGGCGGTGTGAAGCTGGCAGCGACTCTGTCGGTAGACGGCATTCCCAAACTTTCGGGGAGCACACTGACGGTTCCCACACAATCTTTTGCAATTTTGGTTGTAGAATAAACATTGGGAGGAAATTATGTCTAACTTAAGTTTACGGCATTTATACAAGGTATATCCCAACGGAGTCAAGGCGGTAAACGACTTCAATATGGAAATTGAGGACAAAGAATTTATCGTTTTCGTCGGCCCCTCCGGTTGCGGCAAATCCACCACACTGCGTATGATCGCAGGTCTGGAAGACATTACTGCCGGCGAGCTGTACATCGGCGACACATTCTCCAATCACGTCGAGCCGAAAGACCGCGACATCGCCATGGTGTTCCAGAACTATGCGCTCTATCCGCACATGACGGTGTATGAAAATCTGGCATTCGGCCTGCAACTGCGCCACATTCCGCAGTCCGAGATTCACAAAAAGGTTCTCTGGGCGGCAAAGATCCTGAAGCTGGAAGAATATCTGGAGCGTAAGCCGAAGAACCTGTCCGGCGGTCAGCGTCAGAGAGTTTCTCTGGGTCGTGCCATCCTGCGCACCCCGAAAGTATTCCTGCTTGACGAGCCGCTGTCCAATCTGGACGCAAAACTGCGTACCGAAATGCGCGCCGAGATCGCCAAGCTCCATCAGGAGATCGGTACCACCTTCATCTACGTCACGCACGATCAGGTCGAGGCTATGACCATGGGCACGCGCATTGTCGTCATGTCCATGGGATATGTCCAGCAGATCGACACCCCGCAGAACCTGTACAATTACCCCGAGAACAAATTCGTCGCCGGCTTCATCGGCACACCGCAGATGAACTTCTTCCCCGCAACCTTGCGTCGGGAAGGGGACAAGGTGGAAGTCCGTTTCGAGGGCATCGAGCATACCATCTTTGTGCCGTATGAAAAGCTGCTGAAGGTGCGCCCCGAATACCTGACCGGCGAAAAGAAGATTATCGTCGGCCTGCGTTGCGAGCAGGCATCGGTCGATCCCGAAGTTCTGAAAAAGTCCGACATGATCATGAAAGTCAAGATCTCCCACTTCGAGGAATTGGGCAACGAAACGCTGATCTACGGCGACATGGATCTGACCAAGACCCGCATGGAAGACTCCAACACTCGCATCATCGTCAAGCAGTACGGCGGCTCGCATGATTCCAAGATCGACGACGTGATCAACGTTGCGCTGGATATGGAAAAGGCGCACTTCTTCGACGCGGAGACCGAGCAGACCATCGCGCCGCGTATCCCGACGGACAATGTGTTCGACGTGACCGTCGAGGATGGTTGCGCCTGCGTTCTCGGCCAGCGTTTCGCCCTGCCCGAGGCCGTCCGTGCACAGCTTGCCGACGAGCGAAAGGCCGTTTCCGTGCTGATCCCCAGCCGCGGCCTGCGCGAAGGCGGCAGCGACCTCAAGGCGACCGTCGCCAAAGAAGAGATCATCAAAGATACCGTCATCACCCATCTTTACTGTGAGGGCCGCACCTTCTTCATGGTCGGCGACTGCCGCCACGAAGTCGGCGACGAACTGGGTCTGAATCTCGATTTCAAGAGCATCACGATCTACGATGCCGATATGCACGAGCTGGTCAAGCCGCTGCCCGAATATGACACCTTCTACGGTTCCTATTTCGACCGCGCCAACGCAAAACGCTCCAACGCCTATTTCGTCAATTACTACCGGCAGACCGAAAAGCAGATCATTGACAAGCTGGATCGTGAATTTGAGGAAAAAATGTCCGAACTGCTGGTGCAGCCGAGCCTCCTCAAGCGCATCAAGGAAAGTTATGCCGAGGAGCGCAAGCAGATTCAGGGAAACCTGTCGTATCGTCTGGGCACGGAAGACCTCGGCAAAGAGGGCAAGAAAAAGGCCAAGCTCGAGGCGCAGCATCAGCTCGCCGAGGCCAAGCTGCGCTACGAGGCACGCGTGGCCGACTATGCGCAGAAAAAGGCCGTGGTCGATGCCATGTCCGAGGCCGACAAGCAGGCGCGTATGCCCGAAATCGAGGCACTGCGTGCCGAGCACGATGCACGCAAGCAGCAAATCAGCACGAAATATGCCGAGCTGATCGCGCAGGCCAACGAAGGACTTGACACCGTCTGCAATATGCTCCTGCCTCTGGAGGAAGGAAAGCGAATAATTGCGCAGGAGGAGCTCCTGCAGGCCAATGCTGCCCATGCACGGGAAATCGAGAGCCGCACGGCCGAACTCGATGCCGTGATCGAGCAGGCGAAAGCTGCCGTCTCCGTGTCCACGGGCGTCGAGCGCGACAATGCCAACATCCTCTACAAAGAGGCTCGTCGTGCGAAGGCAGACGAGCTGCAGAAGCTGCGTGCCGAGCACTACGCGCAGATCGACGACATTGCCTTCCGCTCCAAGGTATTTGCCCTGTATATCAACGGTCAGGCGTTCGTCACCGGTCAGGAGATCAACAAGAAGATCGTCAAAGGTCTGGGCGCGCAACTGTTCATCAGCCACTATCGTTTTGAAGTCCCGCACGACGCGTACACGCTCGGCGAGGGCATTGCCCTGATGGTCGACTCTCTGGTCAACTACGGCAGAGAGCGGTTCGTCAAGTGCCATCTGCACGACGAAGTGATCTACGTCAAAGCCGATCGTGATTTCGCGCCCGGCGACGAGATCCGCGTGAGTATGGACGTTGACGCAATGCGCATTTACGAGAACAAGTTCGACATTCGCCTGTATTGATGCGGCGAACGAAAAAACCTGAAATGTTTTAAAAGCGGGTGTGCCCCTGCCAAATGTTTGGCAGGGGCACACATTAAGAGAAATGGAGATCCGGCAATATGAAGAAAAAGTTACTGATCGTTGCAAGCATCCTCTGCCTGTTGCTGTGCGCGGGCTGCACGGAAAAGACCGTTCCCAATCCAGAGGTCGAGGCGTATCTCAACACGGGTATCACCGCACAAAAAGCGTATGACGCGGTGGCGCAGGTGAACTACACCGTCACGCAGAGCAAGCAGAACAAAGCCGGCGAAGAGAGCGGCAGTTATGTTTTTCGGGTATCGATCGACAAGACGGATGCCGCCTCCATGCGTCTGGATTTTTATCAGCAATATTTCGGTGACTATGTCGAAGACGGCGTGACCGAGCGCCGCATTACCGTGGAAAAAGCGGACGGCGCGTACCGCTATACGACCGTCAGCAACGAGCAGACCAAGACCGAGCAGGTCGATGACCAATTTGTCACGGACTATATCACCTCGTTTTTCTACGTCAATAACAACGCATACAATGAAGGTGGGCTGTACTACGGGGACTTTTTTATGCTCTACATTTACAAGTACCCCGCGACCTCATTTTCTGTCAATAAACAGACCAACCAGTGCATTTTCGACGAAAAAATGAATATCCGGCACGCCGAAACCGGGGAGGTTCATTTGCACCAGATATCCACGCTCAATCCGCTCGGCCTGCTCGACGGCAACTACGAACGCTACGAAAGCGTCGAAAAGGACATGGTTCTGCTGTCGGAGCTGAAAGCGGAATATGTTTATTTTTAAAGCAACCGGAACGTCCCGGACTCGTGTCGGAACAGCAGGAAATACGCGAGCGTAAAATCCAGATTGATGCCGAAAATCAGCATCACGTCGGCGATGAAAAGCTGCATATCCTGCTTCATTTTCGGCAAAACATTCCATCCGTAAGCACTGCACAGGAAGAAAATGCCCAGCGCGGTCAGCACGATCGCACCGCCGCTGACCAGTCCGACACCCAGACGGTACGGCGTTCCGTCCGGCTTAAAGACCAGATTTTTCATAAGCAACGTCTGGCTGCGCATGGAGCGGATGATAAACAGGACGATGCTCACCTCGAACAGCAGCGCAAACAGCAGTGCAAACAGGTTGACGATTGCCTTGAAATCCGGCTCGCCGCGCACGCCCGCGACAACGCCGGCAATCAGCAAAAATGCGGTGAACAGGCAAAGCGCCAGCGATACGATCAGATAAACGATGCGGAACAGTTTGATTTTTGAAGAAGTCATAGATTTTTGCGACCTTCCGTGTCAGATATGGCGTGCGCCTGCCATCATCATAACAAACGAACGCACAAAAGTCAATCTTTGGCCGATTTTTCCTTTTTCGGCCGTACATCGAAAGAAAGCAGAGGGATCATATGTTCACTTTTTCGGTTTCCCACACCCCCGCCACACTCGACGCCTGTCCGCTCGACGGCCAAATGCACCTGCGCCTGCGCGCGCAAAAGGGCGCACTGCGCGCCGCCGACCTGATTTACCAGTGCAACAAAAACCTCTGGCATGAGGTTCGTTCGCAAGTGCCGATGCAAAAGACGTTCGAAGATTCGGAGCTTGCGTATTACAGCGTATCCGTCCCGCAGACGGACACGCGTTTTGCCTATATTTTCCGCCTCGATTGCGCGGACGGAAAGGTGCGGTATCTATCCGAAGAGGGGCTGACGGAGCAGTTTGACCACTCCCTCGGCTATTTCTGCTTCTTCCAGTACGTGTCGCAGTTTCCCTGCGACGTGCCGCGCGTGCCCGCGTGGGTAAAAACGGCCTGCTGCTATCAGATTTTCCCCGAGCGCTTTGCCATCGGCTCGCAGGAAAAGGATATGGGCTATGTCAATACCAAATGGGGCGTCCGCCCGACCCCTAAGAGCTATTACGGCGGCGACCTGAACGGCATTCGCGAACACATGGACTATCTGGCCGATCTGGGCATCAACGTCCTGTACATGACCCCTGTTTTCTGCTCACCGACCAACCACAAGTACGAGATCACGGACTATGAAAACGTCGATCCTGCCTTCGGCGGCAATGCCGCGCTCAAAGCGTTGATCGAAAAGGCGCACGCACTGGGTATCCGCGTCGTGCTTGACGGCGTGTTCAATCACATTTCCTGCCGCCATCCGTTCTTCCTAGACGCGCAGAAAAACGGTGAAAACTCCCCGTATTACGACTGGTTTATCCGGAACGCCGACGGTTCGTACAAGACCTTTGCCAGCGTGCGCACAATGCCGAAGCTCAACACGGCCAATCCCGACGTAATCCGCTACTTCAGCGATGTTGCCGTCATGTGGATGCGCGACTACGGCGCCGACGGCTGGCGTCTGGACGTGTCGGACGAGATGTCGCATCGCTTCCTGCGCCACTTCCGCGAGACCGTGTTCGCGCACAATCCCGAAACCATCATCATCGGTGAAGATTGGCACAGAGCCACGCACTATCTCAACGGCGACGAGTACGACGGCCTGATGAACTACGCACTGACTAAGGCTTGCCTCGACCTGCTGGCATGGGAAACGATCGACGCGTCGACCTTCCGCGACCGATTGGTGCGCCTGTATCACACCTTCAACATCGCGTCCGACGAAAAAATGCTCAATCTGCTCGACAGCCACGATACTGATCGTTTCCTCACCCGCGTGAAAGGCGACGCACATCGCTATCGCACCGCCGCGGCCGTGATGTTCTTCTATCCGGGCATTCCCTGCGTCTACTACGGCGACGAGATCGGCATGGAGGGCGGCTACGACCCCGATTGCCGCCGCACCTTCGATTGGGACGCAAGCACGTGGGACAAAGAAACGCGTGCGCTGATTCAAACGCTCATGCGCCTGAAAAAAGAGCCGGCGCTGTCCGAGGGCACATTCTCGGTGGAGGAAGCCGACGGCATCGTCACCATCACGCGCCTCGCCGCACGGCAATGCCTGCACCTGCGCGTCAATGCCACCAAGGAAGAAAAAGCGGGCTTGCCGCCGTTCGGCTTTGAGATCGTTTGAAACATCGAATGCGACTTGCGATTGACTTTGGCCGCCTGCATAGGTATAATGGTGGCAGAAAGAGAAGAGAGGCCGTGGTAATTTGAAAAACACATTCAAGACCGTCGATTATGACGTGGCAATGGCCAAAAAGCGTCCCGTGCACCGCAAGCCCGTGCGCCCGCGCATTTTCTGGCGGACGCTCATCCGCGCGGCATCGACATTCAGCCTTGCCGGTACGGATTTTTCCTATACCGCCGAGCGCATGGAGGAAATCGGGAAGAAAGAGCCTTGCCTCATCCTGATGAACCATTCCTGCTTTTTGGATATGCCCATCGCACACCGCATTTTGTATCCGCGTCCGTTCAACATCATCACGACATCGGACTCCTTTGTCGGCATGGGCGGCATGATGGATTGGCTGTTGCGCACCATCGGCTGTATCCCGACGCAGAAATTCGTGACCGATATTTCCCTGATAAAAGATATGCTCTATACGCTCAGGGAAAAGAAGAGCAGTATCCTCATGTACCCGGAGGCCAGCTATTCCTTTGATGGCCGCGCGACCCAACTGCCCCGAAAAATGGGCGTTCTGCTCAAAAAGCTGGACGTTCCCGTCCTGATGATCGAAACCAGGGGTGCATTCAGCCGCAACCCGCTGTACAATCAGCTTCAGGTGCGCAAGGGCGTGAAAGTCAGCGCGCATATCCGTTGCCTGTATACGCGCGAGCAAGTGCGAAATCTGTCGGTGCAGGAGCTGTCCGACGGCCTGGACGCGGCGTTTTCCTTCGACCATTGGCAATGGCAGAAAGAAAACGGCATCGAGATCCGCGATTCCTTCCGCGCGGACGGCCTGAGTCGCATTCTTTGGAAATGCCCCCATTGCCTGACGGAAGGCGAGATGGAGGGCAAGGGGGAACATTTGACCTGCAACCACTGCGGCAAACGCTATTATCTGACCCCTCTGGGCGAACTGGAGGCCGTCGACGGCGAAAGCCTGTTTACATCCGTCCCGCAGTGGAACGATTGGCAGAGGCAGATCGTGCGGCAGCAAATTCTTGACGGCAGCTATAAGCTCGATGTCGATGTGGATATTTCACTGCTCGTCGATCGCAAGGCGGTCTACCGCGTCGGCACCGGCCACCTGACACACGACGGCAACGGCTTCCGTCTGACCGGCTGTGACGGACGGCTCGATTATTCCCAGCCCCCGCAGCACTGCTATGGACTCTATGCCGACTACTACTGGTACGAGGTGGGCGACGTGATCTGCATCGGCAACAACGATGTGCTCTATTATTGTTTCCCCAAATCCGGCGACGTGGTCGCCAAGACCCGCATGGCGGTCGAGGAAATGTATAAGTTGCACAAGTCACGGCAACGAAAACAGCCCGAAAAAGCATAAAAAACACGCAAAAAACGCATAAAAAACGAAAAAATCATCCACCAACACGCCGTTGATGGATGATTTTTGCGCTTTATTTGCGCTCGAGCTTGCGTTTTTTGCCGTCCGGGCCGACGATATAGGTGTTGTCGAGCTGCCCCGTCAGATTGGCCTTGACGCTGTCAATGTAGATGCGGCGCAGTTTGTCACGCTCGGCAAGTTCCTCGGCTGTCAGGCCTTCGGGCGTTTTGGCCTTGGCGGCCAAAACGTTGATTCTCTGGATTACTTCGTCAATATTCATAAAATACCTCACAAATATTTGTGGATAACCACCCAAATGCGGCCTTTTTTCGTCTGACCGCTGACGGAATGTACTTTGATTTTGCCCAGACCTCGGACGGAAATTTTCATCCCTTCGTTGACCTGCTTGTCCGCTTTTTCGCACGGCAGACCGTCGATCGCGGCCTTTCCCGCGGAAATATACCCGCTTGCAAGGCTTCTTCCGATGCGAAAACCGGTCGAAATGACGCTGTCGAGCCGCAAAGATGCCACCGTATCCCTGATTTCTTCAAATTCCGCGTCGACCGCCTGCACCTGCGTCAGCGGAATGGGGAGAATTTTCAGCCTTGTCCGCCCCGCGGACAGGAAATTCTGCGCGATAAAGTCGGAAATTTGTGCCGTCACGAAAAAATCGCAACTGCCTTTGGAAACCAAAATGTCGCCCAGCACGTCTCGCTCGACACCACAGCCCATCAGACCGCCCAGAAAGTCCCGATGGGAAAGCTCGTCGCCATCGTAAAAAGCGGCGCGCAGGCATGCCACGGGGCTGCTGTCGGCATATAGGACACTTTCGTCGAGATAATCGGGCAGATAGCACATCACTTTCCGCTCGGCATCGGGATAGCCGCCGAAATAGAAAAGCCCCGGCGCATCGCCGAAAAGATAGCGCGCCATTTGCTGTTCGCGCGGCGAAAGAAACGCGGTAAACGCAGGGACATTGCGGCGCATTCCCGCATTGATTTTGTCCCAAAGGCGGGCAAGCAGCAGCCGATCTTCGGCGGTTGCCGCGATTTTTTCAAGATTGGCTCGTTCCACGGCAAATCACCTCACACGGCAGATTATAACACACAAAAGGACACTTGAAAAGAAGTTTTTCTTGTATCTTGGGCAAATGTCCTGTATAATAGGGGAAAAGGGGTGATTTCATGGTCATCGGCATTATCGGCGGCGGTGCGTCGGGCATGGCGGCCGCCATTACGGCCGCACAGCAGGAAAATACGGAGGTCATTTTGTTCGAGCGGCAGGAGCGGCTCGGACGAAAACTGATGGCAACGGGCAACGGCCGCTGCAATTTGAGCAATCTGGACGCCTGCGCCGATTTTTATTACGGAAACGACTTGCATTTTACGGAGGCGGCACTCGAACGCTTCCCCGTTGAAAATACGCTGGCATGGTTTCGCGATTTGGGTTTACTGACGGTTGCGGAGGAGTCGAGACGGGTCTATCCCTATTCCGATCAGGCAAATTCCGTGGTGGACGTACTGCGTTTTGCCCTGCAAAAGCCGAATATCCGCGTGCTGACCGGCTTTGAAGTCACAAAACTCAAGCGCACCGCGCACGGTTTTGCCGTCCAAAGCGCGGAGCAGACCCTTGCTTGCGACAAGGTGATCGTCGCCGCGGGCGGCTTGGCGGGCACCAAGCTGGGCGGCTCGATGTTTGGCTATAAGCTGCTGCAAAAAATGGGACACCATTGCACGAAACTGCGCCCGACGCTTGTGCAGCTTCGCTCCGATTGGAAAGGGTGCGCGTCGCTCAAGGGCATTCGCGCAAATTGTTGGGCGGAAGTTTCCTGCGATGGGGAACTGCACAGCGCAGGCAAAGGCGAAATCCAATTCACGGAGTACGGCCTGTCCGGCCCCGTGATTTTTGAAATCTCCCGCGATGCCTGCCAAAAGCCGGGGCGGTGGGTGTGTCGGCTCGATTTTCTCCCCGATATGGAGCAGACGGACGTGTTTGCCCTGCTTCATGCGCGCCATAGCTGGCAGCGCAACGCCGACGAATTGCTGACGGGCGTTCTGCACAACCGTCTGGGGCGCATGATCACGAAAACGGTAGGAATTTCGCCCACGCAGCCGATTTGCGATCTGAGCGAAGCGCAACTGCGCACAGTATGCCACGCGGTGCAAAATTTCGATATTTCCCTGACGGAACCGATGGGGATGGACGCGGCGCAGGTCACGGCGGGTGGAATGCTGACCGACGAATTTGACCCCACGACCATGGAAAGTCGGCTTGTTCCCGGGCTGTACGCCTGCGGCGAAGTGCTCGATGTGGACGGCGATTGCGGCGGCTTCAACCTGCAATGGGCGTGGAGCTCCGGCCGCTTGGCGGGACTGTCCGCCGGAAAGGAAGACGCATGATCCGAATACGCGAAATCGCCCTACCGCCGGAGCACGATGCGCACGAACTGCGGCGCGAGGCGGCAAAATTGCTGAAAATTTCCGATGCGCAGGTGCGTCGGCTGAAAATCGTGCGGCGCAGCTACGACGCGCGGAAAAAACCGAATGTGAAGGTCGTGTACACCGTCGACGTTGCCGTGGACGGAAATGAAAAGAAAATCCTGAGCCGTTGCGGTTGCAAGCGCGCCGCGATCGCGCCCGCCATGCGTTATTGCCCGCCTACGGTGATCGCTGTGCCGAAAACGCGCCCCGTCGTGGTTGGATTCGGCCCTGCGGGGATGTTTGCCGCTTTGATTTTGGCCAAGGCGGGCGCGCGCCCGCTGGTTTTGGAGCGCGGCGAGGATGCACGCAGCCGCCACGAAAAGGTGGAGAAATTCTTCGCCACGGGCGAACTTGACCCGCGCAGCAACGTGCAGTTCGGCGAGGGCGGCGCGGGCACGTTTTCCGACGGAAAACTCAATACGGGCGTCAACAACCCTGCGATCGGCTGGATTTTGGAGCGTTTTGTCGAATTTGGCGCGTCGGAGGACATTCTTTTCGATGCAAAGCCCCATGTGGGGACGGATGTTTTGCTGAACGTCGTGCAGAATTTGCGCAAAGAGGTCATCCGCTTGGGAGGGGAAGTGCGCTTTTGCACCTGCCTGACGGATATTCGCATCGAAAACGGTGCACTCAAAGCCGTCGTGACGGACGCGGGGGAGGAAATTCCCTGCGCGCATCTGGTTTTGGCCGTGGGGCACAGCGCGCGCGACACCTTTGAAATGCTCCACGCGAAAGGTATTTGCATGGAACGAAAGCCCTTTGCGATGGGCGTGCGCATCGAACATCCGCAGAAAATGGTGGATACGGCACAGTACGGCGCCGGCAACCCGCGGTTGCCACCCGCGGATTACAAGCTCGTGCGGCATCTGGAGGATGCAACCGTGTACACGTTTTGTATGTGCCCGGGCGGGTATGTCGTTGCGGCGGCATCCGAGGCGTGCGGCATCGTCACCAACGGCATGAGCAATGCCGATCGTGCGGGCGAAAATGCCAATGCGGCACTGCTCGTGACCGTTCGACCGGAGGATGTGCCGATCGAAGGCGCGTTGGGTGGAATGTACTGGCAACGACAAATTGAGCAGAAATGTTACGAAATCAGCGGGAGTTATCGCGCACCGGCGCAAAAAGTGGGCGATTTTTTAGCGAGGCAACCGTCGGTTGCGCCCGGAGATGTCAAGCCGACCTATCGCCCGGGCGTGCACTGGTGCGACTTGCATGATTGCCTGCCGCCGCGCATTACCGCGTCGCTGGAAGAGGCGTTGCCATTGCTTGACGGGACGCTTGCCGGATTTGCCCGCGCGGACGCGGTGATGACTGCGCCGGAAACACGAAGCTCATCGCCCGTGCGTATTGTCCGCGGCGCGGACAGGCAATCCGTGAGCCTGCGCGGCCTGTATCCGACGGGAGAGGGCGCGGGGTATGCCGGCGGCATCATGTCCGCGGCGATCGACGGCATCGAAACCGCCGAGGCAATTTTGAAGATCCTGTCGGCGGAAAACCGATATAACCATGAAAAGGAGAGAAGACAATGAAAAGCGCAAAAAGGGGACTCTTGATTTTGACGGCGCTGCTGTGCGTGCCGCCGCAGGCGGCCATAAAAATAAACGTTCGCGTTGCGAGCTACACCACACCTGTTCCGCTGACCCCCTCTCATCAAGGAGAGGGGGGCACGCGCCTGCGGCGAGGGCGGCGGGAGCATGCCCCCGCTCTATATCTATGTTCTCTTCACGTTTCACGAAACCTTTCGTGCGTAGATTCCTCGACTCGCTACCGCTCGCTCGGAATGACATAGGGGAGGTGTGAGCAAATTTTCCACTTTCATCTTTCAACTTTCTTTTTCCCGCTCAGTTTTGCTTTAAGCGGTGTTATCAAAAAGAAAAACAGCCGTCGGCAGACGGCTGTTTTTTATGTCGGAAAGTGAAATTACTTAATTTCAGCCTCGGCACCGGCCTCTTTCAGCTCGGCGACCAGCTTCTCAGCGTCTTCCTTGGAGATCGCTTCCTTCAGCGTCTTGGGAGCGTTGTCAACGATTTCCTTCGCTTCCTTCAGACCCAGACCGGTAGCGGCACGGACGACCTTGATAACGCCCAGCTTGGAAGCACCGGCGCTCTTCAGGATAACGTCGAACTCGGTCTTCTCCTCGACCTCAACAGCGGCACCGGCAGCGGGAGCTGCAACAGCGGCGGCAGCGGCGGAAACGCCGAAAACCTCTTCCAGAGTGTGAACCAGTTCGGACAGCTCCAGAACGGTCAGTTCCTTGACCTGCTCAACCAGAGCAGTGATTTTTTCACTAGCCATTTTAAAAATCCTCCTAAATGTGTTTGTGTTTTAATTGATGATTTGTGGGGTTACGCGATTAGGCTTCTGCTTCTGCAGGAGCGCCGCCCTCTTTCTGGACACGAATCTGATCGAGTACGAAAGCGAGGCTGGAAATGGGAGCAAGGAATGTGCCGAGGACGGAAGCAACCAGAGCATTTTTGCTCGGCAGCTCGCCGAAACCGTTGAGCTGATCGGCGGACAGGACAGAGCCTTCCACGATGCCGCCCTTGATGTTCAGGGTCTTCAGCTTATTCTTCTTGCTGAACTCGCACACGATGCGAGCAGGGGCGATGGGGTCGCCGGTGGTGGATGCCATGGCGGTCGTGCCGTTGAGAACCTCGGAGAAATTATAGCCGCAGTTTTTCGTGGCAAAATTGGTCAGGGTGTTCTTCACAACGGTGTACTCGACGCCGGCCTCCCGGAACTGCTTACGCAGCTCGGTGTCCTGAGCGACAGTGATGCCCTTGTAATCGACGAAAACCACGGAAGTCGCTTCCTGAATTTTGCCGGTCAAGGCTTCAACAACTGCCTTTTTGCTCTCAAGAACCTTTGCGTTGGGCATGAGTTTCACCTCCGAAAATAAAAAAGTCCTTTTGCCAGAAAGACAAAAAGACACGCAAACAAGAAAATTGTAGGCGCACCTCGGCAGGAATTACGTCTCGCGACACCTGCTGTCTTTGGCAACAGGTGAATTTTAGCATATATACAAGGAAATGTCAAGCATTATTTTGCGGAAAAAAGAGGATTTTACGCAAAAATCCCGCAAGGATATTCCTTGCGGGATTTTGAACGATCCATTACAGATACTTCGCAGTAGAGACCTTGACGCCGGGGCCCATGGTGGAGGCGACGGTGCAGGAACGGATATACTGACCCTTGGCAGCTGCGGGCTTGGCCTTGACGATGGCCTTGACCAGCGTGTCCATGTTCTCGGTCAGCTTGTCGGCACCGAAGGAAACCTTGCCGATGGGGCAGTGGATGATGTTGGTCTTGTCCAGACGGTACTCGACTTTACCGGCTTTGATCTCCTTGACGGCTGCGCCGACATTGGGGGTCACGGTGCCGGCCTTGGGGGAGGGCATCAAGCCCTTCGGGCCGAGGACTTTACCCAGACGGCCGACGACGCCCATCATATCGGGAGAGGCGACGACGACGTCGAACTCGAACCAGTTCTCCTTGGTGATCTTCTCGACCAGATCCATGCCGCCGACGTAATCGGCACCGGCGGCCTTGGCCTCGTCGACCTTGGCGTCCTTCGTGAAGACCAGAACGCGGGCGGTCTTGCCGGTACCGTTGGGCAGGACGACTGCGCCACGAACCTGCTGGTCGGCGTGACGGGAGTCAACGCCCAATTTGATATGCAGCTCGACGGTCTCGTCGAACTTTGCGGAAGCGCCTTTCACAACCAGATCCAGCGCCTCGGTGGGATCGTACTGAACAGCGCGGTCGATCAGCTTCGCGCTCTGCTGATATTTTTTACCTCTAAACACTTAATTTATCCTCCTATATAGTGGTGATGCGGAATAATCCTCCCACATTTCCGGGTGTTCCCGGATGACAATAATCAATCGACGACGGTGACGCCCATGGAACGGCAGGTGCCGCGCACTTGGCTCTCGGCAGCTTCCAGAGAGTTGACGTTCAGGTCAGGCAGCTTGGTCTTTGCGATCTCGGTCACCTGAGCGGCGGTCAGAGACGCGACCTTGGTCTTGTTGGGGACACCGGAACCGCTGTTGATGCCTGCGGCCTTGAGAACCAGCAGGGGAGTCGGAGGGGTTTTGGTGATGAAAGTGAAGCTGCGGTCAGCGTAAACGGTGATTACGACGGGAATCTTGTAGCCTTCCATGTCCTTGGTACGGGCGTTGAATTCCTTAATGAAGGCGGCGATGTTCACGCCGTGCTGACCCAGAGCAGGGCCGACAGGGGGCGAAGCGGTCGCCTTGGCGGCGTTGATTTGAAGTTTGATAATGCCAGTGACTTTCTGTGCCATGATAAGCACCTCCTGAATATAATGTGGTAGTGGTACGCTTTGCGTACATTTTTCGGGGTATTACCCCTCCCACGTCCCGGCCGGACAAGCCGACCCGATGCGTTTACTGGGAAATGACCTCCACCTGATCCAGCTCGAACTCGACGGGGGTCTCGCGGCCAAACATGGAAACGACCACGCTGACCATGTTGCTGTCGATCTCGACTTCCTCGACACGGCCGGTGAAGCCGCTCAGAGGGCCATCGAGAATGCGGACGGTATCGCCGACGGTATAGTTGACGATGATCTCCTTTTTCTCGACACCCATGGCGTAGACTTCGTCGTCTGTCAGGGGAGTGGGATCGTTGCTGGATGTGCCGACGAAGCCGGTCACACCGCGGATGTTGCGAATGACGTGCCAAGTATCATCGCTGTAGACCATTTTGACCAGAACATAACCGGGGTACACCTTACGGTCGTACGTTTTGCTGACGCCGGATTCGGTGATTTCGGTCACGGTTTCCATGGGGATGGAAATTGCAAGGATCTGATCCTGAAGCTGGCGGCTTTCAACGGTCTTTTCGATGGTTGCCTTAACCGTGTTTTCGTAACCGGAATAGGTATGCACGACATACCATTTTGCAGTTCCTGCCATGGTCGCTCACCTTACCCGATTGCGTTAAGCAGGGCGTTGATCACACGTTCGGCGGTATAGTCGAACGCCCAAACGAGCACGCCGACGCAGAGCACGCACAGGGTGACGATCAAGGTGTTTTTCAGAACCTGACGGGGGGTGGGCCAGACGACCTTCTTCAGTTCGCTTCTCAGCTCGCGGAAGTATTTACAGACGGCAGCCCAAGCTCTTTTGAACCAATTTTGCTTTTTGACTTCAGCCATGATAAAACCTCCTTATTTCGTCTCGTTGTGGGTGGTGTGCTTTCTGCAGAATCTGCAATACTTGCTCATCTCCAGACGATCGGGGTCATTCTTCTTGTTTTTCATGGTGTTGTAGTTTCTCTGCTTGCACTCAGAGCATCTCAAAGTGACCTTAACGCGCATAACGGCACCTCCTTAATTGCCTCCCTGTATCACTTCGGCTAGAATATGGATTTAGATGCGGGCAAACTACGACCCGCCCGAAGCTGAAAAATGGGCATAACAACAAAGCCCTTTTTCACAGGTAGAGTCATTCTACCACAGAATTTCCTCCGCGTCAACAACTTTTTGACGTTTTATGGAACTTTTTTGCGGGAAAACGGAAATTTTCACACCACTGCGTTTCGGGGGGATGGGCGATGTAAGTTTTTCTTCCCTTTTTCGCCGAGGTGTGCTATAATCGGGCAAAGAAGGGGAGCGCATGGAAAATGACGGCATGGGACTTGCGTGGTGCTGTGCGGAAATGGCCGTGCACGATCCCGAATGGGTCGTGGCACGGCCGGAAAGTAACGATTTGTACGGTTTTGTCCACAACAAAACCATTCAAAAAATGCGCGAATCGTATCGCATTCGCGTGGATGTCAAGCAGGCCGCCCTGCGGCTGAAACGAAAAGAGGAGCAAGTATGAAGCGATTGATGGGAATTGATTACGGCGACGCGCGCACGGGCGTTGCCCTGTCCGACCTGCGGTGCACCATTGTCGGCTCGACGACGGTCGTACCCAGCCGGAATACGGAAAAGGCCATCGCGGATATCGTGCGCATCGCGCGCGAGAACGACGTGGAGCGCATCGTCGTGGGACTTCCGCGCAATATGGACGGCACGGAGGGAGTGCGTGCGGCACTGTGCCGCGAATTTGCGGAAAAGCTGCATGAGGCGACGGGGCTGGACGTGGTGATGTGGGACGAGCGACGTACGACGGTCGAAGCGCACAACATCCTCTCGGCGCACAATTATCACGGGCAGAAACGGAAAAATACCGTCGATGCCGTCGCCGCATCGCTGATTTTGGAGGGGTATCTCAATTCCCTGCGGTGAAATCGGCGTGCGCCTATCCGTCCGCGCGGTAGCGCAGTTCGCGCACGGCGGTGACGAGCAGCAAAATGCCGAAAATTTTGCGCAAAATCTCCGTGTCGATAACGGAAACCAAAAACGAGCCTCCTGCGGCCGCGGCGCACCCGAGCGCCATCGGCAGCAGGAGTTTTTTTAGCGGCAGGTCGCCCTGCTTTAGACGAAACAGGCTCGAGCACAGCGCGCAGGGAACGAAAAACATCAGATTAATACAGCGCGCGGTGTGTGGGGGAATTTGCATGACCAGCGTCAGCCACAGCATCAGCAGGCTCCCGCCACCGACGCCCAATCCGGCCAGAAAGCCCAGCAAGGCACCGACGGCGATCGAAATGCTCATGACCATAGGCAACGAATCCCTCCCCAGAGGATGACCAGCCCCAGAAAACGGTGCAGCCACAGCGTCGGGATGCGCCGCCCGAACAGGCCGGCCAAGATGCCGCCCGGGATGCTGCCGAGCAGATACGGAAGTGCGTCGCGCCACGGAAGCGGCGCGTGCAGTGCGTGGACGGCCAGCGAAATGACGCACAGCGGCAGGATCATGACGACGGAAGAGGGGAAAACCTGATTGCCGTACAAACTGCGTTCCGTGCGCAGCATAGGCACGAGCACCATCCCGCCACCCGTACCCAGCAGGCCGTTGACGAGTCCCGCCAATCCGCCCGCAAGCATAATTTTTCGGTTCAAAAAAGATCGCCTCCCGTGGAGCAGTGTTCCACGGGAGGCGTTTGTTATGCATTTGCTCAACTGAAATCGGTTTTCAGGTGCTTGTCGGTGAGGAGGGTGAATTTGATGGAGTCGGCCATCTCTTCGAGCCAATCCTCGGCGGTTTCGTCGCGCAGATCGTCCTCGACCATGCTGTAACGATAGGTCTGCTCGCTGTCGCTGACGAAGTACATGATGTGGTAGCCGTTGACGGTTTCCACGATGGCGGTATCGCCGGCCTTACGCTCTTCGGCGAAGCACCAGTCCTCAAACTGGGTGACCATCTGACCGGGGTAGATGTCCGGGTACAGGCCGCCGTCGGACTTGCTGCCGGTGTCTTCGGAATTTTTCAGTGCCAGTGCCTTGAATTTTTCCTCGGTGGCGTCTTTCAGGAATTCTTCCAGCAGATCCTCGGCCTTTTTCTTGGCTTCTTTGGCCTTGTCTGCATCCGTGAACTTGATCGTGCCGTCGTCCTGCTCGGTGCCGGCGCACTTGATGAGGATGTGGCGAACGTTCTTCATGAGAACGGCATTGTCGGTGCAGCTATTGTAACGAATGACATAGAAGACGGTTGCTTCATCTTCGTCGGTCGTGTTGGCGACGACACCGAGCTCGCCCTCTTTGCGGGCGGTGAAGGTGTATTCGGTCTTGCCGTCATCGGACTTTTCTTCCTTCTCGGTCTTGCCGACGAGCCAATCGCCCAGAATAGTGGAGATGTTGGAATAGAGGACGGGGCGCTTCTGGTTGGTGTAGTTGGTGGGGTCTTTGTCTTCGTCCTTCTTATCCTCGTCCTTGTCGTCCTTGTCGTCTTTATCGTCGGTCTTGTCGGAGGAGTCGGCGGCCTTGGAGGCGGACGTATCGTCCTTCTTGGTCAGTTCCTGAATTTCCTTGTCCAGCGCGATGACGGCTGCACGGAAGTCTTCCAGCGTGGCGTATTCGCCCTTGGCCAGCTTGTCGGCGGCAGCCTTGGCGAGCGCACGGGCAGCCTTGTAAGCGGCTTTTTCGGCCTCGGTGGACTCGTACTTGATGTTACCGTTGTCGTCTTTCGTGCCGCCCGTGAGGTAGTCGGCAACGTTGATCTTGTAGTATGCGTAGGTGTAGGAATTGTACTCGAAAGCCTTGTCCTCAGCGTCGCCGAAGGTCTTGAGCTGCTCATCGGTGAACTCGAGGGAGTCTTTATAAGCGGTGAAGTAGGAGTTGGCGTATGCGGTGACGGTCAAGAATTCAACGTAGCTGTCTTTGTTGGCACCGTTGCCGTAGATGGAGCGGAGGTAGGACTTGACACTGCGGAAGCCGTTATCTTTGGCATCGGCATCCAGAGAAGCGATGGCCTTGTCCAGATTGGCCTGCTCTTCTTCGGTCAGCTCATGGGATTTCTGCTGTGCCAGATCGTAGACGGAGTAATAGGTCTTGATGTTCTCGGTGGCCTGCTCCATGAAGTAGTCCGCCCAAGTGGCAGCTTCGGTTTCGTAGGTCGTTTTATTCGCGGCGGACAGGGGCTGCTTGGTCAGATCGGTGGCAAAACTGAACGGCAGATACATACTGACAATGCTGCTGATGTCCATGCCGAGGCTGACGTAATAGTAGTACTGCTGATAGACCATGGAATAGACGTTATTGTAGAAGGTCTGGACCGCGCTGACGTAATAGTAGTTCAGGTCGACGGAGGTGAGCGTATGGTCACCGACCGTGACGGCTTCGGTCTTGGGGAAGGTGATGTTGTTGACACCGTTCACGACCGGAGAAACGACATATTCGTTAGCAAGTGCGCCGACAAACAGCGCCATAACCAGCACGATCACGACCCAGAACGCGATGGTCTGATGTTTCAGCTTTTTGGCCTCCTGAGCGGCGGAGGACTGACGCTCCGTCATGCGCTGCTCATTGCGAGCCTGTTTTTTCTTGGATGAACTCATAATTATTTCCTCTCGTTTCGTCTTTGTGATGCATGCGATGGTGGTTTTTTACGCATAGACCAGAAGATTATAACCGATTTCGCGCGCAGTTTCAAGAGGGAAAGCGGAAAAACTTGAAAAAAAGAAAAAGTTTACAATATTTTCACGGAAAACGGTCTACACTATACAAAAGTCGCAAAAATAAAACATGGGGAGCAAATGCCCCCCATGCACCCCGCCATGGCCGTATGCATCCGAGTATGACCTGCACGAGATCGGCAGGTGGGTTGCAGCTCCCGACTTTTACTGCTCCCAACGTCCGCCGTCCGTCGATGCGGGGGCGGGAGGTCTGCAAACCGGTCGGGAAACGAGCGTCCCAATGAAAAAATGTGGGTCCAAACGGACACATTACGCACCGGGCAGGAAAGAAATTACTGCTCGTCGTCCTCTTCGTCTTCTTCGTAGAGGCGATCCATGATCATTTCGTAGACGGTTTCCAGCTCTTGATCGTCTTCGATGACGGAGAGAATTTCCTCGCCGTCTTCTTCAACGGTCTTGAGAATGGACAGCTCGTCGCTTACTTCGTCGTCCTCGTCCGATGCGGGAATGACGGCAAGGTAGGTGCAGTCGTTGTATTCCAGCGTGGTGAGAACCTCAAGCTCGTATTCGACACCGTCTTCGTCGACGATCGTGATGAAATCGGAACCGAAATTTTCAGACATGATGTTGCGCTCCTTTCCGCGTGATTACTTTCGCCCCTATTGTACTATCATCGCGGCGCAAAATCAAGTAGAAAATCACGAAAGAAGATTTTCCAGCAGTGCGTCCAGATCTTCCAACGTATCGATGCGGATGCCTTGGCGCAGTTGTGCCTGCGTTTCGGCGGGCAGGACGGCCACGGGATAGGGGAAGGCGCGCCAAGGCTGCGCCTCGCCGTCGCGCCAGATGGCGATCTTGCCGTCGCACACGCCCAAAAGGAAGCCGAACAGCAGGGCGCACAGTTGTGTGCAGAGAATTTTTTTCAGCATGGCAATATCCTCGTTTTCATATTCTATCGTATGATAATGTATGCATTTTTGGGAATGCTATTCCCGGAAAAAACGAACGCGAGAGGAATTTTAGGATTATTCATAAATTGGGTCTTTCGTTTTTGAAAAGAATGTGCTATAATCGTAGAACCAATGCCCAAAAATGAGGATTCCTTTCGCTTTTTGCGAGTCGCCGATGCGCGGTCGCCACAAAACGGAGGGAGATCGGTTTGGGAAAAGGGAAGTTTTCCGGTAAGAAGGTGCGCACGATCGTGCGCGGCGTGCTGATTTTTATCGGCGCGTCCTTGTTGTGCGCGGTCGTGGCCGGATTTGTGTTCGTGGATCGGTTCGCGTCGTATTTGCAGGAGAATATCCTGCCTATGGCACAGGTGGACATCGGCAATTATGACCCCGACAAGACCTCCGTCGTCTATTATTATAATGAGAGCGGCGAAATTCGGGTGCTTCAGAAGCTCTATGCATCCGTTGACCGCCGCTGGGCGGCGTATGACGAAATCCCGCAGACGCTGATTCAGGCCGCCGTCGCCATCGAAGACAAGCGATTTTTCGAGCATCAAGGCGTGGACTGGATCACGACCGTCAAAGCGACGCTCAATCTGTTCGTCGGCGGCGGGGAGACCTTCGGCGGTTCGACACTGACGCAACAGCTCGTGAAAAACCTGTATATGACCACGGACGATACGGCCGACGACGTGACCGTGCAGCGAAAGGTGCTGGAAATTTTCCGCGCCATCGCCTTTGAAAAGGTGTACGATAAGAAGACCGTGCTGGAATGGTATCTCAACTGCATTTATTTCGGCGACGGCTGCTACGGCGTGAAAAGCGCCGCACAGCACTATTTCGGAAAGTCGCTTTCCGAGCTGACCACGGCGGAATGTGCGTCGCTGATCGGCATTACCAACAATCCCGCACTGTATAATCCCTATCGCACGACGTTGGACAATTACCGCGGCGAGCGTTTGACGGGGAGACAGCGCAATCTGCGCCGCCAGCAAAGCGTCCTGCGCGCCATGCGCGACCAAGATCGCATCACGCAGGCGGAATACGACCGCGCAATGGCGCAGGAAATGGTGTTCCGAAAAGGGGACGTGTCGGTGCAGGAGTCATCAAAAAACGTCTATAGCTGGTATGTCGATACCGTGCTGGAAGATGTGGCCAAGGCCATGGCACAGCAAGACGGCGTAACGGCGTGGAACGATACCGTCCGCGGCCATTATACGGCGCTGATCTGCCGCAGCGGGTACCATATCTACACGCCCTACCGCGCCGAGGCGCAACTGGCGGTTGACAGCGTGTATACCGATCTTTCGCAAATTCCCGCGACGGCCGGGGAGCAACAGCTCCAATCAGCCATCGTCGTGGTCGACAACCAAAGCGGCGACATCGTCGCCATGGCGGGCGGCGTCGGAGAAAAGACGGATTTCGACGCGTACAATCGCGCGGAGGTGCCGCTGCAGATCGGCTCGTCGATCAAACCGCTGACGGTATATGCCCCCGCGTTTGAAAAGGGGCTGATCTCGCCCGCGACCGTGATTTCCGATATGCCGATGCGCTATCTGTCCGACGGAACACCGTTCCCGCGTAACGACAATCGCGTTTACCAATACAGCCGAACCGTCTGGCGCGGGATCGTATCGTCGACCAACGCGATCGCGGTCAATACGCTAGACCGCCTCGGTCTGCAAAATAGTTTTGCCTTTGCCACGGAGTCGTTCGGCCTGCATTCACTGACGCGGCGCTATGAAACCACGGACGGACGCGTGCTGTCGGATGTGGATTATGCGCCGCTCGGCATGGGCGCGCTGACGCGCGGCGTGACCGTGCGGGAAGTGACCGACGCGTATGCGACCTTTGCAAACGGCGGCGTGCGTCGGACGGGTAGGACGTTCCTGCTCGTGCTCGATGACAACGGGGAGGTCGTGCTGAACAATCGGCAGCAAAGTGCGGCGATTTTGAGCGAAAAGACCGTCAATTATATGAATTACTGCTTGGACAGTGCGGTGGACATCGGAACGGGCAACGCCGCAGATCTGCCCGGCATGGACGTGGCGGGCAAGACCGGCACGACCTCGGGAAAGAAAGACCGCTATTTCGCCGGATTTACCGGCTACTATACGGCCGCCGTCTGGTGCGGCTACGATGCGCCGCAACAGATTGTGCTGACGGGCAGCTCCGCCAATCCCGCCGCACAGATTTGGAAAAAAGTCATGCAAAAGCTACACAAAGGCAAGCCATCCGTTGCCCTGTATTCGACGCAGGGGATGGAAAAGGCAGCGATTTGTCTGGATTCCGGCCTGCTCGCAACCGACAGTTGCTACCTTGACATCCGCTCGCGCGACGGCCTGAGCCGCGTGGAGGAGGTGTGGGTGTATCCGCAGGATAAGCCGACATCGCACTGTACCTGCCACGTTCGTGTGGATTACTGCACGCAGGGACACGGCGCGGTGAATGCCTATTGCCGCCGCTTTGAGGCCGTCGGCGCGTTGACATCCGAGCGCGTGGCGCTCGTGAAGCTGACACAGCAGCAGCTCGATGCGCTCCTCCGTGCGGAAAATGCGGGACTTTCCGAAAACTATCTGCGCGATGATTACGTGTATCTCGTGGACAAATACGGTGCGCCGGCCGATTTTTACGGCTTTCACGGCAATGTCAACCATGGGTTGCATATGCCGTATGCGGTGTGCACCGTGCACACGCAGAGCGCGTGGGAGCAATACAGCCCTCCAACGGAGCCGACCGAGCCGCCTGCGCCGTCGGAGGAGCCGACCTTGCCGCCTGCGATCACGACACCGCCGACCCTATTTCCGCTGCCGCCGCAGGAGGAAGAAGAAAATACAGCCGATTAAGAGAGGGGAAAACAGAATGTGGATTTCCGACGGATGGAAAGAATATGAAGTGCTCGATGCCTCGGACGGGGAGAGATTGGAGCGCTGGGGGAAGTATATCCTCGTGCGTCCCGACCCGCAGGTCATTTGGAGCACGCCGCATTTAGACCCGCGCTGGAAAAAATTCGATGCCCGCTATATCCGCTCCAACACGGGCGGCGGGCATTGGTCGGATCATAATCTGCCCGAACGCTGGCAGGTGCGCTACAAGGATTTTCTGACCTTTAACGTCAAGCCCATGAATTTCAAGCACACGGGCGTTTTCCCGGAACAGGCCGCAAACTGGGACTTTATCCGCGAAAAATGCGCAAATGCGGGGCGTCCCGTACGTGTGCTGAATTTGTTCGCCTACTCCGGCGGTGCGACGCTTGCCGCCGCAGCGGGCGGCGCGGAAGTGTTCCATGTCGACGCGTCGAAAGGTATGGTCGCATGGGCAAAGGAAAATGCCGCTGCCTCCGGCCTTGCCGATCGGCCGATCCACTGGATCGTGGACGATTGCGCGAAATTCATTCAGCGTGAAATCCGCCGCGGCCGCCGATACGACGGAATTATTATGGACCCGCCCAGCTATGGGCGCGGCCCGAGCGGCGAGATATGGAAGATGGAAACGAGCTTTTATCCCTTCCTGCTGGAAACGGCAAAGCTGCTGACGGACGATCCGCTGTTCGTCATCATCAATTCCTACAC
>CAYSYK010000011.1:9542-46794 GCA_964435375.1 uncultured Oscillospiraceae bacterium | reverse complement strand
GCCCTTTCACGGCGGTAACATGGGTTCGATTCCCGTACGGGTCACCAAAAAAAGAGAGTAGCTTATGCTACTCTCTTTTTTTGCCGTACGGGAATCGAAAGGCGGATCAGGAAATATGCCGGGGGCATATTTCCCCGCCGTGGGAGATTCCCATGGGGCGATAGCCCCATAACCGTTAAACGCAGAGGCTCGAATCTCCACTCCAAACGTCGAAATATTTTTTCCGTACGGGAATCGAAAGGCCGTTAAAAAACAGTCCAGTGGACTGTTTTTAGGCCGTGGGAGATTCCCCGGCGGCATAGACGCACCCGGCACGGGTGTGGATATGCAGCCGCTTGTAAAAGTTTTGCATTCCCTCGATATTGCGGTGCTTTTCTTTTTTTGCCGTACGGGAATCGAAAGGCGGATCAGGAAATATGCCGGGGGCATATTTCCCCGCCGTGGGAGATTCCCACGGGGCGGTAGCCCCATCATGGATAATCGCAGAGATTCTAGTCCCTAGCAGAAATGGCGAAAAAGATCTTTTTATAGTCCATCCGCAAAGAAGCGAGTAGCTTATGCTACTCTCTTTTTTTGCCGTACGGGAATCGAAAGGCCGTTAAGAAAAGTGTCCGTCGGGAAGCTCCGAGGTTTTGTCCGATCATGGCCCGCAGGCGGCAGGGTTTTCCACCTGCGGGCTTTGCTATGTTTTTTACTTGCTGATCGTCCCGTCGGTGCAGTGGATGGTGTACACACCGGTATTGTAGTTCCATCCGCGGCCCTTTGAAATTGCACGCCACTGCGCTTTTGTCCCCGAGAACGTGATGCTCGTCAGGCTGCTGCAACCCAAGAACGCAGCACCGCCAATGCTCGTCACGGGCAGCCCGTCATGGACGGACGGAATGACGATATCGGTATCCGTGCAGGCGCCGATTCCGCTGACGCAATCGCTCTGCGCATCGTCATTCAGCGTAAATTTCAGCCCCTTGCTGGGGGCTTTTTCGCCGCACGCGGAGCAAACACCGGCTTGATAGTCATGCCCCGTGGCAGGAATAACTGCGCCGCTCTCGATTGTTTCATTGCAATATGAATTATACATTATGCATTTTCCTCGGGGTAGTTATCGTTCGGGATGCCCTCGGGGCGAAAGGCGGAATATTTGGCGCGTGTGGCGATATGCCAGACGGCCACGGCAAGTGCACCCAGCGTTTCGAGCAGCATATCGGTCATGGTGTCGATCAGGCCGATGTCGATGTATCCGGGGAAAACGCGACCGTCGACCACCACCTGCGTAATATTCTCCACCGCGCCCGTCACGCCCGTTTCCTCCCCCAGAAGATACGAATGAAACCCCGAAACAATGGTATCGTGCTGCATATCCATGCCGAAAAGTTGATCTGCGCCAAATTCGCAGAACTCCCACGCCATTGAGATCGCCATGGAAAAACACAGCGCAAATACCGCAGCAAACAGCGGCGTGATCTCTTTTGCCCCGCTGAATTTTTTCAGCAACAGCACGCCGACCAGCGCGAACATCACGCCACCGAGCGTATGGAGCAATTTGTCCCACCAATTGAGCGTATAATAAAGCTGCCAGCACTGCCCCAGCATCGGCCCCATGGCATACAGCAGCATCAGTATTTTGAGCGGAAGCACCACCCGAACGCGAAAAAGTCGCTCCGTCAGCCGCGGCAACAAGAGCATGAACAGCGTCGCGATCGCCATCGGCAGGCGATCATACCGCCCCGAATGCGCAACAAGGCCGATCGTCAGCGCCGTAAAGCATTCGCACAGGATGAAAATCACGGTCGAAATTCTTCTTTTTTCTCCGAACATGGCAAGCCCTCCTTCCGCGGATATTCCCGCGGCCATATGCATAGTATGCGCGAAGCATTTCAACTATACGTCAACCCAAATTCAACAATCCTTGACCCACGTCGAAAAAGCGGAATATTTTTCCTTTACCGCAGGGAAAATATGTGGTATACTAAAAAAGAACTTTTCCCTCGGAGGGCTGACCATGAAGCTGCCAAAAATCAAACTACCCCAAATCAAATTGCAAAATCTGCGCCGCAATTATCTGGCGTTGTCTTTTCTGTTGCCGTTTACGCTGTTTTCGGTGATTTATTTCATCACATCCGTTACGCCCTTCGGCGACTATACCCTGCTCTACAGTGACAATTACCACCAGTACTATCCCTTCTTCCGTCAGTTCCGCGAAGCCATTCGCTCCGGCGACGGTCTGCAATGGACGTGGAGCGTCGGCATGGGCATGGACTATTTGGGCATGATCTCCTATTACCTCGCCTCGCCGCTGAATCTTCTGAGCGTGCTGCTGCCCGAAAGCTGGACGCTGACCTATTTCACGTGGCTGATGCCGATCAAGCTGAGTCTTTCCGGCCTGTTTTTTGCCTATATGCTCAAGCGGCTCTACGGCAAAAACGACATTGCCCTGCCCCTGTTCGGCGGATTTTACGCGCTGTGCGCGTGGGCACTGGGGTATCAATGGAACATCATGTGGCTCGACAGCTTCGCCCTGCTTCCGCTCGTCGCGCTCGGCGTGGTGCAGCTTCTGCACGAGCGAAAATACTTGCTGTACACCTTCGCGCTGATGTTCGCGGTGATGTCCAACTACTATGTCGGCTTTTTCGTGTGTATCTTCGTTTTCCTGCTGTTCTGGTGCTATGAGATTTGTCGGTTCAAAAGTGTTTGGCGCTTTTTCACGGATTTCTTTTTCATCGGATTTTTCACCGTGCTCGCGCTGGGCATGACGGCCGTCCTCGAGATCCCGACGCTTGCCTCCCTGCAAACCACCCATTCCGGCGTCAATCAGTTCCCGGAGGGTTTTCAGCTCAACATCGTCGCCTCCGACGCGCAAACCGCCGTCAAAGAGGCATGGAATGCCTACAAAGCCGCCAAAGAGGCCGGCGAAGACAGCTTTTCCCTGCTTCTGGATGCACTGCGCGCGGGCGTGCCCGTCGTTTTCGACGGCATGAAGCAGGTCGCCGGGCAGATCGGCGGCGGACAGACCCCCACCTACATCGACGGACTACCCAACCTGCATTGCGGCGTGCCGCCCATCGCGCTCGGATTTTTGTTCCTGCTGTCACGCAAAATCAAGCTGCGCGACAAGCTGTGCGCCGTCGCGTTGCTGACGCTGTTCATTCTCAGTTTCCTCTTCCGTCAGCTCGATTACGTCTGGCACGGTTTCCACTTTACCAACCAAATTCCCTATCGGTTCAGTTTTCTGTTCAGCTTTGTCGTGCTGTTCATGGCATATCGGGCGTGGCTCGTGCGTGACAGTATCCCGCTTTGGCAAATTCTCTGTGCGGGTGTGCTGTCCGTCGCGCTGCTGATCTTCGGCGGACATCGCGGCTCGGATATTCTCTATTGGCTGTATAATTTCGCCTTCCTCGGCATTTACCTTTTGTGCATGATCGTGTCGCACAGCCAATACCCCCTGTTCCTGCGGGCGCTGTCGCGCGTCGACTGTCCCGAGGATACGACAACGGAAATCCACGTATTTCGCAACACCTATGCGCGGCGGCGCAAGATCACGCGCGTTGTGGTGCCGTGCGCCATGGCGTTGGAGCTGGTGCTCAGCACCGTCCTGTTTTTCAGCGGATTTTCCGTCACGAACTGGAATTATCCCAAAAACGAGGAAAAAGCCGCCCAGCTTTTTGAAAAGCTGCACGCGCTGGACGACGGGAGCGACCTGTTCTACCGCACCGAGGTGACGCACGCGCAAACGCTTAACGACGGCGCGCTCAATGCCTACCGCGGCATTTCCACTTTCTCCAGCTCCGCAAACGTCAAAAACACCGTCTTTTTGCAATGCCTCGGCGCGGGCGCGTATAACAGCTACAACCGCTATTGTTACGAAGAGGGCAGCCCCGTTTCCAACCTGTTCGTGAATCTGAAATATCTGGTTGAGCGGGACAAAGAATCCGAGGGAAACAGCTATTTTGACCCCGTCGTGACTGAAAACGGCATGACCATATTGGAAAATAACGCCTATTTGCCACTCGGTTTTTTGGCCGAGCCTGCGCTGGCGGATGTCGCATTCGAGTCGCACAATCGCTCGTTCGCATTCCAGAGCAACCTGTTCCGCGCCGCAACGGGCATTGCACAGTCGGTGTGGAAAAACGTCCCGTCGACCGACCTCAGCGTCACGGCAACCGAGGACGTCACCCTGAAACAGGCGAATATTTCCGGGTATACCAGCTTTTCCACCGGCGAAAAGGGCGGAAAAATGACCTATACCTACCACATCAAGCAGACAGGATTCCTCTGTCTGGACGTGAATTTGTACAAGCAGAAAAATTTCACCGTCTCCCTCAACGGTCAGGTTCTCTATCGCGAAACGTACAGCCTGCCGCAGATCCTTGCCGTGGCAGATGTTGTCCCGGGCGACACGGTAACGGTCGAGATCACGTGCAAACCCAACATGGATTCTTCCTCCCTGTCCATCACCGCAGCGACGCTGAAAGAGGATGTTTTCCGTCAGGGCTACGAGCGGCTGAACACATCGACGCTGCATCTGACCGAATTTAAAACCACGCGCATTTGCGGCACCATCGACTGCGACCGCGACGGCCTGCTCTATACCTCCATCCCGCAGAACGGAAATTGGAAAGTCCGCGTCGACGGCGAGGAGGCCGAGGTCACGCTGGTCGGCGATTGCATGGTCAGCGTCATGCTGACGCAGGGCGCGCATACGTTGGAATTTTACTATGAAAACGAGGCGTTGGCACTGGGCGCGAAAATCACGCTGCTGAGTGCGACGGTGCTCGCGTTCGTCATCGTCCCCGCTCTTTGTATGCACAAGCGGAAAAAATAAGTCAAAATTTCAGCGGCGCAGGGTCATGATCCCCCGCGCCGCTGAAAAAAACGAAAAAAGGGAAAATTAGCTATTGACAAATCCCGAAACGCACGCTATAATAATCAAGCGCTTGGACGATTAGCTCAGCTGGCTAGAGCATCCGCTTGACGTGCGGAAGGTCATAGGTTCGAGTCCTATATCGTCCACCAAAACAAAAACCACGCCATCGGGCGTGGTTTTTTCATGCTTTGGCGTGCCACGGGTGCGGGATGGGGATACGGATTGCCACGGCGCGATGCGCCGTGGCAAGGACATAGTGGGAAGTACGGCGTTTATTTTCCCATGACGATGCGCCTAAGAACGTTCAGGAAGATCTGCCACCAGCTTTGGCGCGCGACGGCCTCCTGCGCGACCATATTCACCTGCGTCAGCACCTGCTGTCCGCAATACACGGTCATCGTGCCAAGTTTTTGTCCTGCGCTGACGGGCGCGGTCACGTTCGGCTCCATCGTCAGCTCGATGCGCACATCATTTTTCTGCGTCTTTTCCACCAACTGCGCCACGTTCTGCGCGACGACCGCACGCACGCTCTGCTGTACCCCCAGCTTGACGGGCACATCCTGCGTCGGCTGCTCGGGCTCGACCAGCGCAAAATTGGCAAAGCCGTAATCAAGCATCGACTTGCACGCGGCGAAGCGCTCCTTGGAACTTTCCGCACCCATGACCACGGCAATCAGCTCCATGCCGTCGCGCTCGGCCGAGGCGGAAAGGCAATAGCCGGCTTTGGTGGTAAATCCCGTTTTCAGCCCCGTCGTGCCCGCGTAAAAGCGCACCAGCTTGTTGGTATTCGCAAGGCCGAAGGTACCGTCGCGAACGGTATCCATCCAGATGGTCGTAAACTTTCGGATGTCCGCATGCTTGACCAGAAGTTCGCGCGACATCAGGGCAATGTCGTGCGCGCAGGTCAGGTGTTGCGCCGCCGCGGCATCGTCGTCAAGGCCGGTACAGTTGACGAAATGCGTATGTTCCATGCCCAATTCCTGTGCCCGCGTGTTCATCAGCGACACGAATGCCGCCTCCGAGCCGGCGATGTACTCCGCCATGGCGCACGCACAATCGTTGGCCGAGCTGACGGCAATCGACTTTACCATGTCGGTCACGGACATGGCCTCCCCCGCTTTCAGATAAATCTGGCTGCCGCCCTTTTCCGCCGCCGCTTCCGAGGCGGTCACGGTATCGTCCCAGCCGATTTTCCCGCCGTCGATCGCCTCCATGATGAGCAACATCGTCATCACCTTTGTGACGGAGGCGGGCGCGAGCGGCTCGTGCGCATTTTGCTCGTAGAGAATGGTTCCCGTCGTCGCATCCATTAAAATTGCGCTTTTCCCCGCGATTTTCAAATCCACCGCGTGCGTTTGCAGGGGCAATACGGTCAAAACCAGTGCCATCGCAAGCACGACCAACCCAAATCGCTTCATTATAATCCCTCCCTTGTCGGATGGTATAGTCTATGACAGGCTGTCCCATATCATACCGCAAAGCGAAAAATTATGCCGCATCAGCCTTCCCCTTTGGGGAGGCGGTGACGGATGAGGGTTAGCCCTCTCCTTGAGGAGAAGCCTTACGGGCGGAAGATTTTGACGACCTCTCAGTCAAAAATCAGAGATTTTTGCCGGTGCTCCCGAAAAGGAGCGCCGCGCGCACGGCGCGGGATGGGATGCGGATTGCCGCGGCGCTTCGCGTCTCGCAATGACGAGCGCGGTGGTGCGGTGCACACAAAACGGATTGCCACACGCACAAAAAATCGGGCGGCGGAGCCGTCCGATTTTTCTGTATCATTGCAAAACGTCGCGCAGGGTCTTCCCTGTCGTGTAGAAGAAAATATCATCCCGCGCCGGGGAAAGGCCATGCAGCAGGTCCGCCTCGGCGTACACCGCATCGCACAAAAATGCGACCGGGCAGAGCATGGCGTTGTCCATTACGGTCTTGTAAAGCAGTGCGTAATTGTCCGAATTGGCAAGCGCATTGGCGCAAAGCGTCGCAATGGTGTCGTTGCGCATACCGCCGAAGCACAGCGCGCCGTCGGACGCGAAAAACGCCGACAAATCCATATTCGGCGAGAGCATGGTCTGCCCAAGATGCAGGTCGTAACTGCCGTTTTTCAAGGCATTTTGGTACGCCTCGCCTGTGTACGCGCGCAAGGTCACCTTCAGCGAGCACGCGTCGAGCATATCGGCAATTGCCTGCGCTGCCTTGACGCGCCGTCCGTCGTCCGCGTTGACAAGCAGAGTGATACTGCTGTCTGTAAGCTGCTCCTGCTCCAGCACGTCGCGCAAGCGCCGCGCGTCGCATGCGTACTGCCGCGCGAGGGTCGCGTCGTAATACGGCCAGTTCGGTGAGGCGGGCAGTGTCGCCGCGAGGCCGAACGAGCGATAGGTCTCGCGCACCAGCGTGGTGCGGTCGATGGCGTAGGTGAGCGCTTTGCGGACGTTTTCGTTGCTGAATACCTTGCTTTTTGCGCGGCACGCCAGATACAGAAACACGCCATTTTCGCACGCCCAGAGATCATAATCCCCCCGATAATCCACGTATGCATCCGACGCGGGATCGGCGCAAACCAGCCCCACATTTCCCAACTCGAACGCGTCGCGAATTTCCCGTGCATCCTGCACATTAAGCAGCGGGATCACCTCGGCACGCACGGCAAGGTTTGCCGCACACCACCAATTCTGCCTGCGGTGGAGCTGCCGTCCCGACGCGGCATTTTTCAGCGCATACGCCCCCGTTCCCTCCGGGAAATTTGCCTCAACCTGCGACGCGCGCACGATCGGGATATCCAGAAGCAGGGGGAAATTTTCATGGGCGGTTTTCAGCGTGATTTCGATGCCGCCGTCGGCCGTCAGGCTGATCTGCTCGACGTTCCCCAGCCGTCCGCCGTAAACGCGTCCGGTGCGTGCCGCCTCAAGGCTCGATGCCACATCGTTCGCCGTCAGGAGCGTGCCGTCGGGGAAGGTCGCGGCCTCCAAATAAAATACGTACTTTTTTCCATCCTCGGAGATGCTGTATCGGCTGCAAAGCTGCGGATAGACCGTATAGTCCGAATCCGTCACGAACAGCGACTGATACAGCAGACGAAAAATCGTCCGATTGCTCCGATTGGCGCAGGTGTAGGGATTTAGCCCCAGATTGGGGTCATACACGAGCGAAAACTCTGTTTTTTTTGCTTCACTCGGGCGCGCAGTGGTCTGCATTGCACCGTCGAGTCCGTTTCCCGTGGGAAGATAGGTGCCGTTCGCGGTGCACGCGCCGAGCATCAGCGCCGTCAACAGCAATATACCGATAAGCCGTTTCACCCAAGTCCCCCTTTGCAGACGATCACCGCCCCCTGACTGCCCCGCACGCCGCCCGTGAACCGATGCGACCAGAAGCGTTCGTGCGCGCAGAAGGTGCAGATGTCGCTGATGTCTATTTCTTTCACGCCCGCCCGACGCAGGGCAAATGCGTTGATCTGCTTTAAGTCGGGGAAGAATTTTTCGCCCCGCTTGTCGATAAATGCGGAAATTCCCGCGCCGAAGGTCGCCGTCAGCGCCTGTGCAACATCGGCATCGGTTTCAAAATGGCACGCGCCGATGTTCGGCCCGATGGCCGCGCGGATGTTTTCCGCCTTGCAGCCGAAGTGCCGCGTCATGGCTTGCACGGTTTTGCCGACAATGTCGGCCGCCGTTCCGCGCCATCCCGCGTGTGCCGCGCCCACCGCCCCGGTGACGGAGTCATGTAGGAGGATCGGCGTGCAATCGGCGGTGAAGATCACGAGTGCAACGCCCGCCGTTGCCGTCACAAGCGCGTCGCTGTCGGGATAATCATGCGAATCGAGGCCGCGGCAATCCGCACGCGTCACAGCGCGGACGGTATCGCCGTGTACCTGTCGGGTCAGCACGGTATTTTCCGTCGAAAATCCGATTGCCGCACCCAGACGGCGAAAATTCTCCGCCACGTTCTGCGGCGCATCGCCGCGGTGCATTCCCAGATTCAGGCTTTCAAATACACCCGTGCCGACGCCGCCCGCGCGGGTGGTAAAGCCGTGCGGTACGGTGATGAGATCGGAGCGGAGGTATTGCAGTGCCTGCATGGTTTGAGTCGTTATGGCCATATGCGCAATCCGTTATGCCGAAGGCTCAGCTTTCGAGCTTGTCTTTCTGCATGCAGCACTTTTTGTACTTTTTGCCGCTGCCGCAGGGACAGGGGTCGTTCGGGCCGACCTTGCCGGCCGATTTGCGAACAGGCTGTTTCTTGACCTCGGCATTCACGGCCGCGCCCGTCCCCGTTTCCTTGGCGACGCGCACGCGCTTGACCTCCTGCGTGGGTGCCAGCCGCACGAGGAACATCCGACGGATGGTTTCGGCGCGGATGGCCGCGATCATGGCATGGAACAGCTCGTATCCTTCGTTCTTGAACTCGATAACGGGGTCGTGCTGGCCGTAAGCGCGCAGGCCGATGCCCTGCTTCAGATCGTCCATGGCCTCCAGATTGTCCATCCAGTATTCGTCCACCACGCGCAGCATGACCACGCGCTCCACCTCGCGCATCTGCGCCTGTCCGATGACCTGCTCCTTCTCGGCATAGACCTGCACGGCGCGCTCATACAGCGCATCGCCCAGTGTGTGCAGGTCGGTCCCCTGCTCCAGCAGGTGTGCGGCGGTGCCGCTCGGCACGTATACGCCGCCCAGCTCGCGCTCCAGCGCGGCGGCGACCGCCTGCGCATCCTCGCCCTGAGCGGCCTCGGCGAACACGGATTGGATTTTCTCGCGCAGGAAATGCATCATGTTTTCGCGCAGGTTTTCGCCGTCGAGCACTTTCTGGCGCTGTGCGTAGATGACTTCGCGCTGGGTATTCATCACGTTGTCGTATTCCAGAACGCTCTTTCTGGAGCGGAAATGGCGGCTTTCGACGTTCTTCTGCGCATTTTCCACGGCGTTGGAGAGGATGCGCGCGTCGATTGGCGTATCCTCGTCGATGCCCAAAGAATCCATCATCGACATCACGCGCGACGCGGAGAACAGGCGCATCAGGTCGTCCTCCAAGCTCAGATAGAAACGGCTCTCGCCGGGGTCGCCCTGACGACCCGCACGGCCGCGGAGCTGATTGTCGATACGGCGCGATTCGTGCCGCTCCGTGCCGACGATGAACAAGCCGCCCACGGCCTTGACCTTCTCCGCCTCGTCGGCGATCTCGTCTTTGTACTTCTGCAAAAGCTGCTTATACTGCGCGCGCACGGCAAGGATCTCTTCGTCCTGCGTTTCGGCGTGCGAATCAGCCTCGGCCAGCAGTTCCTCGGGAAGCCCCGTCGCGCGCAGGGCGTTTTTCGCCAGAAAATCGGCATTGCCGCCGAGCATGATGTCCGTACCGCGGCCTGCCATATTCGTCGCGATGGTCACGGCACCGAATTTACCGGCCTGCGCAATAATCTGCGCCTCCTGCTCGTGATACTTCGCGTTGAGCACGTGGTGGGCAATGCCTGCTTTTTTGAGCATTTTGCTCAGCAATTCGCTCTTTTCGATGGAAATCGTGCCGACCAGAACGGGCTGTCCCTTCGCGTGGCACGCCTCGACCTGTGCAACAATGGCGCGGAATTTGCCCGCCTCGGTCTTGTACACCACGTCGGTGTGGTCTTCGCGGATCACGGGGCGGTTCGTGGGAATTTCCACCACGTCCAGCCGATAGATCGCCGCAAATTCCTCTTCCTCGGTCAACGCCGTACCGGTCATGCCGGAGAGCTTGTCGTACAGGCGGAAGAAATTCTGGAACGTGATGGTCGCGAGAGTTTTGCTCTCGCTGGCGACCTTGACGCCCTCTTTGGCTTCGATGGCCTGATGCAGGCCTTCATTGTAACGGCGGCCGTACATCAATCGTCCCGTAAATTCGTCGACGATGATGACCTCCCCGTCTTTAACCACGTAGTCGATGTCCTTTTTCATCAGGCCGCGCGCACGCATGGCCTGATTGATGTGGTGCGACAAGGTTGCGTTTTCCATGTCGCCCAGATTTTCGATGCCGAAATACTTTTCCGCCTTGGCAACGCCGCGCGCCGTCAGCGACACACTGCGGCTCTTCTCGTCAACGTAATAATCGCAGTCCAGATCGTCCAGATTTTCTTTTTCGTCCGTTTTCGCGAAAACATGGCGGCGCAGTGTGGAAACGAAATAGTCCGCCATTTCATACAGCTTGGAGCTTTCCTCGCCCTGACCGGAGATGATCAGCGGTGTGCGCGCCTCGTCAATCAAGATGGAGTCGACCTCGTCGACGATGGCGAAATTGTGCCCGCGCTGCACAAGCTCGGCCTTATACAGTGCCATATTGTCGCGCAGATAATCGAAGCCCAGCTCGTTGTTCGTGCAGTAGGTGATGTCGGCCGCATATGCCTTGCGCCGCTCGTCGGAGGACATTCCGGGAATGACCAGACCGACGGACAAGCCCATGAATTTATAGACCTTGCCCATCCACTCCGACTGGTATTTCGCCAGATAATCGTTGACGGTGACGACGTGCACGCCCTTGCCCGTCAGCGCGTTGAGGTAGCACGGCAAAATGGCGACAAGCGTCTTGCCTTCGCCGGTTTTCATTTCGGCAATGCGTCCCTGATGCAGCACGACGCCGCCGATCAACTGAACGGGATACGGCCGCAGGCCGATCACGCGGTCGGATGCCTCTCGCACGGCGGCAAACGCCTCCACGAGAATGTCGTCGAGCGTCTCGCCCTGTGCAAGGCGCGCACGAAACTCGTCGGTCTTGGTGCGCAACTGCTCATCCGTCAGCGCGCGATACGGCTCTTCCAGCGCAAGGATCCGATTGACGATCGGCATGATCTTCTTGATCTCGCGCTGAGAATGTGTCCCGAAAATTTTAGAAATCAATCCCATAGTATTCTCCCTTGTAAAAGATCAGCAATCTGATCGCATTTTTCTTTCATTATACCACACTGCGGCAAAAAATCTAGTTCAATTTGTAAACATCCCGGAGAAATATGTCTTTTCTTTTTCGGAAAGATGGTGTATAATGTACGCGTATAATGGTCAACAACAGGAGAGCGCCATGCGAATTTTATTTGACAGCAAAAAATCCGAGTTCAAATCCCCGTTCGGAACATTGCAGCCGCACCGGCCGTGCACGCTGCATATCCACGTTCCGTGCGCCGTCGGCGCCAATCGCGTGCAGTGCATTTTCCAAACGGAAAGCGGCGCGCCCGCGCTGAGCGTTGCGATGGAACGCACCGAGCAAAAAGGGGCTTACGATATTTTCGACGGGACATTTTCGCTCGATGCGCCCGGCCTGTATTTCTATTTTTTCCGCATTTACAACGTCAGCGGATCTTTCCGCCTGTTCAAATATGGCGACGATACCAACATGGAAGACGGCGCGATGTGGCAGGTTTCGTGCATCCCGTCCGATTTTGAAACGCCCGATTGGGCGAAAGGTGCCGTCATTTACCAGATTTTCCCCGATCGGTTCTGCCGCCGTGGAGAATGCGACCTTTCCGGCAAGCTCATGCCCTACACCCTGCACGAAAACTGGTACGAGGACGTGCATTGGAAGCCCGACGCGAACGGCGAAGTGCGCAACAACGATTTTTTCGGCGGCAATTTCCGCGGGATCACCGAAAAAATGGACTATATTGCCTCCCTCGGGACGGAAATTCTCTATCTCAATCCGATTTCCAAGAGTTTTTCCTCCCACCGCTACGACACGGGCGATTATCTTCTCCCCGACCCCATGCTCGGCACGATGGACGATTTCCGTGCCATGTGCGACGCGGCGCACAGCCGCGGCATTCGCGTCGTGCTCGACGGCGTGTATTCGCACACCGGCTCGAACAGCGTCTATTTCAACCGCGAGGGGGCATTCCCGTCCGTCGGTGCGTATCAAAGCCGCCTGTCGCCCTATCATAGCTGGTACGATTTCAAGCACTGGCCGAATCACTACGTTAGCTGGTGGGGATTCCCGACGCTGCCGACCGTCAACAAGCTCGACCCCGGGTTCGTGGACTTCATCATCGAAAACGAAAACAGCGTGGTCGCATTCTGGCTTCGCAACGGCGCAGACGGTTTCCGTCTGGACGTGGCGGACGAGCTTCCCGATGAATTTTTGCGCAGGCTGAAGCGGCGCATCCGCCAGCTTCGCCCCGACGCACTGCTCATCGGCGAGGTCTGGGAGGATGCCTCCAACAAAGAGGCCTACGGCACACGGCGGCGCTATTTCGTCGATGCCGAGCTTGACAGCGTGATGAACTACCCGCTGCGTACCGCCATTCTTAATTTCGTCAAGAAAATCGACGGCGGAGAGCAGTTGCGCAACACCGTCATGACCATTGCCGAAAATTATCCGCCGCAGGTTCTTGCGTGCAACATGAATCTGCTCGGCAGTCACGATACCGAGCGTATCCTGACCGCACTGGTGGACGATTTCAACGGCTCGCGGCAGGAGCTTGCCGCGCGGAGTCTGTCGCGCAGTCAATACATCCGCGCGGAGGAATATCTGCTGATGGCGGCGTTTCTGCAATACACCCTGCCCGGCAGCCCGAGCATCTACTACGGCGACGAGGCAGGCATGGAAGGCCACAAAGACCCCTTCAATCGCCGCCCCTATCCGTGGGGGCGCGAAAATCGCCTGCTGCTGGAATATTTCCGTCAGCTCGGACAAATACGCAAAAGCTGCCCCGTCCTGCGGACGGGGGACATCCGATTTATCTACGCGACCGACCATCGCCTGAGCTTTACCAGACGCAGCGGCGATCGCGCGGTTCGGATTTATGTAAACCGAAATATGGACGCTTGGGACATTCCCGCGGGGAAAGTCCTGATGGGACACAATCTGCGCACCGTCGCTCCGAATTGGCTGAGTCTGGCGCCGCAGGGATTTTGTTTGGTGGAGGATTAATCTATGGAAGCTGCATTTTCCGGCTATTGCCGCAACTACAACGAAAGTCGCACCGTCTGCATCGACTATGAGGTCGGCTGCAAAGCCCTGATCGACTGCGACTATTACACCTGTCCCTATGTCTACGTCTGCCCGATCGCCGACCAAATCACGGACGAACTGCAAAACGCAGACCCCGCGTGCTGCGGCTGGGTGCGCTGAGCCGCGCATGGAAATTCTGCATCTGCGCGCCTCGGATTACCGCACTGCGACATGGTCGGGCGGCACCACGACGGAGCTGTTTCTCTATCCGCAAAGCGGCAGCTACGCCGCGCGCAATTTCCAGGTGCGCATTTCCTCCGCGACGGTGGAAACGCCCGAAAGCGACTTCACGCCCCTGCCGGGTGTGGAGCGCTTCATCACGCCCCTGCGCGGCGGCTTTACCCTGACGCATCCCGGCCGTCCGCCCGTCGTGCTCACGCCATTGGCCGCGCCCTATCGTTTTTCCGGCGATATCGCCACGCATTGCGTCGGCACTGCCACGGATTTCAACCTCATGCTCAACGGCTGCGACGGAGCACTCTTGTTGTGTCGCGACGGTGCGCACCTCGTCCCCGGGCTGAACGCGTTCTATCCCGTGACGGATGCGCAGTTTTGCCTCGCCGCGCAGAGGTATGTGCTGCAAGCGGGCGAATTGCTGGTCGTTTTCTCGAAAACGGAGGCGCAGGTCACATTCACGGGTGCAACGGTGCTGGCCTGCCACGCGGAGATTTCGCGCTGATACGCGCACGCGCCGCAGTTTTGTCCGCTTGGCAAAAAAATGCAAAAAAGCATTGACAAACCACATTCGAACGTGCTATAATACTTTGCGTGTCCGATGTCGAGTCTGCAAATATTGGGATGTCGCCAAGCGGTAAGGCACCAGACTTTGACTCTGGCATCCGTCGGTTCGAATCCGGCCATCCCAGCCAACTTCATATGGTTCGCTAGCTCAGCAGGTAGAGCAACGCCCTTTTAAGGCGTGGGTCCAGGGTTCGAATCCCTGGCGAGCCACCATGAAAAAGAGAGTAGCATTCGCTACTCTCTTTTTCATATGGTTTTTGGCGGGTAATGGGACTCGAAAGGGCGTTAAGAAAAGTGTCCGGGGGACACTTTTTAGCCCGTGGGAGAATCCGCGGCTGCATAGACGCACCCGGTACCGGTGTCGATTTGGAAGCTGACATTTTCAAAAATGTTTTCGTAGCTGCCGTCGTAGCCAAAGGTCAGATTTGTAACTTGAATCAACGACATAGTATCCCCTCCGAAATAGAAAAATGGTTGCGGGAAACCCATCCCACAACCATGAAAGGCCACTGCACCCGCCTTGGGCGCAGTGCTCCCCTGTCCGTTGTCAGATGCGCATCATTCCCGCATTCGGGCATAACAAAACCAAGCGGCGAAACCGTCGCTTTTCGCTATCTCCCAATTTCTCAGCAGGAAATTTTGCACATCTTTTCAACTCCAAACTTTTTTCGGATAATCCGATTATCGCATATTCTCCCAAATTGCAAACCCTGTTACATTTTTTCTTCGTCAAAAGCCGGCAGGAGGCGGTGCAGTTCCATTTCGCGGATTTCCACATTGTCAGCCTCCGACGCACAGCACACGCTCAGCACGTGTTTGGAAAGCGTCCGCGTTTCGATCTGCACGGCAAGGTCGCCGTCGAGCACGTCAAACGCGCGCAGCGACGCGGTCAGCCCCGTTCCGCGCATTTTCAAATACGCCTCTTTTTTTGTCCATATCTCATAAAACGCCGCACGCTGCGACGCATTTTCGCGAACCCACTGCGCCTCATGCGGCGTAAAAAAGCGGTCGGCTATGCGCAGATCGGCGGAGGCGATTTTCTCGACATCCACGCCGACCGCCCCCGTCCCCACGGCGACGGCGACACATCCGTCCGTATGCGACAGCGAAAACTGCACATCCGGGAACTGCGGCCAATAGGGTTTTCCGAGCGGCGTGCGCTCCACGCGGACATTGAACGAACCGAATCGCCGCTTTGCCTCGTATTGCAGCAGTAGTTGCGCGAGCAAAGAATGGATCTTATCCCTTTCAAACGCATATGTTTCCGGTCGGTGCGGCTCGGCTACGTATCCGAGATAGGCCGACAGCGCATCCCACGAAAGGGTTTCACCGGTCAGCAGATAGTTTACATAACATCCCATTTTCTTGCCCCGCCGTCAGATTCGCTCCACACCCGTCCGTTTGGCGGCCTCGGCGACCGCCTTTGCCACCGACGCACCGACGCGCGCGTCGAATGCCGTCGGTATGATGTTGGTTTCGTTGCGTTCTTCATCCGAAACCAGCGCCGCCAACGCCATGGCCGCCGCCAGCTTCATTTCCTCATTGATATCGCGTGCGCGAACGTCAAACGCCCCGCGGAAAATCCCGGGAAACGCCAGCACGTTGTTGATCTGGTTGGGATAGTCGCTTCGTCCCGTTGCGACCACCCTCGCCCCGCCCGCCTTTGCCTCCTCCGGGAAGATTTCGGGCACGGGATTCGCACAGGCGAAAACGATGGCGTCGCGATTCATGGCGGAAATGTCGTCGCGCGTCAGAATGCCGCCCGTGGAAGTGCCGATGAACACGTCCGCGCCCACCAGCTTCTCGGAAAGCGTACCGGCTGTCTGCGCGGGATTGGTCAGCGCGGCCAATTCCGCCTGCGCCGCATTCATGCCAGGGCAGCCGACATACAGTGCACCCTGACGGTCGCACATCGTGATGTCCCGAAATCCCGCAGACAGCAGCATTTTGACGATCGCAATGCCCGCCGCGCCCGCGCCGACGGTGACGATTTTCACATTCTGTTTCTCCTTGCCTACCACTTTCAGCGCATTCGTCAAGCCTGCAAGCACGATGACGGCCGTTCCGTGCTGATCGTCGTGAAAAACGGGAATGTCGCATTTTTCTTTCAGCTTGCGTTCGATCTCGAAACAGCGCGGCGCGGAAATATCCTCCAGATTGATCCCGCCAAACGAGCCGCTCAGCAAAGAAACGGTGTTGACAAATTCGTCCACGTCCTTGGTCCTGACGCACAGCGGAAACGCGTCAACGTCGCCAAACGTCTTGAAAAGCGCGCATTTCCCCTCCATCACGGGCATCGCGGCCTCGGGGCCGATGTCGCCAAGTCCCAGCACCGCCGAGCCGTCGGTAATGACGGCGCACAGGTTGTGCCGACGGGTCAAAACGTAGGATTGGTCGACATTCTTTTGGATTTCCAAGCAGGGCTGCGCCACACCAGGCGTGTAGGCAAGGCTCAGGTCATCCTTGCTTTTGCAGGGCACTTTGCTGACGATCTCGATTTTTCCGCCCCATTGGGCGTGTTTTTTCAGGGACTCTTTTGCATAATCCATGGTGTTACCCCCCTTACCGCGAACGGCTGCGCTCTGCGTGCACAAGACGGTGCCTCCGGCACGGTTTTGTGCATCGTATGCCTTGTATATGCTGATTTTATCATATCGCGCGTGCCTTTTCAAGTGCGCAAACACGCCCCGAGTCGACAATGCGCCCCAAAACGGCAAAATGCCGGGATCCACCCCGGCATTTTGCGCAATACGTTTTACTTCCCTTGGGAGTTTAGGAATGTTTCGACTTCGTCGTGGGTTGGGATGGCGCACTGCGCGCCTTTTTTGCAGCAGGTCAATGCCGAGGCCGCCGACGCGCTACGCAGTGCAGAGCGCAGCGTTTGCCCCTGCGCCAGCCGTGCCGCAAGCGTTCCGACGAAGGTATCCCCTGCGGCCGTCGTGTCCACGGCGCTGACCGAATGCGGCGCGACAGGGTACGTTCCCTCCGCCGTAAAGCACACGGAGCCACGGCTGCCCAACGTCAGCACGAAGCACTGCACGCCCCATTGTGCCGCAGCGCGGTAGGCACTGTGCATCGTCTCCGCGTTTTCCGGGGCAATGCCGGTCAGAATCTCGCACTCCGTTTCGTTCAGCACCAGAATGTCCACATTTTTATAAATTTCTTTCGGCTGTGCGACGGCGGGCGCAGGATTGAAAATCGTGACCATGCCCTTTTCTTTCGCCTTCGCGAGCGCATAATGCACGGCATCGGCGTTGTTTTCCAACTGCGCGACGAAATAATCGCCGCATTCGGCATGGGCAAGCGCGGTGTCGATCTGTTCGCGCGTGATGCGCAGATTCGCGCCGCCGTCAAGCACGATGCGATTGTCGCCATGCTCGATGAGGATCACGGCCACGCCCGTACTCGTCGGCAATTGCCGCACAAACGGCGTCCGCACGCCATATGCCTCCAGCGCGTTGCACAGGTCGGACGCGAAAACGTCCTCCCCGACCGCGCCGATCAGATATGTATCCACACCCTGCTTTGCGCAGGCGACCGCCTGATTGGCACCCTTGCCGCCGCTGTTCGTGAAAAAGTCCTTTCCGTGCATGGTCTCCCCGCGCGCGGGCATCCGCGCCACGGAGATCACCAAGTCCATATTGATACTTCCGAGAACATAAACCTTTCTCATGCTTGCACCCGCTTTCCGTTGCTTACTTTATGCCCGTCGACACGACGCCCTTGACGAAGGCTTTCTGCGCAAGGGTAAGCACCAGCACCATCGGGATGGAGAACAGCACCGATGCCGCCATCACGAGCGTCCAATCGGCAGAGCCGGTGGATGAGAAGAACTGCTGCATGCCCAGCGACAGCGTGTACAGATCGGGGTTGCTCTGCAAATAAATGCTGGGGCCGACGTAATCGCACCACGCGTCGATGAATGAATACACCAGCAGTGTCGCAAGGCAAGGCTTGATCTGCGGCAGCAATATCCGCCACAGAATCGAGAACGAATTTGCCCCGTCGATCTTCGCCGCCTCGTCCAGCGACATGGGAATGTCGTCCATGAACTGCTTCAGCATAAAAATGTTGAACGACGAACCGCCGATCCACGGAATGATCAGCGGTAGGCGCGTGCCGATCCAGCCGAGACGCTCATAAAGCGCATACGACGGGATCATGGTCACGACCCACGGAATCATCATCGTGGAAAGCAGAATGGTGAAGAAGAAATTGCTGTAACGATTTTTGAAGCGCGAGAATCCGTAGGCGACCAACACGGACGCGGTGATGCCGATGGCCATACGGCTGACGACCATGATGAGCGTATTGCCCACGAGCTTGCCCATGTTGATGGTTTTCCACGCGTTGCGGAAATTTTCCCAGTGCGCGCCGGTGAAGAATTTGGGCGGATACTCGAAAATGGAGGCAGACGATTCCATCAGCGACATCAGGATCATGTACAAAAACGGCAGAGCGAAGAAAATTGCGATTTTCAGCGCGATCAGGAAAAAGAACAGGTTCAGAATCCTGCGTTTGGTTTTCGGCTGCACTTACTCCACCGCCCTTTCTTTTCTGCGCCGCAAAAGGCGACGCTTCGGCACGGAAGCACCCTCTTTGTTCGACGAGAGCTTCACGTACGTCACGCCGAACACCAGCGTCATCGCAAACAGAAGCCAGCCCTGCGCGCAGGCATAGCCGAGGGTCTTGTTGCCCAAAGTCTTGAACGCATTCGTCACGATCAGCATGGAGATCGTAACGGTGGAATTTCCGGGGCCGCCCTCGGTCAGCAGCTTGACCTCGGCATAGGTTTGCAGGGCGGAAATGAGCGAGGTCAGAATCACGAAAACGAGCGTCTTGGAAATGCACGGCAGAATGATGTGCACCAGCCGACGCATCGCGTTCGCGCCGTCAAGCTCCGCCGCCTCCAGATAATCCTTCGGCACACCCTGAATGGCCGCCAGCACGACGAGCATCGTCGGGCCGAGGCCGCTCCATATGCCGATGAAAATGATCGTCCCCATGGCGCTCGTGCCGGTTCCGAAGAAATTGACCGGCTCGAGGCCGAGATAGCTCAGGAAAAAGTTGACGACGTTAAATTCGCCGCCCGTGAAGATCAGCTTCCACAGCAGCGCCACACTCACCACGGGAATGACCGCAGGCAGGTAGATCATCACGCGAAAGACCTTTCTTCCGATGATTTTGCGATCCAGCAGCAGCGCGATGAGCACGGCAAATACGAGCAGAAACGCCACTTTTACGAAAGAATAGACCAGCGTGTTCCAAATTGCCTGACGGAAATTTTCGTCCTCGGTGAAAATGCGGATATAATTGCGCAGTCCCACGAAATTCAGCGGTTGGGAATTGGCCGTTGCCATTTTCACGTCCGTCAGGCTGTAGATCATCGACAGCACCATCGGGAAAACCGTAAAGGCCGTGAATCCGATCAGCCACGGGCTGATATAGGCAAAGAAACGTGCCGTTTTTTTGCGTTCGTGTTTACTCAGTTTGTTCATGGTTGTTCGTTACATCTCCCGCCGAACGTCCTCGGCAATATTTTCCAGCACTTTTTGCAAGGTGGTGGACGACGGATTTGCCAGATATGCCGACATATATTTTCCGACGATCTCCTCAAAGGTTTCCTGTCCGATGTACTTGTTGTACACGATCGCATGGGTGTAATTGTTGGCCACGTTCAGGAAATACTGGTTGATCTGCGCCAATTGCGAATCCTCGGGATTGCGGTAGACGTCGCTGTTTGCCACCAGCTTGTTTCCGGGGATGTTGAAGCCCTTGCCTGCCATGTAGACATTGCCCTTGGTCATGTAGTAGTTCAGGAAGTCGACCGCTTCATCTTTCATCGTCGACTCGTTGTTGACGGCCAGCGCGATCATGCCGCAGCTTCCGGCATAGGCATCGGCCGCCGTCAGGGCGCTGCCGTCCGCCTTTGCCGGCACCGGAGAGGGGCAATAGCCGATCTCAAAGCCGACGCTGTTCCACGCATAGGTGGAATATGCCCAGTTGCCGTAGAACACGAAGCTGACGTTGCCATTGGCGAAGGCTTCGCCGCTTCCCACGCCGGACGGGCCGATCACGGGCGCGCTCGCCTTGTCGCCGAGCTGAAGGTCGGTGAAGAATCGGAACGCTTTCATGACGTTGGGATCGTCGCTGTTGAAGTACTGATTATCCCCCGTCCACGTGGACGCGCCGGTCATCTGGATCCACTCCATCAGGTGCTTGTAGGGCACGCGATCGAGCATAGTACCGTAGCGGTTGGTTTTGCGCAGCTTGAACGACATATCCGAAAATTCGTCCCACGTCATCGGAATTTCTTCCGACGGATAGGCCATAAAGCCCGCATCGCCCTCGGAAAGACCGTTTTCGCGGTTGTACTCGTCGATGTGGGACTTGTTGTACCACATCACGAAATCCGGCGACCAGTCCTTGATCAGCGCGTAATAGCTCCCCTGTCCCACGGTTTGCCCGTCATAGCGGTAGGCATCGTTGACATCCCACAGCTCGATTTCCCCGTCGGCATTTTCCTGCGTGCGGATATCCAGCGCGCCGCTTTGGATATACGGCGTCAGATCCAGCATTTTCCCGCTGGCCATATGCGAAAGAAATTCGCCGGATTCCGTGAAGAAAATGTCGGGCGCGTTTTCTTTGGAGGAAAATGCGATGTTCAGATTGTCGTAATAATCCCCCGTTGCCGGTTGCACCTGCACGCGGATGCCCGTCTCCGCCTCGTAATCGGCGGCGATTTTTTCATAGCTTGCCAGCTCTGCATTGTCGCCCCAGACGTAGAATACCAGATAGCCGCGCGACGGCGTTTCGGTATCACAGGCCGACAGCAGCGCTCCCATTGCCGCCACCAACAGCAGGCAGGCTATGCAAATTTTCATTTTTCTTTTCATAACATACACCTCGCAAAAGCATTTGGTCGATAACTTGCGCGCACTTCGTTTCCGAAGCTGCCAGACGCAGATAATAATGGTCGTGCGCGACCGTTTCGTCGAATACCGTCTTGCCGTTCGGTTCGACCGTCACGCGGCCGTTGCCGGAAACGGTGAACAGACCGTCCGTTCCGTAAACGGCGTAGTAAACCGTCAGCAGATCCCACGATTCACGCGGGCGGTTCTGGAAGATCCGATATGCCGCCACCACGGGATTTTGCAGGTTCGGCTGCTGCAGCAGCGGCCCGCAGGTCAGCACGCGGTATCCCACCAAAAAGTCGCAGAAAACGACCTTCGTACTGCATTTCTTTGTGAAATTTTCGGCTGACGGAATATCCGTCACGATGTTGTACTCCGTCTCGTATGCCGCGCCGCAAAAGTGCGCCGCTTCGCCCTCCGGCAAAAACAATCCGCCCATCACGGCAAATTCGCGAACCTTTTGACGCACCAGCTCCACGCCGGACAGCGGCGAAAGATCGTCCGGCGGAGAATCCAGCAGATCGGAGGCGTTGTTCAATTGCCCGATGCACACGAATGTCACCGAGCCGTCCGGCGCGGCAGCCAAGCCGCGGCGAATGGCTCGCAGGGCATCCTCTGCGGGTAGGAGCGTGTCCGTCTGCCGCTCGTAAAAGCGGTTGTCATAGTGCCGCGCCACATAGTCCTGAAAGGCGTTGACGTTTTCACAGCAGAAATTTTTCCTGCGCGTCATGCCGATCGGGATATGGGCATTGCCGTAGTGGTTGTTAATGGCATCCATGCAGGCAGGCCCCGCCGCGGCCGACGTGGTAAAGCTCATGCCCAGCAAATTGACCGTACCGTCGCGCGCGGCGATGTTAGCCAGTGCCAGCGCACCGGCATCGTCACAATCGCCGCCGATGTCCGTGTCGATCCATAGATTTTTTATCATGTTTTTTCACCCTTCTCTCCCTTGATTTTGAAAACACCTGCGTCAATCCGATTTTCCCGCGAATTTCGGAATTGGCGTGGAGAGATACTCATCCTCGATTTGAAGAAATTGCTGAAATGAATGCTGCTTCGGAATCCGCACTGCACGGCGATGTCCTGAATCGGCATATCCGTCGTCAGCAGCATTTGCTTGGCCGCATAGAGCTTGCAGTTGAGCAGATACTGATGAATGGTGGTATTCGTTTCCCGCCGGAAGATATGCCGCAGGCGATCGTAGCTGTAGCCGAACGAAGCGGCGATTTGCGTAAAATCAATGATCTGGTTGTAATTTTCTTTCATATACGACTTGATGCGCTGCACCAGCTCCGCATCGGGCACGCTATGTCCCGCGCCGGAGGCCGTTTCCCGCAAAAAGCGGCACAGTACCAAGCTGAAATAGGCATTGACCGTTTCTTTGTAGTAGCTGTGTTTTTCTTTTTCCTCTTCCTGCATTTTTCGGAAAAAGCCGAGAATCTCCTCCGCCTCCTGCGCGTCGAGCGAAAGATAGGAAAACTGCTTGGGGATCGTCACCTCTCCCGCCTCGAACAAGATGATGTACAGGCTGGATTCTTCCTGCGTCTTTTCGTCGTGCTTGGTCGAGGGGCTTACCACCGTCAGGGTCGGCCCCTCGTATTCGATCGCATCGCCGCCGGCCGTGATCGAACCGCGGCCGTTCATGTAAAAAACGCACTCGTAGCAATTATGACTGTGCTCCATCACATAATCATTGGGATGATGCTCATAATAGACAAGTGACTTGACCTGACATAATGCCACGCTGTTCCTCCTTACACATTGTCCGCCGTTGTGGAAAATACCTCGCTCGTTACCTGACGGATGCGCACGCGCATCAGCTTGCCCGCCGAAAGGCGGATCGTCGTGCCGAGGTAGACCTCTTCCGCCATCTGATATTCTCCCGCGACAAATTCTCCGATCTCGCCGCGCAGGGTAAAACTCGCATTGTCCACTTCAAAGCTGCAATCGGCCGTCGTGTACAGGTAGAGATACCCATCGCGTTCGATGGCGAAAGCAATGCCACCCTGCTCGGTTCGATATGTCACGGACAGCGACGAGGTGCAAACCGTCTGTTGCAGACTTGTCTGCGGCAATTCCGTGCAAAGATTGAACACCGCAAAATCCTCCCGCTGCACCAGCGGCAGAACATCGCCCATCGCCCGAATGCCCTTGATGATGCAGGCCGTTTCGGCGGTGTGCGGTTTGTCCGTCAGATCGGGGTTCAAAATGCCCTGATCGATCTGATAGTCGCTGTTGCCATTAATATACACGAAGTATTCCGGCGTTGCAAGATCATAAAACAAATATGCCCCGCCCGCCTGATAGGCAGCGAGCAACAGCGACGGCGAGGACGCATAATTGCCCATATTTTCCGCGATGTGTGGGAAGTTGCCCTCCACCGCGTACGCCAAGATCGTCTTGTTGATCGCGGAGGGCTTGGTCGTGTACGGGTCATCGCCGATGATGTCGATACCGTCGAGCCGCAGAACATCCAGCGGAGAAAAGCCAAAGCCTTCCCACTCCTTAAATTCCCCGACGCCGAACGTCACCGTCATATTGCAACGCGTGTAAATTTTGTAATTTGCCGCCTTGACCGCCTTTCCCGCATTATCCAGCGCGGTCAGCGTGGCCTGCCAGAGCTGCTGCGGCGTAACGGCCTGCCCTTGGTAGGAAAGTTCCTGCTGACGCAGTCTCCAGCGCAGCAAGCCGTCCGATTCGTTGTGTATTTGCATACCGATCAGCGGATTTTTCCCGCCGTTTTCGCGGTTCCATTGATCGACGTGCGCCATCAATGCCGTCAGCGCCAGCCGTTCGCGTTCCATCAGCGCAGGCGTATCCAGAATCGGGTAGAAAATCTGTCCGTACATGGTTGACTCGTACAACCCCTGCGCCGTGTAGACGGGGTAGGTCTGCGGGTCGTCCATGATGTACGACGGGACACAAAATCCGTGTCCGTCACCGCACATATTCGTGGAAAACCAGAGAAATTCGCATTTCAGCCCGTATTGATTGCACAGCGAAAGCAGTTTGTCCACCTGAGAAAATTCATATTGATCTTTCTGCGGCTCGATTTTGCTCCATTCCAGCGCAAGCTGCAAGGTGTTGACCCCAAGCTGCGCGGCGCGGGCAAAATATTGCTCAAGTTGTGCATCGGTCACCACGGGCGGTGCCTGCGTCAGTTGCGGAGCGCGGTTGTACAATCCGTCCACGCGCAACTGCGCACCGACCATGGTATAGGGCTTGCCGTCGACTTCCAGATAGGTTTTGCCGTTCGGCAGCGTGCAAATGCGCGACACCAAGGTTTCCTCCGTTTGCGCAGGCGGCGCGCTTGTCCCCTGCGTGCCCGAAGATCCGGGTGTAGCCGACGGATTTTGCGTTTCGGTCGTGAAGTCATTCGGTGTACAGGCGCACAGGCTCAGCGCCAGCGCCAGCAAAATTGCCATTGTTTTCTTCATCGGCCGCACCTTTATCCGCGGATGCTGTCCAGCGGGGAGAGATATCCGCCCGCTTTCAGCTCGGAGGCCGAGGGCAGCTCCGAGAGATTGCCCACGCGAATGCGATACACCTCGCCCGCCACGCACTGCAGCGTGGTATTGCCCTCAAGCGTGACGTTTTCCTGCGTGTTCCATTCGCCCTGCGCGTCAAACGCGCCTTTCTGGCAGACCGTCAGCGTGCAGTTGGTGACGGTCAATGTCGCATCCGTGTCCGACCAGACATAGACATAGTTTCCGTCGAATACGGCAAAGCCCAGTGCGCCGTCGGGATTGGAGTACGACAGCAGAACGCCGTTGGACAGATACACCTTCTGAATGCGCTCGTCACCCGTTTTGCCGTTGAGCAGATTGTTCAGGCCGAAAGTCGCAAACAGTGAACGCGGTGCATTGGCCACCGCCACGTATGCACGCAGCAGGGCGCTGTTGATCGCCGCCGTTTTGCGAGCGCGCTCGCCCATGGGCGGGAATTTGTCCGCCAGCGTTTCACCGTCGGCATTGTAACGGTTGTACAGCGCGCCGTTGGGCGACTGCGGGAAATAAACGGGATTCGAAAGCTGATACGAAACGTATCCGCCCGCGCCCATACCGAATGTGGCCAGAATCTGCCGATCGTTGACATCCGACGCCCAGTTTTCGGCGTTCATGACGAACATATCCGCATATTCTTCCGTAAACGACTTGATGCCGTTCTTGGTCGAGGAAATTTCATGCAGATACGTCGGAGAGACGATATCCACATATTCGAGCTTCCGCGCGTCGCGGACATAGTTGACCACGGCCGTCTGCTCGCAGAATTCCACGCGGGTCAGTGCCTTGTATGCCGAGTATTTCACGGCTTTCGCCATCTCGTCGATATAGGTGTGCACCATGCTCCACGCCTCTTCCTGCCCGATCGCCTCGCCCGCGGCGTTGACGACGTCGTAGGCATCCGTTCTCCAGCGCTGGAAGCGGTCGGTTCCCTGCCCGATCTGCACCATGATCACGGGGTCATACTGCCCGTTTTCCTGATTCCATGCGTGAACATGGTTCATCATTTCCCACAGCGCGCGGCTTTCGCGCGCCAGCAGATCCGGATCCGCCCAGTCCATGATACGGCATCTGCCGTAGTTGGCCCAGTCGAACAGATCCATCAGGCAGGAATAGGTTTCGGTGTCCTCGGCGATGTAGGCGGGCACGTTTGCCGTGTGCGTTTCGCCGTCCACCAGCGAGCCGTACCATTCGATGTTCAGCTTCAGGCCGTATTTTTTCGCATAGTCCAGATACACGTCCAGCGCGGAAAAATCATATTGATCCTTCTGCGGCTCGATCTGACTCCACATGACCGTCAGTTCCAAGGTGTTGAGATTGGTCTGTGCGGCGATGGCGAAATAATCTTCCGTTTCCTCGGGCTTGAGGAAGTCCGCAAGAATCAGCAGATCCGTGCGAAGCAGTGCCGAGGTCATGATGACGGGCACCTGTCTGCGGTCGAGCAAAATGCCCTTGCCGCTTTCGGAGGTCGCCATCGTATAGGGTTTGTCAAAGTTTTGCGTCTGGTTCTGAATGCCGCTGTCGACGGGGCGGCCGGTCGTCTGTGTCGGTTCGGCCGGTTGGCAGGCCGCCAAAAGCAGACTCAGCGCAAGCAGCAATGCAATGCCGATTTTCAGTTTCATGCTTTAACCTCCGATCGCGTCCCATGTGTCGGATGTCAGCGTGCCGGCATCCTTGTAGCTGATACGATAGAGCTTTCCGCCGCTCAAAGAGACACTTGCGTCCGTCGGCAACGTTTCGGAAGCGGTGAACGTGCCGTCGGCGGCATAGGTTCCGACTTCCACGGCCGTCACGGTCGCATCCGACACGGTCAGGGTCGCATCCGCCGTCACGTACACGTCCATCCACGTTCCGCGGTCGATTGCGAAGCCGATCGCGCCGCTTTCCGTGGCGAATGTCAGGCGCGTATGCGTCGTAGTGATGGTCTGTTGGGTGGATTGGCGGGCGTTGTCCGTTTCCAGATTGAAGCAGGCGAAATCCTGCGGTGAAACCTGATAGACCTCGTGCCCGACCGCTTTGAGTCCCGCGATGATGTCGTGCGTCTGCTGCCAGTGGTCTTTTTGCACATAGCGCTCATAGCTTCCCTCTTCAAACAGGAGAATGCCCTGATCGACCTTCGCTTCCCCGTTTGCCACGAAGAACGGCGAGGTCAGCAAATCGTAGATCGAATAGCCGCCGTGCTGGGAGACCGCGGTCAGAATCAGCGACGCGGTATTGGAATAGCTGCCGTCATTTTCCGCGATCTGGCCGAAATTGCCGGGCAGTTTGGTTGCATACATGGATGCAATGCCCTTGATGTTCTTGACGCTGGCGGTATAGGAATCGTCGCCGACAAAATCAATGCTCTCGAGTGCCTGAATCATCTGCGCAAATTCCGGTGCGTCCTTGACTTCGCCGCCTGCCCAGATGCCGCCGAGACTGCCGAGCGCATCGGAATTGGTCGACGAGGCCAAATTGACGCGGGTGAAAACGCGATATTTGCTCTGCTTGACGGTCTTGCCCAGTGCTTCGAGGCTGTTGCAGATTTTGGTATATGCCTCCTGCGCGCTCATGCGCTCTCCCGTCACGGGAGAAATGACCTGCTTGTCCGGCACGCGCCATCTTGCGAAAATATCCGGCTCGTTGAGCACCTGAATGCCGATCACGGGCTGTTTTGCGCCGTGCGTGGAATCGTACTCATAGATATAGTCCATCATCTTCGCCAGCGCATTGCTCTCGCGGCGGATAAGATTCTCGTTGTCGAAATCCAAGAACCACATCACGCCGTAGTAATTCCAGTATTCGCCCGTGCGCAGGGCGTCGAATTTGGGATAGGTCTTGCCGTCGCGCAGGATGTAATCCGGCACGGTGTAGGAGTGGGTATCGCCGCACATATTCGTGCCGAACCACAGCAGCTCCATTTTCAGATTGTACCGATTGGCAAACTGCATCATATAAAACAGGTACGTATAGTCAAATACGTCCTCCTGCGGCTCCAGCTTTGCCCATTCCACGGGAATCTGGACGCAGGTAACGCCCAAGCGGGCGGCCTGTTCGAACAGCAGTCCGATCTGCTCATAGCTGAGCTTGTCGCAGTTCATGAACGCATCCACACGGATCTGCGTTCCGATATACAGAAAATCCTGCCCGCCGACTTGAATATGCGAGCCGTGTTCGTTTGTTACGATTTCCGACACATTCACCACGCCGCCGTCATAGATCGGATCGGTTTTGTCCGGGTCTTCTATGATCGGGGGATTACCCCCGGCAGTGGTCGTGCCGGGGGTATTGTTGGTGGAAGCCGGATTGCCCGTGCAGGCGCAAAGCAGCATTGCCGCCGCCAGCACCAAGGCCAAAAGAAAAGTTGTGTTTCTTTTCATTCCCTGTCAGCCTCCGATATGGGTTTTTACTTCTTTTTCTTGCGCATCAGGAACACGACTGCCGCCGCACCGATGACGACAACGGCCACGATCACGACGATCAGCACGACGGGCGTGCCACTCGGGTCATCGGTCGGATTACCGGTCGGCTCGGTCGGATTACCGGACGGCTCGTTTTGCTGTGCCTGCGTGACCGTCAGCGTCTTTTCGACGGTTTCTTTGTTGCCGTAGAGGTCTTCCGCCGTGACTTTCAGCGTGTAGCTGCCGGCGGCATCGGCCGTAAATTCATAGTTCTTGGACGCATCGAGCTTCACGGTGCTACCGTCGGGCTTGACGAGCGTAACGGTAAGGTCGCATTCGCTGTCGTCTTTCACGTCGATGTTCGGCTTAATCGCATCGCCTACGACCGCCGCATCGGGAACCGTCACCGTGATCACGGGCTTTTCGGTATCGGGCACGTTAATGGTCGTGGAAATGCTCTTTTCGTTCGCCACGGGCTGTGCATCATCCTTTGCCGTGTAGGTGATCACGTAGACACCGGGCTGTGCGAAGGTGTATTGTTCCCCTGCCGCAACCGTCACGACTTCGCCGGAGGGCGTTTTGATCGAAATGACCTTGGTGACGACGTTTTCGGAATAAATCGCGTCGAGGATGGTCAGCTTATCGTTTTGTGCGTAGCTTTCTTTGTAGCTTCCGTTGACGGTGATCTCGATCGGCGTAACCGTGCTTCTTGCGGAAACTTGGAAGCTCTTTTCGACCACATTGCCGTTCAGACCCGTGGTCAGCACGGTGAGGGTGTAGTCGCCGAGCTGCTCAAAGGTGTACTCCACATGGCTGCCGTCGAATGTGAGTTCCGTCGTCTGTCCGTCGGGTGCGGTCACGCGCAGCAGCAGGGAGATCGCGCCGCGGATGTCTTTGGCATAGGCATCGATGGGCAGCGCAGTGCCGGTCAGGATTTTCTCGGGGATATCGGTCTTGACGCTGAGGTACGCATCCTGCCATGTAATGCTCTGGCCGAGGAAGCTCTGGCCGTTAAGCTCTGTGACGATCATTTCATAGTTGCCGTCCGCGATCGACAGATTGCCCATGGTCAGGCCGACGTTGAAGTTCATCGACGGGCACGCTTCAAAGAAGGCCAGAAGCTGCTCGTAAGCATTGTCCACGCGGGTCATGCCGCCGGTACGCTCACCGACGAAGGTTTCCTCGGGGTCAAAGGCCATGTGGTACTGACCCGCAACCTCGTCGACATTGCGAGAGATCCAGCCGGTATCGGTGATGTCCGTGTAGTTGGCACCGCCGTTGGTGGAGATATACACGTTCGTCGCGCGGTCGGGGCCGGAATGATCGATCCAGACACGGTACATCACACGGTAATCGCTGTTATCCGCATTGACGAACAGCCACGAAACGCAGGCCGCGTTGTTCACGGCACCGTTTTCCACCGCGGGATTTACGACGAACTTGATGTCCATGCCCTCGGAGATGTCAAAGGTGCCCAAGAAGAACTCTTTCCAGTCTTGGGTGGTGCGCAGCGTCAAGCCGTCGGGCGTGTACTCGGCGAGCATATAGCCGTTCAGACCCGACACAAATTCCGCGCGATCGGGCTGTACCGCGCGCAGATTGATCGTCTGCGGCTCGGAGGCGGTGGTTCCCGCCGTGTTGGTCACTTCATAAACAAAGGTATATGCGCCGGATTCAAAATCGGCGGTGATGAAATAGGCAAACGTTCCGTCGTCGCGCGGCGAGAGCGTCGCAACCGTTTCTTCCCCGCGCAGGACTTTCAGCACGACGCTTGCCGTGCCCGTTTCGTCCGTGTAGGTAATGCCGTCGATGGCCAGCGTGTCGAAAACGTAAACGGTCTGATCCGTCAGTGTGGGAACGGAATTAAGCTCCGGCTTCGCGATGCTGGAAGCAACATGGAACGTATAGGTTTTTTCGGATGTATTGCCGGCCGCGTCTTTTGCCACCAGCGTCACATCCAGATCGCCCGCCGCGTTGGGCGTAAAGGTTTTGCCTTCGATGGTCTCGCCGCCGATTTTCAGGCTGTAGCTTACGGCGCTCAGCAGGTCATACGCCTCCGTGGGGATGGTGTACGCCTCGCCGAGGTTCAGCGACGACATCACGCTCGTTTCGCGCAGCACGGGTGCCACGGTATCGACGATCCGGCCGTCGGCACTGGCCAGCGACTGCGCATTGACGCTGCGCACGACCACTTCCGTATTGGCCGTAAAACCGTTCTCGCCCTTGACCTCAAAGCGGACGTTGTTGACGTTTTTCAGTACTTCGCGACGCTCCGTGATAAGCTCCTCTTTGGCCAGCGGCACCATGCCGTCCTGTCCGGCCACGTAGGAGGAAATGAAGTTTTCGCGGTCTAACTTGATCGTGAATTTGGACTCGGCCGTCGCGTCGCCCATGATCCAGTAGCCCGCGTTGTAGCCGCTCCAGCCGGTGCCGAACACTTCGTAGCTGTGGTTGCCGTTGGTGGGGCTGCCGGAATCCGTCCAGATGCGCAGCATACCGACCTGCTCGTCATTGTCGACGTTGATAATATAAATGTCCAGTGCGTTGCTGTTCTGCGATTTGGAAACGACATTGCCGTCCGCATCATAGAGCTTGACCGACAGCTCGAGGATCACACTCTGCCCGTCGGCGATGGAGAACACGGGGTAGAGCGAATTTTCATTCGGGATTTTTGCCGCGTATTTCCACGCATCGGCGCCGCCTTTGGTGTCTGCGCCGGGAATGATCGTGCGCACACCGTCGGCCACATAGTCGGAGTCCATCTCCCAGCCGCCGGCCAGTTTCCATGCGGGAAGATCGGCAGTTGCCGTCCGTGCCTCTCCCGCGGCGAGCGCGCTCGTTCCCGCCAGCAGGGAAACCACCATCAGCACTGCCAGTGTGATTGTAACTGCTATGCTTGACTTTTTCATGTTCATGCTCCTTTTCGTTTTCTGTTTTTGCCATCCTTTTTATCGGATTCGTACATAAATATTATACTTTTTTGAGAAAAAGATGTCAACAAATGCCAAACGGTTCAGCCATTTTTTGAAAGTGTAAATCCTTCCGACTTTGGCACATTTTCCCAAGCCGTCGACGCGGGCAAAGTGCGTTTTCAAAACGAGAAATCCGATTTTCTACCGCCGAAAAATGTTCGCTTCCGCGCGTCACAGCGATATGCACAGTTCTTTTTCCCCGTTTTTGTATAAAACGGCGAGTTCCGCGCGCCCGTTTTCGTCAGCCGCTTTTGCGGCAATGGGACGCTCTTGCGGCGCATACGGGGGATTTTTTCGGCGCGCACCGCCGTTTTCCCACCCGCGGTGCAGCCATTTTCCTTAACTTTTTTGCCGTTCGGGCCGGCAGGCGGCGGCACGGGCGCGTTCATGAAAAAAACCGACCGTCCCGTCCCCGGGGCAGTCGGTTTTTTCATCCGTTCACGCCGTCGGGCGCACACGGAAGGCAAAGCATATCCGCTTGTCGTTCAGGCGGTACGGCTCGGCCGCCTCGGGGCCGCAGGAATTGGTTCCCAGCCCCGTGACCTTATAATCCACGCGCACGTGGGTCAGGCCGTCGGGATGCAGTTCGTCGGTATGCTGCGCCTTGTCCAGCGCATAGGCGCAATATTGCGAAACATTGATCTCAAATGCCCGTTCCGCCTCAAAATGCAGTTTCCCGATCTCCAGCATTTTCGTGCCGAAATGGTTGCCGTGCTCCTGCGGGCGGACGTAGGGCACATATTCTCTTGCCGCTGTACTTTCATACAGGCCGACCGTCCCGCCGTGGTGCATATCGCAGTAGCTTTCGCAGGGGCCGATACCGAAGTAGCGGAAAGGCGCGTCCTCCACCGGCACGGCAAATTCATAGCCAAGACGCGGCAAATAGAAAACGTTTTCCTCCACATTCCCGTCCAAATTCACGGAAATCTCGCCGTTTTCATCCACTTGGATATTCAGCGTATATCGGAAGAACGGCCGTCGGGACACACCCGCCAGCGAGCCTTTTAAGGAAAGGCAGCCGTTTTCTGCAGAAAATTCATAGCACTTGTGGAAGATCTTATCCAGATTTTCGCCCTGCCAGACATTGTAGCTGCCCCAAAAATACTTGATATTGTGGTCATTGTCCGTCGGAGCGCGCCATGCGCTCAGGCACATGGGCTGCGCGAGCTGTTCCTGCCCGTTCACCACCATGGAGGTAAATCCGCCCGCCATGCGGGAGAAAACATAGCGGAAATTTTTCCCGCTGAGCACGGCCTCCCACTCCCCCGCCTCGGTTTTCGCGGGCACGAACGGTGCCGACGGTGCCGCGCCGTCGGACAGCTTGTGCTGCCGCGTCGCGACGATTTTCCCATCCTTTTCCAGATTCACGGTCAGATACAGGCCGTATTTGCACGCAAGCGACGAAAGTCGCGGCCTATAGACCAGCGTTTCATGGGGCGCGAGTGCCGTCTTTTTGTTCCAGAGCTGAACGACCTGCCCGTCCGCTTCCAGCGAAAATTGCAGCGAGCATTCCCTGTAATCCGTAAAATCATAGGCATTGGTGATGTGCAGTGCGTTGCCGTCCCAGTGCGTCCGCATGGGCTGATAGGCCGCCTTCGCCTCCAAAGAGCCTGCTTTGAAGCTGCGGTCCGCAAACACCAGACCGTCACAGCAGAAATTCCCCTCATGGGTCAGTTCGTCCGGGAAATCGCCGCCGTATTTCTGCACGCCGTCGACGATCACCGTATGATCCGCCCATTCCCAGATGCAGCCACCGATGAGATTGGGCACTTTGTAAAACATCTCGTTATAATCCCACACGTCGCCGGGGCCGTTGCCCATGGCGTGCGAATATTCGCACAGCATCACAGGCTTGGTCGGATTGTCCCGCGCGAGGTTGGCAATGTCTTCCGGCTTCCAGTACATCTGGGAGATCACGTCCGCGTTGCGGTAATCGCCTTTTCGCGACGCATCCTCGCAGTGAACCAAGCGGCCGTCGCGCAGATCGTGCAGGTAACGGATCATTTCAATGTGATTCGGCCCGTGGCCGGACTCGTTGCCCGTCGACCACATGATGATACTGCAGTGATTTTTATCCCGCTCCACGGCGCGCACCATGCGCTGCAGGTGCTCGTCCCGCCACGCGGGATTCACGCCCGGCCAATCCGCGCTTTCCACGTCGAAGCGGTAGTCCACATTTGCATAGCGGCGCAAAAATCCGTGCGTTTCGATGTCGGTTTCCAGAATCACGTAGAAGCCCATTTCGTCGCACAGTTCCAGAAATTTCGGGGTCGGCGGGTAGTGCGACGTGCGGACGCAGTTGATGTTCAATTCCTTCATCTTCCGCAGATCGATGCGCAGTTCCTCCACCGTCTGACACCAGCCGTTTGTCGGATGGGTGTCGTGGTGGTTGACGCCGTGCAGGATGACGCTCTGCCCGTTGATGAGCAGTTCCCCGTTTTCGGAGATCGCGACGGTACGAAAGCCCGCCTTCTGCGTGATGATCTCGCCCGCCGATTCGATTTTCACCGTATAAAGATACGGCTTTTCCGCATTCCACAAAACGGGATTTTCCACGCAAAATTCGGCCGTTTTCGCATTTTTCGTCTGCGCGAGGCACTTGCCGTCGCGATCGTACAGGGAAATGTCCGCAGGCTTGTCCGTTTCCACGCACACGGCATTGTCCCGCGTGAACACGTGGACATCGGTCACATGATCTTGCGGCCGCTGCAGCAGATAGCAATCGCGGAAAATACCGTTGAAACGGAAGCAGTCCTGATCTTCCAGATAACTGCCGCAGCACCATTTGAGCACCTTCACGCGCAGGGTATTTTCGCCCGCGCGGACGAAATCCGTAATGTCAAATTCCGCCTGCAGGTGGCTGCCCTGCGTAAAACCGACATAGCGGCCGTTGATCGACACGATGCCGCACGTCGCCACGCCCTCGAGCACGAAATAGACCCTTCCCCACTTACGCGGCAGGGTAAAATCGCGCTCGTACACGCCGCAGGGGTTGGCATCCGGGGCATACGGTGGGTCGACCGGATAAGGATAGTTGACATTCGTGTAATTGGGATGCTCATAGCCCTGAAGCTGCCAGCAGCCGGGGACGGTAACGGTGTCCCACGCAGGGATCTCCGCGTCGGCCTCGTGCTCGTGGGCGAACCACGCAAAGCGCCATTGCCCGTTGAGCAGGGTGTATTCGCTGCACCCGTCGGGAATGTAGAAACTGCGCTGAGGCAAGCGATTTTCGCTCGTTTTTTTCGGATTTTCGTAAAATCTCATATTCTTTCCCCCCTGCACTTGCGCGCCGTAGTCTTTCTGATGGCAGTATACCATTGTCGCGCGGAAAAATCAACCGCCGCGGCGCGTCGGCACTTAACAATTTTGGCTGACTTATCCGCATTTTCGCCTATTGAAATTGCGCGGAAACTGTGTTATAAATAAAAAGCAACGATAATTTTCAACAAAAAAAGCCGGAGGTAACCCATGAAAAACGCCAAGTCTATCACCTTTTTCTCCGACATGAGAGAGGTCACGCTGAACATCCGCACGATCCTGTATATCAAGGTCACGCGCGGCATCGCCTATGTCCATCTGGCCTCGGGCGAAGTCCTGCCCACGCGCACAACCATCATGGATTTTGAAAAAATGCTCGACGAAAACTTTGTCAAAATCAAGCGCGGCTGCCTCGTATCGGTCTACGCCGTCCACAGTGTGACCGACACCGTCAATCTCAACAACGGCGAGGCACTGCCCTATGCCGAGCGCATCCGCGATGATTTTACCCAAAAGCTGCAGGAGCGCCAGAAAGACATCATCCACAATTTCGCCGAGCACGACCCGCTGAAAACCGCGGCACAATACGCCGAGCACTATCGCTCGTTCGATTCCATGCCCTTCGCGTTCACCGACATTGAGATCATTTTCAACGAAACGCGTCAGGCGGTGGACTGGGCATTCCGCTACGGCAATCCCGCGCTGGCCGAGCTGGAGGGCGTTCCGCTGGAAACGCTGATCGGCAACACCTTCGGCGCAATCTTCCCCAATATGGATCAGAAATGGCTGCGTGCCTACGAGCGCGCCGCGCTGTTTGAAGAAACGCTGAACATCGTCGACTACTCGCCCGAGATCAAGGCCAATCTGAACATCGTCTGCTTCCCCACATTCAAAGGACACTGCGGCTGCATTTTATTTAATGTAGACCACCTGAAATTCTTTCGTCACGCCGACGATACGGATCGTGCCATCGCCGCATACATCCACAAATTGCTCGCCTGAGAAAAAAATTTTTTTCAAATCCCGCGGATTTGTCCGCGGGATCTTTTTCTTTTCATCGAATCTTCGGTTTAAAATTGCGTGAAAAAATCGTCGAGTCCTTGATTTATCTTGTAATTCATCGAATCCTTTCGGTGAATTGTTCAAAAAACGCGTCATTTTTGAAATTTGACAAAATCTATTGAAAAAATCGAACGAATATGTTATAATACGGCAAACCGAATATTCAGCCCCGAAAACAGCATTACGAGAGGAGCTATCGAAACATGAAATCACAGGAAACCAACGTATCCCACACCGAAAAATCGCGCCGTAAGTCGTCCGTCGGCAAGCTGGCGCTGTGGCTTGGCGCGCTCGCGCTGACAACGTGCGCGGTGTTCGCCGCATTCACCCTGCAGGGCAGCGCAGTCCCCTGCGCCGAAAGCGGCTGCAACGGTGCATACGAAAACGGCTTCTGCACGGCAGACGGCACGCACTATCAGGCAGCCGAGAAGAATGCGGACAACTATTACGAGATCGGCAACGCCGGTCAGCTCTATTGGTTCGCTGCGCAGATCAACGGCAACGCGAGCTACGGAAACATCAAAGGAAAGCTGACGGCGAACATCACGGACAATCCCGGCACCTTTGACGCAAACGGTAAATATACCTCTAAAAACGGTGAGAAAGTGCGTGAATGGGTACCTATCGGTAAAAATGGCTATGCATATAAAGGTACATTTGACGGCAACGGCAAAACGATCTCCGGCTTATATTACAACAGTGACCAATGTCGCGATGTAGGTTTGTTCGGACGAGTCGGAGATGGGGCAACGTTCAGAGATATTGGTGTATTAAACAGCTTTTTTTACGCTTCTGCCCCTTCTTCTTCAGATGCCGTTGTCGGCGCTTTGATTGGAGAGCTGCGTACAACCGTTAGTGGCGCGGCTACAATAAGCGGTTGTTATGCCGAGAACTGTCGAATAGGCGGCAAAATCACTAATACGCGCAATCTATACCTCGGCGGTTTGGTGGGCTGTTGTGACGCAAATGTGACAATAACCGGGTGCTACTCTGCCGATAACTCGGTGAGCGGCGATGAAGGATCCAGTGATAACAAATTATATGTAGGCGGTTTGGTGGGAGCCATTACCTCCAACCTCAAAAGCTTTACTATGAAGCAATGCTACAACACCGGTTCTGTTGAAGCACGCTTTGTCGCAAAAGAGGGATATGTGGGTGGATTGATCGGTTCAACACCGCTTTCCCAATCTGCTACTGCCCGTATTGAAATATCGGACTGCTATACCACAGGGAGTGTAGCCGGCGTGAGCGGTACTGATGTCGGCGCTGTGATCGGTTATGACTCTTATGCGAATACAACGATCACCGACTGCTATTACCTCACCGGTACGGCAAGCGCGGGTGTCGGCAACGGCACCGACACGACTACCGCAAAGACCGCCGACGAGTTTGCGTCCGGCGCGGTTGCGTGGCTCTTGAACGACAAAAAGGCAGACGGTGTCTGGAAGCAGATCCTGACGGGCGACAAGAAAATGTCCGTACCCGGCTTCGCGGGCGCGGCCGTCAATTACGACGCAACGAACAACACCTATTATAATACGCACAACTATGTAGACGGCATCTGCACCGATTGCGGCACGAAATGCCTCCATTCCTTTGAAAACGGCAT
>CAYSYK010000011.1:0-9442 GCA_964435375.1 uncultured Oscillospiraceae bacterium | reverse complement strand
AAATGCCTCCATTCCTTTGAAAACGGCATCTGCACCGATTGCGGCACGAAATGCCTCCATTCCTTTGAAAACGGCATCTGCACCGATTGCGGCACGAAATGCCCCCATTCCTTTGAAAACGGCATCTGCTCCGATTGCGGCACGAAATGCCCCCATTCCTTTGAAAACGGCATCTGCTCCGATTGCGGCAGCTACGAAGTTCCCACCCTCAACGCCGATGGCTACTACGAGATCGGCAACGCGGGCGAGCTGGAGTGGTTCTCCGCCTACGTCTACGACAACCACGGCAATACCAACGCCATCCTCACCGCCAACATCGACCTCACTGGGATCACGCACACCCCCATCGGCGTGAATTACAGCGAGTTTGTCGGCGTGTTTGACGGCAAGGGCTTCACCATCAGCAACATGCAATTCACCTGCGTCCAAAACGGCTACAACAAGCACCCGACCTACGACTATCAGGGTCTGTTCGGCGTTATCAGCGGCGGCGCGACGGTGAAAGACTTCACGATCAAAGGCAAGATCATCCTTGCCGCGGACGGACAGAAGTACATCGGCGGTGCGGTCGGCCTTGCCTACGACGGCGCGAAGATTGAAAACGTCACCTCCTATGTCGACATCACCGACGATAAGGGCGTAGGGACGCAGGGCTTTACGGGCATTTCGCAGATTGGCGGCGTGGTCGGCCAGCTCGGCCGCACCGGAGAAAACAATACCTCCGCCACGGCCGAAAATTGCCGCTACCACGGCACGATCAGCGTCAACACCGCCTCCTCGGTCGGCGGCATTGCGGGGCAAAGCATGGTAGACAACAGCCTCGTTCAAAACTGCGTCAACTACGGCACGGTCGGCTGGAACTACATCGCCCACGCAGGCGGCGTGGTCGGCTCGGCGCAGCTCGGCACGCAGGTGAAAAACTGCGCAAACTTCGGCGAGGTCAGCATTATCCGCAACGACTGCGTCGGCGGCGTGGTCGGCTATGCCAACGAAAGGGTGCGCATTGAAAACTGCGCCAACTACGCGAATATCGAGGCGAAAAAGTCCGACGTCAAGAACGAGCCGAACGTCTACCTCGGCGGTATCCTCGGCTATGTCAACAACCGCGCATTCAGCGCGCTGACCGGCTGCTTCAACTACGGCAATGTCACCGACCTTGACAATTCCTATACCTACACCGGCGCGATCGTCGGCTATATCAATAAGGACACGACCGCAAGCGTCATCCAAAACAACGCCTATCTGGACACCTCCTGTAAAAAAGCATACGGCACGAACAGCAGCTCTACTAAGCCCGGAACCACCACAAGCGCGACTGCGGCGCAGTTCGCCTCGGGCGAGATCGCTTACCTGCTCAACGGCGGCAAGACCGACGGCACGCAGGCGTGGTATCAGGAGCTGACGGACGCATCCAAGCTCGATAAGTACCCCGTCCTGTCAGGCAAGACCGTTTACTACACCGGCGGCGATAACGGGAGCTACGCAAACACCGTTGACGCTTCGCACAGCTTCGACACGAACGGCATCTGCACCGATTGCGGCAAGATCCGCTATCTGGTATACGACGAGGACGATGGAATCTTCAAGACCGCAATTGCCGTCGCCAGCCCGCTCCCGAGCAGCAGCACACACTGGGAAAGCGGCCGGTATTATGTGACAGGCAGTAGGACGATCGAGGGCACGGTGTACATCGGGAGCGACGTGGAGCTGATTTTGTGCGACGGTGCGACGCTGACCGTCAACGGCAGCATTACCAGCTCCGAAGGCGGCTCCTCCTTCACCGTCTATGCCCAGTCCGACGAAGCTTCCGCGAATCTCGGCAAGCTGATTGTAACGACCTCCGGGACCCACTCCGGCTTCTTTGCGACTTGGGTCGGTAGTCAGTGCCTCTCCGTTTTCACCATCCACGGCGGCATCGTCGCAGTCGGCAGCGACGATGCACAAGCATGCAATCTGCTGCCGACGTTCAAAGGCAATTACCGTCTCTACGCGGGCTTCAGCCTTTCCGAGCTGACGCCTATCACCTACTACAGCGCAAGAAATGAAATCTGTATGTACCAATCGGCATTCCGCTTCGAGCCTTGCACGGATCACGAATACGCTCCGATCTGCGCCGACACGGGCAAACACATCGTGCAATGCAAATGGTGCGGCTACGACCCGCACGAGCAGGCGCACGACTTCGGCGAAAGCAATAGGTGCGTCTGCGGCTACGGGCAGATCTCCTATCGCGAATATAACCCCGAAACCAAACAATACGAGAACAAGACCGTCCTCGCACTTCCCATTACAAACGGCTCTTCGCCGTGGGAGAGCGGCTGGTACTACGTGCCGGACGATGTGACGATCGAAAAGCGCGTGACCGTCTCGGGTGACGTGAAGCTGATCCTGCCCGACGACGTGACGCTTACCATCACCGGCGGCATCTCCGTCAACGAGGGCAACACCTTCACCGTCTATGCCCAGTCCGACGAAGCTTCCGCATCGCTCGGCAAGCTGATCGCGAGGTGGCTGAAGTTCGGGTATACAGGTTATGACGCCGTAATCGGCGCCGACGCCCTACGCTCAGCCGGCACGATCATCTTCCACGGCGGCAACATCACCGCCAATGCCGCCCCCGGCTTCGGAGCGGGCATCGGCGGCAGTAGTACCGGTACGGAAAACGGAATATACACCAATTACGGCACCATCATCATCCACGGCGGCATCGTCAACGCATATGGCGGCAACAGGGCTGCGGGCATCGGTGGCGGCGACGGCACAATACTCGGTGGCGTCATCACCATCAACGGCGGTATCGTCAACGCAACCGGTTCGAATGGCGCGGGCATCGGCGGGGGCACGCTTGGTTATGGCGGCACCATCACCATCAACGGCGGCACCGTCAACGCAACCGGTTCGAATGGCCCGGGCATCGGTTCCGGTCCCGACTCAGGCAAGACGGATCTAGGCGAAACAGGCTTCACCGCCATCGTCATCAACGGCGGTACCGTCAACGCAACCGGCAGTGAGCTGGGCAACGGTATCGGTAAGAGCGGTTCAGAGGGCAATTTCTCCAATCTCTCCGTCATCATCAAGGGCGGCACCGTCACCTCCGTCGGAGGATCAGAAAGCCGTGCATTTGACTCTCCCACGATCTCCGGCTATTTCCACGCTTTCGTGGGAAGCGCCGCGGACAATCTGTACGACGTGCTCTATGCAGACAGAGGCAATTTGCTCACTACCTCCCGTATCGTGAAGCTCGTCCCCTGCAGCGAGCAAGCACACGACGGTCTGCATTATTCCCCTTCCGGCGACGAGCACATGGCAACCTGCCCTTGGAGCAACGCAGCGATCACAGGTGCGCACAAGTCGGACGAAAACGGCCGCTGCATCTGCGGTGCTACGGCACACATCTACCTTTCCTACAACGCCGAAACCGCGCACTACGACACCAAGATCGCATATGCGCTGCCCCTCACGAGCAGCCAAATGCAGGCCGGCAGTTGGTATTACGTGGAGGGGAACGTAACGTTCGATACGGGAATGCGCATTCCTGCCGGCGCAAAGCTGATTCTGTGCAACGGTGCAACGCTCACCGTAAACGGCGGGATCTTCGGCTCCGTCACCTCCGGAGGCTCCTCCCTCACCGTCTATGCCCAATCCATGGACGCGTCGGCAGGCAAGCTGATCGTGCAGAACGTGCCGAGCGGACGCGCCGGCATCGAATGCGACCTCATCGTCTGCGGCGGCAACATCACGGTATTCGGCAACGGCAGCGCAAACGCGCTCAGCGGCACGGTCACATTCGTCGGCGAAAACATCGCGGTCTACGGCGGCACGAGCCGAGGAACGCTCGCCCCCATCGAGGCAAGCTCCGACGCGTGCAAACAGCACATGGCGATCCTGATCGTCTGCGGTGCCGTGTCCGGCAATATCTCCGTAGACATTACGTGGACCTCCATGTCCTTCACCTACACCGACGTCGCATGGAACCCCGGCACACATGGCTACACCGGCGGCTGGATGACCACGGGCGGCACCGTCACGGTGACCAACCGCGGCACGTCCGATCTGACGGCGCAGCTTCGCTTCAGCGGCGCGATCGACGGCATAAGCGGCACCTTGTCCAAGGCCGACATGACCGTCGCCGCGGGAGCAAGCGACACGGCCGCGCTTTCCCTTGCGGGCAAACCCGGCACGGTGCTGGATCAAGCCTCGCTCGGCAGCATCACCGTCACCATCCGCACGGCGCGCAACGGCTGGTACTACGATGCATCCGGCAAAGCCTACCTCTATCGCGACGGCACGGCCGCGACCGGCTGGCAGACCGTCGAGGAAAAGACGTACCATTTTGACGAAAGCGGTGTGCTCTCGGACGGTCTTTGCATTTTCAACGCCGAAGCCTATTTCTTCGGAATCGACGGCAGCATGGCAACCGGCTTTGCGACCGGCGCAAACGGGAAGAAGTATTACGCCGGCGGAAACGGCCGCCTGCAGACCGGCTGGCAGACCATCGACGGGGAGACCTACTATTTCTTCCCTGCCGAAAGTGACCAACCCTACGTCATGGCGACCGGTATCGTGGAGATTGAGGGCGAAGAATACTGGTTTAGCATCGACGGCACTCTTTCGGAGGGTTCGTCGTAGAAGACGGCAACACCTACTACGTCGACGGAGTAATGCAAACCGGCTGGCTGACCGGCGGTAACCGCACCTACTACCTCGACACCGACGGCAAGGACTATATACCCTGATCCCCATTTTTGAAAGGAAACACACATATGGAAAACAAACAAGACTCCCGCAAATGGCTGATCGTTGCGCTGAGCGCGCTGATCATCCTGTGCATCGGCATCACGATCTGGGCGCTGTTCTTCCGCGACAGGTCCGCCGACCCGATCTCCCCCGACTATCCCCCGCAGGGCACGCAAGATAACCAGACCCCCATCACCGGCGACACCGGCGGCAAAATCGACTCGCCCGAGGGCGGCGGCGCAATCCGCGTCACCTTCGGCACGAGCGCGACGGCCAGCCTCTCCACCAAGAAGATCTCCCTCTACTACGCCAACCCCGCCGCGTCCAACCAGAATGTCTCCCTTCTGCTGATGGTCGGCGAAACGGTCGTGGCAAAATCCGAGCTCATCACCCCCGGCCACGAAATTCGGGAACTGGTGCTCGACGATTATGCGGCCTCCGTGCTGCAGGTCGGCGGCTACAACGCGGAGCTGGTCATCCGCTCCTACGACCCCGAATCCGGCGAAAAAGCCATGGTCGACACCAAGGGCGAAGTCACCCTGACCGTTACGCAGTAACGGTCAGGGGGCAGCACGGTTTGCCCCGCACCGGTACAAAAACGAAAATAATTATGCATTATGCATTATGCATTATAAAAGAAAGGACGTTTTTTATGAAAAAGTTAGTTTCCATCCTCCTCGCCGTTGCCATGGTCATGGTAATGTCCACCGCGGCCTTCGCCGCCGGCTCCTCCGAAATTCTCGATGTCGGTTCGCAGGACATCACCGTCAAAGCAGAGTACAAGAACAACGTTTCCGCCCCCGACGACTCCGTCTGCGTCGACATTCTCTGGGAAAGCATGGAATTTACCTACACCGTCAGCGGCAACCTCGAATGGGATGCCAACAAGCACCTCTATTACGACAATACCCACGGCGCGTGGACGGCCAACGGCAACACCATCACCGTCACCAACCATTCCAACATCGCCGTGACCGCCGCGTTCAGCTTCGCCGCCAACGCCGGCTACAGCAGCGTGAACGGCTCGTTCAACAACGCCACCATCAACCTCCCCTCCGCCGTCGGCAAAGAGCTGACCGACGCTTCCCTGAGCGGCACCTCCGAGCTGACCCTCAGCGGCACGCTCAGCAACCGCGTTGTCTCCATGAGCACGGTCGGCACCATCACCGTCGACATCCGCAAGCAGGCATAATCATCCGGGCAAACCTGCCTATCGGAAAGGAAACGAGCTTATGAAAAAGATCGTCCCCTGTATTTTGGCATTGCTCCTGATCCTATCCTTCTCCACGCAAACCTTCGCCATGCAGATTTTCATACGAGCGGAGTCCGGGCAGCAATACACGCTGGAAGTTGAGCCGGACTATTCGGTCGAACAGGTCAAGGCGATGATTCAGGAAAAAACGGGCATCGCACCCTCTCGACAAAGGCTTATGGACGGAAGCCGTGAACTGCAAGACGGCCAGACGCTCCTCGCCTACGGTATCGACCGCGAAAGCACACTGGAGCTGCTGGTAAATTCCCCGCTGTCCGGCTCCTCCGCAAGCGGCAAGAAAGACGGTGCGTACGACATCTCCATTTCCGGTGTTTATGCCTCCGTCTCGCCCGCCGCGACCGTGATCTGCGTGGACATCTCGTGGGATGTCATGGACTTCACCTACACCGCCGTGCCCGGCGAATGGAACCCCATCGACCACACCTACAGCAACAGCAACGGCGGTAGCTGGTCGACGAACAAATCGGGCATCACGGTGAAAAACCACTCCAATTCCGCCGTTGAAACCGGATTCTCCTTCGCGGCCAACAGCGGCGTGAACGTCACGGGCACATTCTACACGCAAAACGCCGACAACAGCTTCACCGCACTTTCGGCCGACGCGCAGAACCTCTATCTCGGCACGGCCAAGGGCACGTCCGCCGGTACCCCGCCCACGGGCAAGGTATTTTTCGGTGTCGGCGGCAGCGCAATCAGCGCGGCGCAGACCTCCCTCGGCACGATCACCGTCCGCGTGACAAAATCCGACAAAATCCGCGACCTGAACACCCTCAAGCAGACCCTTGCGCAGTATAAGGGCAAGGGCGGCACCATCACCCTTGACGCCGACATCGACCTCGGCAGCGAAGGTGTGCTGAAGCTCGATCACGTCGGCACGGATTCCGAGGCACTCACGCTCAACCTCAACGGCCACACGATCACGGGCGTGATCTACCCCATTGAGAGCAACGTCATCGTGCGCGGCGGCTCGAACGGGCAGTACGGCACACTCACCTACTCCGACGTGGCATTCTATGCGCTCGACGTATCGATTCGAGGCGAGCTTATGGGCGCGGTTGTGGAAAACAAAAACTCCAAGCTGTCGCTCGAATATATCCGCGTGAACGCGTCGAATATGTACACGCTCGTGAACTTCAAAACCGCGTCTACAGCCAGCTCCTTCCTCCACGGCGGATACCCGCGTGGGGACGGAGAAACCCTCTCCGTCATGAACGGCGGGCATCTGCGCTACGAGGAAACCGAGGTCAGCAACGTGACGCTCCTGACGCGCGCCGTAGGTGCCTACGTCGAGATCGGCCCCGGTGCGATCAACCTCAATGGCCAAGACGCGTCCCGTTATCAAGGCACTTACACCGCATCGAGTGATCTCAGCGAAATTCCCGGGCTGATTCTCTCGGAGTTCTAATCCGTTATTTACGGCCGCTATCGGCCTGAATAAACCATATTTTTTAAAAAGCAGGAGGAACCATTATGAAAAAAGTCATCTCTCTCATCGCGGCCATCGCCCTGCTGGCATCCATGGCCATCCCCGCTTTCGCGGACAACACGATCGGCACAGACGGCGGCACGGCCGACATCAACGTCAACGCCAAATACAACAGCAGCGTCGCCCCGACCGATACCATCAGCGTGAATGTTGAATGGGGCAAAATGGAGTTCACCTACAACGTCAGCGGCACGCAGACATGGGACCCCAAAGACCACACCTACACCCCGAACACCTCCGCACAATGGTCCGCCGAAGGAAACAGCGTGAAGCTGACCAACCACTCCAACGTGGCCATCAGCGCGACCTTTACCTACACGAAAATCGACCAGAAGGTCAACGGCACATTTACTTATGACAATTCCAAGTCCGTCGACGAAAACGGTGCCATTTCCCTGAACGCGGGCGAAGTCAATCAGCCGGACGCTGCCGATTTCGTGAGCGCAACGCTCGACCTCGGCGGCGACCTCAGCAGCACTTCCACGACAAATGTGCAGGTCGGTACCATCACCGTTAAGATCGCCAAGAAGAGCTGATTTTTCCCGACAAGAAAGGACTCACTACCATGAAAACAATCACACGTTTCGCATTGGTGCTCATGTTGGTTGCCGCCCTGTCGCTCAGTGCCCTTGCATCCGAAACAATCACGGTCGAGGGCAACTACAATATCCCCATCAGCGGCACGTATCAGCCCAGCAGCAGTGACGCGGAGGTCGTTTCGGTCGACATTGCGTGGGGCTCCATGAACTTCCGCTACGCCGCCCCCTCGGCCGGCACATGGGATCCCGAAACGCACGGCTACATCGGCGCAACCGAGGGCGGCTGGTCTACCAACAAGCCCGGCATCACCGTCACCAACCACTCCAACGTCGGCATTGAAGCCGCCTTCTCCTTCACGGCCGCCGACGGCGTGACCACCAAGGGCAGCTTCTATGCCAGTGCCGGCGAAATGACCTCAATGACCGAATTGACCGCCGCCGAGCAGAAGTTCTCGCTTGCGACCGCCGTCGGCACAACGACGGATAACGCTCCTGCGGATACTCTCTACTTCGGCATTTCCGGCGACCCCATCTCCGAGAATAAGTCGCTGGGCACGATCACGATCAGCATCGCAAAGAAGACACCCAAGAGGACTGTCGGAACCGAGGAAGAGCTTAATGCTGCAATAGAGGCTCTCAAGACCACGGGCGGCACGATAACGCTCACGAGCGATCTTACGCTCACAAATCCCATCGAGATCCCCGCAGGTACGGGAACGTCCACAGCTCCCCTTATCATCGACTTTGGTGGGAAGACTGTCGAAGGTCGCATCGCAATAGTCGGTACAGAGACGAGCCGCAGCTACGTAACGCTGAAAAATGGAAAGCTTGACTACCTCATAGCTCCTACCGGCAGGACTCTGCGCGACGATCCCACTCAGGCGGCGGTATATGCAAGGTATACCGATCTCAAGCTGGAGGACCTTGATGTAGATAGCTTCCAGCTCACTCTCAGAACAAGCGATGGCACCAAGACACTTATAGCCGGTAGTGGGAATGCTTGTTCGATGGCTGGATGCTTCGACTCCAGCGCCAGTGAACAAACTACCTATCACATCTCAATTTACAACACCTCGTTGGACGATTTTATTCTGTCTTATACGGGAGACAATGCGATGATCATTACGGGCTATATTGTTTCAAATTACAACATTACTCTTAAGCAAACTAAGGGGGATGCCACCTATAGCTTTGAAGATGGCGTCCGCGGCAATTTCGTACTTCTTAATACATACGATGGTGATATGAGTATAAGTTCGGCAAGCACCTTCCAAGCTGTTGGTCCTAACGCCGGCCGTAGAGGCGTGATCCTTCACACAAGCATGGTCCTAACCGAATAAGGAGGTCAATGATGGTACTTGGACGGTAAGCGCCAACACCTCCGGCTAACCCATCCGATATTTTCAA
>CAYSYK010000010.1:0-48565 GCA_964435375.1 uncultured Oscillospiraceae bacterium | reverse complement strand
GGGCGTTAAGAAAAGTGTCCGGGGGACACTTTTTAGCCCGTGGGAGAGTCCCATGCGCCGCAGGCGCATAACGATATCCGTAGCATTCGCTACTCTCTTTTTCATATGGTTTTTGGCGGGTAATGGGACTCGAAAGGGGAGCGAGCCGAGCGCCGCCGGGGGCGGATGAATCGAGGCGAGGGAGTGGCAGCGGTCGGCAAGGAACGAGCCTGCGCCGACAGGCGAAGTTCCTGCCGGGCACCGCAACAGGAGAGCGAGCCGAGCGCCGCCGCATTTTTTCGGAGCGCGGCGGATTTTATTTTCGAGGGTCGCGGAAATCTTTCGGAATGTCCAGCAGATAATTCGCCGAAATGCGGAAAAAGCAGCAGTATGCGCCAATATCCTCCAGACTCGGCTGGCACTTGTCGCATTCCAGATACGAGATTTTTCGCTGTGTGATCCCCAGCTTTTCGCCGAGCTGCGTTTGGTTCAAGTCGGCATCCTCGCGGAGATTTCGGATTTTCTCTCCAAAGCTCAATTTCATTCAAATCACCGAAAACATTATAGTGTAGACAAAATTTATCTATTGACTTTTAGACAGAAAAAGTCTATACTAAACATGGAAAGACCCGAAAAACAAAGAGGAGGACAATATTATGCCATTTATCATTGTGAATTTGCAAGGACAGGCAAGCGCAGGCGGTTATCTGAAAATTGACGGAGAACGTGCCCTTGCGCTGTACGACGACATGCTCATTCCCGTTCCTACGGGAGACCACTATCTCGAGTTCAGCTCGCAAAGTCCGTCGTCTCGGGCGATCTCGAACCTGAACGTGGCCGTCGGTAACTACAAAACGGCGGCTTTTGCCGAGCGCAATGCCGTCGACGGAAATATTTCCGAATATTTCCCGGAAAACGGCGTGATGTACTTTACGGTCATTTCCGATGCCCGCGGCCATATTTTGGATTTGCCGAAGTACAACATTCACGAAGTTGAAGACGAGGAAATCGAACGACTTACCGACCTCTATCAGGAAAGATGCGAGCTGATGCGCGCCGCCGAAGAAAAGGAACTTGCGGAACAGGGCAAGCACATCGGCACGGAGCTGCTCCTGTGTACATTCCTCGGCTGGGTGGGCGCACATAAATTCTATCGTAAGAAGTACGGCATGGGCGTGCTCTACCTGCTGACGTTCGGCCTGTTCGGAATCGGATGGTTTATCGATTGGATAAAACTGCTGATCATCTGGGTCAAGACGAGAAAATAACGAGCGGGCGCGGCACTCACATCGGCGAGAGCCGCGCCGTAAAATATTGGGAAAAATCCAAAGACGGTACGGTAAGGAGAGAGCGGATATGCAAATGCATCCGGATTATGACAAATTGTCGCAGGCGAACGAAATGCTGAAGAAACTGCAGCCTGCTGCGGCGGAAATCGCACGGCTCGAAGAGCAGATCGCCGATACCGAGAAAATTATCCGTGCAGGCACAGGCAATACGCACGCGCAGTTTGAAATCGCGCAAAGACAGGAACAGCGGCGGGTGGAGAGAGAAAACGAAGAAATGCGCAAAGTGCGTTTCGGAAAGATTCTTCCCGTTTGCGTGGCGATCCACATCGCTTTTATCGTTGCACAGATCATTCTCTTGATCGCCGACGTAAGAATCGGCGTAGAAATCGGTGATTTTTCCGAAAAAATACCACTCACGAGCATCGTTTCCATCATTGCGTCCGTCCTGATGTTCTGGACGGTCTCCATGATGCAGCGTGCATTCAAAAATAACAAGCGCGGGACCGGCTGGCTGGTCGCGTCGGTCATATTTGCGTTAAATGTGCGCGACATCGTCGGATTTGCTCATGCGATCGTCACGATTGTGATGCTGGTTTACTCCGAAAAAACGAGAAAGAAAACGGCGCAGATCGACCCAAGCGTTCTGGATAAGGCAAACTCCGCAGACAGAGCACGCGAACTCGCGCGAATCAAAGAAGCAAAGGAAGAAAAAGCAGAGCTGGAAGAAGAGCTGGCCGCGCGCCGCGCGGCATATGCGCCTGTATACGCACAAACAAAGAAAAAGCTGGCAGAACTCGGGATCTACGAGAACGATTACCAACATATCGCGTATTATCAGGCGATGATCTATCAGGAGACGATGAAAAGCGGGCGGCTGGTAGACTTGGAATGGGCAAAATTTACGTACATTCAGGAAAAGGGCGAGAGCCAAAGAAGGCGCGCGGAAGCGGCGCAGGAGGCCATTCGCGCATCGCAAATGCGGATAGACGAGAGTTTCCGCCGCGAAGCGGAACGCCGGGAACGCGAACGCTTGATTTCTGAGACCGAAAAATTGCGCGAAAGCGTCCGCGATCTGGAGAAAAAACTCGATAGCTGAAAAAGCTCAAGTACGGCCGCGCTCTTAGGAGCGCGGCCGAAAAAATTCAGTATATCAAAATCGAGAATTTCCGCCAAAAAGCAAAACGAAAACCGACCCGTCATCACCTGTCATTTCGACGCTCCGGGTGATTCAGGGTCGGTTTTCCTGATTCTTGGGTTCAATCATTGGGTAACCTGCCTTTCTGCGGATTGGACAGCTTGTTCCATCGTTTTCTACATAACCTCGACACATCATCCGTATAAAATCCCTCAGTGGGATGGCCTTTATGTGGGTCGTGCATGACAAATGGGGGTGCGCTGTCCGCGTGGCTTGCGTAACAGTTGTTCGATCTTGAAATTTCCTTCTTTCAAAAATATTTTTTTGACTCCATACCACTTCTTACGATCTAACTGTTGGGAAACCGCGCCGTTACTGGTACATCGGGTATCATCCTTTCTGAAAAACACGAGTCGGTGAATTCTGTTGAGATTCTCCCTTTGTGTCTATATCTTATCATGCCGGTGCGGCGTTTGCAAGACGGAATGTTTCACATAAAATGACATTCGTCTTTGTGAAAAACACAGAATTGCGCCCGCCGCGGCAAAATTTGCTTGCATTTTTCCGCGACGCATGCTATAGTGAATGTGTTGGGCGCGTTTCGCGCCCATTTTTTTCGCCTGTTTGAATCTTTGTCATTGCGAAACCGGTCGACAGACCGGTTTCGCAATCCGTTGTTCTCCCAAAATCCGGATTTTTCGGGATACAATCGACAAACCGACACGTGTAAGGAAGCGGATTCCCACGGCGGCTGCGCCGCCTCGGAATGACGAGGGAAACGAAATCTATCGAAAAACCGCCCGACGGCTGTCGGGCGGTTTCGTATCAGGATTTTTTCGGCAGCTCCACCGTCGGTCGCGGTTCGTTGACGCGGCGGGAGCTGACCTTGCCCTCGGGACGAATTTCGCCCGCGGCGGTCAGGCTGCGCTTGGTCAGCGCGGGGCCGACCAGCTCGTAAACGAGCACGGAGAACAGCACGACATTGGAAATCAGCGCACCGTTGCCGAGATTTGCGGCCGTGACGGCCATACCCAGCGCAACGCCCGCCTGCGGCAGGAGCGTGATGCCCAGATGTTTCGTGATGGAATCGGAGCAGTGCGTCAGGCGGCAACTGGAGTACGCGCCCAGATATTTGCCCGCGGAACGGCTGAGGATATACAGCACGCCGACGAGCAGGGTGACGGGATTGGCGAGAATTTCCAGATCAAGCTCCGCGCCGGAGATCACGAAAAACAGGATGTTGATCGGCACCGTCCAGCTTTCGACACGATCCATCAGCTCTTCGGACGTGTCGCACACGTTGCAGAAGATCGTGCCCGTCATCATGCACACCAGCAGCAGGGAGAATTTGATGTGAACGGCACCAAGCTGAAATTCCAGCATGGACAGGCCGACCGACAGCAGCACGAACGCGACCGAAATGGCCAGACGCTTACTGCCGGAATGGAAGAATCGCTCCAGCCGATCGAGCAAAATGCCCATGATCGCGCCCAGACCCAGCGAAAGAACGATTTCCAGAATCGGCTCTACGGCCACGGAAACGGCACTGATTTGCCCGTTTTCCAGCGCGCCCGCGATGCCGTAGGAAACGGCGAACAGCAGCAGGCCGACGGCATCGTCGATGGCGACCACGAGCATGAGCAGACGGGTCAGCGGGCCGTCCGCCTTGTACTGCCGCACGACCATCAGCGTGGCGGCCGGGGCGGTGGCGGAGGCAATGGCACCCAGAACGATGGCGGCGGGCAGGGAAATGATGCTCGGCGCGATCAGGTGCAGCAAAATCAGGACGACATCCACCACGACGGTGGTGAGTACGGCCTGCAAAATGCCGATGATAATGGCGCGACTGCCCATGGTTTTCAGTTGCGCCAGACGGAATTCGTTTCCGATGGCAAAGGCGATGAAGCCAAGGGCAGTCTGGGTGATGATCTCCAAGCCCTTCACCTGCGACAGGGAGTTAAAGCCGAATCCGGCGATGTTCAGCCTTCCGAGACAGAACGGCCCGAGCAGCAGTCCCGCCACCAGATAGGCGGTCACGGCGGGCAGATGTAATTTTTTGGCCAAGCGGGACATCAGTAAGCCGCCGATGACGGCCACGGCCAGACAAATCAGATAAGTTTCCACGTAATCATCCTTCTTTAACAGACATTTGACGGCGAAAAAAGATCGTTGTCACACGAGCGTTATCATAGCACGTTGTGCACGGCGGTTCAAGAGGCAAAGTGCCGATTTTTCGGCTTTTTTTCGGGACATTTATGGCACAAACTATCGCACGTCATGGATTTGTTCACGAAAAAGTAGATTTTTGTTTTCAAAGTAGTCACGACCTGTTCAAAAATGGCCGTTATGATAAAGGCACAAAGGCGGTGGAAGCCGCAAGCCGCCGTCCTTTGATGCAAATCATCCTCTTTTCTACCTCTCTTCTTTCCAGACCCCAATGCAGGAACACCCCGCCGCAAAAACGGCGGGGTGTTTCTCGTTATGGTTTCATTTGCGCAGATCGCGATAGAACGTGACCGCGTTTTCCGTTTCCTCGGCGGTGGGGTGATTTTTCGCAATGCCGCCGATCAGCTTGAACGGGCCGAAGGTGTCAAATCCGAGGCAGCCGTATTCACCGAGCACGTTTGCCTTGCTTTCGGCCAGCACGTCACGGATGGACTTGGTGTATCCGGCCTTTTCGGCACCGTAGGTGTACAGAAGAAAGGTGTCTTTGCCCTGCGGTGCGTTTGCTTTTGCGAACTGCGCGACGCGCTTTTCGAATTTGGAATAATAAATGCCCGAGGCGTAGCCGATCAGATCGAACGATTGCAGATCCGCGCAGGCGACTTCCGTCACGTCAAAGAGCGTGATCTCATCGGGATAGGCGGCCTGAATGGCGTCCAAGAGCTTTTTGGTGTTGCCGTGATGCTTGGAATAATAGACGATGGCAGTTTTCATGGGAAAATCTCCTTGCAATATGATGGTATCTATATTATACTATGTATTAAAAGAAAGAACAAGTACGCAGAAAAAACATACCCAGTTTCGCAAAAGATACCGGAGGAATGTATGAAAAACGAGCAAACCGCAGAAGAATATCTGAAAAAAATCATGCAAAGTCCGATCAAGGCCGATTGCCCCGTGCATCGCACGCTCGAATTGCTGAGCGGAAAATGGCGCACGCACATCATCTATGAGCTGTGCAAGCATCCGTCCATGCGCTTCGGCGAGCTGAAAAAGGTGTACCCGCATATCACCAACACCATGCTGACCAACACGCTCAGGGAACTGGAAAAAATCGGCATCATCCGCAGAGAGCAGTTCAACGAAATTCCGCCGCACGTGGAATATTCGCTGACCGATAAGGGGAAGGCACTTTTGCCGGTATTTTTCGAGATCTCCAAATGGGGTGAAGAAAATCTGGACTGACGGCGGACAAAGCGCAATACGAAAGGTGTGAAATCAATGTTTCAACGGGAAGCGGAAGCATTACAGGCGCAATTGGTGTCGTGGCGCAGAGCGCTGCACCGGATCCCCGAGGTGGGCACGACCCTGCCGCAGACCATGCGCTATCTCAAAACGGAATTGGACAAACTGGGCATTTCCTATCGCTGCTACGAGGAAATTTCCTGCATCGAGGCCGTCATCGGACAGGGGAAGCCCTGCTTTTTGCTGCGCAGTGACGTTGACGCACTGCCCGTGAACGAGGAGGCGGACGTTCCGTTTCGCTCGACCAACGGCAATATGCACGGTTGCGGCCACGACCTGCACGGCGCGATTCTGCTGGGCGCGGCAAAGCTGCTGAAAGAGCATGAAGCCGAGTTGCCCGGCCGGGTAAAACTGCTGTTTCAGTCCGGGGAGGAAATTTTTCAGGGCGCGAAAGCGGCCATCGAAGCAGGAATTGTGGAGGATGTGCAGGCGGCGTTTGCCATGCACGTGATCGCCATGTTGCCTCTCGGCGTTGCCGTAACAGGTAAGCAGCCCATGGCCGCCGTGGATGGCTTCCGAATCACACTTACGGGGCGTGGCGGACATGGCTCCACGCCCGAGACCGCGATTGACCCCATCAATGCCGCCGTTCAGGTCTATCTTGCGCTGCAATCACTCATCGCGCGGGAAGTCGGCGGCACGGAAGAGGCGGTACTGACCGTCGGACAACTGTGCGCCGGAGAGGTGGCCAACGTGATCCCCGAGCGGGCGATGCTGCAAGGCACACTGCGCACGTTCCGCCCGAAACTGCGGCAGCGGCTGTACGCCCGCATCGAGGAGCTTGCCGTCGGTGTGGCGGCGGCCTATCGCTGCCAATGTCAGGTGGAAAAGCTGAGCGAATGCGCCGGCGTTGTCACGGATGATGCCGTGACGGATACGGCGCGCAGGGCGATCGCACAGGTCGCGCCGCACCTGCACGTGCACGACAGCGCACACGGCATGGGCTCGGAGGATTTCGCTCAGATCACGCAGATCGTGCCGTCGGCATACTTTGCCATCGGCGCGGCACCCGCAGACGAGAAAAAACGCTACGGCCAGCACAATCCGAAAATCGAGTTTAACGAGGACGTGCTGAGCATGGGCGCGGCAATCTATGCGCAAACGGCACTGCAATGGCTGAAAGAGGCGCAACTATGAAATGCGATTGCCATATCCACATGGTGCTCGACGGCGCGGACTGGAAAGCCGCCATCGGCAGGCATAAAGACAAGCCGGACGAGATTTTCATCCGACGGGTGCTTGCCGACTATCGGGAAAAGGGCTATTGCTACCTGCGCGACGGCGGCGACCGCTGGGGCGTGGGACGCGCGGCACGGGCATTGGCGCCGGCGTATGGGATCGTATATCGCACGCCGCTTGCGCCGCTGTGCAAGGCGGGGCATTACGGCGCGTTCATCGGCGAACCCTATGAAAACCTGCACGAATATGCCGAAAAAGTTGCAAAAAACAGGAAAAACGGCGCGGATTTCGTAAAAATCATGATTTCCGGACTGATGGATTTCGACCGTTTCGGCGTGCTTTCCGAGGAGGCGACCTGCGCCGAGGAAATCCGCGCGCTGATCCACATTGCCCACGAGGAGGGCTTTTTCGTCATGGCGCACGCCAACGGCGCGCGGACGGTGGAAGCGGCGGCGGACGCCGGGGTGGACAGCATCGAGCACGGCGCCTATCTGGACGACGAAGCGCTGTGCGCCATGCGCGAGCGGGGCACGGTGTGGGTGCCGACCCTGTCCGCCATCGGGAACCTGTTGGGCAAGGGACGCTTTGACGACGGCGCGGTTGCCCGAATTTTGGACAGCAGCATGGAAAATCTGCGCAAATTCAAGGCCATGGGCGGCCTGATTGCCTGCGGCAGCGACGCGGGCGCGTGGGCAGTGCCGCACGGTGCGCAGACAGAGGGAAACCGACTTTCCGCGGCAATTTCGGACGCAACCGTCCACCGCGGCAACCAAAAAATCCAAGAAAAATTCTGAAAATGCCTTACAAGAACGAAAAACAATGCAAAATGCATAGAGCATAATGTAAAATGATGGCTGTAGGGCGGGGGCTTGCTCCCGCCGTCTACGGCGGCACACCACATCCGTTGCGGCAACCAAATAAGCAACCCCGACAGCGTTTCTAAAGCCTGTCGGGGTATTTACATATTCGATAACCGTACGGAGCGTAACGCCGCTAGGGAAGATCGACCTTATATTCCCCGGCGCAGGTGCGAAAGAGACGGATGTAGATAAGGGAGAGCGCCTTGACGAGGCAATGCCTTTTGAGGACGGTAATGGCATATTCGGAGCAGGTGGGCTTGCATAGGCAGGAGCGACGCAACGTTTCGGGCGCGTAGCGTTGATAGCAACGCACGCACAGAATGAGAAAGGGTCTTGCGATGCATAAAAGAAAAAGAAGAACGGCGCAAAAAATTACAAGAGGAAAGAAGACCGTGTTTGCGCCCTTTTGCCGTAGCCATATGCAAACGATAAGACCCACCGCTATGCCGCCTGCAATGCCGCCCAAAAGCAGAGCGAGCGGTGCAAGGAGGGTGGTGGTGGGTCTTGTCAGCGGCCGATTCAGAACATAGGTTCGTGCTTCGATTCGGCTCTGCTCATCCGAGAGGATCACAGTTTTCCGATCGTCTGCAGGAAAGGAGTGACCTTGTCGAGCCAGATGGTGAACGTGCCGCTCTCTCCGTTCTTCAGCACAACGGCATACACGTTGCAATCTCTCATTTGATTGTTGCCCCAGTTTCTCTTCACCTTTTCGGCAATGCGCTCGCAAGAGACAACGTCCTCGGCATGGACAATTACGTCCGGAAGGCCGACAGAATAGCAGGTCACGCCGTCGCCGGACAAAAGAACCTGCAGTTCGCCGTCATTTTTCAAATGCGTGAGGCTGCCTTTTACGAAGCCGATATAAGCACTTGAAAAGCTGCGCTTGAGCGAAGTCATGCAACCGTTAAGAAAGCCTTTAGATTCGTCCTTTTTCATGTTTTCTGCCTCCGTCAAATTTAAAATGGCCGTAAGACGACCTTAATTATACCGCAATTTGCGGTATGCTGTAACTTGGCTATTCCTAAAAGACTAACCACAATCGAATACTAGCACTTTCAAAATGGAATGTCAAGGGAAAAAGGGAAAGAATGCGCAATTTTGGACGATTCAACAAATGTACAGGGAAATTATTGTGAATTATTTGTATAAGACTTATTAGCGATATTTATAAAGCTGATACCCAAAAGGGAAAAATGCTACAATATACGCAACGTGGTATCAGGAGGCGTGATCTAAATGACGGTTGGACTTCGCATCAAAGAGCTAAGAGAAAAACAGGGATTTTCGCAAAACAGGCTGGCAGAATGGGCAGGCGTGTCGCAAACCCATTTGCGGCGCGTTGAAATGGGTGAGGCGGATATTACCGTAGGGCATTTGCGACTGCTTTGCGATGCGCTCGGTATTACGCTGGCAGAGTTCTTTGCAGAAGAAAATGAGCTGGACGATGAGCTTGCGGCGCTGGCACATCTGACCATTCGCCAGAGAAAACTTTTGGCTGAATTTTTGAAATCCCTGAATTGAATCGGGAGCATAGAGAAACGATTTGTACAGCGAAGAGCCGGGCATCGCGCGATGCCCGGCTCTTAAAAAATCCCCTGCTGCACCGCAGCAGGGGGATGTACGTTTACAGATACTTTTTGACCGCGTCGGACAGGTTTGCGGGGTCCTCGGAAATGGTCATGGTGATGTTCATATTGTTGACGGCGGCGAAATTCGCGCACCAGCCGATGAAATCCTCGGCAACGGCGGGATCTGCGCCGATGGTCTTATACAGGTTGTCGATAAATACGTTGGTGATGTCGAAATTGCCCGCGTGCAGACCGCTCAGGAAGCCCTTGAGCATATCGGCGTTGGCGATCGCATATTCCTGAGAATCGACCAGACGAACTTTATAATTGACATCGTAGGTCAGCTTTTTGCCGTATTCGATGCAGACGACATCGCCCTTGGCGTGTTCGAGCGTTTCTTGGATGGATGCGAGTAATTTTTTGGTCTTGCCGGAACCTTTCAGTCCCAAAATAACACGTATCATAGGATATTCCTCCTTTGCAATGCCGTTGTGGCTTATGTGTATTTTATCAGTAATATGTCAAATTTGCAATAGCTATTTTTACTTTTGCGATAAATTTTTAAATCTGCTCATAACCGGGCTTGCCCAGCAGGTGGAACATATTGCGCTTGTAGAATTCCACACCGGGCTGGTTGAACGGATTGACGCCCAGAATATAGGCGGAAATGCCGCAGGCCAGTTCGAAGAAATAGAACATTTCGCCCAGCTTCGCGTCATTCAGCTCGCCCATGTCGATGGAGATAACGGGCACGTCGCCGTCGACGTGGGCATTGACCGTGCCCAAGTACGCCTGCTCGTCCACGAAATCAAGCGTCTTGCCCTCCAGATAGGAAAGACCGTCCAGATTTTTCCAATCGGAGCCGACCATGCAGCGGCGCGCGGGGGGATCGAAGCGCACCATGGTTTCAAAAATGTTGCGCTCGCCCTGTTGGATCATCTGACCCAGAGAGTGCAGATCGGGCGTAAACTCCGCCGTGACGGGGAAGATGCCCTTGCCGTCCTTGCCTTCGGACTCGCCGAAAAGCTGCTGCCACCAGCCGCCCATCATCTTGAAGCCCGGCTCGAACGATTCGAGAATCTCAATGCGCTTTCCCTGACGGTAGAGCAGGTTGCGCACCGCGGCGTAGAGCCAGACGGGATTGTCGAACGAGCGGATATTGTAGACACTGCGCGCCTCGGCCGCCGCGGCCATGACGGCGTTGATGTCAATTCCGGCAACGGCCATCGGCAGCAGGCCGACGGCGGTCAGCACGCTGTAGCGGCCGCCGACGCTCGGCGGAATGACGAAAGATTCCCAGCCTTCCTCATTCGCCATCTGGCGCAGTGCGCCCTTGGCGGGGTCGGTGATGGCGTAGATGCGGCGCTTGGCACCCTCCGTGCCGTATTTGCGCTCCAGCAGCCAGCGCAGATTGCGCGTGGCGATGGCCGGCTCGGTCGTCGTGCCGGATTTGGAAATCACGGCGATGGAGAAATCCTTGCCGTCGAGCAGACGCTCCAGCTCGTTCCATGCGCGGGTGGAGAGGGTATTGCCCGCGTAGAAGATCTGCGGATTTCCCTTACCCTTGCCGATGTTGTGGTTGGCGCCCTGCAGCAGCTCAATGGCGGCACGCGGCCCCAGATAGCTGCCGCCGATGCCGACGACCACGAAAACGTCGGAATCGCGGCGGATGCGCTCGGCGGCGGCGGAAATGCGGCGCATTTCTTCCGTGGGCTTTGCCGTCGGCAGATTCAGCCAGCCGAGAAAATCGCTGCCCGCGCCGCTGCCGTCGCTGAGGGTTTCGTGTGCGGCAAAGACTTCTTTCTCCATGCCCAGAAGATCATGCAGGGAAAGCTGCAACCATACGTTTGAAATATCAACTTTAATCATAAGTGTTTCGACACGTCCTTTCAAATTTCGGTTTCCGTATGCCTATATGTTAGCGCAAAATGCGGACAAACGCAAGAAAAAATGAAAAAAGTTTTTGTAAAATTTCGGCAGGCTATGGATTTTTCCTTGTGCAGGTTGTATAATGACCTTATAAAAACGGGAGGAGTATCAACCATGAGATACGGATTCGGCGTGGATATTGGCGGAACCACGGTAAAAATTGCCTATTTTGACGAGCACGGGACCATGCTCGACAGTTGGGAGATCCGAACGGCGACGGACAACGGCGGCGAAAAGATCCTGCCCGACGTTGCCTGTGCATTGAAGCAATATTTGGCCGAGCACAACATCGACAGCGCGGACATCCTCGGTGTCGGCATCGGCGTGCCCGGGCCGGTGGACGGCAAGGGCGTGGTCAATATGTGCGTTAACCTCGGCTGGGGACGCAAGGATGTTGTGCGCGAGCTGTCCGCGCTGACGGGGCTGAACGTCTGCGCCGGAAACGATGCGAATGTCGCCGCACTGGGCGAATACTGGAAAGGCAGCGGCCGGGAATACAACAGCATGATCATGGCGACGCTGGGAACGGGTGTCGGCGGCGGCATCGTCGCGGACGGTAAGTTGCTGCACGGCGCACACGGCGCGGGCGGCGAGATCGGCCACCTGCTGCTCAATCGCGACGAAACGGAGCACTGCGGATGCGGCAGATGCGGCTGCGCGGAGCAGTATTGCTCGGCGACCGGCCTTGCACGTCTGGCCGTGAAACGCCTGCAGCGCGACGATGCACCCTCCATGCTTAGAGGCATTGCCGCCCCCGCGGCGAAGGACGTGTTCGACGCGGGAAAACAGAAGGATGCCGTCGCGCTGGAAATTTTGGAGACATATTTTGATTATCTGGGCGAGTTCTTGGGGATCGTCTGTGCGGTTGTCGACCCGGAAGTGATCGTTCTGGGCGGCGGCGTGAGCAAGGCGGGCGACATTTTGCTCGACGGCATCCGCCGCGCCTATGCAAAATCCTGCTTCCAAGGGGTCAAGGATGTGCGCTTTGCCGTGGCGGAGCTGGGCAATGACGCCGGCTCTTACGGCGCATTCAAGCTGATCGTCGACGCATTCGGCTGACCCGAACCGCACGCCCCGCTTTTGCCGTTGCGAGGCGGATTGCCCGCCGTGGCAATCCGCCTCCCGTGCCCGTGGCGCGTGGCTCCCCCACCGGGAACAGTCAAAAACCTCCGATTTTTGACTGAGATGGACAAAACAATGCAAAATTTCCACCCACCCCTGTAGGGGCGATCATCGATCGCCCGCTTGCACCGCACTACCGGCCTTGTCATTCCGAGCGAGCGCCTCGCAATGACAGGAAGGAATTTTTCATTATTCATTTTTCATTTTTTATTATGCCTGCCCCTCGCACATCGCACCCTGTCGTGAAAACGGCGGGGTGTTTCCATTTTTCGCGGGCAAATCCCATCGCCCGTGCGTACAATAAACGCAGGGAGGGATCATATGAACGCGAAATTTTTGAAAAACAACCGATTTCTGATTCTAATGCTGCTGGGCATCGCGGGTGGATGCGTCGTCGGCGCGCTGTTTCCGATCACGCGCGACGCGGCGGGGCAAATCGTCGGCGCGGGCGCAAGCGTGCTCGAACCGCTGGGCACGGTGTTCGTTAATCTGATGTTCTGCATCGTCGTGCCCATGGTATTCTGCTCCATCTGCGGCGCGATCGCCAATATGGACTCGGTCGGAAAAGCGGGGAAGATCATGGGTGTCACCTTGCTGACCTTTTTTGCCACGGCGGCCATTGCCGCGGTGCTGATGTATGCGGTGGTGCGCATCGTTCCGCCCGTGCAGGGGACATACCGCGTCGAGGCCGGGGAAGCGGTGCAAACGCCCGCGGTCGGGGAGCTGGTTGTCAATTTCTTCACGCAGTCGGACTTTGCGCTTTTGCTTAGCCGAAAGGCCATACTGCCGCTGATCGTGTTTGCACTGCTGTGCGGATTCGGCATTCAGCTCGCGGGCGGCCGCGAAACGGCGACGGCAAAGCTGCTCAACGATCTGACGACGTGCATCATGAAAACGGTGAAAATCATCACCTATTACGCGCCCGTCGGATTTTTCGGCTTTTTCGCGACGCTCGTCGCGCATTACGGCCCGGAGCTGATCGGCGACTACGGCAGGACGCTTTTGCTGTATTACGGGATGTGCTTTGCGTATCTGTTCCTGTTCTTCCCACTCTATGCGCGCATCGGCGGCGGAAAGGGCGCGGCAAAAGTCATGTTCCGTCACCTGTTCCGCCCGGCGGCGGTGTCGTTCGGCACGTGCTCGTCCGTGGCGACCATTCCGACCAATATGGAGCAGGCGCAGAGCACGGGTATCAGCCGGGAGGTGGCCGACATCGTCATGCCGCTGGGCGCGACGATGCACATGGACGGCTCGTCCATGTCGGCCATCGTCAAGGTGGTGTTCCTGTTCGGCCTGTTCGGGCGCGACATCGGCGGCGCGGAGGCGATTTTGGCCATTGTCGTGGCGGTGTTTTCGTCGGTTGCCATGAGCGGCATCCCCGGCGGGGGCGGGACGGGCGAGCTGGTGCTGTGCACCATGTTTTTCCCGGATCAGCTTGCCGTGGCCTATCCGATTGCCATCGCGCTGGGCAATTTGGTCGACCCGCCCGCGACCATGATCAATTCCGCGGGGGATTACGTCGTGTCGTATATCGTAGAGCGGTTTGTCAACGGAAAAAACTGGATGCATCGCACGTGAAAAAGAAATTTTCATAAACTTTTCCTCTGCGGGGTAGCGCGGCGGCGACGAATGTGCTATAATGTATCCAAATATGCCGTTTAGGAGAAAGCACATGATCGAATTGTTGGCTCCGGCCGGTTCCATGGACGCGCTGCGTGCCGCGGTGCAAAATGGAGCCAACGCCGTTTATCTGGGCTGTGGCAGCTTCAATGCGCGGCAGAGCGCGAAAAATTTCACCGTGCCGGCCTTGGCCGAGGCGGTAAAATACTGCCATGTGCGCGGCGTATCCGTGCATCTGACGCTCAATACCCTCGTTTCCGACAAGGAAATGGAGGCGTGCGTCCGCCTCATCCGCGATGCCGCCGAATGCGGCGTGGATGCGTTCATCGTGCAGGATCTGGGCGTTTTGCAGCTATGCCGCCGCATTGCGCCGATGGTGCCGGTGCACGGCTCGACGCAGATGACGGTGCACTCCCTGCCCGGGGTGCTGCTGTGCGCCGCGTGGGGGCTGACGCGCGTGGTACTCAGCCGCGAGCTCAGCCGCGAGGAGATCGCCTATATTTGCAAGCATTCGCCGATCGAGATCGAGGTATTCGGCCACGGCGCGCTGTGCATGAGCTATTCCGGCCAGTGCTATCTGTCCGCCGCCATCGGCGGCCGCAGCGGCAACCGCGGGCGTTGCGCCCAGCCGTGCCGCCAGTGCTACGGCTACAGCCGCCGCGAAAATCGCTATCCGCTGAGCCTGAAAGACAATTGCCTGATCGGTCGGCTTCGCGAGCTGGAGCAGATGGGCGTAGCTTCCCTGAAACTGGAGGGGAGAATGAAACGCCCCGAATACGTGGCCGTCGTGACGAATATTTACCGTCAGGCACTTGACGGCGGGCGCGTGACGCCCGAGATGATGGACGCATTGCTGACTGCCTTCAACCGACAGGGATTTACGGACGGCTATTACACGAGCAAAACGGGCGCGGATATGTTCGGCGTGCGTGAAGAAAAACAGGACGAGGATTGGATGCGCAGTGCGCGGCAGAGCTACGAGGGCGTGGAAAATCCGCTGGTGGACGTAGCGATGCACGTCACCGTCCGCGCGGGAATCAGCAGCCTGACCGTGCTCGACCCCGAGGGACGGCGCTGCACCGTGCTCGGCGCGGAGCCGGAGGTGGCAAGAACCCAACTGCTGACCGAGGACGCGCTTTGCGCGCGCCTGTCCAAGACGGGCGGAACACCCTATCGCTGTGTGCGAGTGACGGCCGACCTGACCCCGGGGCTGACGATTTCCGCGGCGGCGATCAATGCCCTGCGCCGCGACGCGCTGAACCAACTGACGGCTCTGCGCAGCCGAAAAGAGGATCGCGTCCTGATGCCCCTGCCGCGCTATTCGCGACAAAAAGGGCCGAAAGAAGCCCCGGGCTACACCGCCTCGGTGACGACGCGCGAGCAGATCACCCCCGCACTGCTGAAGCTGAAGCCGGAGGTTTTGTACGTGCCGTTGCACATTCTGGCGGAGGATGAGGCGTTCACGCGCCGCCTGTGCAGCAGCGTGCGCGTGGCGGCCGCCTTGCCGCGCATCGTCCACGACGGGCAATTGCCGCGGCTGAAAGAGGATCTGCGTCTGGTGCGCTCGTTCGGCGTCCGTCAGGCCCTCGTCGGAAATCTTGGCCTGCTTCTGCCCGTGCGCGACGCGGGAATGGAGGCACGCGGCGATTTCGGCCTGAATGCATATAACTCCGTTTCCATGTCGGTATTGCAGGAGCTGGAGATCCTCTCCGCGACACTCAGCTTTGAAATGACCCTGCCGCAGGTGCGTGACATCAGCAAAAATTTGCCGACGGAACTGCTCGCTTACGGCCGCCTGCCGCTGATGGTGACGGAAAACTGCATCATCCGCGGCAAATCCGGCGAATGTGCCTGCCATCAGGGTGTCACCAAGCTGGTGGACAAAACGGGCGCGGAATTCCCCGTCATTCGCGACGGAAATTCCTGCCGCAGTGTCCTGCTCAACGGAAAAAAACTCAACTGGCTTGACCGCCGAAAAGACTTGTCGAAACTGGGACTTTGGGCGCTTCGCCTCTCGTTTACGACGGAAAATGCGCAGGAGGTCGACCGCGTCGTGCACGCGTGCATCACGCCGGTGCCGTTTGATCCGGGTGCGTGTACCCGCGGGCTGTACCTGCGCGGACTTGACTGAACACAGACAGAAAGGAAAACGACCATGCAACTGATTTTGGCATCCCAATCTCCGCGCCGGCAGGAACTGCTGAAGCTGTTCGGCGTCCCGTTTCGCGTGGAAGCGGCGGACATCGACGAAAGCATGGACAAAACGGCGCGGCCGTTTGACGAGGTGGCACGCGTGAGCCTGTGCAAGGCGCTGGCCGTGGCGCGCGACGCGGACGATGTCGTGATCGCGGCCGATACCGTCGTCGTATGCGCCGGGCGCGTGCTCGGAAAGCCGAAAAGCGCGCAGGAGGCGGCGCAGATGTTGCGCCTGCTGTCCGGGCGCGACCATCAGGTGATGACCGGTGTGAGCGTCCTGCGCGGTACGCGCAAGCGCGTATTTACGGAAGTGACCGACCTGCATTTCCGCCCGCTCTCGGACGCGGAGATCGATCGCTATGTCCGCTCCGGCGAGCCGATGGACAAGGCGGGTGCGTACGGCATTCAGGGCGGAGCCGCGCTGTTTTGCGAAAAGATACACGGAGATTACTATAATGTGATGGGCTTGCCGGTTTGCCGTCTGGGAACGGTTTTGCGGGAAATCGCGCCGGACATGATGGGAGAACGGATATGAGACACTTTTTTTCGACCCGCGTCAAGGCGGTGCTGGCCATTGCGCTGGCACTGACCGTCCTGCTCGGCGTGCTCGGCAGTCTGACGGGCGGCGCACTCGGCGGATTTTTCCAAAGCCTGCTGACCCCTCTGCGCTCCGGCGCACACGCGCTGACCAATCAGGCGGCGCGTATGTACGATTACTTATACGGCTACGACAGCCTGAAAGCCGAAAACGACCGCCTGCGCGAAGAGCTTGCCCAATGGCAGGGCAATGATCGCCGCGCCGATCTGTACGAGCGCGAAAACGACCGCTTGCGCCGGCTCCTGAAATTGCAGGAGGCAAATCCCGATTTCGAGCTTGTCGATGCATACGTCATTACGCGCAGTTCCGACGATTGGACGAGCACCGTTACCATCGACCGCGGCACGTCCTCGGGCATCGAAAAGGGAATGTGCGCCGTGACGGCCAACGGCGAGGTCGTCGGATTGGTCATCGAAACGGGACGCAATTACGCCGTGATCCGCACGGTGCTCGACTCTGCGCTGAACATCAGCGCGACCGTCGCCGCCTCGGGCTATTCGGGAATCGTATCCGGTTCGTACACCTCGGGACAGGCCAATATGCTGCGCATGAGCTATCTGAAAAGCACGGCGAGCATCCGCCTGCGCGATCAGGTGGTGACGGCAGGATCGACCGACTACCCGCGCAACCTGATTCTCGGCTACGTGGCCGATGTCGGCATCGACGAGGCCGGCGTGGCGAAATATGCCATTTTGGAGCCTGCGGCGGATATCGCCGGTCTGGAGCAGGTGTTTGTCATTACGGAGTACGATAAACCATGAAAATCCCCTTTTTGAAAAAGAAAGAATTTCGACCCGATCGGCAGCGGACGCAGTGGCTGAAAAACCTCTGGCCGACGCCGACGCAGCAGCTTCGCATTTTGCGCTGGGTGATCTACGGGCTTTTGTGCCTGATCGCCCTGCTGGCGCAGGATGTTCTGCTGTATCGTGTCAATGTCATGGGCGGCTGCACGGATGTGCTGCCGTGCGTGGTGATGATGATCGCGGTCATTCAGGGCGTGGAGAGCGGCAGCGTATTTGCACTGGTGGCATCGGTGCTGTACTATTTCTCCGGCTCTTCGGCGGGAATCCAAGTTATCCCGTTGCTGACGGGTATAACGGTGCTGATCGTCATTTTCCGACAGGCGTTTTTGCGTCGGGGATTTTGGACGGTGGTGCTGTGCGTTGCCGCCGGAATGGTTTTGTATGAAATGAGCCTGTTTGCCATCAGTCTGTTCCTGAAGCTGACCGTTTTTGCCCGAACGGGCGCGGTGCTGGCGACGGCGGTGCTGAGCTTGGCGGCAATTCCGCCGCTGTATCCGCTGATGATGGCCGTCGGAAAATTGGGAGGCGAAGCATGGGGAGAATAACGGGATACCGCGCGATCCTTCTGCTGGTGATCGTGGCCATTATCATGAGCCTGTACGGCGCGAAGCTGTACACCATGCAGGTCGCCGGCGCGGAAGAAAACGGCAACAATGCCACAACCTATACGGTCTACACCCGTGTGCGCGCGGCACGCGGCGAAATTCTGGACATCAACGGCAACAAACTCGTGACCAACCGCGCAAGTTATGACTTGCACATCAACCACTATGTCATGCAGCAGGCCGAAGATACCAACGGTCGCCTGCTGGAGCTGGCCACGCTGTGCGACGAGCTGGAACTTTCCTACACGGATCATTTTCCCGTGACGCGCAGCGAGCCGTTTGCCTACACGCTTGACGCGCAGACCGCCACGTGGAACACCTATTTTCGGACGTTTATGCAGCAGCGGAAGATCGACTCGGACATCAGCGCGCCGCTTCTGATCACCCAACTGCGCAAAAGCTACCGCATCCCCGACGAATGGACGGACGCGCAGGCGCGCGTCGTCATCGGCCTGCGCTATGAGCTGACGCTGCGCAATCTGACGAATCTTGCTACCTACGTGCTGGCGGAGGACGTTTCCGAGCATGCGTTGACGGAAATTCTTGCGTTGGGCGTTCCGGGACTGTCGGTGGAGGCATCGTCCGTGCGCGAATACAATACGACCTATGCCGCGCACGTGCTCGGCTATATCCGAAAAATGGACGAGAGCCAGTGGGAATACTATAAGCAGATTGACGGCTACGACATGGACGCACTGGTCGGCCAATCCGGGTTGGAAGAGGCGTTTGAGGAATATCTGCACGGTGTCGACGGCATCCGCGTCGACAAAGTGACGAAAGACGGCCGCGTTGTGGAGAGTTATTACAAGGTCGAGCCGAAGGCCGGCAGCAACGTGGAGGTTTCCATTGATCTGGCATTGCAGGCGGCGGCGGAGGATAAGCTGGCGGAAGTGATCGCCGCGCGGCGGGAAGCGGGCATCGACGCCGAGGGCGGCGCGGTGGTCGCCATCGACGTAAAAACGGGGCAGGTGCTCGTGTGCGGCAGCTACCCGACATTCGACCTTTCCACCGTTTTCGACAATTGGGGTCAGCTCCAGACCGACGAAATGCGCCCCATGGTCAACCGTGCATTGCAGGGCCTGTATGCCCCCGGCTCGACATTCAAGGTCGCCATGCTCATCGCCGGTGTCAATTCCGGCCTTGCCGACGCGAACACGACGTTCAATGACTTGGGATCGTATTCCATCCCCGGCTACACCTGTCACTGCATGGGCGTGCATTACACCATCAACGGTTCGGACGGCCTGAAAGTTTCCTGCAACAGCTATTTCGGCTGGCTGGCCGACCAAATCAACCAGACGGTGACGTGGGACGTGGCCGACATGACGGTTTCCAAGCTGGGCTTGGGAGAATATACGGGCGTGGAGCTGTTCGAGAAAAAAGGCAACCGCGCCAACGCGGAAAGTAAGGCACTTTATTACAGCGGCGACGAGGCGCAGTGGCGGCGTGCCGACGCGGTCATGGCGGGCATCGGGCAGAGCGTAAACTCCTTCACGCCGATCCAATTGGCCGTGTACGCGAGCACGCTGGCAAATCAGGGCGTGCGCAACAAAGCGACCTTCCTCAGCCGCGTAATTTCTTCGGATTACAACAGCCTGATCTATAAAAATCAGGTGGAGGTGCTCAGCGTGCTGCAAATATCGCAGGCGGCCAAGGATCTGTATCTGGACGGCATGAAGCGCGTCGCGCAGGAATCCGGCGGTACGGCGTATTCCACATTCAGAAATTATCCCGTTTCCGTGGCGGCGAAAACCGGTACGGCCGAGGGCGTGGGAACGTCCAACGGCGCGTTTATCTGCTTTGCACCCGCGGATGACCCGCAGATCGCGATCGCCGTCTACGGCGAGCACGTCAAAGGCGGTAGCCATCTGGCACCGGTCGCCAAGGCGATTCTGGATGCCTATTTCGGGCAGGTCGGCACGGGCGTGGACTCGTTTGAAAATCAACTCAGCTAAAAAATCGGGCGCGTGACCAACGGTCACACGCCCGATTTTTTTTGTACTTTGTTTCGCGACAGCGCCAGAAGCAGCATCATCAGGCACATAAACAGAGCCAGATACAGCGGCAGGAGTTGCATGGAAACGTATTGCCCAAGCAGGCCGAATATCGGCGGCATAAACGTCGAGCCGACGTAGGCGAACGCCATCTGAATGCCGATGATCGCCTGCGAATTTTCTTCGCCGAAGTCGTGCGGTGTCGCATGGATGAGCGACGGATAGATCGGACCGCACCCCGTGCCGATGACGACGAACGCGAGCGTGCTCAGCCATGCATGACCGGTGGGAACAAACAGCAGCGCAATGCCCGAAAGCGCGATGATCGTGCCCAGACGGATCATTTTTCGGTCGCCGAGCCGCACGGTCAGAAAGCCCGACAGAAAACGCCCGAGCGTCATGCCAAGGTAGAAAAGTCCACCCAGTGCGGCTGCGGTATCCTCCGAAAAGGCGCGAACTTCGACAAAATAGGAGCTTGCCCAGTGCATTATGGTGCTCTCGGCGGCACAGTAGCAGAAAAATCCGGCCAGCATTGGCGCAACGCCGGCAATGCGCATCGCGCCGCGCACGCCGAGCGGTGATTTTTTCTTTTCGGTGCGCGCGACGGCATCGGTGCAGTGAATGTTCCACACGCGCAGTGTCAGCAGCAAAATCAGGCCGATGACGAGCTGCAGCACGCCGACGAGCCGATAGCCGAGCGGCCAAGAATCCGCGCGCAGGGCATAGGACATAATGGCGGGACTGACGATCGTCCCGACACCCCAGAAGCAGTGCAGCCAGCTCATGTGGCGCGCACTGTAATGCAGGGCGACGTAGTTATTCAGTGCCGCGTCGATGGCACCTGCGCCCAAGCCGTAGGGAATGGCCCACAGGAAAAACATCCAATACGCGCTGACCGTCGAAAATCCGAGCAGTGCCAGCGCGGTCAGCAGAACACTGGTGACGACGACGGCACGCGTCCCGAAACGGTTGACGAGCCGCTCGGAAAACAGGCTGGACAAAATGGTGCACCCGGAAATGGTCATGGTGATCAGGCCGAGGCTGCTGATGCTGACCTCCATGGCGGGGTAAATCGTTGGCCACGCGGAGCCGAGCAGGGAGTCGGGCAGGCCGAGACTGACGAAAGCGAGGTAAATCAGGGAAAGTAGCAGTAGGTACATCGAGCACTCCTTATGCAAACGGACGCAGAATGCCGTTTTCTATCTCATAGCGCGTATCGCCGGATTCGGCGATGAATACAAGGTACAGTCGCTTGTCGGCGACGGCGGCCTGCTCCCATGCGGCCTGCGCGTCCTCGGCGGAAATGTGCTGCAAATACAGGCGGCAGCGTCCTTCAGGCAGGACGAAGGCGGGGTCGTCGCTTGCGAACGACACGGTGAAAGCATCGTCGGCACAGGCGGCGATCAGGTGTTGGGCGCACTGCGCCAGCGCCTCGTCACGGTCGGCGGAGAAGAGCAGATCATCGGCCCGCGGGAAGCAAAAATCTTCCAGCACGACCTCGTCAAAGCCAAGACGCTTCAGTTCGTTCAGTATGTCGACCAGATAATTCTGCACGGCGGCGTTTGACGGGTCGAGCCAACAGCCGATGCCGTAGTCGCCGCTGTCGGTGTAGAGCGCGCCGGAGGATTTTTTCAGGCCGTAGGAATTGTTGTCCCACGCGGTGACGAAATCGCGCAGGGCGGGCATTCTCGCGATGACGTACAGGTCGCTTTGCCCGAGCCATGCAAGCAGCTCGTCGACTTTGCCGATGTCGCTGACCAGACCCGAGGTGTGCGCGCCGACGATTGTGGAATAGAAGAAATAGCCGCGGTAGTTTTTAATGTCCAGCAGCACGGGCGTTCCGGCGGGGAGCTGCTCAAGGCGCGTGCGCACGAGTGCGGTGTCTTTCAGCAGTTCCTGAACGTCCACATAGTAGCCGGAGATCGGCTGCAAGCCCTCGCGGAAAGGCGTATCGTCGTAGCGCAGTGTGATCGAGGGGAGGGTATCGTCCTGCGGGGGTTTCCCCGCAACGTCGTCGCGTCGGGAAAAATCCAGAATCACGCCGTCGTCCGTGTAGACGACGAAACGATGCAGCCACGTAAACAGGCACAGCAAGGCCACGACCGTCACGGCCAGAACGACGGCCACGACGGAAAAAATGCGGCGCAATGCCTGACGGGTTCGGTAGGAAATGTTCATGCATTTCTCCTTTTTGCTTCCAAGCAACGCCAATCCTCGCGGGCGTGGACGGCCGTGACGGCGATCCCCGCGCGCGACAGCGCGGCAATTACCTCGTCAAGACGGCTGTCGAGAATACCCGAGCAGATCAGGCAGGTGTTTTTCGTTAAAAAACGGGGCAGAACGGGCGCGAGCGAAATGATCACGTCGGCAACGATGTTGACAAGCACCAGATCGTATGCCGTCCGGCAAAGCGATTGCATCATCTCCCGATCGGCGACGACGTTTCCCGTCAGCGCGGTGAACGCAGGCGCGGAAAAGCCGTTGTAGGCGGCGTTTTCGCGGGCAATGTCCTCGGCCTTGGGGTCGATGTCCACGCCGACGGCACTTTGCGCGCCGAGACGCAGCGCGGCGATGGACAAAATGCCGCTTCCACTGCCCAAATCCAGACAGCGCCAGCCGGGACACACGCAGTTTTCCATCGCTTCGAGCACCATCTGCGTCGAGGCGTGTGCGCCCGTGCCGAAGGTCAGACCCGGGTCGAGGATGATGGGAATGCGCGTGCCGTCGTTCTCGTCGGCCAGCCAGTAGGGGAGCACCGTCAGGCGATTGCCGATGTCCTGCGGGGGATAGTTTTCTTTCCAGCTTTCCGACCAGTCGGTTTCGGGCAGAGGCGTGACGGTCATTTCGAGTGTGCCGAAGGTGCCGTCCGCGCGCAGTTTTTCCACGAGCGCGGTCAGCGCGTCCATGGCGGCGGTGTCGTCCGCGTCGAGGTACAGCTTGATGCGGGAAAGACCCTGCCATTTTTCTTGCAGATTTTCGTCAATATAATCCCAATATTTGCGATTTTCTTCCAAAAAAGTTTCAAATTCCTGCTGATCTTCCATTACCAGATCGGAAAAACCGCCTGCGGTCAGTGCCGCGGCGGCTGCCTCCATGGCGCCGCATCGGGTCGAGATTGCAATTTCCAGCCAAGCCATCGTGTCCTCCTTGCGTGATCCTTTGTTATTAAGCTGTATTATAGCGCAAAATTTGCCGTATGGCAACCGTTCGGGGCGCAAAATTTTGCGGCCTTGCTATTTTTGACACAATGGTGTATAATAGGCGCAAATGCCTGCATGGAAGGAGAAACCATGTACCAAACGTTATCACTGTTCCCGGGCGTCACACTGCGCACCATTCAAAGCGACCGCTTCAAGCAGGGCGTTTTGAGTATCGGCTTTTTGCGCCCGATGTGCGCGCAGGAGGCGGCGTGCAATGCGCTCATTCCGGCCGTGCTGTTGCGCGGATGCGAAGAAGCACCCGACCTGCGCCGCATCACGGCGCGGCTCGACGATCTGTACGGCGCATCCGTCAGCGCGCAGGTCAGCCGCATCGGCGATTGCCAGACGACGGGATTTTTGTGCAGTTTTATCGACGATCGCTTCGCCATGCCCGGAGATCGGGTGCTCGAGCCGATGATCGAGCTGGTCGGCCAACTGCTGCTGCATCCCCTACGGGAAGCGGATGGATTCCGCGCCAAATATGTCCGCGGCGAAAAGCGCAACCTGATTGCCGCGCTGGAGGCGCGTCGCAATGATAAGCAGGTTTATGCCACCGACCGCCTGATACGCACCATGTGCCGGGGCGACAGCTTCGCCGTCCCACGGCTCGGGACGGTGTCGGCCGTGCGCCGCATTTCCGCGCCGGCGGCCTATGCTCACTATCAGACCCTACTGCATGAAAGCCCTGTTGAGATATTTTATGTCGGCTCGGCGGATGCCGAGCGTGTCGCGGCGGCATTTCGCCCGATTTTCGCGCACTTGCGGCGTACGGTGACGCCGCTTGCGCCGTGCGGAGAATTTGTGCCCGCGCGGGAGAGTCATCGCACCGAAGTCATGGAAATTGCGCAGGGAAAACTGGCGATGGGCTTCGTCACACCGATCACCGACCGTGACCCCCGCTTTGCGGCCATGCAGCTTTGCAACGCCGTTTTCGGCGCGGGGCAGACGGCGAAGCTGTTTATGCAGGTGCGCGAAAAAAGCGCATTGTGCTACGACATCGGCTCAAGCTATTATGCCCTCAAGGGGCTGGTGCTCGTCCATGCGGGAACGGACAGCGCACGTGCCGACGAGGTCAGGCAGGCCGTTTGTCGGCAGTTGGAGGAATGTCAGGCGGGCAATATCACGCAGGAGGAGCTGGAAAACGCCAGAGAAACCTTCTTATCGACCTTGCGCACCGTGTACGACAGCCCCGAGGCCATGCGTAGCTATTTCGCGTCGTGGGCGATCACGGATACGCACCGCACGCCCGAGCAATACGCACGCGAACTTCGCGCGGTGACACTTGCGGACGTGGTGGACGCGGCACGGACACTGCGCCTGCATTCGAGCTTTACGCTGAAAGGAACGACCCATGAATAAAATCGTCTATCGGGCGCTCGACGAAAGCTTGGAAACCTGCGTTTTGCCGAACGGATTGCGGGTGCTCGTGAACAAAAAGCCCGGATTTATGCGCAAAGTCTGCTATTTTGCCGTGGATTTCGGCTCACTGCATACCGACTTTACCTATGAAGGCAAGCACGTTTCCGTCCCGGCGGGCGTGGCGCATTATCTTGAGCACAAGCTCTTCGAACTTCCCGAGCGCGACGTGACGGCGGAATTTGCCGCCCTCGGCGTGGCGGTCAATGCCTTTACAAGCTATGACCTGACGGCCTATCACATTTCCTGCACCGAACGATTTGAACAGGCACTGCGACTGCTTCTGGAATTTGTATCTACGCCGTATTTCACGCGCGAGAGCGTCGCCCGCGAGCAGGGGATCATCGCGCAGGAGATCGGCATGAGCGACGACGACCCCGGCGGCCGCTGTTTTGAAAATCTGATGGCGGCGCTGTATGAAAAACATCCCATCCGCGTGCCCATTCTCGGCACGTTGCAGACCATTGCCGAAATCACCCCACAGACGCTGGAGCTTTGCCACCGCGCATTCTACACGCCGGAAAACATGGTTCTGTGCGTCGTCGGCGACGTCGACACGCAGTGCGTGTGCGACATTGCGCGGCAGGTGCTGGGCGATGAAAGATGGCCGACGGCACAGAAAGATCCCTTCCCGTCGGAGTCGATGCACGCGTTTTGTGACGAAGTGACGCAAACGATGGAGGTTGCCATGCCGACGTTTTCCATGGCAATCAAGGCAACCTGCCCGGAAAAAGGGGAGGCGGCCATCCGTCGGGAATTGGTCGGCGAATTGGCCGCGGAGATGCTGTTCGGCGAATCATCGTGGCTGTATATGGATATGTATGACAAAGGGCTGATCGACGCTTCGTTCGGCGGCGGCTTCGACACGGTGGACGGCTGTGCCATGCTGACCTGCGGCGGCGACAGCGTCGCGCCGCGCGCGGTGCGCGATGCCGTTTTGACGCAGGCGGAAAAAATTGTGCGCGACGGCGTGGACGAGGCGGATTTTCTGCGCACGAAACGCAGTGCCATGGGACGGCGCATTCAGGAGCTGGACAGCTTCGGCACAACCTGCTTCCGACTGTGCGCCTATGAAATGTCCGACTTTGACTATTTCCGTTTCCCGGAGCTGTATCACGACATCGGACAGGACGAGATCCGCGCCTTCCTTGCGCAGACCGTCTGCGAGGACGCGTGTAGCCTGTCGATAATCTATCCAAATCAAGGAGGAACCATATGAGTGATAAGTATTCTCTGATTTCGCTGTTCGGATTGGAGATGAACCCGCCAAAGCAGATTGACCTCGGCTTCCTGAGCATTCGCTTTTACGGCTTGATCATTGCCTGCGGCCTGCTGCTGGCACTGCTGTACGCCTGCAAACGGAGCAAGCAGTTCGGCATTTCCTCGGACGATCTGGTCGACGGCGCGCTGTGCATCGTTCCGTTTGCCATTCTCTGCGCGCGGCTGTATTACTGCGTATTCAAGTGGGACGACTATCGCACTGACCCGATTTCCATGCTCTACATCTGGCAGGGCGGACTCGCCATTTACGGCGGCGTGATCGGCGCGGTCATCGGCGTGCTGATTTTCTGCAAAATCAAAAAAATCAAGTACGGCGCGCTGATGGACTTGGTCGTGCTCGGCCTGCTGATCGGGCAATCCATCGGTCGCTGGGGCAATTTCTTCAATCGCGAAGCCTTCGGCGAAGTGACCGACGGTTTCCTCAAAATGGGCCTGTTCAACCGGTTCTCGCAGACGTGGGAATACCATCACCCGACTTTCCTGTATGAGTCGCTTTGGAACGCCGTCGGCTTTGTCGCGTTGCACTTCCTGTCGAAAAAACGGCAGTACGATGGCCAGATCGCGCTGGGTTACGTGGCGTGGTACGGCCTCGGCCGTACCTTTATCGAGGGCTTGCGCATGGACAGTCTCTATTGGGGCACGGTTCGCGTCAGCCAGATGCTGGCGGCGGTCAGTTGCTTTGCCGCGGCGGGCGTGCTGGTGTATCTGGCGTTCCGCAAGCATGACCCGGCAAAAATGCAGGTCAACCTCGCGTCTGAGCCGTATGCGCCCGTGTACGAGGAGGCGGAAAGCGGCATGGAGCCGTTGATTCTGGAGCGGGAAGAGGCCGCACCGATCGAATCCGAGCAGCTGCAGACGGAGCGATCCGAAGTGCCTGAGCAGCCGCAGGACGAACAAACCGAATAAAAAATCGGCGCTGGTCCAATCTGACCCGCGCCGATTTTTTGAAAGTGAAAAATGAAAAGTGAAAAATGAAAGGCGGAAAATCCCTCCATGTCATTGCGAGGCGCGAAGCGCCGTGGCAATCCGCATCCCTATCCCGCGCCCGTGGCGCGTGGCTCTCCCTCCGGGGGAGCTGGCCGAAATCTCCGATTTCGGCCTGAGAGGGGCAAAACAATGCAAGATTTCCGATCTCTCCGCGTAGGGGCATAATTTTTCATTATGCACTATGCATTTTGCATTTCCATAAGTGCGTAGATTCCTCGACTTGCTACCGTTTGCTCGGAATGACATACGGGGAGGTGCGGTGCGGAACGAGCCGTCATTTCCCCCGCGGGCGTCCGATGCGCTGCAGGAGCGTCTCGTACTTCAGCCGTTGCTGACGGCGGTTGAGCTGATCGGCCACGCGCCGCAGAAGCACCGCCCATTGCGTCGACGTCAGATTTTCCTGACCGTCGGCGAACAGATAATCGCACTGCGCGATCGTGACGCGCCCGAACCGCCGCGCAAAGCGCTTTTCCACGCCCAACGCCAGCGCGTAAGGCATCATTTCGAAGAAATAGGCGGGGTTGCGCGCCAGACACGCCTGAATGTCGAAAATCGATCCGTGCGTAAGCTGTGCACGCAGGCCGCGGATTTGCGCCAGATATTGCTGTCCAAGCTCACTGCGCCGCCCGCCGACGGCCGCCGCCAGACCGACCAGAAGTTCATAGCCGACCATGCCGACGGCAAACACCGTGCTGCCGCACGCAAATCCGAGCACGACCCACAGCGCGGCGGCAATCGCACCGATGCAAATCGGCATTTTGTTTCCGAGGGGGAGGCATCGACTGCCCGAAAGAATGAGATGGCTAAGCAGTGCGCACGCGGCGGCCAGCGCCATGGCGAGCAAAACCGTGCCCGCGCCCGCGGTGTAGACATTGCGGCTGAGCACGACGCCGCTGCATCCGCCGACCAGAACGGCCAGAAGATTGACAATGCGCGGATTGCCGGAATGCGCGCGGTAAATTCGGCGCAGCAGGGGCGATTTCCCCGCCAGCTTGCGATAGGTCAGTGCGTAGTGCATTCCGCCGCCGTCCACACTCTGCCGTCCCGAAAACAGCCGATGAAACGCGTGGTTTTCAAAATCGGAGCGTTCCGAGCCCATTTCGAGCCGCTTTTGAATTTGCACGCGACCGCGCGCGTCGAGATGCAGGCTGACATAGCCGAGCTGCGCCCACGAAAAGACCATCATGGTCAAATCGGTGCCGCAACCGGTCAGGCATGTGCCGAGATCCCCGGCCGACAGCCCCTCGGGTGGGCTGAAAACGCGCACCTTTCCCGGAAATCCGGGCAGCATTGCCAGCAGATAATACAGCGCGCCGAGCGCGATCAGCGCGATCATTGCGATTTCCCACAGGCCGAGCGCGGAAGACTGACCCGCGTAGTTCGGAAACAGCGTCCGATCGCCCGTGCACAGAAGACTCAGCTCCGTGCTGTCGAGCAGGCGGCCGTCGGTCGTGCCGGAGAGGGTGTTGCCCGATACCTGAACCGACAGTCCGGCCAGCGCGTCACTGCCCCAGTTGGATTGCAGCGTGGGCGTAGTCGACGGCGCGGCGGGGAGGGTAACGGAGAAGGAAAACCGCTCCAGCGGAAGCGCAAAGCCCGTCAGCAGGGGGATCTGCGCCGTGAGCACATTGCCCTTTTCCGTGATGGTATCGGATACGGAAAAGCCGATGTTGACCGTGTGCACGCCCGCGTTCAGCGTGCCGAGCGACAGCAGCAGGCGGTCGGCCTGAACCGACGGCGATTTCAGGTTGCCGTTGAGTCGGACGTTTTTTGCCGCTTTCGGAAGCGGGAAGGTCAGCTTTTGCGCTTGGTCGAGCTGAAGCTGAAAGGACAGTTCCACCTGACAGCTCCCGTCGCTTTCGACCCGCGCGTTGCTGTACGCCGAAATCACGGACGAGGCCGCCGAAACCGGAACGCACAGCAATGCCATGCACACCAGCAGCAAGATACAGTTTGAGAGGATTTTCATGGCAGCTCCTTCGAAAAGACGTTTTTTCCATTTTATCATGCGGTGCGCGGAATTTCAAGACGCAACAAAAGGTGTTGCGATTTTCGCGCAAATCGCGTACAATAGTAGCATCATTCATAAATGCCCGATTTCGGGGGCATACTGCAGATACATTCACTCGGAGGAATTTCCATGAAGATCAGAAAAAACGTGGCGTGTCTGATGATCGGGACAATGCTGCTTTGCATGGGCGGCTGCCGGGAGCAAACGCCGACCGATACTCTGCCGCCCGACCCGATCCTTCGCCCGATGCAGGGCGATTATACGGTCGACTATCAGGCCGGAACGGTCGTCGGCGGCCGATGGAATACCGCCGCGCGTCCGTCCGAGGGCGGGAACGTCACCTATAACGATACCTTTGCCGGCGGCAACGGAAAAGACTATACCGATGCCGCGTATTATACCTATCGCGAATATATTTCCTCGACCGGCGGCATGAAATGGGCGCCGCACACATGGGAAACGAACGACGATTCCTATATTCTCAATTACACGACGACGGGCTTTTACCGTTTCGTGCCCAATGCCGACCTTTCCGGCTGGACGATCGTCGACGAAATGGCGCAGGGCGCGCCCGAGGATGTGACGCGGGACTATGTCGGCCGTTTTGGAATCGTGTCCGGCGAAACGGCACGCGCATGGCAGATCCACCTCAATCCGAATGCCTGCTGGGCAGACGGCACGCCGATCAACGCCGACACCTATCTGTATTCTTACAAAGAACTGCTCAACGGCAAGATGATGAACCGCCGCGCGGATGCGCTGTATGCGGGCAATTTTGCCATCGTCGGCGCGAAGGACTATTTGTACGGGAAAACAACGTGGAACAACGTCGGCATTGTCAAAACGGGCGAATATTCGCTGGTGTTCGTTACCACTGCGTCGGTGCCCGACCCGGATTTTTATGTGCCGTATTACCTGACGGACACCTATCTGGTCTACAAATCGCTCTGGGAGCAGTGCAAGACCTATTTCGATGCCGACGGCAACGTCGTCTCCGCCACGGACAGCCGCGTTGCCTCCATCACCACCGATTATTCCACGTCCCTGCGCACGTCCATGTCCTACGGGCCGTATAAGCTGACCTATTTCGAGCAGGATAAGCAGATCACGCTTGAGCGCAACGAACTGTGGTACGGCTACGGCGACGGCAAGCATTTCGGCCAGTATCAGGCGGATAAAATCTCCTGTCAGGTGATTTCCGATGCATCCACGGCACTGCTGAGTTTCCTCCGCGGCGACCTTGACAGCGTCAGCCTCTCGTCGTCCGACATGGAAAAATACGCCGTCAGCGACCAAATCCGCTATATTCCGCAGACGTACACCACCAAGCTGACATTCAACACCGATGTCGACGCGCTGTCGGCGCGCGGCACGCAGATCCTCGCCAACGCCAATTTCCGCCGCGCCTTTTCTCTGGCCATCGACCGCACGCGCTTTGCTGCGTCCTATACTTCCGCCGGCGCACCGGGCTACGGGATTTTGAACGATCTGTACGTTTCCGACCCCTATTCCGGCACCTCCTATCGCGACAGTGCGGCGGCAAAAAACGCGCTGGTTCAGCTCTATGGCCTGAAATACGGGGAAAATGCGCCCTACGCCACGCCGGATGATGCCTACAACGCCATCACGGGCTATGACCCGACGCTCGCGGCGCAGTATATGCAGCTTGCGTACAATGAATCCGTCCGCGCGGGCGTGTACGACGGAAAGAGTGAGATTTCCCTGCAACTGTCCGTTTATCAGAACGACGAGGTTTACACGCAAATGTACCATGCCCTGTGCGATGCGCTGACGCTGGCGTGCAAGGGCACGAGCTTTGAGGGAAAAGTCAGCTTGACGATGGTTGTCGATGCCGATTATTATGCCACGATGGACTCCGGCCTGACGGACATCATTTTCTCGACGTGGGGCGGCTCGGCCTACGACCCGTACACCCTGCTGTACAACTGCTATTGTGACGGCGGTCTGGAGGAATACCCCAACCAGATGGAGTACGGCTTCGACGCATCCGCCGTCCGCGTGACCATCAACCTCGACGGGCGCGATCACACGGCCTCGCTGCAGGATTGGGCGCGCTGGTGCGCAGGGGAGAACGACGTGATCTCGTCCGGCAGCTACGGCCTCGGGCCGTTCCGCGAGCTGGATGCCGCAAGCCGCTGTGCCATATACGCCGATTTGGAATTTGCCTATCTGTCGCAGATGGTCGCCGTTCCGCTTTACTATCGCAACAGTGCCACGCTCCTGTCGCAAAAGGGCGATTATCCGACCGCAACGTATCTCGACCTCGTGGAGTTCGGCGGCATTGCCTTTTACACCTTCCGCTACACCGATTCGCAATGGGCACAGATAAAAGGCGACCTGCGCTACTGAGCGCAAAGAACATACTTTCTTACACAGTCACGGTCAGAGGTCTGACCGTGACTGTGGCCGTTATTGGGGAAAATTTTCCAGAAAAAGGAAGAAAGTCTATGAAAAACAACCGATTGCTGCGCTATTTTCTCAAGCGGATCGTGCTGATGGTGCTGACGTTTCTCGTCATTTGCACGATCTGCTTCGTGCTCATCCGCCTGCTTCCTCTGCCCGCCATCAAAGAGCAGGGGCGGGACGCCGCCCTACTGCTGGCGCGGCGCGAGGCGATGGGCTACGGCCTGCCGATTCCCGTGCAGTATCTGCGCTACTGGCGGCACGTGATGCGTCTGGATTTCGGTTTGGGCGAGCAGATGTACGTCGGGCAGGAGGTGGCGGCGGTTCTGGCGGACAAAATTCCGAGCACCGTCACCGTCAATTTCTACGCCATGCTCCTGTCCGTCCCTCTGGGGCTGCTGCTGGGCAGCTATGCCGCACTGCGCAAAAACCGCTGGCAGGATCACGTGATCTCCACGGGCGTGATGGTGTTCATTTCCGTCCCGAGTTATGTGTACGCGTTTCTGATCCAGTATTTTCTGTGCTATGCGACGGGGCTTTTTCCGCTGACCGTTGCCGACCGCGCGACGGCGCCTCTGCTCAGTGTGCGAATGTTTCGCTCGATGTTCCCGGCGGTGCTGAGTCTGGCCGTCGGGACGGTGGCGGCACTGACGCGTTTTACACGCGCCGAGCTTGCCGATGCGCTCAACGGCGCATATATGCCCTTCGCCAAGGCCAAAGGACTGACGCGTGCCAAATGCGTCCGCACCCACGCACTGAAAAATGCGATGGTGCCGATTCTGCCGATGATTTTGGGGGAATTTGTCGGCGTTTTGAGCGGCTCACTGATCATCGAGGGCATTTTCTCCATCCCCGGCGTCGGGAATCTCTACACGGCGGCGATCAACGTGCGCGATTATAATTTTTTCATGGCGCTGACGTTCTTTTACACGCTGATCGGCCTGCTGTCCTCGCTTGCGGTCGACCTGAGCTATGGCGTGATCGACCCGCGCATACGAATGGGGGAGCGATGAGTATGGACAAGGCACTTTTTCGATTTTCCGACGGCAAAGCCGAGCCGGGGTCTGCGCCCGCGCGTGCGCGCGGCTCTTTTTCCGAGGCGTTCGGCCGTTTCCGCAGAAACCGCGCCTCGCTGACGGCGGCGGTCATTATCGCGCTTCTGCTGATTTTTGCGCTGAGCGTCCCGCTGTTTTCGGTGTACGATGTCGGCTTCCGCGACGGATACTACCGCAGCCTGCCGCCGATTTTCGCCCGAACCGTGACGGTTACGGGAACGCAGGCGGTGCGCGATTATTACGGCGCGGCCGATGCCGTTCGCGCCGTCGCCGCGCAGGAACGCAACGCACACAGCGGCGCATGGAATTACACGTTGCGCGTCGATGCCTACGCGCGCGTCGGCTATGTCTATGTGGACATGAGCGCGGCAGAATTTGCGGCGCTGCAACGCTATCAGAACGAAACGGGCGAACAGGTCTGCTATCCCGTTGCGAAAAATTACGCGACGTTCTATCCGGCGGTGAAAAGCAGTGCAAATTTGTGGTACGAATTAAAAGACGACGGCCCGTATTCGACCGGCGAGGCCGCGCGGCATGACGAAACGGGCGCGCCGATCTACACGCCCAATTATTTGACGGGGGAGAGCGACTATCATTCCGTGCGGCTTGACGGCGACCCCGGAAACTGGATCTACGGCGTGCAAAATCAGACAGGCTACCGATGCCGCGTGCGCTACAGTGCCTATTATCGCTATCAAAACGGTGTTGCGCCGCGCTTTTTCTTGGGCACGAACCAGCACGGGCAGGACATCATGACCTGCCTTGCTTCCGGCGCGCGGCTCAGCTTCGGCCTGTCCGTCGGCGTGTCGATTCTGAATCTGCTGATCGGCCTGCTGTACGGCGCGGTGGAGGGATACTACGGCGGGAAGGTCGATCTGGCCATGGAGCGCGTGGCGGATGTCTTGGCGGCGATCCCGTTCATCGTCGTGGCGACGCTGTTTCGGCTGTATCTGGCGCAGCGGCTCGGCGCGGTCGTGACGCTGTTGTTCGCCTTCGTGCTGACCGGGTGGATCGGCATCGCGGCCAGAGTGCGGTCGCAGTTTTATCGCGTCAAGGGCGAGCAGTATGTCCTGTGCGCGCGCACGCTGGGCGCACGCGACCGGCGCATCATTTTCAGGCACATTCTGCCCAATGCCCTCGGCACGATCATCACGAGCTGCATTTTGCTGATTCCCGGCGTGATCTTCAGCGAGTCCATGCTGTCGTATCTGGGTATTATCGATCTGGAGGCGAGCAATCTGACCAGCATCGGCACGATGCTGGCAAACGGCCGCGCGCATTTGGGGACGTATCCGCACATTCTGGCCGCGCCTGCGATTTTCATCGCACTGCTGGAAATTTCGTTCAATCTGCTCGGAAACGGCCTGCGTGATGCGTTTGACCCCTCCCTGCGCGGCACCTGAGAAAAAAGCACTTGTATAATCCGAACAAATCATGTAAAATAAAGCCATCATGCGAACGTGCACGCACGCAGGCAAATTTCGGAGGCGCAGGACATGATTCCGGATTGGAAAACCATCAAAAAGAAAATACGCAGGCTCTGGCGCCGTCCCGCGATGCGCTATGTGGCGCTCGGCGCGCTCGGCGTGCTGGTCGTGGGCGTGGCGGTCGGGCTGCTTTTGCGCGGCGGGGAGGACATTCCCATCACGCAGGGCAATACCTCCACCGTTACGCTGACCTTCGGCGGCGACCTGAACGTGACCGATCAGACCGTCGCCTCCCGCGCCGAGGATGCCGACTACGCGCGCGTGTTTCTTGACGTGGCGCAGATTTTCGCACAGTCGGATTGCAGCGTGCTCAATTTTGAGGGCAATTTCTGCGGCGCGCCCTATGGTACGGATACCTCCTCCGCGCCCGCGGAACTGGCCGAAACGCTTTCGGCCATCGGCGTGGATATGCTGCAGGCGGCCAATTCCTGCTCCGTGAAAAACGGTATGCTCGGCCTGTCGAAAACGCTCGATGCGATTCGCGCCGCCAATATGACCCCGCTTGGCGCATACGCCACCAACGCCGAGCGCAACGCGTCGCAGGGGTACACGCTGTGCAACATCGGCGGCGTGCGGGTCGCATTCGTCGCCTTTACCAAGGGAATGGACGGTATGGGCTTGCCCACGGGCTATGAAAAATGCGTCAATCTGCTCTATACGGACTATACGACCACCTACAAAACCGTCAACCGCGCGGGCATTACCGCCGTTCTGGAGGCGGTGCAGGCGCAAAAGCCCGACGTGACGATCGCGCTTGTCCATTGGGGTAGTGAGAACAATACGAACATCAGCTCCTCTCAGCAGACGATTGCAAAGCTGCTGCTGCGCAACGGTGTGGATGCCATCATCGGCACGCATTCGCACCAGCTCCAATCCGTGCAGTACGATGCGGAAAATCGGACGCTCGTGGCCTATTCGCTGGGTGATTTCTTCGGCGACGGCACGAGCGCGGGAAATCAGTATTCGGTGCTGCTGCAATTGCAGATCACGAAAAACCACGATACCGGGGAGGCCGCCGTGACGGAATGGGACTACACGCCCATCTACACGCTGACGCCGACGCGCGACGAGATGGATATGCGCGTCGTGCAGATTCGGCCGACGCTGGAGCGCTATGAAAACGGCCACGTTTCCGGTATTACCGAAAAGGCATACGAAAATATGAAATCCGCGCTTGCACAGATCGAAAAAAGGCTCCAAAGCACCTCGGAATAATAAAAAACGCCCCGCTATGGCCATGCCACAGCGGGGAACTCTTTTAATGAAAAGTGAATAGTGAATGGTGAATAGTGAACAGCCCGTCTATGTCATTGCGAGGCACGCCGCGCCGTGGCAATCCGTCTCCTTTGCGCCGCACCACCCACTATGTCATCCCAAGCGAGCGAATGCGAGTCGAGGGATCTACGCACGAAAGGCGTAGTGAAAAGAGAAGAGAACATAGATGTAGGGCGGGGGTGATGCTCCGATAGGAGCATCACGCATCGAGATAAATCCCCGAGGGGATTTATCTCATATCGAATCGGCGCGTAGCGACGATCTATCGAGTTCGAGCAGCGCGAGAACATATCGAGTCAACGAAGTTGACATATCGACAGCGGAAAAAGCCGCCGTGGCAATCCGCGCCCCCAGCCTTCCCCTTTGGGAAAGGTGTCACCGCCGCAAGGCGGTGACGGATGAGGTTTCGCGCAGCACTTACCCGCTCATTCCAAAACGGCGTTGAAAAATTCGATCGTGCCGCCGCCGGCGGCGCTCCACGCGCCCTCTGCATAATAACGCTTGATGATACCGACGATGGTGATGGTGTCGCCCACCTGCGGCGGATTTTCCATGCGGTCGTAGCGCCGTCCACTGCCGTCGTACAGGCCGTAGACATAGATGCTGTGCCCGCTTTCGTCCTCAAGATAGAGGTTGCCGTACATGGTGCTTTGAATGGAGGCGACGCGCCCCGTCACGCGATAGGCGACCGCGGTGCTCTCGTTTTCCGAGAGCATATGGCCGTATTGCAATGCCTGTTCAATGGTGATGGTTTCGGCCTGACCGCCCCAGTTGCCGTCGGCAATGTAATCGCGCAGGAGGTCGCGCGCATAGTAATTTTCCAGACGGCGTACCTCGGGGAACATATTGTAGCGATAGAACGAGGTGTAGGTGTCCGTAACGACGTAATACGTTTCGTTTTCGTCGACCACGAGGTCGGGGTCGTAGGCGCAGTGGTAGCGGTCGTTGTTCGAGTGGATGAAAACCTGATTGAGCTGTTTTCCCGTGACTTTGCACAGCACGAGGTCATTGTCGAACGGCAGCAGGCTGTATAGCTGAGAGTAGGTCACGTCGCCGGCGGAGAGGCGATACGGCGTGCGGCATTGCAAGAATCCGCCGCCGAGCACGATTTCAAATTCATCGCCCCACAGCTCGCGCCCTTTTTCCAGATACAACTGCGCGACCATGTCCGCGATCTCGTTGCTTTCGCGTGTGGTGAGGTTCGCACCGATGACGTCGGTGTAGGGATTTTCGCCGGGGAAGTAGGTGCCGAACAGCTCGCCGACGATTTTGTCACCGTCGAGGGAAGAATCGGCGTAGACGGATTGGCTCAGCGTGTCCGCGGCGGTAACGTCGTAGCTGCCCGTCACGGTGTTGTAGCTGACGCTGGCATAGCCCAAAGCGCTATTGTAGCCGCCCGCTTGAATGTGGTAAACGCCGTGGCTATCTTTGAGAACATAGTCGCGATGCGAATGCGCCTCAAAGACCAGATCGACGTACCCGTCGGACAGCGACATATCGTAATAATCGAGCGAGGAAACGTTCTGCACGCCGGACGTGGACGAGTCGCCGCCCTCGTGGATGCTGTAAACGATCAGGTCACAACCCTGTTCGCGCAGGCGCGTGGCCTCCGCCTTGACCAAGGATGTCAGGGCATTGCCCGTGATGAACTGCAGCCCGCCGATATGCTCGCCGGAAATGGAGGACAGGCAGTCGCCGATCGCGCCGATGATGCCGATTTTCACCCCGCCGCGCTCGACCGTGACCGAGGGCGTGCAATAGGGCGTTTCGACGTTGTCGTCGATCACGTTGATGGCAAGGAACGGGAATTCCGCAAGCGCGGCATTGGCGGCGATTTTCTCGCTGCCCCAGTCGAACTCATGGTTGCCCAGCGTCATGGAAACGAAGTCGAGCGCGTTCATCCATTCGGTCATCAGCGCACCCTGATTGGAGCTGGATTCCACACTGCCCTGCCACATATCGCCCGACGAGAGCACGATTTCGTAGGCGCGATCGTCGCCGTAGGCATTGCGCAGGAAAGTGGTCAGCTCGTCGACACCGGGGTTAGTGGCGGTGTCATTGAAAACGCCGTGCAGGTCGTTGAACGCGTAAAAATCAAGGATGATGCGCACGTTTCCGCCGCATTCATCGCAAATGCCGTCGTCATTGCCGTCGCCGTGTGTGCAATTCGGGTCGGCGGGTGTCTGCGACGAGGTGGATGCACCCGGCTTGCCGGAAGGATTGGCGTCGGGCGTGTCGGAAGAACTTGTGCCGGGTAGATCCGGCGTGCAGGCGCTGAGCGCCAGCAGCAGCGCCAACAAAAATGCCGCGAACGCGATACCGTTTCTCTTTTTCATCGGAAACCTCCAAAAATCATGATGCAGCTACGATTATACCATAGCCGCCCGATAAAAACAATGCAAAATTCATAATGAAAAATGCAAAATTTTCCCGCCTTTGTGGGGGCGATCATCGATCGCCCGCCTGCACCGCATCACGCAAAAAGCCGACCCCGTACGGAGTCGGCTTTGGCATTATTTGGCGTATTCGACCGCTTTGGTCTCTCGAATAACATTGACCTTGATCTGGCCGGGATATTCCAGCTCGGCCTCGATCTGCTTGGCAATGTCGCGCGCCATGAGGATCATATTGTCCTCGGTGACGACCTCGGGCTTGACCATAATGCGCACTTCGCGGCCGGCCTGAATGGCGTAGGCCTTTTCCACGCCGGGGTAGGAACCGGTCAGCTCCTCCAGCTTTTGCAGGCGACGAATGTAGTTTTCCACATTCTCGCGCCGCGCGCCGGGACGGGCGGCGGACACCGCATCTGCGGCCTGCACCAGAACGGCGATGACGGTCTTGGGCTCGACGTCACCGTGATGCGCTTCGATCGCGTTGACGATGACGGGATTTTCCTTGTACTTTCTGGCAAGGTCGGCACCGAGCTGCACATGGCTGCCCTCGACCTCGTGGTCGATGGATTTGCCGAGGTCATGCAGCAGACCCGCGCGCTTCGCCATGGCCACGTCCACGCCCAGTTCCGCGGCCATCAGGCCGGCAATGTGGGACACTTCGATGGAGTGGTTGAGCACATTCTGGCCGTAAGAGGTACGATACTTCTGGCGACCGAGAATCTTGACAAGCTCGGGATTGAGGTTGTGCACGCCCGTTTCGTAGCAGGCGCGTTCGCCCTCTTCGCGGATGACCCGCTCGACTTCCTTGCGGGATTTTTCCACCATATCCTCGATACGGGTGGGGTGGATGCGGCCGTCGACGATCAGTTTTTCCAGCGCAAGGCGGGCAACTTCGCGGCGGACGGGGTCAAAGCTCGAAACGGTGATGGCCTCGGGCGTGTCGTCGATGATGAGGTCGACGCCCGTGATCGTCTCCAGCGTGCGGATGTTGCGACCTTCGCGGCCGATGATGCGGCCTTTCATCTCATCGTTGGGCAGGGGAACGACGGAAACGGTCGTCTCCGCGGCATGATCGGCGGCGCAGCGCTGAATGGCCAGCGCGATGATCTCGCGCGCCTTATCGTCTGCCTCGTCTTTCATCTGCTGCTCGATCTCTTTGATCTTCATGGCCGTTTCATGGCGGACTTCGTCCTCCACGGAGTCAAGCAGATGCTGCTTGGCCTGCTCCTGCGTCAGCCCGGAGATCACTTCCAGTGCTTTCATCTGGGCGGCCTTGGCCTGCTCGACCTCGGCCTGCGTTTCGGCTACTTTTTGCAGTTTCTTGGCAAGATCTTCTTCTTTCTTTTCGAAAGCTTCCGTTTTCTTGTCCAGCGTGGATTCCTTTTGCTCCAGACGGCGTTCCTGTTTGCTCAGCTCCGCCCGGCGCTCTTTGACTTCTTTTTCGTACTCTGTGCGGGATTTATGGATTTCCTCCTTGGCTTCGAGCAGCATTTCTTTCGTCTTGCTCTCGCTTGCCCGGATGGCTTCGTTGAGAATGCGGGTGGCTTCCTCGTCGGCACTCTGGATTCGCTTCTTCGCGTCTTTGTCTTTCAGACCGTAGAAAACAAAACCGAGCACGATGCCGACCACGGCGGCCACAACGCCAACAATCACGTATACCATAATATCTGCAACGCACCTCCTTCGTTAATATGGCACAGCCGTTGAGGTGGTCGCGAAAATGACCCTATGCAGTTTTCCTTGACAAAACCGCCCCATTCGGGCGGAAAACCATGCAATTCCAACGCCGCAAGGCGCACGGCAGGGAAACCCTGCCCATTTCTCGCGAAAATCTCCCGGCTATTGCCGGTTATCATGAAACGCCGCTCAAACCATACTCGACCAGCGTACACTTTACCGTATACTATTTTATCGGCCGAACGCGGGAATGTCAAGAAGATTTCCGCCAAAATCAAAAAATATGTTCGACACGGCGAAAAAATGGACGAAATGCACGGAAATTCAAAAAAATCTTGCGCCATCCGCCAAAAAATATGGACACTCTGCACAAAAACGCCCGATTTTGGACAAAATACGGCAAAATCGCAACAATCCGATGAGTTTTAATGGGCGTCAAATAAGCCTAAAAGACAGTCAAGTGACCATCTACGACAATCAAAAAGCCACCAAAAGAGCAAAAACCGGGAAAAAAGAATAAAAATGCACGCAAATTTCAAAAATTCCGACGTTTTCCACGTTTTTCGGAAGAAAAACCGCCCGAAACGCGCCGCGAAAACAAAAATTTATCCAAACTGCGAATTGACGTTGCACCGATTTTTTGATACTATGTAGACACAACCCAATCAGGTCGGAAGGAGGCTATGAATATGAATGGGAGTGAAATCGTGTGGCTGGTACTGATGATCGGATTTCTGATCGCCGAAGCGGCATGCCCGATCCACCTTGTGTCGATCTGGTTCGCCGTCGGTTCGCTTGCGGCGCTGGTCGCGGCAATGCTCGATGCGGCGCTCTGGCTGCAGATCACGCTGTTTCTCGTCATATCCGGCGCGACACTGCTGGCATTTTTGCCGTACGTGAAAAAGATCCTGCGTCCGAAGATCGCCGCCACCAACGTCGACGCCGTCATCGGCTCGACCGGGCGCGTCATCGTGCAGATCGACAACGACGAGGTACAGGGGCAGGTCAAGCTGGGCGCGACGCAGTGGACGGCGCGTTCGACCTCGGGCGAAAAGATCCCTGCGGGCACGCTCGTTCGCGTCGATCGGATCGAGGGCGTCAAAGTATTCGTAACACCGGTATAAAAATCAATCAAATCAGGAGGAAAACAGTATGTTATACGTCATCATCGCAGTTGTCGCCGTTTTGTTCATCATCGTCATTTCCAGCATTTCCATCGTGCAGCAGTCGTATGCGTACGTCGTGGAGCGTCTGGGTGCATTCCGCGCCGTCTGGAGCGTCGGCCCGCACATGCGCGCGCCGTTTATCGACCGCATTGCCCGCCGCGTCAGCCTGAAAGAGCAGGTGCTGGACTATCCGCCCCAGCCGGTCATCACCAAGGATAACGTCACCATGCAGATCGACACGGTCGTCTATTTCCAGATCACCGACCCGAAGCTCTATACATACGGCGTGGAGCATCCCATGGCGGCTATGGAAACGCTGACCGCAACGACCCTGCGTAACATCATCGGCGATCTGGAACTTGACCAGACGTTGACCTCGCGCGACATCATCAATACCAAAATGCGTGCCATTCTCGACGAGGCGACCGACCCGTGGGGCATTAAGGTCAACCGCGTGGAGCTGAAAAACATCCTGCCTCCGTCCGACATTCAGTCGTCCATGGAGAAGCAGATGAAGGCCGAGCGCGACCGCCGTCAGGCCATCTTGCAGGCCGAAGGCCAGAAAAAATCCGCCATTTTGATCGCCGAAGGCGAAAAAGAGTCCGCCATTTTGCGCGCCGATGCCGAAAAGCAGGCGGCCATTCTGAAAGCAGAGGCCGAGCGCGAGGCCGCGATCCTGAAAGCCGAGGGTGAAGCCGAGGCCATTCGCAAGGTGCAGCAGGCACTGGCGGACTCCATGGGTCTGCTCAATGCCCAAGCCCCCAACGATCAGGTTATCAAGCTCAAATCCATCGAGGCGATGGAGAAAGTTGCCGACGGCAAGGCGACCAAGATCATCATCCCCAGCGAAATGCAGGGCTTGGTCGGATTGGCCAACGGCGTTGTCGAGGGAGTGAAAAAATAAGATGGGCAAAGAAGAAAAGCGATTTGTCAAGGCCTATTCCGACGGTGTCTTCGGTAGCAACGAGATCTGGGTGGATACCAAGACCGGTGTCAACTATCTCTACCACGCCGCCGGCTATACGGGCGGCCTAACGGTTCTGCTCAACCGCGACGGGACGCCCGTGGTCACGCCCGTCCCGAACACGTACGATGAATAACAATTCGCCCCTGCGGCTATCCGCAGGGGCGAAAAATTTGTCGCAAAGCCTATTTGCCGCGTCATTCCGAGGCGGCGTGGCCGCCGTGGGAATCCGTTTCCTAAAAATCAGCGCCGCCTGCGCGGTCTGGGCTGATCGTATTGCCGCAGGGAGGAGAGATTGCTGTCCGACTCGGCCATGAATTTTTTCAGCTTTTCTTCAAAAAGCTGGTCGGCGGTCTTGGGCGCTGGCGGCGGTGTGGGCGTGGCGGTACGCGTCTGCCGCGGGCGATCGTTGGCAGTGCCTTGCCGCGGTTGCCGCGGCTGCAGCCGCTTGATCGACAGCTTGAGCTTGCCGTCCTCGTTTCCGAGCACCATGACTTTTACATCCTGCCCCTCCGTCAGATGGTCGCGAATGTTACTGACATAGGTATTCGCCACCTCGGAAATATGTACCAGACCGGTCATATTCTCGGGCAGGGCAATAAATGCACCAAAACTGGAGATAGATTTTACTTTTCCTTCCAAAACGGCTCCGACGGTCAAATCCATAGGTTATTCTGATTCCTCCAAATCCTTTAGTTGCCGGGGGTGAAGATCACGGAGTCCGGGAATGCCAGACCCAGCTCTTCCATGGCGATACGAAGTGCGCTTTCCAGCGTGCCGAGCGAGCCGATGCGGTCTTCAAGCCGATTGTTGTCCGACTCCAGCTCCATGGCCTGCTCGCGCATGGCATTATAATTGTCCTGTATCCGGCCGATGGCACCGTACAGCGCGACCAGCGCGACCAGCGACAGCACGACCGCGGCCAGAATGGCGGCCTTTGTGACCGGCCCCGTTCTTTTGAACACCAGCTTGACGGTTTTTTTTCCTGCCATGATCGTCGCCTCCCGCTTTCGTAATCGTAACTATTATTGTAACCCATTTTTTGAAGTTTGCCAACAGAAAATTGTAAATTTTTCGCAAAATTTTCCAAGTTTTTTTCAAAGGAAGCAGCACGACGCGCCAAAACAGCCGAAAAACGGGACGAAGCAGTCGCCCGACGCTCCGCTCAAACACGAAAATGCCGAGCAAAAGGCCGAAGGTATAGCCCGGGCGAATGTCGCCGCGGCAGACGCCAAATGCCAGAATAAGCCAGCTTTGCAGCAATGCGGCGAGAAAAATCGCGTCGCACAGCGCCGTCAGGCGCGGCCGCAGCGGCCGCAGGAATCCGTAGACCAGCGAAGGCCAAATCCCGAGCAAAACGGCGTAGACAAAATACAGCGCCTCCTGCGTCGGGGCGATCATCGGAACAGGCGGCGCAGGCCGCCGCTCGGACGGGGATCTTCATAGATCATCGCGTCGATCTGCCCCTCCACCGTGACCTGTCCGCCCTCGGGGGTCAGGCTTTTCAGTTGTAGATTTTTCCCGTGGACGGTGAGCTGTCCGAGTTCGGTTTTCAGCACCACCGCGCCCTCGTCAAAACTGATGACCTCCGTCGTGCCCGACAGGCTCAGCAGTTTTCGTTCGTTCAGCTCCAAACGGTGAGGCAGCGTGATTTCCATATGATCCCTCCCTGCTGGAAAAGCCTATGCCACCGCGCCGAGATTTATGCCGCCGCGGTTGACAGACGGACAAATTGCGGATAAAATAAAGGAAAAACACATGGGGCGGGGGAGGAATACCGTTGCTTTTTGATACACATGCCCATCTGGACGATCGGGCGTTCGATGAAGATCGTGCGCAGTTGCTTGCGCAGATACCCGCGCAAAATGTTGCGTGGGTCATGAACCCGGCGTGCAGTGTGCGCTCGTCGTATGCGGTGTGCGCCCTGACGCAGGAATACCCGTGGCTTTATGGCGCAGTCGGTTCTCATCCCGATGCCGCCGACGAGGTCGACGCGCAGCTTCTGGACGAATACCGCCGCCTCTGCCGACAGTACGAAAAAATCAAGGCGATCGGGGAGATCGGGCTGGATTACCATTACGAGGATATCCCGCGCGACGTGCAGCAGCGCGCGTTTCGGGCGCAGATGGCGCTGGCCGACGAGTTGCATCTGCCCGTCATCGTGCACGATCGCGACGCGCACGCGGACAGCATGGCAATCGTGGCGGAATTTCCGAATGTCCGCGGCGTATTTCATTGCTATTCCGGCTCGGCGGAGATGGCCGAGTGGCTGGTTGCACGCGGCTGGTACATCGGCTTTACAGGTGTTCTGACGTTCAAAAATGCCCGCAAGGCCGTGGAAACGGCGGCGGCCGTTCCGCTCGAGCGCATCGTGCTGGAAACGGATTGCCCCTATATGGCACCCGAACCGTTGCGCGGCAAGCGCAACAGCCCGCTCTACCTGTATCGCATGGCCGAGCGCTTGGCCGAAATTCGCGGCATTTCATGCGAGGAGGTTGCGCGCGCAACGCTGGAAAACGGCCTGCGCCTTTACGGCATCACGCCGTAAAAAATTCACCCGACATTGCAAAATGCCGGGTGAAAGAAACCTTTTCAGGAAAGTTTTGCGAACGTGAGCATACCGGGTGCGGTCGCGGAAAGACGGCTGACGCGATAGAGCGCATTGGCCGCTTCGCCGCGGGTCACGCCGCCGTCGCGAGAGAGCAAAATGCCGTTTTCGGCCATGACGGTCAGAAGATCGGCACTTTCTCCGTCGGCGCCCGTGGACAGGGGGAAGGCAAGTGCGTTTTGCAGCAGCAAGGCGGCCTCCTGAGCGCTGATCGGTTCGTCCGCACCGAACACGCTTCCGCCGCTCCAGCCTGCGGTCAGTCCGGCGCGAAGTGCGGCGGCCAGATACGGGCGCAGCCACGACGGGCATTCATCCGTAAAGCCGGTGTAGGCGGCATCCGCGTCGATCGGGACGTTCAGCAGCTCGACCAGCATCGTCAAAAATTCCCCGCGCGTCAGTTCTGCTTCCGGGCGGAAGCAGAGCCGATTGCCGATCATTTCGCCCGTAAAAATACCGGCGTTTCGCATCCATTCGGCGGAAAAACGGCAATCGCTGTAGAGCGTGTCGGCATAAGTTTGGCGGTCGTTGGGCTTGAGAATTTCAATCGTGACGGTCGCCTGCCGCGAAACGTTGCCGGCGGGGTCGGTCGCCGTGTAGGAGAACGAGTCCGTGCCGATTCGATTTTTTCGCGGCGTGTAGACGAACGTGCCGTTTTCGTCGATCGTGACGTCGCCCCGCTTGGGCGCGCGAATCAGCGTATAGGTCAGCGCCTCGCCCTCGGGGTCATAGGCTTTCAGCGCGCCCGTGTTGGGCAGATTTTTATACGTTTCCAGACTGCCGTCCTCGGCGACGGGCGGCTTGTCGCGCTTTGCGCGGACGGAAACGGTCACGGTCGCCGCCTTTTCGACACGATTTTCGTAAATGGGCAGATACGTGACCACGGCGTCCACATCCTCCTGCGTGCGCAGCGGATGGAAGTACAGCGTATCAAGCTGCTCGGCGGTCAGAATGTCGCCGCAGCGAATGACGCGCTGCCCCAGCTTGACCGTGCCGACGTTCGGGTCGGGCAGGCCGGTGATGCAGACGCCTTCCAGCGATTCCTGCGAAAAATGCGCCGCGCTGAACGAAAACGGATTGTCGCAGTCGACTTCCAATGCCGTCGCGCCGACGGCCGTACCGAGCAGACAGACGGCGACCAGAACGGCGCAAATCATTTTTTTGCGTATCATGGGATACCTCCTGAATTTTGGAATTCGGAGGTAGTGTTTGCAGTTGCAGACAGATTATGCAGGAATTGGAGATTTTTGCGCCGATGCTGGAAATCGGCGGGCAAATGTGTTATCATAGGGAAAAAGGAGGATACGATATGCTCGATACGCAACGTTTGGAGGCGCAGCTTTCCGAGCTGCCGCTTTATATTTACGGGTTTGTCGACCCGAAAGAGCTGGAATTTTCCGATCGCGTCCGCTGGATCTGCGAAAACGAATGCACCATGTACGGCAAAAGCTGGGCGTGCCCGCCCGGCGTGGGGAGCGTGGCGCAATGCAAAGGGAAGTGCCTGTCGTATACTTCCTGCCTGATGATCTCCACGATCACGGAGGTGGACGACATTTCCGATATGCACGCGACACTGGCCACCCGCGCCGCGCACGAGCAGATGACCGACCGTGTCGGCGCGTTACTGCGCGAGCAGGGAATCACGCCGTATATTCTGTCCACCGAGGCGTGCGCCGTCTGTGAAAAATGCGCCTACCTTGACGGGAAGCCCTGCCGTTTCCCGGAGAAAATGCACCCCTGCGTCGAAAGTCAGGGCATCAACATCATCCCCGCGCTGGAAAAAATGGGCATTTCCTTCCAGTACGGCGAAAACGTGGTGACGTGGGTCAGCCTGCTCCTGTTCCGGGAATAAAATCCGCCTTTTGATTTTTGTTCACGGAAAAGTGGTTTACAATTTTTGCTTGCAATGTTACAATGTCCCGGAGAGGAGGTGCGCCGATGCGACGACTGTGGGAAAAAATACGCTATACCGCCTATGTGTCGGAAGTGCTGGCCTTTTTGAAAAAAGGTGATCTGGTGCTGCTTCTGCTCACGTTGCTCACCTCGGGCTATGGTTGCCTGATCGTTGCAAGCACGACGCACTGCAACGGCACGCTGCGCTATGTGTTCATTCAGGCCATCGCTGTCTGTCTGGGCGTCGTCATGTATATCCTGATGTCGGCGGTGGATGCCGATTTTATATCCGAGCACCGCGGCGCGCTGGTCGCATTCAACTGTTTCTTGCTCCTGTTGCTGAAAACCCCGCTCGGCGAGGACTATAACTCGGGCAACACGAGCTGGCTGGAAATTCCCGGATTTCCGATGGCGATCCAGCCGGCGGAATTTTGCAAGATCACCTTCGTGCTGATTTTGTCTTCCGTCATGGCCTCCCATCAGAATCGCATTTCCAAACCGCCTTCGGTGGTGCATATGTGCTTCCATCTGGCGCTGGTCGCGGGGCTGAACTTCGTCGTCTCCGGTGACGCGGGCGTGTCGCTGATTTTCGTGTTTATTTTCGTGATGATGGCATTGTGCGGCGGCGTGCATTGGTTATGGTTCGCGCTGGCGGGCGGCGGCTTGGCCGCGGCGGTGCCCGTCGTGTGGAACCTCCTGCCCGAAAAATATGACTACATGAAAAACCGCATTTTGGTGCTGTTCGACCCGAGCATCGACCCCGACGGCCTGAAAGAACGCTTCCAGACCCTGCGCGCCCAGCGCTCGCTCAGCGGTGGCGGCCTGACGGGGCAGGGGCTGTTCAACGGCACCCGCACGCAGACGCCCGATGCCCTGCCTGCCCAGCACACCGACTTCATTTTTTCCGCCATCGGCGAAGAGCTCGGCTTTCTCGGCTGTATGCTGACGCTGGTGCTGATTTTCCTGATTATTTACCGCTGCATCCGCGTCGGCATGAAAAGCCCCGATTATCTGCGGCGCATGATCTGCTTCGGCGTGGCGGCGACCCTGATTTTCCAGACGCTGATGAATGTCGGCATGAACGTCGGTGTTTTGCCCGTCATCGGCCTGACGCTTCCGTTCATCAGCTACGGCGGCAGCTCCATCATGTCGCTGTTTGCCATGCTGGGATTGGTTTCGGGCGTGCACGCAAGGCCGGAGGCCAAGCAGCACGAACGCTATATCCACGCGCCCGCGGCGCTGACCCGCTGGTATTGAAAAGTGCTCTCATCCGAGGGCACTTTTTAAAATGAGAATAATTCTCATTTTGTGCTTGACAAATGAAAAACCATATGCTATACTCTGAAATGTAAATGATACTCATTCTTATTTTGGAGACCGCCTATGTTACAGAAAGAAAAACATTACGGCAAACGCGAGGCGATTTTGCACTGCTTGCAGCGCACGACCGCGCACCCCTCCGCGGAAACCGTGTACCAAATGCTCTGCCGCGAGCGGTCGGACATCTCGCGTGCGACGGTCTACCGCAATCTGGCCGCTTTTCGGAAAGACGGCGTTATTTGCAGCGTCGGCACGGTCGGCGGGGTGGAGCGTTTCGATTTCAATACCGCGCCGCACGCGCATTTTATCTGCCGCCGCTGTCAGGCAGTCATTGACCTGCCGGATGTTGCCGTGCCGGAGCAGATGAAGTGCGAGGTCGGCCAAGCCGTCGGTGCGCACGTGGAGCAATGCGTGCTCAGCTTCGGAGGACTCTGTCAAACCTGCTGCGATGCGCAGCAATAAATACAATCACGAATGAAAAATCAGGAGGAAATCATCATGAAAAAATTTGTATGTCCCGTCTGCGGTTATGTCTACGAGGGCGAGGAAATGCCCGCCGATTTTAAGTGCCCCGTGTGCAAAGTCAGCGGCGAAAAGTTCAAGGTCATGGAAGAAGGCAAGCTGGCCGCCGAACACGAGTACGGCATCTACGCCAAGACCGTTAAGAACAATCCCGACATTTCCGAGGCAGATAAGAAGTTCATTTTCGAACAGCTCATGGCCAATTTCACGGGCGAGTGCAGCGAAGTGGGTATGTATCTGTGCATGGCGCGCATCGCCCATCGCGAGGGCTATCCCGAGATTGGCCTGTACTGGGAAAAGGCCGCGTATGAAGAGGCCGAGCACGCCGCGAAGTTCGCCGAATTGCTCGGCGAAGATCTCGAGCCGAACATGACCGCCTCCACCAAGAAGAATCTGGCATGGCGTGTCGACTGCGAGTTCGGCGCAACCGCCGGTAAGATGGATCTGGCCAAGGTCGCCAAGCAGAACGGCCTCGATGCCATCCACGATACCGTCCACGAAATGGCTCGTGACGAAGCCCGCCACGGCAAGGCTCTGAAGGGTC
>CAYSYK010000009.1:0-51445 GCA_964435375.1 uncultured Oscillospiraceae bacterium | reverse complement strand
CTTAAAATCCCTCGCCCTAAAAAGCGTACCGGTTCGATCCCGGTCAGCGGCACCATGAAAAAAGCACTTGCGCAAGCAAGTGCTTTTTTCAACGAAATTCGCCTTTGGCGCGTGAAATTTGGCTTCGCCAAGTGAAATAGCTCCGCTGTGAAATATTTGCTTCGCAAATGTTAGGCGGGGTCTTGTATCCCGAAAGCCGTGAATGCAAGCAGAAATGTGCACGAGAAAAGCTGAAGCAATGCTGCGCGACTGCTTCAGCTTTTTTGAAACAAAAAATAGCAATCCTTAGGAAAAGGTACAAAAATCTTGGCAAACAAATGCTTACCTTATGCAAAAATACTGAAATTAAAGACCAATAAGACAAAAATCAGGTTTTTATGAACAAAAAAGTTTCGATTTTACTGAAATTTATGTGCACAATATATTGACAAGTGCGTTCCTTCAGTGGTAAAATGAAGCCAGAGATGGTCGCAAACCAATCTTAACAAAATTACATTAAAGGAGAAAACGGCAATGAAACGTACAAGAGTCACTATTTCGATGATCCTGATTCTGGTGATGCTGATGTCGTTGGTCTTCGCCGGTTGCAGCGGCGACGATACGACGACCGGCTCGAAGGCCGACCCGAACGGTACGACGGCACATGAGCATACATACAGCGAGAGTTGGGAAAGCAATGACACGCAGCACTGGCACGCAGCTTCCTGCGAGCACAGCGCGGAAAAGAAAGACGTCGCAGATCACGTGGATGCGGATCTGAACGGTGCGTGCGATGTCTGCGGTGCGCAGGTCGCAATTCCCGATCACGATCACAAGGACGAGAATGACGACAACAAGTGTGACATTTGCGATGTAAGCCTGTATACGGTGACCTTCACCAACGGGGATACCGTGATTTCCAGCGCAAAGGTCGCGCCCGGCTCGAAAGTGGCGATCCCCGCCGCTCCCGCCTCCGTCGACGCCACCAGATACACCTTCACGGGCTGGCAGGGCGTCAGCGACGCGGAAATGGCCGAAGGGGAAGTGGAAGTTTTCAACTCCGACCTGAGCTACAGCGCAAAGTGGTCCGAGAGCTTCGGCACGTCTTTGGTGGTGGAGATCCCCGAAGTACGTCAGCTTGCGGACATCGTTGCCGACGGCATTAAAGACTCCGTGTATGATGACGTAACGCCCATCGAGATCCGCTCCGACAAGACCGGTGCCACCGCCAAGGCGTATGTCCTGTGGTCTTCCGAATACTTCTACGTGTTCGTCGAAGTGAAAGACAGCACCGTCAACGACAATGACTTTGTCGAGCTGCGTCTGGAACTGCTGCACACCGACAAGTATGCCGCTTCCGACTGGAACGGCGGCTGGGGCGGCCACCGCAAGGATGCTGCCAGCGAGGGCGGCTGGAAAATCAAGAGCGGCGCTTCCTCCACCGAAAAATACTGGGAATACTGGTCTCACCTGACCGATGAGCGCAACTCCTCTTTCGGCGCGAGCGTCCGTAACGAGGAAGGCTACACCGCCGAGTGGGTCATCAAAATCGAAAACGACGGCTTCGGCTCTGTGGAAGAGGATCTGATCCCCCATATCGGACAGGAGATCGGCATGGGCATTCTGATCAACGACGAAGGCAACGGCTGGGCAGGCATCGAGAATTTCGACGGCTATAACTCCAGCGTGAAAAAGCTGACCAACACCAAGCTGGTCGCCAACGGCAAGAATGACCCCAATACCGTCGTGGCCAGTGTCAACGCCGCCCGTGCAAACTGGGATGTGGAAGATCAGGACATCAGAGACAGAATGTTTACCGGTGACGTCAGATTCCCCGATTTCAGCTCGATCAACGTGGGCGAAAGCGTGCTCAAGGCACTATGGTCCGAGGGCAAGCTCTACATCCGTCCCGTTCCCGGCGCAAATACCAAGTCGCTGGTTCTGACCATCGGCGGCAAGGCATACGCGGTCGATCTTGCGGCTCCTGCCGAGATTGCCATTGAGGGCAACTACAAGCTGAAAGATCTGTTCGATTTCAGCGTGACATATCAGGACGGCGATGCCGCGGAGGTCAACGCGCCTTGCACCTTCAAGCTGCAGGCGAATCCGTGGAACCGCAACAAGTACACCATCTCCAAGCTGGACGGCGACATCACCATCGACGGTTCGAAGGATGCGGCGTACGGCGATGCCGGCCTTGACATCAATGTTTCCACCGAGGGCAATCCCAGCGCAACCGGCAAGGCTTACCTGAAGTGGTCCGACGAGTACCTGTACGTTCTCGTCGAGGTCACCGATAACGACGTGACACCTCCCGACAATCAGATCGGCGATTCTTACAACAACGACAGCGTTGAGCTGTGGATCAGCACTTGCCGTGTCCTGCCCAACAACGGCTGGGGCAACATCAGACCCACCGGTGACTACTGCGGCGAGGGCGGCTTCCGTGTCCAGACCAACAATGTGGTCAGCGGTCAGCACTGGATGTATGACTGGGTTGATGGCGTTCCGCGTGAGACCGCCGTTGCCATTACGGATAACGGCTACAACGTGGAGTACAAGATCCACTTCTCCGCATTCGCGGGCGTGGAGAACAAGGTTGGCCAGTGCATCGACCTGATGATCAACATCAACGATGACGACGGCAACGATTCCGCCCGTGACGGCGTGACGAGCCTGAACACTTCCGGCAATGCGGCATGGGATCAGCCTTGGGCGCTGGATCGCTTTGAGCTGGTTGCATAATCCGCATTCCGCGCACAGAGCCGAAAATACCCTGTAATCCGTAACCGTAAGGCGGGGGGCGCCCGCCCCCTCCTTACGGTTATTTTTCAAATGCAACAGCCCCGTTACCGAGAAGGAGCAGACAATGGAAAGAAATTTGTTGTTGAATTTTAATGATATCGAAAAACTCAGTGAAGTGGCCAGAGCGCTTTCCGTGCCTACACGTGTGCAGATCATTTGGCTGGTTAGCAAGGAGTCGATGAGCGTCAACGAGCTTGCCGATGCACTGGGATTGCCGATTTCCACGGTGTCCATGCACGTAAATGTTTTGCTGGAAACGGGACTGCTTTTCTCCGCGCAGCAGCCGGGTATCCGCGGCAGAAAAAAGGTCTGCTCGCGCAAAATTGATTTTGTGCAATTCGATTTTGCGGAAAAATTCGAAATGGAAACGGATGAGGAGATCGTCGTCAATATGCCCATCGGATACTACACAAGTGCAGAGGGCATAAGCTCCTCCTGCGGAATCGTGGGAGAGCATTCGTATTTAAGCCCCGATGACGATGCCAAGAATTTTTACGAGCCGTCGCATTATGATGCGCAGCTTATTTGGCTGTCGCAGGGCGTTTTGGAGTACAAATTCCCGAACGGTGTACTGAAAAACAATACGGCAAAGAAAATCAGCTTTTCGCTGGAGCTTTGCAGCGAGGTTTCCAATTATCGCAACGATTGGCCGTCGGACATTACCATCTGGATCAACGGCCGCGAGGTGTGCACCTACCTTTCTCCCGGCGACTTCGGGGGACGACGGGGGAAGCTGAACCCGTCGTGGTGGTCGGATACCTATACACAATACGGATTGCTGAAAACTTTTTCCGTCGACCAAAACGGAACCTATATCGACGGAATCAAGGCATCCATGGTCACCATTGACCAGCTTGAGCTTGAAAAGGATGACTACATATCCTTCAAGATCGGCGTAAAACCGGACGCAGTGAATTGCGGTGGCCTGAATATCTTCGGAGAAAAATTCGGTGACTACCAGCAAAATATTGTAATGCACATGGAATACGGAAGTGCAACGCAAACGAACATAGCTGAAAGGATGTGCAGTGATGAAAAAAAGGACTAAATGGATTGCAGCTCTGCTCATGGGCGTGATCGGCATGAATCTGCTGGGCGGATGCGCCCAACCCGAAGAACCGACCACGACCGTGGCGGAGGAACCTTTTGACGCGGCGAACGGCGTTACGATCACGGCGGATTTCAAAAAACCGCTCGATGCGCCGCTGCTGAAAAAAGTGGCAATGTACAATGCGGGCTGTATCCAGCCCCTGAGCAACTACGAACGAGATTTCGCACGCATTACGGATTTGAATGCCGATGCCCTGCGAATTGACCTGTCCATCGGAAAGAGCGGCGGCACCGGCGGCCAGTATCTGGTCGGCGATACCTATGAAAGCTCCGGAAATGCGAAGGACGGATATACGATCGACCCCTCTTCTCTGAAATATGATTTTTCGCAGCTTGATTCCATCGTCCGCTATATGACGGAATATGACATCCGCCCGTATATGTCGTGGTCTTACATCCCGTATCCCTTGCAGGACGACGGAAAATGGAACGATCTGGATCAATCCGTCGTGAACTGGAAAGAGGTCTGGGAAGAGGTTTACTATCAGTACGCCAAGCATTACGTCGATGCCGGCATCAAGATCGGCTATCACGAAATTTACAACGAGCCGGATTTGGAAATTCTGAAATGCTGGGGCGTTTTTGACGAATCGTTTGACGGCTTCTTGGATTGGAACGATTTCTGCTTGGGCAACCAGTGCGCACCCGGCAAAGGCGTATACAACGATATGTACGTCTACGGCGTGAAAGGCATTTTGCGCGCCGATCCCGACGCGACGGTCGGCGGACCGGCATTTGCGTTGGGCGAAATCGGCGTGGAAGATTGGGTCGGATTCCTTTCCGCGGTCAAAAACAATGACCTGCCTCTGGATTTCTACTCGTTCCATACCTACCTTGACGGAAATACATGGTTCCGTCCCGATGACGTGCGGGAAGCGGAAGGCCCCAACGAAATCGAAAAAGTCGTGCAGGGCTTGGCGAAGGACAAGTATTTCCTGACGACGGCGGTTCATATCAATGAGTTCTCATACCTCAACGATAAGAACGGCTCGAACGACGGCATCCTCAGCCCCTTCAACTATTACGGCGGCGCATCCGATACGCTCAACGGCCTGATGGAGGCCGTCAGCAGAACAACGGTGCAGTGGATCTACTGGGCGCAGTTCATGGAATCGACCGGCGGCTATGACCCCTATGGCCTGATTCATCAGGACGGCACCGTCAAGGCGGCATACAATGCGCTCAAGGCGTATATGGATATGCCCGTCTGGAGATATGAGGCCGTGGCCGATTCCGACGACAGCGGAATCGTGACCTTGGTTTCCTCTACGGACGACAAAATCGGCATCCTGATCTGGAACGACAATTCCGCAAAGGATGAAAGCGGCAACCTCTCGACGGCAGGGGACAGAAGCGTGAAGCTCAATTTGGCGAATCCCGCATTTGCCGGCGGCGAGCGCAGAGTGTACCGCATCGACGCACAGCACGCCAGCAGCTTTGACGGAGCTTCCAGCGCGGAGCTGGTGGCCGAAGGTGTGAAAACCGTCAATACGGCCGGCACCGTTTGGACGGGTACGGTTCCCGCCGAAGGCGTCGTTTACATCACCATCAACAAAGACTCCGCAGCGAAGGATTTCGACGATTTCAATGCACGCGACGCATTTGCCGACGATATCAAGACACAGTATTACTATGAGGACAGATACCGCGGTTTGGAAGGCTGCCGCGAGCTTTACGAGGACAATCTGGCCGGCTATGTCGGCAGCTATCAGCATTTTGACAGAACCTGCAATACGATGTATCTGGGCATGGGCGACAGCCGCGGCCTTGACGGGAAATTTGTCGGTCAGGCGCACGCCAACGGCTGCATCACCTATGAGGGAATCCCCGAAAAATTCCAAGTGATCGTAAAGACCGAGGGCGAACTGAAGCAGTTGGATAAAAACAGCACGCTGGGTATGCGCGTGGACTTCTACGATGAGGCGACGCAGAGCTACACCAAGAGCGTTTATTTCCACCTCGACAATTTCTACAGAGCCGCCCGCGACCCAAACGCGCAGGACGTTCGCACGGAAGGCTTGCCGTTCTATCCGTGGGGCACGCAGAAAGCCCCCGATGTCGCGGTTTCCATGAGCGGAGAGGTCTGGGAGATTGACCTGTCGCAGTATGCGCCCGACGGATGGAATGCCGAAAACGGCAGAGTGCAGATTTCCTTTGATATGCAGAACATGGGCGAGCATACCAGAGCGACGTTCACGCTGTCCAAATAAGAGGAAGATAGAGAACGATTATGATGAAATGCTTTAATAAGGATTATTACCGCCCGCAGTTTGTACGGCGGCAATGGTGTGACCTGTGCGGGGAATGGGACTTTGCATTCGACGATGCGGACGAAGGCATCGAAAAGGAATTCTATAAAACCTTCCCCGAAAATCCGAGAAAAATCCGCGTGCCGTTTTCCTATGAAACGCCGGCAAGCGGCATCGGGGATGAGCGCGCGCATAAGGTCGTTTGGTACGAACGCGTGCTCCCCGAGCCGAAACCGGAGGACGGTCGGCGTTACATCCTGAATTTTGAGGGAGCGGATTATCAGACCGACCTGTGGGTCAACGGTATTTACGTCGGCCGCCACCTCGGCGGCGCGTGCAGATTCTCCTTTGACGTGACGCATTGCCTGCACGCAGGGGGAAACAAGCTGACCGTTCGCTGTGCAGACTCTTTCGACACCAGACAGCCGCGCGGCAAACAGCGCTGGCTGAAAGACAGCTACGGCTGCTGGTATGTCCAGACCACGGGAATCTGGAAACCGGTATGGAGCGAGGTCGTCTGTGCGCAGCGGCTGGAGCGCGTGAAAATCACGCCCGACGTCGACGGAGAATGCGTGCACATGGATTACGACTTCACGAGCGCATGCCGCGGCTTGGAAATCGAAACGAAAATATCCTACGAGGACATTCCGATTTCCGGTGCGCGTGTATCGGTCAATCGTCTCAGCCAATCGCTGACGATGGATTTGCGATGTGATGCATTCGACTTCAAGCTCCGCCTGTGGAGCCCGCAGGCACCCAACCTGTACGACGTGGAATTTGTCCTGTATAAAGACGGCAAGGAAGTCGATCGGGTCGGCTCCTACTTCGGTATGCGCAAAATCGAGGCGGACGAAAACGGGATTCGGCTGAACAATTCGCCGCTGTATCAGAAATTGATTTTGGCACAGAACTACTGGCGTTCGTCCGGCTACACGATGCCGGATACGGCGGCGGCCCTGCACGACATTGCGATGACCAAGGCCGCCGGATTCAACGGTATGCGCCTGCATCAAAAAGTCGAGGACGAGCGTTTTCTGGCCTGCTGTGACCGGGAGGGTATGCTGGTCTGGGGAGAATTTCCGGCCGGGTATGAATTTACGGACATAGCGGTGCAGAAACTGACCGACGAATGGACGAATGCGGTCGTGCAGCAGTACAATCACCCCTGCATCATCACGTGGGTGCCGTTCAATGAAAGCTGGGGCATTCCGGATGTGTTCACATCCAAGACCCAACAAGCCTTCACCAAGGGCATTTACTGGATCACCAAGGCATATGACGCGATGCGTCCCGTGGTTACCAACGACGGATGGGAGCACACCTGCTCCGACATCCTCACGCTCCACGATTACGACGGCGACGGCGCACATATGCTGAGCCGATATGCCGACGGCCTGCAGGAAATTTTCGCCAACCGTGTCGCCCACGGGCAGTACAAGTATGCCTTTGCCCAAGGCAACGCCTATCGCGGCCAGCCCGTCATTCTCAGCGAATACGGCGGCATTGCCCTTGCAAGCGGCAACGGATGGGGCTATAACGGAAAGGTTTCCGACGAAGCGGAACTGATTCGCAAGTATGATGATTTGACGACCGCCGTGAAGTCCATGCAGAACGTATACGGCTACTGCTATACGCAACTGACGGATGTCTACCAAGAGGTCAACGGCTTGCTGGATGAAAATCACAAGCCCAAGCTGGACTTGAGCAAGATCAAGGAAATCAATGAACGATAATAGGGGATGTGCATTATGAAAAAACGTATTGTATCTGTTGTTTTGTCCGTCGTTTTGCTGATGGGGCTGTGCGCAATGATCACGGGCTGCCAGCCGCAGGACGATCCCGCCAACGAAGGAAACGCGGTAAACATTACCTTCTGGCATCCGATCACCGGACCGGACGCGAAGTATATGCAGGATCTGATCCTGAATTTCAACAAGGAATACAAGGGGAAGATCTACGTCAATGCAAGCGCACAGGCGGAAGGCGGTCACTATGACAAGATCACCAACAGCTTCACCGACAAATCCACGGCGGATGTGTGCCTGATTCACAAGTCCCGCGTTCCGCAGTATGTTTCGAACAATATGCTGTGGGATATGACGCAGCTTCTGGCGGATAACGCGATCAAATCGTCGGACTATGTGGGTGATAGCTGGTCGTCCTGCGAATTTGACGGCAAGATGTACGCCATGGTTTACGACGTGCTGCCCACCGTTCTGTTCTACAACCGCGAGCTGATCCCTGATGGCTACACGGAGGCGGATATTCTCAGCGACGATTTCACCGTCGAGAAAATGGTCGAAATGGCGATGGCGGCTTACGACAACACGAATCCCCGTCAGGTCACATACGGTATTTCGTTCAACTTCTCCTACACCGAGGCGATGTTTCTGAGCTTCCTTGCCCAGCAGGGAATCGATCCCGTCAGCGAGAGCGACCCGTACAGCGCGCTGTTTGCCTGCGCGGAGGGCGAGAAAGCGGCACAGGCGATCATGAGCATGCCGCTGACGAAGAATGCCGACGGCATTTCCGTCAGCTCCGAATCCGGCAAGGATCACTTGGATATTTTCTGTCAGGGTCGTGCGCTGTTCACCATTGACGGCATTTGGTCCGCACCCTCCGCGTGCACAAAGGTGGAAGGCAGATTGGATGCGGGCGTCGCGCTGATGCCCAAGGTGAACGATGCGGCCGACAGAGCCGTTTCCAGCGACAGCCATGTCTTTGCCATGTTCAACACCGCCAACGGCGGACAGCAGGACGAGGCCAAGCAGAAAGCCGTCGGAACCTTTATCAAGTACATGATTGACAACAGCGCCATATGGTGCCAAGGCGGCAAGGTCGCGGCCAGAGCCGATGTTTCGCAGAACGCCGAGTATATGGCGCTGGAATGGGGCTATCTTTCCACGAAGCTGGATCAAATCGTTTCGCCCGTCAAGGTAAATACCTATAAGGCAATCACCAGCGAGATCGGCAAGTATGTCGCCGACCTGTGCGAGGGTAGAACCACCGACATCCAAGCGGCGCTGAAGGCGGCCGCGTCGGAAGGCGAGACACTGGCAAAGGAATTGAACACGGGAAAATAAACCGAAAACGGGCACCTCTAAAACGCGCAAAAAACGCGTTTTAGAGGTTGCCGCATATCTTCACAATAGGTGATATGAAATGAAGAAAAACGAAAAATCTCTGTGCATAAACGGATTTCCGACGGCCTCCGTGGAGATGTTTACGGGCGCGAAACCGCATAAGGCGCAAAAACGGAAACACACGGTCGTCAATCAGCTGCAGTCGACCATATTTATCGGGCCGCATCTGGTGTTTTTCGCGATTTTCTTCCTTGTGCCCTTCGTGGTCGGGATCGTGATGAGCTTTTTCCAGTGGGACATGGTCGGCACGCCGGTGTTCGTCGGACTGCAAAATTTCAAAAAAATATTCACCTTTACGGGAGAAGCGGGGGATACGTACTACAATCGGCTGTTTTTTGAGGGATTGCGTGCGACGCTGATCTACACGGCCGTGGCGACACCGCTGATTATTATCGTGCCGATGCTGTTTGCGGTTCTGCTCAACGCCATCAAAAGCAGTCGCCTGCGCTCCGTCTTTCAGGCGATTTTGTACGCGCCGTCTCTTTTGTCCGTGGCGACGGTCGCGCTGATTTTTCTTTGGCTGTTCAATCAGGATCTGGGGCCGGTGAACGACTTTTTCAACCTGCTGGACGTGAACTGGGGACGAAACATCCTGTTCGAGAACGGCGTTGCGGTGGATACCGTGCCGCGCGCGTGGATCGTTATTTTTATCTTCACGGTCTGGGCGGGTGTCGGAGGAAACATGATCATTTTCATGTCCGCGATGTCAAACATTTCTCCGAGCCTTTATGAAGCGGCGAATCTGGACGGCGCGAATGCATGGAAAAAATTCTGGAAAATTACGCTGCCCGAAATGCGCTTTCAGCTCCTGTACTCCACGGTCATGGGAACGATCGGCGGATTCAACGTGTTCGGACAAACGGCCATGTACGGCGGCGATGTCTACAATACCACGCTGATGCAGAATATTCGCTCGATGATCGAACTGAACATTGCCGGCATTGCATCGGCAATGGCCTTGCTGTTGGGACTGATCATTTCCGTGTTCAGCGCGATCCAGTTCAAGATGATGAAGGCAAAGGATTGAGGGGAAGGCTTATGAAAAATACGAATATTTACCGAGCCCAGAAAAAACCGTTCCCCATCGGCCAATGCGTCCTGATTCTCGTCATGGTGGCGATCTGCGCGCTTTGGATCATACCGATTTGGTCCATGCTCGAAACCTCGCTGCACACGGACGACGCGTTTACTTTTTACGGCTTGGACTACGTGAAAGAGCCGCTGACATTCGAAACTTACGAGAAAGTGCTATCCGGTGCGTCCGGACAACCCGTGGCGAAATGGTTCAGCAATTCGCTGGTGGTGGCGGTGCTTTCCACGTTTTTGACCGTTCTGGTCGATTCCATGGCGGCCTACGGCTATGCAAGGCTGAATTTCAAGGGAAAAAATCTGGTCTTTACCGTCCTGATGGTGACGATGATGATCCCCGGTGTTATCAACCTGATCCCGCAGTACGCCATCGTTTCCTCCCTCAACATGAAAAACACGATCTGGGCGCTGGTTTTGCCGGGACTTTCCGGGGTCGGCAACATCTTCCTGATTCGGCAGTTCATGTATTCGGTTCCCACGGATTTGGACAATGCCGCGGCAATTGACGGCGCAAGCAAATTCCGGACGTATTTTCAGATCATTCTGCCGCAGATCGTGCCGGTGCTGGTGACGGTCGCCATGTTCACCTTCTTGGGAAGCTGGAATGATCTGCTGTGGCCGTCGCTCGTGATGTCCGATGAAAATCTGACACTGACCGCGGGACTGGAAAAGCTCAAAGGCGAGTACGACCGTGAAAAAGCAAGCATTATGGCGGCGGCATCCGTTTCGGCGGTGCCGGTGCTGGTCATCTATTTGTTCTCGCAGAAATTCCTGTTGCAGGGCATATCCCTGTCTTCGGGTGTCAAGGAATAAAAATGGAGGTTCTATGGAATATCAAGTCAAAAATCCCGTATTGAGAGGATTTCATCCGGATCCGTGCATGATTTACGTAGACGGCACGTACTACATTGCCACATCGACGTTCGAGTATTACCCGGGCGTGAAGATCTCCGCGTCGGAGGATCTGGCGAACTGGCGCACGGTTGCCTACCCCCTGAACAATCTGAAACTGCTGGATATGCGCGGAGATGCAGCATCCACGGGCATTTGGGCACCCGCCCTTTCTTATGCAGACGGCAAATTCTGGCTGATTTTTACCAACCAAAGACAGTGGCTCGACGGCCATCTGAAAGATACGGAAAACTATCTCACGACCTGCGAAACCATCGACGGGGAGTGGAGCGAGCCGGTCTATCTCAACGGTAGCGGATTCGACCCGTCCCTTTTCCATGACGACGACGGCAAGAAATATCTGCTCAATATGCGCTGGGATTACCGCAAGGACGATGACGGACAGCGTTTTACCGGCATTCTCATGCAGGAATATGACGCGCAGCAGCAAAAGCTTGTCGGAAAACCGCGGCGCATCTTCACGGGGACGGAGCGGAAAATCACCGAAGGGCCGCATATGTTCAAGCGCGACGGTTACTACTATCTGCTCACCGCCGAGGGCGGCACCGGCTATCCGCACGCGGCGACGCTGGCCAGAAGCCGCTCTCCGTTCGGGCCGTTTGAGCTGCATCCGAACAAGCATTTGATCACGGCGTGGGAAACCGACTGCTATCTGCAAAAAGCGGGTCACGCCAGCCTTTGCGAAGGCAAAGACGGCCGCTGGATGATGGCGCACCTGTGCGGCAGACCGCTTCCCGACGGCCGCTGCGTGCTGGGCAGAGAGACCGCACTGCAAAACGTGCAATGGCATGCCGACGGCTGGCCTTACCTGTGTAACGGTACACTCCATCCGTCGGACAGCTTCCTTGCCTACGCGCCGCAACCCAATACCCTTGCCGATAAATGCTATCGTTTCCATAGCGGCGAAAAGTTGGATGTTGATTTTATGACCCTGCGTCAGCCGATTTCCGAGCAGGTATTCGACCCGTCCGCAAGGGAAGGGTGGCTGCGCATCCGCGGCGGTAAGAGCCTGCTTGCACTGCAGGATCAATCCGTTCTGGTTCGCCGTCAGGAGGCATTCACCTTTGAATGCGAAACGATGGTGGAATTTCAGCCGGAGGAGATCAACCATTGGGCGGGTCTGCTCTATCGCTACAGTGAGAATAATCAGCACTATCTGTATATTTCCTATGACGACGAAACGCAGCAGCGCGAGCTTCTGAAGATCACGTATGACGATTCGCGTTTCCGTCTGGAGCGCATCTGCGCATTGCCGGAAACGGGCGGCGTTTGGATGCGACTTGCCGTAGACCATGCCGACGGCCAATTCTTCTATTCGCTGGATGGGGAGAATTACAGCCCGGCAGGCGATGCATTCGATGCATCCAAGCTCAGCGACGAGTACAACCGCCCGCTGGCGTTCACGGGACCGTACGTGGGCATGGCCTGTCAGGACCTTTCCAACGGAGTACACACGGCGGATTTCCGCTATTTCCGCTACACGGAAAAAGAAAACTGAGAAAATTGCACCGCAAAAACGCCTTGTCCGCGTGACAACGGACGTTTTTGGCGGTTGCCGAACGATTTTTTGAGGTGAAAAAGATGGCAAACCTTAAATTGAATCATATTTACAAGGTGTATCCCAACGGCGTGAAGGCGGTCAACGACTTTACGATGGAAATCGAGGACAAGGAGTTTATCGTCTTCGTCGGCCCCTCCGGATGCGGCAAATCCACAACGCTGCGCATGATCGCAGGCATTGAGGAGATCACCGCGGGAGAGCTGTACATCGGCGGCGAGTACATGAACTACGTCGCGCCGAAAAATCGGGATATTGCCATGGTCTTCCAGAACTATGCGCTCTATCCGCACATGACCGTGTACGACAATATGGCCTTCGGCCTGAAATTGCGCAAGCTGTCCAAGGCGGAAATCGACAGACGGGTGAAAAATGCGGCGGAAATTCTGGGCATCACGGAATATCTGGATCGCAAGCCGAAAGCAATGTCCGGCGGCCAGCGGCAGCGTGTTGCGCTCGGGCGCGCCATCGTGCGCGAGCCGAAGGTGTTTCTGCTGGACGAGCCGCTCAGCAACCTCGATGCCAAACTGCGCACGGCGATGCGCGCCGAGATCAGCAAGTTGCACAGACGCTTGCAGACCACATTCATCTACGTTACGCATGACCAGACCGAGGCCATGACGATGGGCACGCGTATTGTCGTAATGAAGGACGGTTTCATCCAGCAGATCGACACGCCCGGTAATCTCTATCGCTACCCCTGCAATCAGTTCGTGGCGGGCTTTATCGGTACGCCGCAGATGAATTTCTTTGCGGGCAAGCTGAAAAAAGAGGACGAGCGCGTCAAAGTCACACTCGACGGGACGGAATTTGCGCTGTATGCGCCGGCGGAGTATTTCCGCAAGGTGAACAAAAAGTACCTCGATGGCGAAACGCCTGTAACCATCGGCATTCGCGCGGAGCATATTACCACCAATTGCAGCGAATTTCCGTACATTACCAAGTGCCGGGTCATGAACGTTGAGGAGCTTGGCGTCAACAACCAGATATACGCGGATTTCAACATGGACGCCAGCGACATTGCCACGGAGGAAAGCCCCACGAGAGTGATCCTGCGCGCCCCGGCGGGCAGCTATTATGCAAGCGGCGAGGTGATTGACGTGGCGGTCGATCTGCGGGAAATCCACGTGTTCGACGCGCAGACGGGGGAGAATGCGATCCCGCGTATTCCACCGTTTGCACAGGCGGTCGGTACGGTCGCCGATGGCGTGCTGCATATCGGCACGCAGGAAATCCCGCTCCCGCCGGCATTGGCCGTTGCGGATGGCACCTACGATCTGGAGATTCCCTGCGGCGCGGTCAGCGTCGGAGAGGGAGCTTGCAAAGCCGAGATTCTGGATGTGGAAAACATCGGCGGCACGGCACTTCTGACGCTGAACGTGGACGGGCAGATCCTGTTTGCGACACAGGACGGCAGCAAGCCTTGCACAAAAGGCAATACCGTCATAGACATTGCGCAAAAACAAATCACTCTGCTTCGCGACGGGGAAGCGGTCGCACAGGCGTTGCCGACCGAGAATCATCTCGACGGCACCATCCTGAAAGAAAAAACGACCGTCACCGAAACGAGTAACGGCCGCGAAAAGCAGACAAAGAAGTGGCAGCATGACGTGTACATCGGCGGGCACAGGTTCCCCTGCACCCGGCGCATGACGGAGGAGATTTTCTCCCATGTCAGCGAGAAAATCTGCGGCTGTGCGCTCAGCTTCCGCTTTCCGGTGTCCGCCGCGCAAATCGCGTCGGACGGCATGACGGCGACCGTCGAAAAAATCCTTGATTACGGAAATGAGCGATATGCCGTATGTGAGGTCGGTCAGGCGCGGGTCATCGTAAAAACCGACGCTGCGTCCGCAGGCGATACGGTCTGCATCGGCGTGGATGTGGATGCGCTGTCCGTGGTGGAGCCGTCCTTGGGAATCCAACTGATTTGATGTAAAAAAGTACCGGCGCGAAGAACTTTCTTCGCGCCGGTCGATTTTTAAGTATTTCGTTCGCGCAGCAAGGTGCGCAGTGTGTAGAGGATCATGCGGCAGGATGCCACGGCCGCATAGCACATGACCGCGACCCGATAGGCTGTGCCGCGTCCTGCAAACCAACTCAGCACAAATCCCACCACGCCGCCGACGACGGCCGCCATCGGTGTGTACAGCAGCAGAATCTGCAAAGATGTGAGATAGGCGGCATATTTGTGGTTTTTCGTCGTCTTGAAAAGCAGCCATGTCAGCACCGTGAGCAAAAGACCGCCCAGAATCAGCAGGGAACTCAGACGGATGAAGTTAAAGATATATTCGATCACGATGGTGTTTGACGTGGCGCGGAAAGCGTGGCGGAGGAAGCGGTCGATGCAAAGCTGCGTTTGCGCCTCGTCTGCGCAGGAGAGAAGCTGATCGTCCAACTGCGATGCGGGCGCGGAAACGGTGTAGACGATATCGCCTGCACCGTAGAAACGGGCATAAACAAAATCGTCATACATCACGAAAAACGGACGCGAACCCGCGTGTTCGACCAGATCGTCATAGTATGTGCGCAACGTCGGCGCAAAGGCATACAGATCCAGCGCGGCAACCTCGGCCGGATAGTAGGCGGTCACGTACAGCTCGTAAAGCGCAAGGGCATAGGCGTCCGTATCCTGCTTGCTTGCCAGCAGCTCGGCATAGCGACTTTGGACGGCTTCGTCCGTCACGGTGCGCAGATATTGCTCGTAGGAGGCAAGAAGCGCCTGCGTAAAGCAAATCGGGACATCCGAGTATTGTACGGAAAAGACGTAGTCTGATTTCTCCGCCTCGTCGAGCGCGAGATACGTTTCATAGGGTAATTCGCTGCCGTCTTTTCCGGTATACGATACCGTGAAGGCGACGAAGGTGTTTCGAATGTCGCGGGTGTCGAGAATGATCAGGCAATCCTCGTCCGACGGCGCAGTGGGGGAGATGACGGTGGGGACATTTTGCAAATCGGATACGGAAAGCACGCCGTTTTCAACCTTGACAATGCGGCTCGGGTCGCCCAGTGCCGCGTACAGTGCCTGCCGATAGGCACTGGCATCGCGATAGTGGGCGGGCATGGCCAGCAGATATCCGCCGAAGAGCAGACCGAGCAAAATGGCAAGCGAGAGAAAAAAACAGCCGAATCCGTTCAGAAGGCTGCGCTTGTGCGCCTCGTGCGTGTAGGTATCCGAAAAGAAACTCAGAAAGAAGTAATGAAGCCAATCCTGCATGGCGTGACCTCCTTATCACGGGAATTGTGCCATGCTTATTATACTGCGTTTGTGCCGGTGCGTCAACGAAAAAGTGGGGATTGGGAGAGGGAAAGGCAGGATGATCGGGGCAATACGAAAAAATAAACGGCTTGAATCTGAAATACAGTTGCATTTCTGGGAAAGACATGCTAGAATAAATGGCAACAAGCATTTGGCTTGACCGAAAAGGAGGGGAACAGCCTATGGAAGGAATTGTAAAAGTATTGTGCGAACCCGAGTCCGTTTCGATTCCCGAGGAATATCGAAATTGTTCCGTTGACGCGCGGCAGGTGGATGATGCGCTGCAACACCTGTCCCTGCGATATGCCGCCCGCACGGAGACGGAAATCGTCCAACCGGGCGATACCGTCCACTGTCGGGCGCAGCGGGAGCGATACCCCGACGGACGAACCGTTTTGCTCTACACCGCGGTGGAACTGCCCGGCGCACAGCAGGCGGCACAGGCGGCCGTCGGAAAGTGCGTGGGTGACGTGTTCAATGCGCCGCTTGCGGGACAGGACACGACGCTGACCGTCGAGAAGATCATCCGCCCCGTTCCCGTGGAGGTGAACGATACACTGATCGCGTCCATGGGCGTGCAGGATGTGCACACCGTGGCGGATTATCGTGCCTACATCACCGAAAAAATGCGCCAAGACCGTATGACGGAGCAGCACAAAATGGCCATCCGCCACGTGATCGCGGAAATGCTGAACCGCTCCGAGATCGAGTACGACGCGGCGCAGTTGGAGCAGGAGCTGGCGCAGCAAGCCGAGGCCATCCGCGCGGAATATCTTGCCTACGGCATGGAGCTGAGCGACGAGGACATTCGCAACGGCTTTGTCGAGCAGGTCAAGCAGATCGTGCTGGCCAAGGAATTGTGTGCGCGCCGCGGCATTACCATCGACCGCGACGAGGTGGAGAATGAGGCCGATCAGATGCAGGAAATGATGCAGCTCATGGGCGAGGAAGTGCCTTCGCGCGAGCAATTGGTGGAAGAGTCCATGGAAAGAGCCTATGTCAATGCGCTGTTTTCCTTGATCGAGGCCGCCGTGAACGAAAAGATGGGAGGCTAATATGGGAACCGTCGAATTGAAAGGAAACGAATGGAAGGACTTCATTCAGGCCGATTATGCCGCGATTGATTGCTATGGCGACGGCTGTGTGGCCTGCGTGATGCTCGCGCCGTATTTCGACGCGGCCGCGGATGAGCTGGACGGAATCCGTTTCGGGCGCATCAACATCTCCCAATATCCCGAGATCGCCGATGCGTTTTCCATCACGGCACTGCCCACGGTGCTGTTCTTCCGCAAGGGAGAAAAGGTGCACGAAGTCACCGGTTCCATGGAAACGGACGATCTGCGCGCGCAAATCGCGCAGATGCTGTATGAATAAGGAGGAAAAGGGCAATGGGAAAAATCCGACTCAATGACGATCGGGAAGTGGTGGCGCACGTGAAAGAAGGACTCAAGCGCACAGGCGGCTTCTGCCCCTGCCGCACCGAACGCAAGCCCGAATACAAATGCATTTGTGAAGAATTTAAAGCCCAGATCGCAGACCCGGAATTTGAGGGCTACTGCCACTGTAAGCTTTATTTTAAAGAAAAATAAGGAGGAAACAAACATGAAAAAATTTTTTGCTATCATTTTGGCGGCGGCCATGCTGATGTCGCTGGCGGCCTGCAACCTGTTCGCGGACGATTCCGTCGTGCAGTTCGAGGACCTGTACACGCACAACGACCCGAAAGATCTGACCTTCGACGAGCGCAAAGTGCTGATCAACAAGGACTTTGGCGCGTCGCTGGAGGAAACGGTCAATGCAATGGCCTATCCCGACACCATAAAGTATGACGACGCGGGCAATATCGTCGGTATTTACGACTATGACCCCGAAACCGGTCTGGCATCCGGCTATATGGACGTCGCTACCGGCGCATTTGTGGAAGAATCGGTCGATCTGGGCAAGCCGGACGAAGCGCAGATGATTCACCTGAAAGGTGATGTCGTGTTCGGTGTGGTTATCTACGGAAACGAGAACAAGGCCGTGGCCGCGTACCTGTACGCGCTGCTGACGGACGCTGCCGACAAGCAGATCGTCAAGGAAAATCTGGAAACCTACTACGGCGTTGTGACGGATGAGGAAAACAACAAGGTGCTGGTGTGCAAAGAAGACGAGGCCGCGATTGATGCCCGATTCCAGCTTTGGCAGCAGACCTACGGCCAGATGCAGTCCGACAGAAGCGCGTCGGGCTATGCCGACAATCTGAAGCTGGAACTGGGACTGAAAAACTATGGTGCCAATCCCTACAAGCCTTGCAGCGCGATCGTTGACCCCGAGGACATCGAATTTGACGAAAAGGTGATCCTGACGTCCAACGGTGCATATTCGTTCGCCGATTCATCTTTGGAGACGGATATGGTGGCGCGCACGGACGTGGTTTACGCCAAGGAGGGCAAAGTCGTCGCGCACTACACGTATTACGAATACAAAAACAAAACCAACCCCGATAAGCTGATGAATGCGCAGGACGGAAATTTCTACGGCGAGGCCAAGCGTATCTCCGATACCGTGGTGCAGGATCAGCTCGTCGGCAATGCCATGCAGGATCTGATCAATGCCTACATAGGCTATAACATCCTGCAAGACGACAGCCTGCAGGGCTATGTCGAAAATCTGGAAGGTACTTATTTCGCCATGATTTACGAGCAGTAAAAAAGAACGAAAACGAGTGCCGTGTGCTTCGCGCGCGGCATTCTTTTTCCGATATGGGGAGGAACCTATGGCTAAACGAGAAAAACAGAAGCATCCGGGCAACAGTTGGATGGCTTTGTTTCGCACGATTCGCGATTTGAAATTGCCGTGGTTGTGGATCGCCCTGAGCTTGGTATTGAATTTGACGGAAACCACCTTGCTGCTCAAACTCCCGGTTACGACCTCCGATCTGCTGGCCGGAAACATCAGCGGCGCGGCACTGACGGAGGCAATACTCTACTATGCGCTGACGGGCGTGATCTCCATGGTTGCGCTGGCGGTGATGGTGCACGCGCAGACCGACAGTGTCCGCCGCACCCGCAACAGCGTTTGGAAGAAAATGCTGAAAATGCCGATGGGGTATTTCGATAGCAACGACCCGTCGGAACTGATGAGCGCGATCACCAATGATTCCGGCGCGTCTTTCGATCTGGTCAATATCATTCTGAATCTGATTCCCGCCGTGTATTACGTGGTGGGGGCGATGCTGACCATCGGGGACTATCACTGGGTGCTGGCCGCATCCTGCTTTGCGCTTTTCCCGATCAAATACGTTTGCGCCCTGATCATGGGCAGAGTGTACCAGAAAAGCAACATTTTGCTCTACAATCGGATCGGCAGCCTGACCGGATATCTGGCTGACCGCATTGCCCATCTGCACCTGATCAAGACCTATACCAACGAGGAGCAGGAGCAACGCAACGGCGAACGTGTGTCGCACGAACTGCTCAAGGCCAATATGCGCATTGTGCATCAGGGCAACGCGGCCGAAACACTCATGGCCGTCATGGATATTCTGCAAAGGTTCGTGGTGGTAATCGTCGCGGTGCTGTTGCTGAAGCAGAAGAAAATCGACCTTGCGATCTGGCTGGCGTTTTTCCTGTTTTCGCAGAATCTTTTCCCGTATATGGATCAGATTTTCACCCTGTGGACGAAGGTCAAGGCCATTCAGGGCAGTTTCTACCGCGTGACGGAGGTCATGCAGAGCGAAGACGAGCAATCCGGCCAACGGCCGACCGTCCCGGAAAACGGGGACATTCATTTTGAAAACGTGACCTTCACATACCCGGGGGCAGAAGAACCGGCACTGAAAAATGTCAGCTTTACCGTCCCTGCGGGCAGCAGTGCGGCCATCGTCGGCCTGTGCGGAAGCGGCAAAACCACCACCATCAGCCTGCTGGAGCGGCTGTATATCCCGCAGGAGGGCCGCGTGCGGATCGGCGAGACGGACATACGGGATATTTCGCTGGCGGAATATCGACAAAGATTTTCCTACGTTCAGCAGGGCGCGGGGGTGTTCAGCGGAACACTGCGCGACTTGCTGACCTATGGCATCACGCGTGAAGTCAGCGACGAAGAAATTTTCGAAGCAGCGAATAAGACGGGATTTGACGAATATCTGGGGCTGTGCAAAGACTGCCTGAACGCGGAGGTTGCACCCGGCGGTGCATCCATGTCCGGCGGCCAGAGCCAGCGCTTGGTGCTCACGCGCGAGGTGCTTCGCGGGGGCGACATCATCCTGATGGACGAACCGACCAGCGCACTGGACGTGCGCGTGTCGGCCAAAATTCAGGACACGATGGACGCCGTATTCGCGGGAAAAACGCGGATTCTGGTCACGCATGATCTGCGCTTTGCCCAGCGATATGACAAGATATTTGTCATGTCCGAGGGAAAACTGGTAGGGCAGGGAACCCATGCGCAGTTGCTTGCGACCTGCCCCGTATACTGCGCGATGAACCAAAATGTCGGGGAGGCGGAAGAAGTATGAAAAAAGAAGAACGCCGCCGCAATTCGCCCGGCAGTTATATCCGTATCTTCAAAGGCATCCGAATGCCGTGGATTTTGATTTTGCTGACGGTCGCGTTTTCGATTGCCGCCGGATTGGGCGAACTGGAAGTCGCGCAGATGACCGGCTCGATCATCGACGGCACGCAAAATGCCATCAACGGTAAGGAATTGATCGATTTCATTGTACTGACCGCCACGGCGGCCGCCCTGAACATCCTGACCGTTTATTTTACCCGCAAAATGGAGGAAACCATCACCCTGCGCGTCCGCGTCAAAATGTGGCGCAAGATCATGCATCTGCCGACCGGCTATTACGATGCCGACAACGGAAACGAGCTGGTCAGCCGTATCACGGGAGACGCTTCTGCGCCCGCCGCACTGTTTTCGACCATTGTGATCGCGCTGACCTCCGTGGTGACGGTGGTTCAGGCGTTTATCAAGCTCTATGACATCAACGTCATGCTGGCCAATTACTCGCTGATCATGGTGCCGATCATTCTGCTGGTGTTCACGGCGTACAGTGTCCTGCAATTCAAGCTGGGCGTGTATTCCACTGCGGTCGCGGCCACCGGCTTGGGCTATCTGGCCGAACGCGTGCGGAATTTCCGCCTGATCAAAAGTGCCGTGGCGGAGAAAATCGAAGCAAAAAAAGGCGCGGGTGCATTCAGGAAAATGTATGTGGCCGACTTTTTGAGCTGGATGGGCACGACGGTGTTCCAAATCATCAACAGCCTGACGTCCATCATTTTCATCGTTATCGTTTTTGTGCTCGGTGCGAGCCTGATTCCCGAGGGAAAGGCCACGGTGGGCGACCTGACCGGCTTTTACATGATCACCGGCTCGGTGGGGATGCATCTGGGACTGTTTTTCATCAACGCCGGTTCCGTGTTCAGCACCTTCGGCAGCATGAAAAAAACGGCGCAGATTCTCGATACGCCGGCGGAACGGACGCAGGGGAGCGATGTGCCGCAGACGCGTGCGGACATCGTGCTCGACAATGTGAGCTTTGCCTATGACGAGGAGCGCGACGTGCTGAAAAACCTGTCCGTCACCATTCCCGTGGGCAAGGTGACGGCGATCATCGGCGGCAACGGCGCGGGCAAATCCACGCTGTTCAAGCTGCTGACCCGCCTGTACGAGCCAAAAGACGGCGAAATCCGCTTTGCCGAGGAAAACATCGGCCAATTCCACGTGACCCAGTGGCGCGACCGATTTGCTTACGTGTTCCAGAAAGACCCGCTGATCGGCGGGACGGTGCGGGAAAACCTGACCTACGGTCTGGAGCGGGAAGTGACGCAGGACGAGCTGATCGAGGTCGCGAAAAAGGCGAACTGCTACGATTGCATCATGGAAAAGCCCGACAAATTCGATGAAGATGTGGGGCTGGGCGGTTCCAATTTCTCCGGCGGACAGGGACAGTGCATTTCTATCGCCAGAGCCATGCTCCGCGGAGCGGACATTTTGCTGCTGGACGAAGCAACCAGCAATCTGGACGTACTGAGCGAGGCAATGGTCACGCAGGCCATGGAGAACCTGATGCGCGACAAGACCACCGTCATGATCGCGCACAATTACGCGGCGACCCGCTATGCCGATTACGTCATCGTCATGAAAGACGGCACGCTCGATGCCGCCGGAACGCCGGAGCAATTGCTGGAAAGCAATGCCTACTATCAGGCGTTCGCTCGCACGGTTTGACGCGGAATACGAAACTTCACAAGCAAACGCCCTCCGCCCGGAGGGCGTTTTTTCATGCATATGTTATCATGATGCCCGCGCCTGTGATGCGCGGCTCTCCCTCCGGGAGAGTTGGCCGAAATCCCCGATTTCGGCCGGAGAGGGGGAAAAATAATGCAAAATGCATAATGAAAAATGCAAAATTTCCGCCGTTCTCTGTAGGGACGATTATCGATCGCCCGCTTGCACCGCACCACCCGCTATGTCATTGCGAGGCGCGAAGCACCGTGGCAATCCGTGCCTCTCAGGCCGCACTTCTCGCTATGTCATTGCGAGCGAGCGGTAGCGAGTCGAGGAATCTACACACCCGAGGCTTCTCCTTGAGGAGAGGGCTAACCATCATCCGTCACCGCCTGCGGCGACATCTTCCCCAAAGGGGAAGGCGGACGCGCACGGCGCAGGATGGGAAACGCATTGCCGTGGCGAATGTAAATTTTCTGACGGAATGATTGCAAAAAAGTCGGGCATATGTTATACTGTAATCAATCATACACCCGGAGGCGTTTATGACACATCTGACCCCTTTACAGCAGAAAATTTCCGACGCTTTGCCGGAAATTTCCGTTCGGATGAATGAACCGCTGTCGCGCCATACTTCGTTTCACATCGGCGGTGCGGCGGAAGTGATGGCCTTTCCGCGCACGGCCGAACAGCTTGCCGCCTTGCTTCGCCTGTGCACGCAGATCGGGGAAAATGCGCGCATTTTGGGCGCGGGTTCGAATGTCCTTGCCCCGGACGAGGGGATTTCGGGCGTGGTGATCTGCTTGAAAAACGCCCTGTCGGGAATCGAGATCCTTTCCGCCGCGCCCGCGCCGCGCCTGCGCGTATACGCAGGGGAGACGATGGTATCCGCGGCTTTGTTTGCCGCCGAGTGTGGCTTTTCCGGCCTTGAATTTGCACACGGCATCCCCGGAACGGTCGGCGGTGGCGTGTATATGAACGCGGGGGCGTACGGCGGCGAGATTGCGCAGGTCTGCACGCAGGTGGCAACCATGGATATGCAGGGCAACCTGCGGTTGCACCCCGCGTCGGAAATGGACTTTTCCTATCGGCACTGCCGTGTTCAGGCGGAAAACGCCGTCATCGTGTATGCCGATTTTGCGCTGCAATGTCAACCGACGGTTGCCATCCAAAACACGATGCGCGACCTAAAAGTCCGCCGCAGTGCCTCGCAGCCGCTGGACAAATATTCCGCAGGCTCCGCATTCAAGCGCCCCGCGTCGGGCTATGCGGCCGCCATGATCGACACGGCGGGGCTGAAAGGCTTCCGGATCGGCGGTGCGGCCGTTTCGGAAAAACACGCGGGATTTATTGTCAACATGGGAGATGCAACCGCCGCCGACGTGCGCGCGCTGATGCAGGCGGTGGTCGAGCGCGTGGAGATACAACATGGTGTCCGGCTGGAGCCGGAAATTCGAATTTGGTGAGGAGAGAGCAACGTGGTGCAGTCGTTTTCGGCATCTTCCAAGGCGGAGATCTGCCGCAATATCCCCGCAAAGACCTGTTGCGCCGTCGCGCAGTGCTACGGCGTGCTGCTGTTTTGCAATTATTTTGGCGCGGACGGACTGCGCATCATCACCGAAAGCCGCGAATTTGCGCAGATTTTGCCGAAACTTCTGCGCAAGGCATTCGATCTGCAATTTGACGTTGTTCCCGACCTGCAATCGCCGGGAAAGCTGATTTTCCAGATCACCGATGCGGCGAAGCTGGCGCGCATCGCCGATGCCTTCGGCTACGACCCGCTGGGTATGCCTGCGTTGCATCTGAATCTGCCGCTGGTGGAGGAGAGCTGCTGCAAGACCGCATTTTTGCGCGGCGCGTTTCTGGCCGGCGGCTCGGTGACCGATCCTGACAAGGGCTATCATCTCGAACTGACGACGACGCACGGGAGCGTCGCGCGCGAAACCTATACCTTGCTGCACGAAGCGCTGGAATTTTATCCCAAAATGGCGACGCGCGGCGGCTGTCAGGTGCTGTATTTGAAGCAAAGCGAACGTATTTCCGATTTTCTGGCGTTTTTGGGTGCGCCCGTCGCCGCGATGGGAATCATGGAAACGCGTCTGGAAAAGGAACTGAACAACAAGGTCAACCGCCGTTGCAACTGCGATGATGCGAACACTTCCAAGGTCGTGGATGCGGCGCAGGAGCAGCTCGCGGCGATTCGCGTCCTGCGCGAACGCGGACAGGCCGTGAACCTGCCGAAAAAAATGCAGCAGGCGCTGGCTGCGCGTGAGGCGCATCCCGAAGCGTCGCTGACGGAATTGGCCGCGATGATGGATCCGCCGATCTCCAAACCGGCGATGAACCATCGCCTGAAAAAGCTGGTGAGTATGGCACGGGAGGAAACGGCATGAGTTTTGTACATCTGCACGTACACAGTGAATACAGCTTGCTCGACGGTGCCTGCCGCATCGGCGAGATCATGGAGCGCGTGAAAGAGCTTGGCCAGAGCGCCATCGCCCTGACCGACCACGGCGTGATGTACGGCTGTATCGACTTTTACAAGGCGGCAAAGGCCGCGGGGATCAAGCCCATCATCGGCTGCGAGGTGTACGTTGCCCGCCGCCGCATGGCCGACCGTGTCCACGGCATCGACAATGACCCATACCACCTCGTTTTGCTGTGCGAGAACCGAAAGGGCTACGAAAACCTCTGCTATCTCGTGTCGCAGGCGTTCACGGCGGGCTTTTACGGCAAGCCCCGCGTCGATCTGGAGCTGTTGCGCCAATATCACGAGGGCCTGATCGCGACCTCCGCCTGCCTTGCCGGCGGCGTTGCCCAGCACTTGCTCGACGGCGATTACGAGGCGGCGAAAGAATACGCCCTGACGATGCGCGACATTTTCGGCGACGGCAATTTCTTTTTGGAGATGCAGGATCACGGTATCGACGAGCAGCGGCCGGTCAATCAGGGCGTGCAGCGCATCGCAAGAGAAACCGGCTTGCCGCTGGTCGTGACCAACGACGCGCACTATCTGCGCAAGGAAGACGCGGCCATGCAGGACGTTCTGCTGTGCATTCAGACGGGAAAAACGGTGGAAGATACGAACCGTATGAAATTCCAGACCGAGGAGTTTTATCTCAAGAGCGAGCAGGAGCTGCGCGCGCTGTTCCCGGGCATGGACGAGGCGTTTGAAAACACGGCGCGCATTGCCGAACGGTGCAATCTGGAGTTCGTGTTCAACGAGTATCATCTGCCCGCGTTCCCGATCCCGGACGGCTACACGAACGAGCAGTATTTCCGCGCGCTGTGCGAAAAGGGCTTTGCCGAACGCTATCAAAACCCGCCGCAGGCATATCGCGACCGCTTGGAATATGAGATCGGCGTCATCAGCCGGATGGGTTATGTAAACTACTATCTGATCGTTTGGGATTTTATCCGCTTTGCCAAGGAAAACGGCATCCCCGTCGGGCCGGGACGTGGCTCGGGCGCGGCATCGATCGCGGCCTACTGCCTGCACATCACGGAAGTCGACCCCATGCAGTACGGCTTGATTTTCGAGCGATTTCTCAATCCCGAACGCGTCAGTATGCCCGATTTCGATACCGACTTCGGCCCGGAGCGTCGGGGCGAGGTCATTGCCTATGTTATGCGCAAATACGGTGCCGACCATGTGGCGCAGATTGCCACCTTCGGCACGATGGCTGCGCGCGGCGCGATTCGCGACGTCGGCCGTGCCCTGAATTTCACCTATGCCGAGACGGATGTCGTGGCAAAGCTCGTACCCAACACTCCGCATATCACACTCAAAGAATCGCTGGACATTTCTCCGAGATTGCGTGAGATGTACGACGGGGACGAGCGCGTGAAAAAGCTCATCGACACCGCAATGCATCTGGAGGGAATGCCGCGCAACACCTCCACGCACGCGGCGGGCGTGGTCATCACGGCCGACCCCGTGTACACCTACGTGCCATTGTCGCGCAACGACGATACCATCGTCACGCAGTACACCATGACCACCATCGAGGAATTGGGCCTGCTGAAAATGGACTTTCTCGGCCTGCGCAACCTGACCATTATTGAAGACGCGCAGACGGAGATCCGCAAAATCGAGCCGGATTTCGACATCGAGCGCATCGAGCAGGCGGACGAACAGACCTTTGCCATGCTTGCCGAGGGCAAGACGCAAGGCGTGTTCCAGATGGAATCGGCGGGCATGACGGGTGTGTGTGTCAACATGAAGCCGACCTCTATCGAAGACCTGACGGCAATCGTGGCGCTCTATCGCCCCGGCCCGATGGACTCCATCCCGACTTTTATCGCCAACAAGCTCGACCACCGAAAAATCACCTACAAAACCCCGCACCTCAAGCCGATCTTGCAGGTGACGTACGGCTGCATCGTCTATCAGGAGCAGGTCATCGAAATTTTCCGCTCCTTGGGCGGCTATACCATGGGGCAGGCGGACAATATCCGCCGCGCCATCTCCAAAAAGAAGATGAAAGTCATCGAAGCGGAGCGGCAGGTTTTCGTCTACGGCGACGAAAAGCAGGGCATTCCGGGCTGTATCCGCAACGGCGTGTCCGAGGCGGCCGCGCAGTCGATCTACGACGAGATCGTCGATTTTGCAAACTATGCGTTCAACAAAGCGCATGCCGTCTGCTATGCGCTCGTTGCCTACCAGACGGCCTACCTCAAGGCGCACTATCCGCAGCAGTACATGGCCGCGCTGATGACCTCCGTGCTGGACAGATTGGACAGAATTTCCGCCTATATTGCCGAGTGCAAGGATTTGGGCATTGCCGTCCTTCCGCCGGATATCAACCATTCGCAAGATCCTTTCGTTGCGGAGGGCGATGCCATCCGTTTCGGCTTGGGCGCGGTGAAAAACGTCGGCCGCGGGCTGATCCGCTCCATTTCCGCCGAGCGCGAGCGCAATGGCCTGTTCCGCTCGCCCGAGGATTTCATCGAGCGCATGGGCGACGAGCTGAACAAGCGCGCGATGGAGAATTTTATCAAATGCGGTGCCATGGATTGCTTCGGCTACAATCGCAGCGAACTTCTGGGCGCATACGAAATGCTGATGGACAGCATCGCCGACAATCGCAAGCGCAATCTTGACGGTCAGATCGGCTTGTTTTCCATGGTCGATCAGGCCGAGGCCATACCCGCCATCGTGATCGAAAAGCGCGAAGAGCTGTCAAAAGCGGAGCGCATGGCCATGGAAAAGGAAACGACGGGCATCTACCTGTCGGGGCATCCGATGGACGATTATCGTCGCTACCTGAAAAATACGCACGTTCTGCCGATCGCCGCGCTGATGGGGGAGGATTGCCCCGTGCGCGACGAGGAGGTCGTCAGCGTGGCGGGCATTGTTCAGGCGGTGAAAATGAAATCTACGCGCAACAATTCCATGATGGCCTATGTGACGGTCGAGGACGATACCGCGTCGATGGAAATGCTGGCCTTTTCTTCCACGCTCAGCCAATACGGCGGTTATCTGAGGGAAAACGCGGCCGTTGTCATCACGGGCAGGCTCTCCCTGCGCGACGACAAAGACCCCCAGATCGTCATCAATCGCGCGCGCCCGATCTCGGACTATGCCAATATGCCCGAACCGCCGCAGCCGTCGCGGAAACCGGCGGCACTGACGGGAAAACTCTATCTGAAACTCCCGTCGCAGGAAAGCGCCGAATGCCGCAAGGCAAAGGCAATCCTGAAAATGTTCCCCGGCACGTCGTCGGTCGTTTTGTACTTTGCCGACACGAAACTGCGTCAGGGCGGGTGCTGTGCCCTGCGCGAAAATATGCTCGCGGAACTGAAAAATCTGCTCGGAGACGAAAATGTTGTGCTGAAATAGCTTTTCTTTTTCGTCGGAATGTGATATAATCGGCACGGAAGGAGGGATCCGCCGATGAAATGCCATGCAAAATTCCTGATTTTGCTCCTCGCGGCGGCAATGCTGCTGTCCGGCTGCGTCATGCAGACGGTCGACGAGCTGTATTGTCTGCCGAAGCGGCCGCAGGCCGATGATGATCTGCAAAAGGTCATCGATCAGGCGATGATCGGCCTGACCTACAGTGCGCCGTTTTACGGGGAAAACAGGCAGATGCTTCACACGGCCGATCTCGACGGCGACGGCACGGAGGAATACATCCTGCTTGCAAAGGACAACAACAGCCTGACGCTGAAAATGATGATTTTCCGCAAGCTGGCCGTCGGCTATGCCCTGACGGACACCATCGACGGCTACGGGACGGCGTTCGATTTTGTTGATTTCGCCAATCTGGACGATTACCCGGGCGAGGAGATCATCGTCGGCAGACAGGTCGGCGACGGTGTCGTCCGCTCCGCGGCAATCTACCGTCTGTCGGACGGGAACGTCACCCAACTGCTCGAGGCATCCTACTCCGAACTTCTGCGCTGTGACCTCGACGGCGACGGCCTCAGCGAACTGCTGCTTGCGCACCCCGGCGACGGTGCCGATGCCCACGGAAAGGTTCTGCTGTACCGCTATGCCGACGGCCAACTGCGCCAGAGCAGCCAACTGACCCTCTTCGGTTCCGTGAACAGCACCAACGAGATGGAGGCCATCACCTTGGAAGACGGAAGCCGTGCCGTGCTGCTGATCAGCAAGGAGGGCAACGTGCCGTCCATGGCGGTTTTCTCCATGCACGAGGGCGCACTGCACTACATTTACGGTGCGGTCGGCGTCGAAAAGCTCTACAATCACTACATTTACCCGACCGATATCGACGGCGACGGCGCAATCGACTTCCCGCGCACGATCCCGATGAAAAATACGGCGGACAGCGGCGCGGATTCTTGGATCGTCTGGTACGGCATGGATGCCGCCGGCAACGAGCAGGAGGGTATGTATACCTACTATAACTACGAGGATAAGTGGTATCTGCATATCAACCAGCTTTGGATCAAAGAGCTGACGGTGACGCGTGCCGACGGTGTCTGCACCTTCACCAATTCCAAAAAAGAAATCGTGATGACGATTTATGCCCTCTACGGTTCCAACCGAAACGAACGCGCCGAGCAGCTCGGCGGCGTCGCACTCGGACGCAGCGAGACGGTTACCTTCGTTGCGGTGACGGGGCCGGGCGCACAGGCACTGGGAATCACCGAGCAGCGCCTGAAAAAAATGTTCTATCCGGTCGAGCTGAAACTCTATACATAAGGAGGCAGACCAATGAAAAAAGTGCTGATTATGGACGATGAAGTCAATATCCGCAGCTTCATCGTGATCAATCTCCAGCGCGCGGGCTACGAGGTGCTGGAGGCCGGGACGGGGGAGGAGGCGCTCGAGCGCATCCAACAGCACCCGGACATCGGCGTTGCCATTTTGGATATTATGGTGCCCGGGATCGACGGGTTTGAAGTGTGCCGCCGCATCCGCGCGACGGACAAGCAGATGGGCGTGATCATGCTCACCGCGCGCACGCAGGAAATGGACAAGATCACCGGCCTGATGACCGGCGCGGACGATTACGTAACGAAGCCGTTTTCCTCCGCCGTGCTGACGGCGCGCGTCGACGCGCTGTTCCGCCGCATCAGCAACGACCCGACCACCACGGGAGAAATCCTGAGCTACGGGCCGTTCGTCATGAACGTACACAACCGCACGCTGGACAAAAAGGGCGAGCGCATTCGCCTGACGCAGGTCGAGTACGGCATCATGAAGCTGCTGATGAGCAGCCCCGGGAAGGTGCTCTCCAGAGAGAATATCATGGCCGAGATCTGGGGCAGGGAATTTGAAGGCGACCTGAAAATCGTCGACGTGAACATCCGCCGCCTGCGCGTCAAGATCGAGGATGATACCGCCAACCCGCAGTACATCAACACGGTCTGGGGCTACGGCTACAAGTGGGGGAACTGAGTCTATGGACAAGGAGGTGCTGCTCGGAAAACGCAACAGCCTGAGAAACCGCTGGCTGACGAATACCATCATCATTTTCTGCGTGTTGGGTCTGGTGTGCGTGGCACTGGTCAGCGCCACATTTGCCGTATACTACTACACCAACATGCGCTCGGATATGCGGGCCAGAGCGGCACAGGCCAGCCAATTTTTCAGCAGCTACATCGGCCAGAATTACGATGAGTATTATCAGTCCTGTATCACCTATACGAAAAACTTCGATATGAGCAATGCAATGGAATTGCAATTTCTCAACACGGAGGGCGAGCTGGTTGCCTCCTCGTACGGACATTGGGCGGGCAGCTCCCCGTCGACGGGGGAAATTTACCGCGCCATTGCCTCCCGCGAGCCGTCCGACTATGTCGGCGTCAACCCGGACACGGGCGAGCACATCATTGCCATATCCTATCCGATGATCTACAGCAACGGGCAGGTGGTCGGCGTTTTGCGCTATGTGACGTCGACACGTCTGGTCAATTTGCAGATCGTGTACATCGCGATGACGGCGCTGGGCGTGTTTGCGCTGCTGCTGGCGGTGCTGGCACTGAGCAGTACGCACTACATCCGCTCCATCGTCATCCCCGTCGACGAAATTACACAAAAAGCGAAGAAGATCGCCAACGGAAGCTACGGCGCGCAGATCCAGAAAACCTATAATGACGAAATCGGCGAGCTGGTGGACACGATAAACGATATGTCCATCAAAATCAGCCAAAACGAGAAAATGCAGGCCGATTTCATTTCCTCGCTGTCGCACGAGCTGCGCACCCCGCTGACCGCGATCAACGGCTGGACGGAAACCATCTTGGACGGCGACGAGCTCGACGAGCAGACGGCGCGCGGCATGAAGATCATCTCCAAAGAGGCCGAACGGCTGACGGAAATGGTGGTCGACCTGCTCGACTTTACCCGCCTGCAGGACAATCGCCTGACACTGAACATGGAAATGACCGACATCCGTGCCGAATTTGAAGACACCGTCTATATGTATTCCAGCCGTCTGGCGCAAAGCGGCGTGCAACTGGAATATCTGGACAACGACGAGGAAATTCCCGTGATCGACTGCGACGGCAAGCGAATGCGTCAGGTTTTCCTGAACATTCTGGACAATGCGGCCAAGCACGGCCGTGACGGTGGTCGCATCGAGGCGTCCATGACACATGAAAAATCGACGGTCGTCGTCCGCATCCGCGATTTCGGCCCCGGAATCCCGGAAAACGAATTGCCGCTGGTCAAAAAGAAATTTTATAAGGGAAGCAGTAAGACCCGCGGAACGGGTATCGGATTGGCCGTGTGCGATGAAATCGTGGATATGCACGGCGGCACGCTGACACTGGAAAATGCACAGGGCGGCGGTACGCTGGTAACGATCCGACTGCCGGATACCCAGTAAGGAGAAACTATGTCAAAGCAACAGGCTCAGGAAAAATTCAAAACGTCAATCGGCGGTCAGGCATTGATCGAAGGCATTATGATGCGCGGCCCGCAGAAAGATGCCATCGTCGTGCGGCAGGGCGGGGAACTGAAAATCGAAACCACTCCCCGCAAGCTGCCGAAGAAAAAGTCGCTGTGGAACATCCCGGTTTTTCGCGGGATGCGCGGATTTCTCGATTCGCAGATCACCGGCGTGAAAGCGTTGATGCGCTCGGCCGACCTCTCGCCCGACGAGCCGGAGCAGGAACCGTCCAAATTCGATCAATGGCTGGAGAAAAAGCTCGGAAACGAGAAATTCCAGAAGCTGATCATCGGCATCGCCGTCTTTTTGGGGCTGGCCATGTCCGTCGGCCTGTTTATTCTGCTGCCGTCGTTCTTGGTCGGCTTGGTTCGCGACTTTATCCCCGGAAATCTGCTGTGCGCCCTGCTCGAGGGCGTGGTGCGCATTGCCATTTTTATGGGCTATATGATCGCCGTGTCGCGCATGAAAGAAATGCGCCGCGTTTTTTCCTACCACGGCGCAGAGCACAAGACCATCCGCTGCTATGAGGCGGGCTTGCCGCTGACGGTGGAAAACGTCCGCAAAATGACCAGATTGCACCCCCGCTGCGGAACGAGCTTCTTGCTGGTGGTGATGATTCTGTCCATTTTGGTGTTCGCCGTCGGCTCATCGATCCTGCGTGCGATCGTGCCCGCGGTCGATCAGCTTCAGGGACTTGTGTACAATTTCGCGATGATGGCATTCAAGCTGCTGCTTCTGCCCATCGTCGTGGGTATCAGCTACGAGATCAACCGCTTTGTCGGGCGGCACGACAACCGATTCACCAAAATCGTCACCGCGCCCGGTATGTGGTTCCAGAATTTTACGACCAACGAACCCGACGACTCCATGATCGAGGTCGGAATTGCCGCGCTTGAGGCAGTCCTACCGGAGAAAGCGGGGGAGGATATTTGGTAAAAACCTACGCGCAGCTCTATCTGGACACCCGAAAGACCCTGATGGAGCATGAGGAGGCGCAGCTTGCCGCCATGCTGGCGCGGCACCTGATCTGCTTTGCCTCCGGGAAAACGCACGAGCAATTCCTGCTCGATCGCGAGCAGTATGCAACCGAGGCCGTGTGCCGCGCGGTGGAAAACGGCGTGCGCCGCATATGTGACGACGAGCCGCTGGCCTACGTGCTGGGCGAATGGAGCTTTTACGGGCTGACGCTTGCGGTCGACGCAAACGTCTTGATCCCGCGCGACGACACCTGTGCGCTTGCCGAGCTTGCCATTGACGCGGCGAAAGCCTACCCGCCCGATTTGCGGGTGCTTGACCTGTGCACCGGTTCGGGCTGTGTGGGACTTGCCATCGCGAGCCGATTGAACCGGGCGCGCGTGACACTTTGCGACATCAGCGCCGATGCACTCAACGTCGCCAAGCACAACATTTCCCGCCTGAAGCTGGGTGGACGCGTCTGCGCGCTGGAGGCGGATGTGACGTTGCCTGCGCCGCCGTTTCTCGGCAAATTTCACATGGTCGTGGCAAACCCGCCGTATATCACGACGGAGGAAATGGCGCGCTTGCCGCGCAGCGTGGCGGCGTACGAGCCGCATCAGGCACTCCACGGCGGTGCGGACGGTTTGGATTTTTACCGCGCCATCGTTCGCAACTACACCGCCGCACTTCGCCCCGGCGGCTGTATGGCCTTCGAATTCGGAGAAGAGCAGGGCGACGCGATATGCGCGATCCTTGCCCAAAACGGCTACACCGTTTTGGAGCGGGTTCGGGATTTTCACGGTACAGAACGGGCGTGCATCGCCCGATATGACAGAGAGGACGATTGACTATGGCAACCAAAAAGACAGCATATGAAGCCCCCGCCCCCGCGACGGACAGAAAGAAAGCCTTGCAGACGGCACTTGCGCAGATCGAAAAGACCTACGGCAAAGGCACCGTCATGCGTCTGGGCGACCGCCCCGACATGAACGTCGACGCGATCCCGACCGGTTCGCTGGCACTCGATGCGGCACTGGGAATCGGCGGCGTGCCGAAAGGCAGAATCATTGAAATCTACGGACCGGAGTCGTCCGGCAAGACCACGCTCGCGCTGCACATTCTGGCGCAGGCGCAGAAAATGGGCGGCGAAGTTGCCTTCGTCGATGCCGAGCACGCGCTTGACCCGGTCTATGCCGCCGCACTGGGCGTGGACATCGACAATATGCTCGTGTCCCAGCCGGACACAGGCGAACAGGCATTGGAAATCACGGACGCGCTGGTGCGCTCCGGGGCGGTGGACGCGGTGGTCGTCGACTCCGTCGCCGCACTGACCCCCCGTGCCGAGATCGAGGGCGAAATGGGCGACGCATTCGTCGGCCTGCAGGCGCGGCTGATGTCGCAGGCACTGCGTAAGCTCGCCGGCACGATCAACAAGACCAACTGCGTGGTCATTTTCATCAACCAGCTTCGTATGAAGATCGGCGTGATGTACGGCAACCCCGAAACCACCACCGGCGGCAACGCCCTGAAATTCTACGCCTCCGTCCGTCTGGACGTGCGCCGCGTCGAGTCGATCAAAGAAGGCGGCAACGTCGTCGGCAACAAGACTCGCGTCAAGGTCGTGAAGAACAAGGTCGCGCCCCCGTTCCGTGAGGCATATTTCGACATCATGTACGGACAGGGCATCGGCAAATGGGGCGAGCTGGTCGATCTGGCCGTCGAGCAGGATATCATCCAGAAGAGCGGAAGCTGGTTCAGCATGGGCGATGAGCGCATCGGTCAGGGCAAAGACAGCGTCAAAGCCTACCTGATGAACAATCCCGAAATCGCCGCCGACGTGGAGGCAAAGGTGCGCGCCAATCTGATGCGCAACTCGGCGGCATCCAGAGCGCCGGCAAAAGCTGCCGAGCGCGGCGTAGCGATCAGCGCGGACGATTTCGACGATGAGGATTGAGTCCGTTTCCGCCAAGGCCGACCGTGTCGGGCGGTTCCGCGTCCAATTCGGCGACGGAAGCGTCCTGCGCCTGTACCGTCAGACGGTGGAGGATTTCGGCCTGTGCAGTGGACAGGAACTGACCGACGAGCAGTTTGAACGCCTGCGGCAAAATGCCGCGGACGTTTCAGCGAAAATGCGCGCCGTGCGCGTCGTGGCGGCCTGCGCGGTGTCGGAAAAAGATCTGGAGCATCGCCTGATTCAAAAAGGCGAGGATCCGCACTGCGCCAGACAGGCCGTGCAATGGCTGCAAGAGCACGATCTGCTTGACGATGCGCAGACCGCCCGCCAGATCGTGTCGCGCTGTGCGGCAAAGGGCTACGGCCTTGCGCGCGCCAAACAGGCGCTGTATGAAAAGAAAATACCCAAGCAATTTTGGGAAGAAGCTCTGGCAGATTATCCCGATCAGGCCGAGGCGGTGGTTGCGTATTTGCATGCGCGGCTGGCGCCTGATGCCGACCAACGGGAGATTCGCCGCGTGACCGACGCGTTGCTTCGCCGCGGACATTCCTACGGCGACATTCGCAAGGCATTGGCGGTGTGGGAGTCGGAGCATTCGGAGGACTGAAATGGCAGATATCGGATTTATTTCACTCGGTTGTGCGAAAAATCAGGTGGATTGCGAGCGGATGATGTTCCGCGTGCGGGAAGCCGGCCACAATGTCAAGGCCGACATTGTCGGCAGCGACGTGGTCGTGATCAACACCTGCGGATTCATTGATTCGGCAAAGGCCGAGGCCATCGACTACATATTGCGAACGGCCGCGCTGAAAGCAGAGGGACTGGTCGGAAAAATTCTGGTGACGGGCTGCCTGTCGCAGCGCTACCAACAGGAAATTCTGACGGAATTGCCGGAAGTGGACGGCGTTCTGGGCACGGGAAGTTACACGCAGATCGTCCCGGCCATCGAAAGCCTGCTGGCCGAGCGGCACGTGGCGGATTTCGGCTCGATCGACGCGCCCGAGGAAGAAACGGGGCGCATATTGACGACCCCGGAGCACTACGCCTACCTGAAAATCGCCGAAGGGTGCGACAATCGCTGTTCGTACTGCATCATCCCGTATCTGCGCGGAAAATTCCGCAGCCGTGCGCTGGACGACGTGCTCTACGAGGCGCGGATGCTGGCCGATTCCGGCGTTCGCGAGATCATCGTCGTGGCGCAGGATACCAGCCGCTACGGCACCGACCTCGGCGACGGCAGACGGCTGCTGCCACAATTGCTGCACGAGCTGTGCGCCATCGAGGGCTTCCATTGGGTGCGCCTGCACTACCTCTATCCCGACGAGATCGACGACGAGCTGATCGACACGATCGCTTCCGAGCCGAAAATCGTCAAATATCTGGACATACCCATCCAGCACTGCAACAGTCAAATCCTTGATCGCATGAATCGCCGCGGAAACGGTGAATACCTTCGGGAGCTGATCGCGCACCTGCGTGCGCGCATCCCGGGATTGGTTTTGCGTACCAGCGTGATCACGGGTCTGCCCGGCGAGGGCGAGGAGGAATTTGCGGAACTTTGCACGTTCCTGCGTGAAATGAAGCTCGAACGCGTCGGCGCGTTCCCGTTCTCACCCGAAGAGGGGACACCCGCGGCCGAGATGCCCCATGTCGATGCCGCCATCGCCCTGCAAAGGGCGCAGATGGTCGAAACCATTCAGGCCGAGATCATGGAGGCGTACAATGCGGCCATGATCGGCAGAACCATCGAGGTTTTGGTCGACGGGTACGACGAGGAATACGAGCAGTATTACGGCCGTACCTTTGCCGACTCTCCGGAGATCGACGGCAGAGTCTGGATAGCGACGCAGGAGGCCGTTTCCGAGGGCGAATTTGTCCGTGTGCAGATCGACAGTCTGGTCGACGGCGATCTGTCGGGATGTATTGTGGAGGCGTAAGATGACACTGGCGAGTAAAATTACATTGGTTCGGGTGGCGTTTATCCCGTTTTATATGGCGTTCATGTATTACAGCGGCGGCGAGCGCAATTTCTGGATGTGGCTGGCGCTGGGCATTTTTGTGCTGGCAAGCCTGACCGATTACGTCGACGGTCAGATTGCGCGTCGGCGCAATCAGGTCAGTGATTTCGGAAAATTCCTCGATCCTCTGGCAGACAAATTGTTGGTCATTTCTGCCATGGTCATTTTCTGCCAATGGGGGAAGATGCCTGCGTGGGCGCTGATGCTCGTGCTGGCACGTGAATTTGCTGTCACCGGCCTGCGGCTGATCGCCGTAGGAAAGGGCAAGGTCATCGCGGCCGGCTGGAGCGGCAAGATCAAAACCGCCGCGACCATGATCGGCCTGTGCGTGTGGATGGTCTTCCCGCATATCGACTGGCTCGGATGGGTGGTCATTTCCGTCATCGTTCTGACAACCGTGTACTCCGGCATCGAGTATTTTATCCGAAATTGGAACTGCCTTTGGGAAGAATAAACAAAAGCTCCCTGCGGGGAGCTTTTGCACGGGCATTTCGTCGCAAATGCGCAACAAAAGACGAATTTTTAGGAGCGTGAAGCAATATGAACAGAAAAGAAATCGGTGAGATCCGCCGCCGTCAGCGGCGAGACCGCAGTAACATGACCAAAATCTACGGCTGCTACGTTAATGACAAAAAGGAGATCATCACCGCGTTTTCCCGCAGTGTCGGGATGATGCCGGAAAACGAGGCCGAAAAATATTTCGCCCTGTTTCGCCGCACCTTGGGCGGCACCGTCGGCAAAAATTTGCTGGACATCACCTTCCGCACGACGCAGGTGGCCGACAGTACGGAGCATAAGCGCCTGATGGCACTGCGCGGGCAGGGGATGGAGGACGAACAGGCGCGCGAGGCGCTTTTTCGGCAGATCGTTGAGAGCCTGTCCATGGACGGCAACTATCTGATTTTGCTCGGTTCGGACAGCTACGACGTGCCGTTCAAAAGTCACGACGGCGACACCCAATCGGACAATTCCGACGAAACGTATACCTATCTGCTGTGCGCCGTCTGCCCGGTCAAGCAGACCAAGGCCGTGCTCCATTATGAGCCGGAGAGCAAGAATTTTCAGGACGGAAACATGGTCAACGCCGTGGCCGCGCCGGAGCTGGGCTTTTTGTTCCCCGCGTTCGATGACCGCGCAACGAACCTGTATAACGCCCTTTACTACAACAAAAGCTCCAAGGACAACCACGAGGAATTTGTCGATGCCGTGTTCCATACGCCCGTGGCCGCGCCCGCGCAGGAGCAGCGCGAGAGCTTTGAGGCATTGCTGAGCAACGCATTGGAGGAAGAATGCGATCTGGACGTGGTGCAGACGGTGCACGATCAGCTTTGCCAGCAAATCGCCATGCACAAAGAAAGCAAAGTGCCCGAGGCGTTGACCGTTTCCGGCGATGACGTGGAGCAAATGCTGGAGCAGTGCGGCGTTTCCGAGAAAAAACTGGCGAAATTCCACGTCGATTTCGAGCAGACTTTCGGCGCGGATGCCGCCGTGTATCCTGATAACATCATCGATAGCAAGAAAATTGAAATCAAAACGGCGGATGTGTCCGTCAAGGTCGCGACCGACCGCAGTGATCTGATCAGCACGCGCGTCATCGGCGGTGTGAAGTACATCCTCATCCGTGCAGAGGACGCCGTGGAGGTCAACGGCGTCAACATCTGCATCGATACCCCATCCGAAACCTGAAAAAAGGCAGCTACGCACCACGTAGCTGCCTTTTTTATGCATAATGAAAAATGGGAAATGAAGAATCCCGGTCATTGCGAGGCGCGAAGCGCCGTGGCAATCCGTATCCCGCGCCGCAGGCGCGAAGGCTCTCCCCAAAGGGGCGAGCTGTCATAAATCTCCGATTTTTGACTGAGAGGGGGGAAACGATGCAAAATGCATAGTGAAAAGTGAAAATTTGCCATTCCTCGGTAGGGGCGATCATCGATTACCCGCCCGTGTGCATACGCTATTGCTTACCCGTTTTTCACGAGCGAGAGAATGATCTCCACACACTTCTCAATTCCCAGATGACTGCTGTTGAGGCAGAGGTCATAATTCTGCGCCATGCCCCAAGTCTGGCCGGTATAGTGCTGATAATTGATCTGGCGGCGCTTGTCTTTCTCGGCCAGACGCATCTCGGGACGCTTTTCACTCTCGCCGTAAAGACGGACGATGCGGTCGGCGCGGAAATCATCGTCTGCGTGGATGAACACGTGCAGGCAGTCGTCGCGATCTTTCAAAATGTAGTCTGCATTGCGGCCGACGATCACGCCCGGCCCCTCCGCGGCAAGCTGCAAAATCGTGCTGCACTGGATGCTCCAGAGGAAATCGGCCGTGGAAAGCCCGTTCATTACGCCCGGAACGCCTTGATGCGCAAACGCATAGGCCAGACGGGAACGGCCGGGCGCGTGCTCGCCGTGCTCTTCGATGAACTGCGGTGCAAATCCGCTTTCGAGCGCGATTTTGTCCACCAGCTCCTTGTCGTAAAAGGGAATGCCCAGTGCTTCCGCTACCTGCCTGCCGATGGTGCGGCCGCCGCTGCCGAATTCACGGCTGATGGTGATGATTTTCTTTTCCATGGGGAAGCCTCCTTTGCTGATTTTACGATAAAGCCGCCGAGTCCGGCCGTGCATGGCCGTTCGGCCTTTTCTTCATTATAGCAAGCCGCGCGGACGATGTCAAATAAAAACACGCCCGACGGAAAAAACGACACACGCCGACGGCATTTTCCCTGCAAAACGCGTAGAATATGCCTGAGGTGATTTTTATGCACGAAAGCAAGGTGCGCACGCTGAGCATCGGCGTGCTGCTGCCGATTTTACTGCTGGTGATTGCGGCACTCATCGGCCTGAGCCGACCGCAGGAGGAAAAACAGGAGGCCGCTCAGCCGTCGCAGCAAACGCTTACCGTCCTGTTCGAGAACGAAGCACGCGAGATGGATACGCAAACGTATCTGCTTGGCGTGGTGCTGGGCGAAATGCCGGCCGAATTTGAAACGGAGGCACTGCGTGCACAGGCCATTGCCGCACGCACCTACACGCTGAAAACGGCGCACGACGGCATTGCGCACGGGAAAAACCGCATTTGCACGGACGCAGGCTGCTGTCAGGCATATATCGACCCGTCGACCTATGTTGCCTCCGGCGGGAGCGAAGCTGCCGTGCAACGGGTCAGGCAGGCGGTATCCGATACCGAGGGGCAGGTTCTGGTATACAACGGCAAACTGATCATGGCGACCTATTTTTCCTGTGCGGGCGACGCGACGGAGGATGCAGTGGCGGTCTGGGGGCAGGCGTATCCCTATTTGCGTTCCGTGCCAAGCCCGGGCGAGCAGAACGCGCGGTATTATACCGACACGCGTACGTTCTCGCCGGAGGAGTTTCAAAAAGCACTGGGCATTCGTCTGGAGGGAAAGGTCGAGCAATGGTTTGCCGAGCCGACGCGGACGGACGGCGGCGGGGTGGATACGCTGTGCATCTGCGGCATTCCGTACCGCGGGACGACGCTGCGCGCCCTGCTGCAACTGCGCTCGACGAATTTTACCGTTTCGGTCGAAAACGGGCAGATCGTGGTGCAGACGAAAGGAAACGGCCATCGCGTCGGCCTGAGCCAATACGGCGCGAATGCCATGGCGAAAGACGGCCGCCGCGCCGAACAAATTTTGCGGTATTATTACAATGGCGTGGAAATTGTGCAATACACAGAGGAAATCACGAAAACGAACGAAAATTTTAGTTGATTTTCCCAAGAAGCTGTGATATAATCACAATCTGCTTATATGCAAATAGAAAGAAAGGGGGTTTCAGCATGAAACTCACATTTGACGGACACCCAATCGAAACAACCCCCGGAAAAAGCCTGCTGCAACTGGTTCATCAGCTTGGACTGGACGGTAGCTGTATGGCCGATCGCCCCTTGGCGGCAAAAATTGCCGGAGAGGTTTTTAACCTGAACTATATTCCCGTTCGCGAAAAGGATGCCGCGCCGGACAGATCGTCGATCCGCCGCGCCATGGCCGCGTCGAACGGCGAGGTACATCTTTTGCACTATCACGACGAGGCCGGCCGCGAGGTATACGCGCGCACGGCGCAGTATGTCGTGTTTCTTGCGCTACATCGGCTGTGGCCGCAGGCGCGCGCGAAAATGAATTGCAGCGTCGGCTCGGGACAGTTTATCGCCGTGTTCGGCTGCCCGGATTTCTCCGTGCGGCAGTTAAAGGCGGAAATGCGCAAGCTGGTGGAGATGGACATTCCGCTGTGCCGCCAGCGCCTGACGACCGAGGAGGCCATTTGCCGCTTCCGCCAATCCGGGCAGGACGACAAGGCGAGATTGCTCTCGTGGCGCAAGGAAGAATATTTCGACGAATACATCTACGGCGACTACGGCGACTATTTCTACGGCGAACTGGCGCCCTCCACGGGCTATCTGCAGGTGTGGGACATTCAGCAGAAGTCCGGCGGCTTCATGTTCATCTATCCCGATCCGAACGACCCCAATCAGGTCGCGGACTATTGCGAAAGCCCGCATTTCTTTGAAATGTTCGCCGAGGGCGAGCGTTGGGGCTATCTGATGGAGTGTCAGACCGTGGCGGATCTGAACGAGCTGACCGATTCCGGCCGCATCCGCGAGCTGATCCGCGTCAACGAGGCACTGCACGAGAAGAACTATTCCCACGTGGCCGATCTGGTCTGCCAGAGAGGCGCGAAAGCCGTCATGTTGGCAGGCCCCAGCTCCTCGGGAAAGACGACGTCGGCCAACCGTCTGGCCACGCAGTTGCGCGTCCACGGCAAAAAGCCGATTCTGATGAGTCTGGACGATTACTATCTCGACCGCGAAAAGATCGTTCCCGGCCCGGACGGTAAGGTCGATCTGGAGCATATCAACACGCTCGATACCGAGCTGTTTGCGCAGCACCTGTCGGCATTGCTCGACGGGGAAGAGGTGGAGATTCCGGTCTTCAATTTCAAGCGCGGCAAGCGCGAATGGCACGGGCATCGGATGAAAATGGAGAAAAACACGGTGTTCGTGATCGAAGGCCTGCACGCGCTCAATCCGCTCATGCTCCCCAAGGGATTGGACAGCAACCTCGTCTTCCGCCTGTACGTAAGCCCCTTGCTTCCGCTCAACTTGGACGACCACAACCGCATTCCGACTTCTTACCTGCGCCTGCTGCGTCGCATTGTGCGCGACTATGAAAGCAGAGGCACGAGCGTCGAGCGCACCATCGGTATGTGGGACAGCGTGCGCGCGGGCGAGGAAAAGTGGATTTTCCCGTATCAGGAAAACGCGGACGTGATTTTCAACAGCTCCACGCTGTACGAACTGGCCGTGCTGAAAAAGCACATTTTCCCGCTGCTGACCGCGGTCGGCCCGGAGCAGTCGTGCTACGATGAGGTGCGCGCCATCGTGAAGGTGCTCAATTTTGTGCAGGAAGCGGACGTAGACGACGAGATCCCACCGACGAGCCTCGTGCGCGAATTTATCGGCGGCAATACCTTCTACCGCTGATTGTTTTCCGAAGGGCAAATTCTGTGCATCTACTGCGTCATTCCGAGGCGGCGTAGCCGCCGTGGGAATCCGTTTCTTTGGGGTAGCGGATTGCCACAACCGGTCTGCCGACCGGTTTCGAAATGACAGAAAATTAAAAACGAAAACGGCAGACACGCGGAAACGCGATGTCTGCCGTTTTGGTTACTGTGCGTCTTTGGCCTGCTTGAGCGCGCGGGCGAGCTGATCGGGGCAGGAGGTGGATTTCATGCCGCAGGTCGTGCCCTCCAGACGGGCGATGACATCGTCGACATCCATGCCCTCCACCAGAGAGCCGATTCCTTTGAGGTTGCCGTTGCAACCGCCGATGAACTGAACGTTGTACACCTTCCCGTCGCGAATGTCGAACAGGATGCGCTGAGAGCAGGTGCCGGAGGTTTTATATTCAAACATTTTCTTTTTCCTTTCTGTTTTTCTTTTATTATACGACAGCGAAAACACAAATGCAAGGACTATTTTACACGCGGGGAAAGTCCGTTGCAGGCAAAGAGGCCGACAATTCCCGGCCTCTTTTGCATATGGCGTCATCGGTCTGCGACGTGGAGTTTTGCTTTCAATCCCTCTTGCAGAATTTGGGAAAAGTTTGCACCTGCGCTTTCTGCAAGACAGCAGAGCCACGATGGAAGCGTTATATTTTTGTGAACGGTACGAAGATCGTTTGCTCGACGATAAACATCAAAGTCGATATCTGCCAGAGTAACAATTTCGCCGGGCGCGATGCAACAGGCAGAAAGAAATATCCCCCCGATGCGCTACATGCATATTTTTCCAAACAACGGGAATCCTAAGAAAACGCCGGCAGGCGGCTTTGAATAGGCAGGGAGGAAAGCATGGAAACACAATCGGAGAAAAATCACGAGCAAATCACGGAGCTTGGCGCGCAGACGACCAAGAGCAAACACGGAAATATTTATACGCTGACGATCATCGGGCAGGTGGAGGGGCATCAGGTTGCGCCCGAGAACGTGAAAACGACGAAATACGAGCACATTTTGCCCCTTTTGGCGGGAATCGAGGAAAGCGAGGAATACGACGGGCTTTTGCTGCTGCTGAACACGGTCGGCGGCGACATCGAGGCCGGGCTGGCCATTTCCGAAATGATCGCCGGGATGAAAAAACCGACGGTCTCACTGGTGCTCGGCGGCGGGCATTCCATTGGCATCCCGCTGGCGGTGTGTACCAAGCGCTCGTTCATCACGCCGACGGCCAGCATGACCGTCCATCCCGTACGCATGACGGGAATGGTGGTCGGCGCGCCGCAGACGTTCCGTTATTTTCAGCGCGTGCAGGAGCAGATCGCTGATTTCGTGACGGCAAATTCGCGCATTTCGCGGGAGAAATTCGAGGGCTATATGATGGCAACGGGGGAAATCGCGACCGATGTCGGCACGATCCTCTACGGCAAAGAGGCCGTGGCATCGGGGCTGATCGACCGATTGGGTGGCCTGAGCGACGCACTGCTTGCCCTGCACAAGATGATCGCGGCAAAGAAAAAACGGAAATAATTTTCGTTTGGGGGTGGAAATTGCCGCTTATTTGTGATATGATGAACAAAATACTCGGGAAAGGGGGAAAGCCGCATGAGCCGCTGGCTGATCGGCCTGATTTACGGCGCAGTGTACGGGTTTTCCCGCTTCACACCGATCTCGGCATCGGCACATCAGGCGCTGTCTCCGCTGCTGCTGAATTTCGACGGCGGCGAGCCGCTGCTGTCGCTGTTCGTGCACGGCGGTGCGCTCGGCGCGCTTGTGTTGCTCTACCGTCAGCGAATCGCGCATCTGCACGCGCAGGTGCAACTGCTGCGCTTGCCTCCACGTAAGCGCAAACGTCCGCCCGACCCCGATGCGGTCGTCGACATTCGCCTGATCATGACGGCCGCCGTTGCAATTTTGCCGGGCGCGATCGCTTCGGCATTCACGGCACGTTGGCAAATCGGTCTACTCCCGCTGTCGCTTTTGCTCATCGCCATGGCGACGTTCACCTTCATCCCGGATTATCGCCCCGGCGGCCGTCGCCGCACGCGGTCGATGACCCCGCTGGAGGGAATTTTGTTGGGCATTTTGGCGAGCGTGTCCGTCATCCCGGGCTTGTCGGCGGTTGGCCTGATGCTCGGGTTTGCACAGCTTCGCAAATGTGACCGCAGCACCTTGCCGGACATTATACTGCTGATCGACGGCGTGATGCTCTGCGCGATGATGGCGGTGGATGTCGTGCGCATTCCGTTTTCCGGGTTTTCGGGATTTTCAGCCGGATATTTGCTGCAATGCGCGGCCGCGTGCGTCGGCGCGTTCTGCGGCGGACTCGGCGCGATTCAGACGATGCGATTCCTGTCGGTAAAACGCGGATTTTCCGATTTCGCGTATTACGGCTGGGGACTCGGCGCATTTGTCTTTATACTATACCTTGCGGTTTGACAGGAGGATACATAATGGCAGAGAAGAAAAATCAGACACAGCGCACCGCCTCCGGCAGTCGCGACGGCGGCGCAACCAAAGGCAAACGATACAAATACGAGCAGACGCAGATCGAAGAGAAGAAGAGCTGGATCCGCCAGATCCCCGCGCGGGTCATCAGTTCCGTGCTGTTCGCGATTGCTTTTGTGCTGCTGTTTATCACGTGGATCGAGCCGGACGGTGTGTTTATCCGCTTGGTTTATGACCTTTTCCGCGGCCTGTTCGGGCAGGTTACGTTCTATGTGGCGATCCCCGGATTTTTGTACCTGTTCATCATCCATGCATTTTCCGGGAAAAGACCCATCGTGATGCGCAGTATCTGCACGGGCGTGTTCCTGCTTTGCATCGGCTGCATCGGGCACTGGTTCCTCGTGTACGGCGCGGCGGGCAGACCCGAGCTTGGCAGTAGCTTCCAGTGGGTGAAAAACATCTATCTCGGCGGCATCAACGGCACGACCGGTGGCCTGATCTGCGGCGGCCTTGCCGAACTGCTGATTTGGATTTTCAACAAAATTCTTACCCTCGTTATTCTCGTTTTCGCCGCACTGCTGACTCTGCTGGCATCCATCAAGATCACCATCCCCAGCATCGTGCGCGCCATCCAGAATCGCCCCCGCGCGAACTGGGAAGACGAGGACGATATGCGCGAGCCGGCTTCGGTCGTGGTCGATCATATTGCCAACAAGCGCATTGAGCACATGGAAAACAAGCGCAAAAGAAAACAGGCGCAGGAGCTGATGGAGCAGGAGGCCGAGCGCATTCCGCCCATTCAGCAGACCATGACCCCGCGGCGCACCAAATCCATCAATCGCGCGGAGGAAATCATGGCCGACATAGATGAGGATGATCTCCCTGCACCCGCACCCAGAAAACGGCCGATCGAGCAGATCGACGATTCGATCTTCACCGCGCCGAGCGCCGCACCGAAGAAAAAGACGATTGCCGATCATCTCCCACCGGAAATGCCCGCGCTGGACATGGATGACATCCCATCGGATCAGCCGCAACCAACGGTTGCCCCCGTCGCGGAGGCGAAGCCGAAGGTGACGGCGAAGGATGCCGCCGAATCGGCGGCACAGGTGGCCGCGGAAATCGCCCGGAATGAGGCAATTGAGAAGCCGGCGTACAGCTTTCCCCCGATCGAACTGCTGAAAGACGCATCCGGCGCGGCGGTGGACAGCACCGCGGAAATGCGCGAAAATTCCCGCCGCCTGAACGAAACGCTCGCCAGCTTCCGCATTGAGGCGCACATCATCAACGTGACCCGCGGCCCGAGCGTGACGCGTTACGAGGTCGAGCTGGACAAGGGCGTGCGCCTGAACAAGCTGACCACCATCGCGGACGATATTGCGTTGAGCTTGGGCGCATCGGGCGTGCGTATCGCCGCAGTTCCCGGACGTATCTCCGTCGTGGGTATCGAAGTGCCCAACCGCGCGGTGACGACCGTCTCCCTGCGCGAAGTTATCGACTCCGATGCCTTCCGCAACGCAAAATCCAAAACCTCGTTCTCCGTCGGCAAGGACATCGGCGGCAACTGCATTGTCGGCAACATCGCAAAGCTGCCGCATATGCTCATCGCCGGTACGACAGGCTCCGGTAAATCGGTGTGCATGAACTCGATCATCATCTCCCTGCTGTACAAGGCCAGCCCCGAGGAAGTCAAGCTCATCATGGTCGACCCGAAAATGGTCGAACTGGGCATTTACAATTCCATCCCGCATTTGCTCATTCCCGTCGTTACCGACCCGAAAAAAGCAGCAGGTTCGCTGCAATGGGCGGTGACGGAAATGATGCGCCGCTACAAGGCCATGAGCGACGCGGGCGTGCGCGACCTTGAATCGTACAACGCCATCATGGAGAGCGAAGAGGGGACAAAGCTGCCGCAGGTCGTCGTCATCATCGATGAGCTGGCCGACCTGATGCTCGTCGCCGCGAAAGAGGTCGAAGAGTCGATCTGCCGCATCGCGCAGATGGGTCGTGCGTCGGGCATTCACCTGATCATCGCCACACAGCGTCCGTCGGCAGATGTCATCACCGGCCTGATGAAAGCCAATATCCCGTCGAGAATCGCATTTGCCGTTGCGTCGGCAATGGAATCGCGCATCATTTTGGATACGCAGGGCGCGGAAAAACTGGTCGGCAAGGGCGATATGCTCTTCGCACCGATCGGAAGCGGCAAACCTCTGCGTGTGCAGGGATGTTTCGTCAGTGACACGGAGGTCGAAGCGGTCACGTCCTATGTCAAGGAGCACTTCAATGCCGACTACGACAATGATATTCTCAAGGACATTGAAAAGCGTGCCATGCAGGCGGGCGGATCCGCAAGCAAGGGTGCGGCTGCGGCCGCCACGGTCGAGCCGAACGACGCGGAAACCGACGGCGACGAAATGCTTCCCGCGGCTGTGGACGTCATTCTGGAAACCGGGCAGGCATCCGTGTCCATGCTGCAGCGCCGCCTGAAGCTCGGCTATGCCCGCGCGGCGCGCATCGTCGACGAGATGGAAGAAAAGGGTATCGTCGGTGCGTTCCAAGGCAGCAAGCCGCGCGACATTCTCATCACCAAGGAGCAGTGGGCGGCTATGCGCGGCGGGGAGGCCGAGCAACCGGCCTTCGACGACGCGGACGAACCGCCCTTCGACGAAGACGCGGAAGATTTTGAATAAGCAAAAAGGTCGTGTATCCGTTGCGATACACGACCTTTTCGTATTTCTGTTTTTCGATGACCAACGGCCGCACGATCTGGGCGGTCAGTTGTCGATGTCGATATCCAGCCCCAACTCGCGGGGGAGAAAACGCGGACACACGTTTTCGGAGGTCACAATGACGGATCCGGCCAAGCGCGAGCCGATCCGGCACGCCGCGGCCATATCCAGCCCGTAGGTCAAGCCGATGGCAACGCCTGCGCAAAAGGCATCTCCCGCGCCGGTGGTGTCGTTCACGGCGACTTTTCGCGCGGGGACGAAGCCGGAATCGCCGTCGAGTTCGGCATAAACTGCGCCCTTGTCGCCCATCGTGACGATCATGGCCGGGATGCGCGCAAAGCCGATTTTGCGTGCAAGTTCGTTTTGCATTTCGGCGGGGGAGTAGGCGGAGTAATCGTCGTAGAAGAGCATACCCGCCTCCTGTTGATTGCAGGTGAAGCAGGCGACGCTTTGCAGGAAATCGCGCCGCTCGAGCGCGATGCTCATGTTGGATACGACGGCGTAGACCTTTTTGCCGTATTTTTGCGCGAGCTTGAACACACGCTTGATGATCGACTTGTCCATATCGATCTCGACGACGATGCTGTCGGCAGCGGAAAAAATCTCATCGCCCTTTTCGTCGAGAATGTCGCAGATGGGACTCAGGTCGGGGCGCTTGGAAACGGAGGCGTACACATCGCCGTCGCTGTCAAAAACGGCGAGCCATGTGCCGAGACCGTCGTCCGTTGCGCGCACGTAATCGGTGTTGACCTTGTGCGCGCGCAATTTGCGCAGAACCTCGTCGCCGATGGCGGATTTGTCCACCAGACCGATGTAGGTCGGCCGCAGCTCGCAGTTGGCGATGTCTTCGACAACGTTGCGCGCGACGCCGCCGTGTATTTGCGCGATATATCCGGCGTTGCGCCCCGTGGGGATGAACGCCGCCTCGGGATACCCCTTGATGTCGACAAAAACCGCTCCGATCACAACGATACCCATAAAATGCCTCCGTGCGTTTTATTCTTAGTATACCACATGGTGTCAATATGCGCCGCGCGGAAACTCCGATCGCTTTTTGCTATTGCATAATCCGCCACTATGGTTTATAATAATAGACAGAACAGACGTAGCTACGGAAAGGAACCACGGACACAGATGAAAAATACAAATACACAGCGCCAACAGCGGACGCTGATGATGGCGAACGAGCCGATTCCGCGGCTCGTTTTCAAAATGGCGATCCCGACGATCATCGCTTATTTGATCAATTCCATTTATTCGCTGGCAGATACCTATTTTGTCAGCCAATGGAGCAGCGACCCGGTAATTTCGGACGCGGCAACGGCGGCCGTATCCGTCAATTCCGCGCTCGATCAGCTCATCATGATGTGCGGCTCGCTCATGGCGGTCGGCGCGAACAGCTATATTGCAAGACTTTTGGGGGAAGGGCAGCGCGACAAGGCAAGCAACGTCCTGTCCACCGCTTTTTTCTGCTCCGTTGCAATGGGTCTGGTGCTGATGGCACTCGGCATGAGCTTCATGCGCCCGATGGTACGCCTGCTCGGCGCGACCGATACCTGCGAGCAGTTCGCCGTCGACTATGCGACCTATGTTCTGCTGGCCGCACCGCTGATGGCATCGTCGTTCGTCATGAATCAATGCCTCCGTTCGGAGGGCAGTGCGACGCTCAGCATGATCGGCATGGGCGCGGGCGGCGTGATCAACTGCGTGCTCGACCCGATTTTTATCATCGGCATGGACATGGGCGTTTTGGGCGCATCCCTTGCGACGGCGATTTCCAAGTTGATCAGCTTCCTGATTTTGGTTTTCCCGTACGTCATGCGGCACAGTGTGCTCCGCTTGTCCGTGCGCAACATCCGTATCAATCGCGACATTCTGGCACAGATCACCTCCGTCGGTTCGTCGTCGATGTTCCGCAGCGGCTTGGGGGTGCTGGCCGGCGTCCTGCTCAATAACGAGGCAAAGCGCATCGGCGGCGACGGCCTGCTTGCCAGCATCGGCGTCAGCACGAAAGTGATGCTCTTCCCGTTTAGCATCATCCTCGGCTTCGGCGGCGGATTTCAGCCGGTGGCGGGCTTTAACTGGGGCGCAAAGCTGTACGACCGCGTGCGCGAAAGCTACCGCTTTTGCTCGATTGTCGCGATCGTCGGCTCGGTGCTGATGGGTGCGATTCTGGCGTTTTTCGCCGAACCGATCGCGGGCTTGTTCGGCCAGAGCGGGGGAGACATGCAAAAATACGGCACGCTGTGCATCCAATTGCAATGCCTAGCGTTGCCGATTCACGGCTGGGTCGCCGTCGTGAATATGCTGTGCGCCGGACTCGGGCGGGCGCGCGACGCATTCTTGTTGGCAACTGCCCGTCAGGGCACGTGCTTCATCCCGATTTTGTACCCGTTGGTGTATTTCTTCGAGGCAAACGGCGTGGTCGCCGCGCAGGCGGTGGCGGACGTGCTGTCGCTGGCACTGGGCATCCCCATTGCGATCATGGTCACGAAAGCCATCTGCAAGTCAAAAGAAGAGAATCTTGCCGCGCAGGTCTGACGGCTTGACAAATATGGTATAATACGAAGAAAGGGGGGTGTGCATTTGGAGAAAGACAGCATCAAAATTCTTGCGACGAATCGCGAAGCGCGGCATGAATACTTCATCGAAGAAGAAATGGAGGCCGGCATCGAGCTGGTCGGGACGGAGGTCAAGTCCGTCCGCGCGGGAAATCTGAACCTCAAAGATGCGTGGTGCGGCATTAAAAACGGCCAACTCATGCTCAATCAGATGCACATCGCGCCTTACGACCACGGCAATCGCTTCAATGTCGATTCCCGCCGCCCGAGAAAACTGCTGATGCACAAGCGGGAGATCATGCGCCTGTTCGGCAAGGTCAAGCAGGAAGGATACGCGCTCATTCCGCTGTCCGTTTACCTCAAAGGCAGCCTTGTCAAGGTGAAGGTCGGCTTGTGCAAGGGCAAAAAACTACATGATAAAAGACAGGCCGAAGCCGAACGCGACGCAAAGCGCCAAATTCAGCAGGCCATGAAGGAGAGATATTGATATGAATCCCACATTTAAAATCACCATGGAAAACGGTGGCGTCATCGAAGGCGAGCTTTATCCCGAGATCGCGCCCCAGAGCGTGTACAATTTCATCGATCTGGCCAATCATAACTACTATGACGGGCTGATCTTCCACCGCGTCATTCCCGGCTTCATGATTCAGGGCGGTTGCCCCGACGGAACCGGCATGGGCGGCCCCGGCTACTGCATCAAGGGCGAATTTTTCTTCAACGGGGTCAAAAACGATCTCAAGCATAAGCGCGGCGTGCTGTCGATGGCGCGTTCGCAGTCGCCCAACAGCGCAGGCAGCCAGTTCTTTATCATGCACGCGGATGCTAAGCATCTGGACGGACAGTATGCCGCATTCGGCAAGGTCACATCCGGCATGGATGTCGTCGATGCCATTGCCGCAACCAAGACCGGTCGGCAGGATCGTCCCGTGGAGGAGCAGAAAATCGCCTCCGTCACGGTCGACACGCACGGGCAGGATTATCCCGCGCCGAACAAACTGCCCGATCCTTACGGACGATTCTGAAAAATTCTCCCCCGAAAGGGGGAGTGGCACTCTGTTTCCATTCGGGGCCGTACCGGGTTCGACGGGGGTAGTGAGGCCGGAATAGCGGGTCGTGGCACCTGACCACGATAAAACGGGTACTTTTTAAAATTAACCGACAACAATACTGTTGCTCTGGCTGCCTAATTAGGCGCCCATCCGCCCCGGAAGGTCTACGAGCCGGGCTCGGGTGTGATTTGAGTAGAGAACGTGCGTACGCAAAGCTTTGCGCGTGCCATGCATTATGAAGCTACCAAATTCCGTAGGGTGTTTGTTCCCGCCGGAATGAGGGAATGCAAATAACAAACTGCACCCGGAGAAGTTCCCTCCAAATTGCTTTCGGACAGGGGTTCAATTCCCCTCGGCTCCACCAAAAATAAAAGCCATCCCTCGGGATGGCTTTTATTTTTGGTATCGGCATTCAGCCGAGGGGAATTGAAAGGCCGTTAAGAAAAGTGTCCGGGGGACACTTTTTAGGCCGTGGGAAATTCCCCGGCGGCATAGACGCGCCCGATAGGGGCGTGGATATACCGCCGT
>CAYSYK010000008.1:0-52435 GCA_964435375.1 uncultured Oscillospiraceae bacterium | reverse complement strand
AAACTGGTGATTCCGAAAGGAACCTAGGGTTCGAATCCCTAACTCTCCGCCAAAAGCCCGCTACCCCATTGGGATGGCGGGCTTTCGATTTCATGCAACCTATTTCCAAAAAATGCCCCAAACAGGCCGTCAAAGGCGCTCTGTTCGGGGCAGATTCTTTTTTAGAGGCTGATCCGGTCGATCAAGGCCAATTCTTCGGCGGTGAAGGTCGTATTGCGTGCGGCTTGGATATTATCGAGCACCTGCTCCGGCTTCGACGCGCCGGCCAGAACACTGGTGACGATGCCGTCACGCAAAATCCAGCTCAGTGCCATCTGCGCCAACGTCTGCCCGCGCCGTGCGGCCAAGTCGTTGAGTTGGCGGATCTGGTTCAGCCGCCGCTCGGTCAGGGCGCTCTCGCGCAGGAAACGGCCGTCGGTCGCTATACGGCTGTCCGCAGGAACGCCGTTGAGATAGCGATTCGTGAGCAGTCCCTGCGACAGCGGCGAAAACGCGATGATCCCCTTGCCCAATTTCGCGGCAGAGTCTTTCAGGCCGTTCTTTTCAATGGTGCGGTCGAATATGGAATAGCAGTTCTGGTTGATGATGAACGGGACGTGCATCTGCGTCAGGATCGCCGCGGCCTGCTCCATCCGCTCGCCGTCGTAATTGGAAAGGCCGACATACAGCGCCTTCCCCGATTGCACGGCGGTTGCCAGAGCGCCCATAGTTTCTTCCAGCGGCGTATCGGGGTCGGGTCGGTGATGATAGAAAATATCCACATAATCGACGCCCAGCCGCTTCAGGCTCTGATCCAGACTGCTCAACAGTTGCTTCCTGCTCCCCCACTCTCCGTAAGGCCCCGGCCACATCCAATAGCCGGACTTGGTGGAAATGACGATCTCGTCGCGATATGCGCCGAGGTCGTTTTTCAAAATTCTGCCGAAATTGCGCTCCGCCGCGCCCTCGGGCGGGCCGTAGTTGTTGGCCAGATCGAAATGCGTGACGCCGTTGTCGAACGCGGTCAGGCACATGCTGCGCATCGTGTCAAAGCGGCCGTTGTCGCCGAAATTGTGCCATAGTCCCAGCGAAACGGCGGGCAGTTTCAGGCCGCTGGTGCCTACGCGGTTGTATTGCATGGTATCGTAACGATGTTCGGATGCGGTATACATGGCTTCCTCCTTTGCTCTCAGAAAAAACGGATGGTGACGATCTCGCAATCCGTGCCGACGCGCATGGGCATTCCCCACGCGCCGACGCCGGAGGTGACGATCACCTGCGGACTGTTTTCATCTTTGCGGTAATAGCCGTAATCCACGGTATACGTCAGCTTTGTTACGATATTCGCGGGGAAAACCTGTCCTCTGTGCGTATGGCCGCAGAGAATCAGGTCGACCTGCGTGTCGTATTGGCCGATATTGGCGGGGTTATGGTCGAGCACGATCACGGGGAGTGTCGCGTCGTCCGGCGCGAAAAATTCGGAAAGGGGCTTCCGCTCCAGATCGCCGTAGCCGCCGATGGCCGAGCCGTCCAGCCGTCCGACCAGCATCAGCCGTTCGTCAATGACGGTGTATGCGTCGTCCAGCAGGCGGATATTCGCCTGCTGCAAAAATGCCACCATGTCGCCATGCGTCTGTCCCCCGTCGTGATTGCCGAGGCAGGCGTAAATGCCGTAGGTCGCGCGCAGCTTACGCAGGGTCTGCAGTGCCGCCTGTGGATCCTGAATGGCGGAAAAATCAGTGTCGAAAAAGTCGCCCGCGATGCACACCACGTCGGGATTTTGCGCATTGATCTCGGAAACGACACGTTCCAGCCGACTTTCCGACCCGACGGCGCCCAGATGCAAATCGCTGATCAGCACCACGGTCATATCCGAAATGTCTTTTTTTCCCGGCAGGGAAATTTCATAGGAAACGTGGTCGATTTGCCGCGCGTTGACAAAGCCGCAGATGCAGGTAACGGCCGTCGCCAGCAACACGCCCAGCGTGACGAATCCCTTGAAAAGCCGATACGCGGTAAACGGAAGCTTCATGATCCGCGGCGCGAGCAGCAACAGATCGGCCGCTGCCGTAAACAGCAGCAAATACAGCGCAACGCCCATGCAATACCCGCCGACCACACCCAGAACGTGCTTCACGCCTTTGGGCAACGGGGTCAGGGCACGCATGAAACTCAGCACCAAAATCAGCGTCGCGATGCACACGATCACCAAAATCGGCCAAAGCCGCACCCCGGGAAAGAAAGCGGAAATTCCCTGATACAGCCGCAAAGCCAGATAATAACTCGCCCCGGCAAGCACCGCAAGCAAAATCGGCAGCATAAAAAGTCCTTTCACGGCAGAACCTCCTCGAATTTGTGTTTTCAGCAATGGAATTTGTCTTCTTCCCGGATTTTGTGCTTTTCCTCCATGGCGGCTTTCATAGCCGCCTTGCGATCGTAGATGGCGGCGATCTCCGCCTCAATGTCCTTCGGCGGATAATTCAGCCCGCTGCGCAGAGCCTGCACCATCTGCTCGGTACGGTTTCGGATTTTGTATTCTTTGCCGTCTTTGATAAAAACGTTGCCCGTCTGGCCGAAAATGAACTGCACGTTGTTTTCCACGCAGGCATCGTAAACCTTTTGCACCCATTCATGGTGGAGCGGACGAGAGCCAAGGTAGTTTTCGCCGCCGGCAAGCACGGTTTCGATCTTTCCCGTGGCAAGATAATCGGCGATGTCGATCTCCCCGATGAACGGCTTCAGGCTTACCCAGCGGTGCTTTGCCGGCAGGTCAAGCAGATAGGGGATGCGCTGTTGCAAGCACTTTTGGTTTTCGCAGGATACGGAAAACGACACATTGTCCCATCCCTCGCCCCAATCCGCGGGCAGGCAGTCGCGGATACGCTCGGCGCGCTTGGTCAGCAGAGAAAAGGTCACGTCCGGACGGCGGCGAATCATCTCCCACGCCTCGGCGCGCCATGCGTCGGCCTCCTCCAAGAAGAAGTCGCTGGCCATGCAGACGCGGACGAACGAGCCGCCCGGCAATTTCCAATTTCCGCTTCGGTCTTTTTTGACGGGCAGTGTGAAATCGGATTTGTTTTTCAGAACCTCGTTCGTATCGCGGCCGTACCGCTTGTCCAGAAAATACGCGTAGCAGTTCCGGCAACCCTCGCTGCATTTGTGGCAGCCGTGCCACGGATTCCAGATTTTATCATTGATGTCCATTGCTTGTTTCCTCCTCGTTTGTTTCCATAATTTGATTGGCCGCCTGTGTCAGGCGCACCAAAGTGTCAAATTTCTCCTGCCCCATAGCGGCGATCAGCCGATCGAGCTGCTCGTTCGTCTCGGCCGCGACATCGGCGACCAGTTTTTGCGCCTTCGGTGTCGGAGAAATATAATACACGCGCTTGTCCGTTTGGGATTGCTCCTTTGTCAGATAGCCCTTTTCCGACAGCGACGACAGCATCGCCGTGATCATCGGCTTGGATACCGACAGCCGCTGCGCCAGCGTGACGCAGGTATGCGGCCCGGGCGTGACGCACAGGATGTTCAGCGCGCCCATCTCGCTCGGGCGAATGGGCAGCCCCTTTTTCAGCTCCATATAATTGCGGCTGAATTTGGAAAATGCCGCATTTGCAGCAAAATAGTTGTCCATGAAACGACCTCGAAAAATAGTTCATTGAGATTAACTTTATTATAATCCATTCTCCGCCGCTGTCAATACACATCGCGAAAAAAATGTCTTTTCTCGCGTCCCCACGAAAAAACGGCCTCCGCACGGGAGGCCGTTTTTCAGATCTCGTAATCGGCGGCAACTCTGGTTGCCAGAAAATGCCGGAATTTTTCCTTCGCCTGCAAATGCAGCGGATGGACGGCGTAATTTTCCAGTGCCTCTCTGCTCTCGAACTCGGAATACAGCGCATAGTCCACGCCGCCGAAAGTGCTCCCGATTTCCAGATGCAGCAGTCCCGGGATCTGCCCGACGAGTGGTGTAAGTGCCGCGCGGACGGTCGAAACCGCCTCCTCTCGATCAACGCCCTCTTTGAGCGTATACAGTACGATATGCTTGACCATGGTCATTCTCCTTTTCCGTTTTTTGCCAAATCGGGAAAATATTCCCGCACAAAATCCACTTCCTCCACGCGGAAGGTCTTTCCGTTGAGGTATTCCAGCTCTCCCGCGTCGGTCGTGAAGCGGAATGTCAGTTTATAGGAATACAGTGCCTGATACGTCCGACTCCCCTGCCTGTCGAGCTTGCCGTATTTCCCGTCGCCGAGCAGCGGATGCCCCGCGTGGGCAAACTGCGCACGGATCTGGTGCGTGCGTCCCGTAATCAGCTCGCATTCGACCAACGACAGGCCGTTGCGGCTACCGAGCACACGATAGTTGGTTTGGCAAGTTTTACTGCCCGCCTGCGGACGATCCGACACATAGACGCGATTTTGCTTCGCGTCCTTGAAAAGGTAGCCGCTCAGGCACCCTTGTGTAGGCTTAGGCGTTCCCTCCACGATGGCAAGATAGCGCTTGTCCAGTTCGCGGTCTTTGATTTTCTGATTCATCACGCGCAGTGCCTCGGCCGTCTTGGCCGCGATCACGATGCCGCCCGTGTTGCGGTCGATGCGATTGCACAGTGCGGGCGTGAACGAATGCTCCGCGCGGGGCTGCCACTCGCGTTTCTGGTACAGATACGCCTGAATGTGGTCGATGAGGGTGCGGCCGTATTCCGCACCGTCATGCGGATGCACCGCAACGCCCGGCCGCTTGTCGACAAGCAGGATATTCTCGTCCTCGTATACAATATTTAATTTCGGCGCGGCGACGGTCAGGTACGCATTGTCCTCCCGCGGTTTTTCAAAAAACTCGTCGTTGATATAAAGCTGCAGCACGTCGCCGACGTTCAGACGACTGTCTCGTTGGGCGCGGGCACCGTTGAGCTTTATGCGTTTCAGACGGATATATTTTTGTGCCAGTGACGCGGGAAGCAGCGGCACGGCCTTGGCCAGAAAGCGGTCAAGTCGCTGTCCGGCGTCATTTTTTTCGACGGTCAGTTCTTTCATGGCATATTTCCGCTGTTTATGTCGAAATTGCGATTGATCTGCTCGGTCAGCTCCACGGCGGCATTGTAGCCCATCTTGCGCTGACGGTTGTTCATCGCCGCCACCTCAAGGATGACCGCCAGATTTCGACCCGGTGTGATGGGAATGTTGTAGGTCGGGATCTTCACGCCCAAAAGCTCGGTATAGGTTTCGTCCTCGCCCAGCCGATCGTACGGCGTTTTGCTGTTCCACGGCTCGATATTGACCACGAGGTTGATCTCGTTCTCCGCCTTGATCGCGCCCATGCCGAACAGCCGCGCCACGTTGATAATGCCGATGCCGCGCAGTTCGATATAGTTACGGATGACCTCGGGCGCAGTGCCGATGAGGGTGTTGCCCGAAATTCTGCGAATTTCCACCGCATCGTCCGCGATCAGGCGGTGGCCGCGCTTGAGTAGCTCCACAGCCGTTTCGCTCTTGCCCATGCCGCTCTCGCCCGTGAGCAGGATGCCCTCACCGTATACCTCGATCAGGACACCGTGGCGTGTGATGCGCGGCGCAAGCTCGTCGCGCATATAGGCAATCAGCGACGACATGATCGCCGACGTCGCTTCCCGACTGCGCAGGAGCGTGACATCGTGCTTGCGCGCCATGGCGATACACGGCGCGTGCGGCGGCAAATCGCGGGCGATCAGCAATGCCGGGATTTTGTAGGAGAACAGCCTGTCGAAAATTTCCTCCTGCCGTTCAGGGGTGAGCTTGTCCAGATAGCTCATTTCCACATTGCCGAGCACCTGCAGGCGCTGCGGCTCAAAGTGGTCAAAAAAGCCGGCCAGCAGCAGACCCGGACGCGCCACGTCCGCCACAGTCAGGTTGATCGAGTCGAAATCCGAGGACGCGAACTCCACTTGCAGGTCAAATTCTTCGACCAATGTTTTCAGTGTCAAACGGTAAATATCAGCCACAACGGCACCTCTTTTCCTGTTTTATCTCCATTATACCTGCCCGACGGCCTAATATCAATCGAAATTTTTAAAAATTTTTCGGAAAAAAGCAAAAATAACACTTGCATTTTCGTGCAAACTCTGGTATCATATTCTAGCGCTTGCGAAAGGCGTCATTTCGTGATTTAATTTTGGATGGGAGGTGCAACGAATGGCGAAATGTGATTTTTGCGGCAAAGGCGTGACCTTTGGTATTAAGGTCTCCCACTCCCACAGACGTTCCAACCGCACTTGGAAACCCAATGTCAAGCGGGTCAAGGCAGTTGTCAACGGTACTCCGTGCCATGTGTACGCCTGTACCAGATGTCTGCGTTCCAACAAAGTGGAACGTGCGTGATGCAATCGTCAGGGTTTGCGACCGAATAATCAACAGATTCAGTGCCGCCTTCGAGGCTTTCTGAATCTGTTTTTTATTTTCATACGGAAACGGCCTCGCCCGCAGTGGGCGAGGCCGTCGCTTATGCGTGGGCACTGTCGACAAGTCCCTCCGCCAGCAGGTATCCGATCACCGACGCAAGCTGCATGATGCAGCCGGACACCGTTTCCGCCAGCGTCCCTTCCCCGCCGACGGCCGTGATCAGGCCGGACACAAACAGCGCCACCGCCAGCCATAATTTTCGGCTGGTCAACTTTTGCAGCCATTTTTCCTTTGTCATTTTCATTCCCTCCTGTTTTGTTTCCCCGAAAAAGGGGTTCATATATAGGAAAATGGTTGCACGCACGGCGGCAACCGCGAAATTTCGTTGCATTTTTTCCGCCGATATGTTACCATAAGGGCACGAACGATTCGGAGGGGATACGCCATGGAAAAAGCATTGATCGCCATGAGCGGCGGCGTGGACAGTTCCGTCGCCGCGTGGCTGATGCAGCAAGAGGGGTTCGACTGCATAGGCGCAACCATGCGCCTGTACGACAATCAAAAATTTCACGATCGGGAAAGCAGTTGCTGCTCGCTCGACGATGTGGACGATGCCCGCAGTGTCGCGTTTCGGCTGGGTATGCCCTATTACGTGTTTAATTTCACCGCGGATTTTGAAAAACAGGTCATGGACAAATTCGTTTCCTGCTACGAATGCGGGCTGACGCCCAACCCCTGCATCGACTGCAACCGTTTTCTTAAATTCGACCTACTGCTGCGCCGTGCGCTGACACTGGGCTGCCAATATATCGTCACCGGGCACTACGCGCAGATCCGTCGGGAGGAAAGCGGCCGTTTCGGTCTGTATCAGGCCACCGACAGCGCAAAAGATCAGAGCTATTTTCTCTATTCGCTGACGCAGGAGCAGCTTGCACACACGCGCTTCCCGCTCGGCACGCTGACCAAACAGCAGGTGCGCCAAATTGCCGAGGAGCAGGGCTTCCTCAATGCCCGCAAGCACGACTCACAGGACATTTGTTTCGTGCCCGACGGGGACTATTTTGCCTTTTTGGAGCGTTACACGCAAAAGCACTATGCCCCGGGCGATTTTTTGGACATGAACGGAAACGTGGTCGGAAAGCACCACGGCGCGGTCGGCTATACACTCGGCCAGCGCAAGGGTCTGGGCGTCGCGCTTGGAACGCCCGTCTACGTCTGCGGCAAGGACATGGCCGCCAACACGGTCACGGTCGGCGCAGATGCCTGCCTCTATCGCGACAGCTTCCTTGCCGACGATTGGAACTGGATCGCGTTTGAAAGTCTGACCGAGCCGATGCGTGTGCAGGCCAAGACGCGCTCGCGCATGAGCCCGCAGAACGCGACCGTTTTCCCCGCGGAAAACAATACGGCGCGCGTGGTGTTCGATGAGCCGCAGCGCGCCATCACGCCGGGTCAGGCCGCCGTGCTCTATCGGGGCACGCAGGTCATCGGCGGCGGCACCATCACGCGCATTTTGCCGTAACGCAGGCACGCAATTCGACAAAAAGGAGCAGGGCACGACCCCTGCTCCTTTTTCTTTATAACCCCAGAAGCTGTTTTTTCTTTGCGTCAAATTCTTCCTGTGTAATCACGCCCATATCCAGCAATTCCTTGAACTTCTTCAGCTCATCGGCGCTTGACGTGCTCTGCACAACGGTCGGACGATCGCCTTGTGTCTTGATTTCGTCGATTCGTTTTTTGACATAGTTCGCAACCTCTTCCATTTTCTCGTTGGAAACCTTTGTTGTATCAAATGTGAACGAGTTTTCGCCGAAGAAATTGCTGTTTTTGTTGTTCATCATGCCAGACGATGTTTCCAGTTGCAAATACCCGATCGTAAACGAGGATTTTTTGAATTGGATGCCGACGCAATCCTTATAATAGATCGTTTTTTCTCCGTCGGTCATATTCTGCGCCAGAAAAGAACCGAACGTCGGCTTTGTTTTGATGATACACTTGTTTTCGAACACGTCAATATGCTTTCCGCGCACGCCTTCAATGCTGTAAATGCTTCCGTTTTTCGGTTTTTCTACACCACGGTCGCGTGTAGAAGTGGTAGGTTGTGCAGGTGCAGACAGGCGTTTTCCGCATCCCGAACAAAACACGCTTCCGTCAGGCAATTGCTTTCCGCATCCTGAGCAAAACATTTTGGTTCCTCCTTACAGAATAAGGAGTACGCCGATGACAGAGCTGAGGACGGAAAGTGCCAGTGCGCCGATGGACAGCCACAGGCCGACCTTACATTTGCCGTTTGCATTTTCCTTACTATGTCCGATGAGTGCAAGCGTCAAGCCTGCGCCGCCGAACAGGTAGCCGAACAGTGCCAACAGCAACGCCCAGAACAGGCCGAGCGCACCCATTACGATGGAGATGATCCCGAGCGTATTTGCGCCGGATTTGGTCGGTGCGGGTGCTGTTGCCCGAGGTGCTTCCCAGTTTTCCGTGGGAGCCGCGCAGTAGGGACATACGATCGCGCTGTCGTCGATTTCTTTTCCGCAAGATGTACAGTAAGCCATGATTTTTCTTCCTTTCTTTAATAGAAAATAAAAAGTGCGCCAACCGAAGTTAACGCACCGAAAACGCAACTCCGATTGTCGCCAAACAAACCAAATCGGAACGCGAACAACAGCATTGCCCGACTACCCCAACCTGTGGAATTGCGTTTTAGCAAATTCAAAGGTTAAGGCAAAACGGGTACACTTTCCCCACGGACAAACTCTGTTTGTTCGTTCATATTTGGTTTGTTTGGCATGTTTATCGTATCACACAAAATTCAACTTTTCAATCCCCAAATTTCAAATACTTCCGTTTTTTATGCATACGGCCGGTGCGATAACGAGCAAGCGGGCGACCGATTGTCGCCCGCAAGGTTTCTTCTTGATGAGATGGTGCGGATTGCCACGGCGCTGCGCGCCTCGCAATGACAAAGCCTCTCCCTCTGGGAGAGGTGTCAGGCCGAACGGCCTAACGGAGAGGGTTCTCGTTTTCCCCTCTCAGTCAAAAATCGAAGATTTTTGACAGCTCCCCCAAAGGGGGAGCCACGCGTGGTTCGCTTATCGTGTGGTGCTCTATTGCGCATCGGCGCGGGATTGGCAGGTGAAGAAAAGGATCTGTCGATGCTCGGCCTCTTGGCGCAAAAGCGCCATGGCGGCGGCGTGGCGCGCATCGTCAAAGCGCACCAGCGCATCGTCCAGAATCATCGGCGCGGTCGGCATCAGGGCGTTGCTGACAGCCAGCCGCAGTGCCAGATACATCTGGTCGATCGTCCCCTCACTGCGCCACTGCACGCCATAGGGCACGGTCTCGGCCTGCGTGCTCGCCTCCAGCGACAGATCTTCCGAAATGGAAAGGCGGTCATAGCGGCCGTCGGTCAACGCCGCCAGAATGCGCTGTGCCTGCTGCGTGATCTGCGGCGCGAACCGCCGCTGCAGCTCCGCACGTGCCGCGGTGAGCGTATTGAGCGCCAGATCGAGCGCTTGATAGGTTTTGTCCAGCGCGTCGATACGCTTGCGCAATGCCGCAAGCTGCTGTTGCAGGCTTTCGCGTTGCCCCAAAGCCGCAATATTGCCGCGATATTCGCCCTCCAGGCGATTCAGTTCCTGCTGTCTGCGCAGATTTTCGGCCAAAAGCGACTGCGTCTGCTGTGCCGAATAGGTCAGATCGTCCGCTTTTTGCGGCTTAGGCACATCCTTTGCCATCGCGGACACGGTCTCGGCGTGCGCAGTTTCGTCGTCAGCGCGTTTTTTCGCGGCGGCAAGTGCCTCCCATGCGCGCAGATTTTCCTGCCATTGCCGCAGGCAAGGCGCAACGGCCTCCCCACCCGTCACCTCGGAAATCTCGGCGTTGAGGCGTTCGCGGCGGGAATTGTGCGCGTCGAGCCGCTCCTGCCATTGCATCTGCCGCGCGTGGTACGCATCCCACGCCGCCGACACGCGGCGCGCATCGTCTTCCCATGTCTGCATATCGCTTGTGCCGTATTTTTCCGCAAGTTCCGCCAATGCGCGCTCCGCGCGGCGTTTTGCGAGCAGTGAGACAATGCCGCCGACCGTGCCCGCGGCAGCCGCCACGGCAAACACAACCGTCAGCGCCGTCTTTCCGAGCGTCAGCACCAAAAGCAGTGCCGCCAAGCCCATCACGGCCAACGACGCGACAAGCAACCGCCGCATGGATTTGCAGGTTTTCCGCAATTGCGCCGCCTGCCGCGCATCGTCCGCCGCCTGCGCGGCCGTAACGGTGACCGGCTCCGACGGTTTTTCGGGTGCGGACGGAAGTGCCGCGATCTCGGCGTTCAGACACGTTTCGCGTTCGCTCAACGCCTGCAACCGTTCTACCTTCGCGCGGCAGATCTGTGCATCCGGAAGAGCGGCGCAGTTGCGCGCAAGTTCCGCCGCCTGCGCACGCGCCTGTTCGGCTCGCGATTTGGCCTGTGCAATACGGCATGCATTTTCCGCGGCGGCCTCATATTCCAGCGTCGCTTTGTGGTTTTCCAACGCCTCAAGCCATGCCGCAACTTCGCGTTGCGCCTGCTGATTTTGCGCCGTTTTTTCGTTCAGATCGTCGATTTTCCTCAGCTTTTCGGCAAGCACCGCCGCCTCCGCCTGCGCATTCGGGATCAATCCCGTCGAGCGGTTGAGATAAACTTTGTTTTTCAGATCTTTCAGTTTTTTCGCCAGAACGTCGCCCGCGTCGCTCTCGTCGCCCGTGGTCACGAGCGCATTGAGCCGGCGGCGCAGGGATTCGTCATACGTCACGGGCAGGTCGGACAGGCGCAGAAACGCCGAACGCAGAAATACACTGCGCTCCACGCCCAAAAGCTGCTCGCCGCAGGTCTGCGCCGTCAATTCCGGGACGGGAAGGCCGCTGTGCGTTTCGTAGGCGCGGAACTCGCCCATGGGCGTGCGCCCCTTTGTGCGCCGTTCGATGGTGATGTCGCGCCCGTCCCAGCAAAGCTCGATTTTTCCCGACATCGGTTCGCCCGACCACGGCGCATAGCGTTCCTTATCGGCCAACGCCGCTTTCGTGGTCTTTGCTCTGGTTTCCAGCCCGTAGAGCATATTGACGAGGAACGCGCACCATGTGCTCTTTCCCCATTCGTTCGGCGCGCAGATCACGTTCAGCCCGTCATCGAGCGTCAACGTGCGGTTGACGAGCTTGCCGAACGTAGCCGTCATGGAATAGATTTTCACGGCAGCTCCACCTCGTTTCCGTCCAGAATTTTCGCGGAAATCTGCGCGGCGAGCAGTGCGCTTTGCCGCGCGTCATCGTCGCCCTGCGTATAGTCGCGCCGAAGCAGGCGGAAATACGCGCCCTCGAGCGTGTCGCCCTCGGCGCGCGCCCAGATGTCAACCGGCGGTTGCGTCCGATCGCGCAGTTCAAGATTCACAAATGCCCCAAACGCGGCGCGCAGTACATCCGTATCGGGCTTTTCCGTTTCTCCCGTCAGGGTGATGCGATAGTGATTTTCATTGCCGACGGCCGGAAGCCGCTCGGCGATCGCCGCGTGGGCGGTGGTACGCACCGGCACGACCCAATCGTAAAACCGCGGCGTATCGAGCGCAACAAATCGTGCCTCGGCGCGTTGCGCCAATTCCACGACCAACACACCCTTTTCCTCCGTTTCGTCGTAGCCGCGTCCCATCGGGCAGCCCGGCCACGCGCACAGCGTCTTGCCGACGCGGAACGCGCCGTTTTTGTGGATATGCCCCAGCGCGAGATAATCCAGCCCCGTATTTTCCACCTGCGCCTGCGAAATCGGATTGTACGGAGAATCGCTTTGCAGTGGGTCGCCGTGAAACACGCCGATGTGATAGCGCTCGCTCCCCTGCGTGTGCAGCAGCGGCAGCAGCGCGTCACTGTCCATGGAGGCAAAGCCCGCGCCGTACACGCGGCAATCAAGCTGCGGCAATGCCACGCTGCGCACCGTCGGCTCGCGGAAAATATGTACGTTTTGCGGCCACGGCTCGGTCAGCCACACGCTCCCGGGCGCGCAGAAATCATGATTTCCCGGCGCGATGAAAACGGGGATATTCAGCTCCTCCAGCGCGTTTTTCAGCGCCTGCGCGCTTTTTTTGGTGTGTGCGCCGTCGAACAGGTCCCCCGCGAGGAGCAAAATATCGCCGTGTTCGCGGCGGCACAGCGTCGCGATTTTTTCGGGCACGGCGCACAGTTCCTGCCGCAGACGCGCCGCCGCGGCCTCCGTGCGGCCGGAAAGCGCACTGTCGAGATGCAGATCGGCCGCGTGAATGATCTTAATCATACAAATCCGCCCTTTCCACGTGCAGGCAACCGCCGGTTGCCCCGTCAATGGTGAACACGACCGCCTCCAGTTTCGTCTTTCCGTCCGCCCATTGATAGCGGCTCGTCAGATCGCCGCGGAATTTGGCGATCGACTGCTCCACGCGAATGCCCAGCACGGAGCGCTGCGGCCCCGTCATGCCGAGATCGGTCACATATCCCGTAGATTTCGGCAAGATCTGCGCGTCCGCCGTCGGCACGTGGGTGTGCGTGCCCCACACGGCGCTGACGCGCCCGTCAAGCAGGTAGCCCATCGCCAACTTTTCGGAGGTCGCCTCCGCGTGCATTTCCACGAGGATGATTTTCGTGTCAAGTTGGGGCAAAATCTTTTCGATCAGCAAAAAGGGATTGTCCGGCGAAAAATCCATCTCACAGCGGCCGACCAGATCGACCACGGCCACGTCGCCGCACTTGCTCTCATAAACGCCCCATCCCCTTCCGGGCACCTGCGGCGCATAGTTGGCAGGACGCAAAATGCGCGGATTTTCGTCCAGATAATCGCACAGCTCGCGCTTGCCGAAAGTGTGATTGCCCATGGTGATCACATCCGCGCCGGCATCGAAGATCTGCTCGGCCTGACGCGGCGTCATGCCGACAAGGCTTGCATTCTCCCCGTTGACGATCACGAAATCGGCCTCGGTTTTCCGTTTGAGACGGCGCAGGGAGCGTTCGATCCGCTCCACGCCGGGATTGCCCACAACGTCGCCCACACACAGCACTTTCAGTTCCATGAATTGCCTCCCGTTCGTTTTCTTTCAGTATATACCAGTTTTCCGCGCGTTGCAAGAAAAAAAGCGATTGCCCCGAAAATTCTCAACAATTCTTGAGTTTTTAAGAAACGCTTAACCCCTTGAAAAAAGTGGGGGTATGTGCTATACTGACATCAAACGTGGGACGGCCCGCGAAAAACGAAAAAAGTGAGGTAACAAAAGTGAAGAAAGCAACCGTAAAAGTATTGGTGCTGGTTCTGGTCGTCGTGATGATGGCCTGCGCGCTCACCGCCTGCGCAAAGACCATTTCCGGCAGTTATGAGGGCAAGATGTCTTTCGGTATCGGCGAATACAATGTCACCTACAAGTTCAGCGGCAATAAGTTCACCGCCGTCAGAAAGGCGACCAGCATCCTCGGCAACGTCGGCGAAATCACCTGCAGCGGCACGTATGAAATCACCGAGAACGACGACGGCACCATGCAGATCGCGCTCGATTACAGCGAAGATGACGAATACTTCAAAGACGGCACGTTCACCTTCGAGCAGGGCGACGACTATATCAAGATCGGTATTTTCACCTATAACAAGAAGTAATCGACGGCGGGCATTGCCCGTCACGGGAGGTTTTTCATGAACGGAACCAAGCGGTTTTTATTGTTCCTGCTGCTGGTCGCGGTCGTCTTTTCGACCACCGGTTGCCTGTTCGGCAGCAACATAGACCCGAATGTCGGGTATGTGAATATCACCGTTGAGGTCGTGCACGCGGACGGCTCGGAGAAGAAATTCACCTACACCGCCGATGCCGCAAAGACGCTCGATCAAATTCTTGTTGACGAGGGTCTGATCCCGCAGGGCAACATTCAGGACGGGATGTTCACGATCGTCGACAGTGAAGAGGCGATCTACGAACGCGACAAAGCTTACTGGGCGTTTTATATCAACGGCGATTACGCGACGGTCGGCATTTGCGACGCAAAGATCGAAGACGGTGCCGTGTATCGGCTCGTCTACACGCTGTCGACATTCTGATTGTCCGCGCGACAATCCAATTTCAAAACCAATGCGGAGGTGCCGGGGCATCTCCGCATTTTTAATGCAAAATATATAATGTATAATGAAAAATTATGGCGTACGCCATGGCTCCCCCTCTGGGGGAGCAGTCAAAAATCTCCGTTTTTTGACTGAGAGGGAAAAACGAGAACCCTCTCCGTCAGGCCGTTCGGCCTGACACCTCTCCCAGAGGAAGAGGTATACTGTCATTACGAGGCACGAAGCGCCGTGGCAATGACAAAAGCGGTAGGCGCTGTGCATGGCACAGCGGCAAGGCGATGAAAAATTTAGAAAATTTTGTGAATTGGCTATTGACAAATGTGAAAATGAGGAGTATGATAGCCCTGCGATTAGCAGTGGCTAACCAACACATAACAAGGAAGGTGACGCTATGAACTTAACAACCGCGCAGGAGGGCAAGCAATACATCATCTCCTGCATCGACACGGACGACGAAGAGCTGAACGCGTTCCTTTTCTCCCTCGGGTGCTACAGCGGCGAGCCGATCACCGTCGTCGCTCGTCGGAAGGGAAACTGCACCGTCTCCGTCAAAGACGGCCGTTACAGCATCGACAATCAGTTGGCCGAGGCGATCCTGATTCACTGATTCGCCCCTCCCCCGGGCCAACTGATCGCCATTTGTCCAAAAGTTAGCGGTGGCTAACTTCATGCCCCGTTATCCCATCGTTTCCGTTTCACATTTCAAATACCATTTCAGGAGGTTCTAAAAATGAGAATTGCATTTGCGGGCAACCCCAATTCCGGCAAAACGACCATGTACAACGCCCTGACCGGGCGCAACGAGAAGGTCGGCAACTGGGCTGGCGTTACCATCGACCGAAAGGAAGCCGTCATCAAAAAGGCTTACGCCGGTACGCGCGACGATCTGATCGCCGTCGACCTGCCGGGCGCGTACTCCATGTCGCCGTTCACGTCCGAAGAAAGCGTGACCAGCTCCTATGTGCGCAACGAGCATCCCGATGTCATCATCAACATCGTCGACGCGACCAACCTCAGCCGCAGCCTGTTTTTCACCACGCAGTTGCTGGAGCTGGGCATCCCCGTGGTCGTCGCGCTGAACAAGGCGGACGTCAACAAAAAGAAGCAAAACCGCATCGACAGCGCACTTTTGTCGGATAAACTCGGCTGTCCGGTGGTAGATACCACCTCCACCACGCACGAAGGTCTGGTGGAACTGATCCACACCGCCGCGGCACACGCAGGCTCCGTGCAGAGCGCGCCCTACGACGAGGGCGACGTCAACCTGTCCGACAAGAAGGCAGTCGAAGCATCCGACCGTCGCCGTTTTGAATTCGTCAACGGCATCGTCTCGGAAGTGGAAAAGCGCAAGGTGCTTACGCGCGAAAAGAATTTTCAGGATAAAATCGACGCCGTCATCACCCACCCGATTGCGGGTCTGCCGATTTTCGCGCTGATTATGTTCCTCGTGTTCCAGATCTCTCAGGCATGGCTGGGCGCGTGGATCGCCGAGGGCATCGAGATCGGCGAAGTCGCCAACGGCGGTCTTGCCGGCCGGCTGAACAACTGGAGCTGGTACGCCAACCGCTTCATCAGCGAAGACGGCGTCGCGAGCCTACCGGGTCTGGTCACTTGGATCGATATGTTCAAAGACTTCATCACGGGTCTGCTGGAACGTGCCAACGCCAACGCCTTCCTCACCGCTCTGCTGACCGAAGGCATCATCGGCGGCGTCAGCGCGGTCGTCGGCTTCCTGCCGCTGGTCATGGTCATGTACTTCCTGATCTCCCTACTGGAAGACTGCGGCTATATGGCGCGTGCCACCGTCGTGCTTGACCCGATTTTCAAGAAAGTCGGTCTGTCCGGCAAATCCGTCATTCCCTTCATCATCGGCACGGGCTGTGCCATCCCCGGCATCATGGCCGCGCGCACCATCCGCAACGAGCGCGAGCGCAACGCCACCGCCATGCTGACCCCCTTCATGCCCTGCGGCGCAAAACTGCCGGTTATCGCCCTGTTCGCGACCGCGTTCTTCAACGAGGCATCTTGGGTCGGCACGATCATGTACTTTGTCGGCATCGCGCTGATTTTGCTGGGCGCACTGCTGGTCAACAAAATCGCGGGCTACAAAAACCGCAAATCCTTCTTCATCATGGAGCTGCCCGAATATAAGGCACCGTCCGTAAAGCGTGCGTGCATGGATATGCTCGGCCGCGGCTGGGCATACATCGTCAAAGCGGGCACCATCATCCTGCTGTGCAACGCTATCGTGTACATCATGCAGTCGTTCAACTGGAGCTTCCGTCTGGTTGAGGAAGGCGCGGAGAGCACCTCCATTCTGGCCTCCATCGCCAGCCCCATCGCCGTTCTGCTGATTCCCATCATCGGCATTCAGGCATGGCAGCTTGCCGCTGCGGCCGTGACGGGCTTTATCGCAAAAGAGAACGTCGTCGGCACGCTCGCCGTCTGCTTCGGCATCTCGAACCTGATCGACACAGACGCGCTGGAAGTGGTAGAGGGCGCAGGCGCGGAAGTGGCCGCCATCTTCGGCATCACCAAGGTCGCCGCGCTGGCTTACCTGATGTTCAACCTCTTCACGCCCCCCTGCTTCGCGGCTCTGGGCGCAATGAACTCCGAAATCAAGAACAAGAAATGGCTGTGGGGCGGCATCGGCCTGCAGCTCGGCACGGGCTACACAGTCGGCTATCTGGTCTATACGATCGGCACGCTCATCACGGAGCCTTCCACGCTGAGCGTCCCCGCGGCGATTGGCGGCGGCATCGCGGTTGTGGTATTCGCCGGCATCTTGACCATGCTGTGCATCCATTCCGATCGCAAGGTCAAAGCCGAATACGCGCTGGGCGCAAAGAGGTAACGTATGGTTGATTTCCTCCTCGTTGTCGTCATCGTCGGGATCCTCGCCGCTGTCGTGCTGTTCATCCTCAAATCGCGCAAAAAAGGCGTGACATGCATCGGATGCCCGGACGGCGGACAGTGCAGCGGAAAATGCTCCTGCTGCAGCGGCTGTTGCCCCGACGCAGACAAAACGGCAAAATCCTGATTTCCCATCCGGCGGAGAGCCAAACGGTTCTCCGCCGGATTTAATTTTCGCAAAAGACTTGCATTTTGCGTATCGAAAGACTATAATAAATCCGTAATTTCAACAACACTGTGAGGTGAGCACATGGACGCGGGAGGCAGTAGTCCCATACATACAGGCGACGGTATTCTAATCTGGTCACGCATGTACGCCGTCCGTGTGCGCGCATAGCTGTCCACGGTAGAACGCCATTGTCTGTCCTACAAAGAAAAAGGAGATACACACAATGGATGAATTGAACGAAAATCTGACCCCGGATTTTTCCGCCGAGGTCGTCGAAGCCGTGCGTTCGAACCTTTCTCCGAAAAAAATGCAGGAGAAAATCCTCGATCACCACGAAAAAGACATTGCCCTTGCACTGGAGCAGCTTTCGGATGACGAGCGCAAAAAGCTCTTCCGTCTGCTCCCGATGGACACCATCGCCGCCGTGCTGGAATACTGCGAGGACATCGCGGCCCTGTTCGCCACACTGTCCATCCGTCAAAAGGTGCAGGCGCTTTCCATCATGGAGCCGTCCACGGCCGTGGAGCTTTTGCAGCAGCTTCCGAAAGAAAACCGCGATTCGCTGACCGATCTGATGAGTCCCGAAACGCGCTCGGAAATCAGCCTGCTGTCCTCGTTCGACGAGGACGAGATCGGCAGTCGGATGTCCACCAACTATATCGAAATCCCCGAAAATGCCACCATCAAAGGTGCCATGACGGAGCTGGTGCGTCAGGCCGCGCAGAACGATAATATCACGACGCTTTACGTCGTCGACGAGGACAGGACGTTCTGCGGCGCGATCGACCTGAAAGATCTGATCATCGCGCGCGAAGGAACCGCGCTGACCGACATCATCACCTTCTCCTACCCCTATGTCTACGCCAATACCTTGGTTGCCGATTGTATCCAGTCCCTGCTGGACTATTCCGAGGCTTCCATCCCCGTGCTGGACAACGACAATAAGCTCATCGGCGTCGTCACCGCCCAAGATTTCATGGAAGTTCTGGACGAAGAATACGCCGAAGACTATGCAAAACTTGCAGGTTTGACCGCTGAGGAAGATCTGGCCGAGCCGATTCGCCTGAGTGTCCGCAAGCGTCTGCCGTGGCTGTGCATTCTGCTCGCACTCGGATTTTTGGTTTCTGCCGTCGTGGGTGTTTTCGAGGGCGTTGTGGGGCAGTTGCCGATCATCATGTGCTTCCAGTCGCTGATTCTGGACATGGCCGGTAACGTCGGTACGCAATCGCTGGCCGTAGCCATCCGCGTGCTGATGGATCAGCAAGTCACGGGCAAGGATCGCCTGCGCCTGATCTGGAAAGAGGCCAGAATCGGCGTGCTCAACGGCGTAATGATGGGCGTGCTGTCGTTCGGCGCCATCGGCGGCTATCTGTGCCTGCAAGGCTACGACGTAGCGTTTGCGTTCACGGTTTCGGGCTGTCTTGGCGTGGCCATGCTGCTGGCCATGGCGGTTTCCAGCCTGACGGGCACGGTGATCCCCGTACTCTTCAAGAAAATCGGCGTCGACCCTGCGGTCGCGTCCGGCCCGCTGATCACCACCATCAACGACCTTGTCGCCGTCATTTCGTATTACGGACTTGCTTGGCTCATCCTCATCCGGTGGATGCAGCTCGGATAAAAAATTCTGCCGCCGTCGGTTTCTCGACGGCGGCATTTTTACGAAGCGGAAAATTCCTCCATGTCATTGCCACGGCGGGCGGTGCCCGCCGTGGCAATCCGTATCCCGCGCCTGCGGCGCGCGGCTCATTTTGCATTTTTCATTATGAATTATGCATTGTTTTCACGTGCATTGCGCGGATGCCGTTGAGCACGGCCAGTACCATAACGCCGACATCGGCGAAAATCGCGAACCACATATTGCTCAATCCCAGCGCGCTCAGAATCAGGAAAATCACCTTGACCGCAAGCGCAAATACGATATTTTCCCGCACAATGCGCCCCGTACGCCGCGCGTGCGCGATGGCGGCGGGGATTTTCATCGGGTCGTCATCCATCAGCACCACATCCGCGGCCTCGATCGCCGCATCCGAGCCGAGCGCACCCATGGCAATGCCCACATCCGCGCGTGACAGTACGGGTGCGTCGTTGATGCCGTCGCCGACAAAGGCGACCTTGCTGCCGCTTTCGAGCATCCGCTCCACGTTTTCAACCTTGTCCGCAGGCAACAGGCGGCTGAAATACTGCTCGATTCCGAGCGAATGCGCAACCTGCGCGGCCGTTGCCTCATTGTCGCCCGTCAGCATGACGATCTGCTTAACGCCCGTCTTTTTCAAGCGCGCGATTGCCGCTTTCGCATTGGGTTTTTCCACGTCGGAAATCACGATTCGGCCGCAGTATGCGCCGTCCACAGCCACGTGCACGACGGTGCCGCCCATTTCCTGCGTCGGGCAGGAAATGTTTTCGTGCGCCATCAACCGCGCATTGCCGACCGCCACGCCGTGCCCGTCGACCGTCGCCACGACACCGCTGCCGCTGATTTCGCAAATGTCCGTCACGCGGGTGCGGTCAAGCGTGCCTGCACACGCTTCGCGCAGTCCGGCTGCGATCGGGTGCGACGAGGCGCTTTCGGCAAGTGCCGCATATTCCAGCAATTTTTCGGGCGGGAGCGTATTGTGGTCGATTTCGGTCACGCGGAATACGCCCTGTGTCAGCGTGCCGGTTTTGTCGAACACGACGGCATCCACCTGCGCCAACATTTCCAGATAGTTCGCGCCCTTGACCAGAACACCGAGTCTGCTCGCCCCGCCGAGTCCGGCGAAGAATGTCAGCGGGACGCTGAGCACGAGCGCGCACGGACAGCTAATGACGAGGAAATTCAGCGCGCGATACAGCCACACGCTCCAGTTCGCCTCGCCGAGCGACAACGCAAGCGTCAGCAACGGCGGCACAACGGCCAGTGCCAGCGCGCCGCCGCAGACCGCGGGCGTATACACGCGGGCAAAGCGCGTCACGAAGTTCTCCTGACGAGATTTTCGGCTGCTCGCGTTTTCCACAAGGTCGAGGATTTTCGACACCGTCGACTCGCCGAAATTGCGCGTCGTCCGCACTTTCAGCAGGCCGGAAAGATTGATACAGCCGCTGATAACCTCGTCGCCGACGCCTACGTCGCGCGGCAGGCTTTCGCCGGTGAGCGCGCAGGTATTGAGGCCGGAGCTTCCCGACAGCACAATGCCGTCAAGCGGTACCTTCTCTCCCGGCTGAATGACTATGATGCTCCCGACCGCCACCGTTTCGGGGTCGACCGCCTGAATCACGCCGTCCGTTTCCACATTGGCATGATCCGGGCGAATGTCCATCAGCGCGGAAATGCTGCGGCGGCTTCGTCCGACGGCATAGCTCTGGAACCACTCCCCGATCTGATAAAACAGCATTACGGCGATGGCCTCGAGGTAATCGCCCGTCTGTGTGACGGCCAGCACGATTGCACCGACCGTCGCCACGGCCATGAGGAAGTTTTCGTCAAGGAGCTGCCTGTTCCACAGCCCGTGCGCGGCATCCCACAAAATGTCATAGCCGATGAGTAGATACGGGATCATATACAGCAAGAATTTTGCCGTGCCCTCAGCCGGGATGAACGCCAGAACCCCCAGCAATACCGCCGTGAGCAAAATGCGCAGCAGCATTTTCTTTTGCTTTCCGTTCATCGTGCGCTCCCTCAGTCTTTCAGCTCGAAATCGCGATCGACCTTTTTGCAGGTCTTTTCGACCGCGCGCAAAACGGCCTCGATGTCCTGCTCCGGCTCGTATTCGACCGTCATTTTTTGTGTCATGAAATTGATCGTGCAGGTTTTCACTCCTGCAATTTTCGCCGCCGCGGTCTCCATTTTCGCCGCGCAAGCCGCGCAATCGACTTCCACCCGATATGTTTTCGTCATGGTTGTTTTCTCCTTTACGATTAAAGAATTATTTAATAATGTTATCATTATAGCAAACGATGTTTCTTTGTCAATTCCCTTGAGCTTCTCCATTCCGTTTGGGACAAAAGTTCACCCGTTTGGAACAACTTCTTGCATTTTTGTCCGCCGCGTGATACAATGCGGAAAAGGAGTTGATTGTATGACCGCTTCCCTGCCCCACGACCATCACATCCACACGAGCGAGGTGCTCTCCCATTTGCCGCAGGATCAGGATTTCAACACCGTCGCAGAGTTTTTTCGTCTTTTGGGCGACAGCAACCGCCTGCGCCTGTTCTGGATCCTCTGCCACTGCGAGGAATGTCTGGTCAATCTGGCCGCCATCATGGACATGAGCAGTCCCGCGCTTTCGCACCATCTCCGCCAGTTGCGTCAGAGCGGGCTGGTCATCAGCCGCCGCGCAGGAAAGGAAGTTTACTATCGCGCCGCGTCCACCGCCGCGGCAGAGCTACTGCATCATTTCATGGAGCAGCTCAATCACGTGGTCTGCCCCGACGAGGAGGAATCCGACCATCCGCCCGTGCGCAATGCGCAGATTCAGGCCGTGCACCGGCTTTTGACCGAGGATTTGAGCCACCGCTATACGATTGAGGCGCTTTCGCACCGCTTTTTTATGGACAGCAGCACGCTCAAGCGCGAGTTTCGTCAGGCATACGGGCTGCCCATTGCGACCTATCTGAAGGAATACCGCGTCAAAAAGGCCATGGAACTGCTGGCCGCAACGGATATGAGCATCGGCAGCATCGCCACGCAGGTCGGCTACGAAACGCAGAGCAAATTCACGGCCGCGTTCCGCTCAATGACGCGCCTATCCCCCTCCGAATACCGCAAATCCTGCCAAAAGCCGTAACCGCACGCGACACGCTTGCACTTTCCTTTCCAATATGTTCCGTTCACGAGACGGCAAATAGTCCCGTTGTGTCACAATAAAATACAGCAAAAAAAGTTAGAAAAATACCGTGGTTTCTTTCAAAACCACGGTATTTTTGGTCCGAGTGTCGAGATTCGAACTCGAGGCCTCTTGAACCCCATTCAAGCGCGATACCAAACTTCGCCACACCCGGATATTCTCTTTGCGCCTTTGCGCTAAAGTATATTAGCACAACTTGCGAAAAAATGCAAGCATTATTTTTGATTTTCGCGGATTTTTTGAGAAATCCGCATCCGACGTGCCCCAAGCCTGCCTTGCGGCAACTCTCACTAGCTTTTTTGACACAATATGCCATGCCGTCTTCGGTACTACCGGTAGCGGCAGGCGGTTTGCCCTCTTTTCGGGTGTAACCTCTTGCCCCCAATCCACGCAAGAGAGGGTGTGCAAACGGTTACATACTCCGACCTCATTCCGATTGGCGTTTTAATGGCATTATCCGCCTGTTTTAGCGGCTAATAGCAAGAAGTAACCGCCCCTCCGTCCAAAGAGCGCGGTTACTTCTTACAGCAATTCAGAGGGCCGACCATCTTCCGGTAGCACGCTTTCTATGCTCAGTACAACATTTTTCGCGGCGTTTTTTATTCTCCGCGTTCGCCGTGGACGACCTTTCCCATGTTCCACAGGGAAACGACCTTCGCCTCCGCGGCGGCCTTTTCGTCCTCGTTTTCATATTCGATATACACGGTATGCGCGCTGCAATCCATGCATTCGACCTGCACGTTCCATCCGCCCTCGTGCAGCAGTGTGCCCGCACCGCGGCAGATGGGGCATTCTTCCAGTTCGTATTTGTGTTCCATAGGTTTCTCCTTATTGAAATGGTTGTTCCTGCGCGTCATACAGCGCTTCGCGCGCGCAGAAAACGAAGTCCGGCCTCATTTCCGGCAGATATTTTTCGACGGCGGCAGCAAGCTGCATCGGATTGAGTGACGGCTCCTGACAGCAGATACGCGCCGCGATACAAATTTCCCCATCCGTAGCCTGCACGTGCAGGGCACGGATCATCGGCTTGATATTTTGCAGGGTCATGCCGTTCTTGCTTTTCTTTTCCACGACGATCTCCTCGGCGCAAAAAAGCGCCTGCACGCGCTGCGCCGCGTCGGGCGGGAGCAGGCGGTCATAGCACAGCGTCACACGGCAGTCCAGCAGTGCCAGTTCGCGCAGTTTTCGCCCGTCGTCGTACACGCGCACGACCCGAACACCCTCGACCAGCACCGCATTGAGGCGGTCGCGGATTTCATCGCAGGAAACGCACACGCCCTCCAGCTCAAAATCCAGCAGCTCGCATCGGCTTTCCACGCCGACGGAAAGCGGCAACGCGATGGACACGGACGGGCGCGGATTGAAGCCCTGCGTATGCGTCAGCGGCAGGCCGGCACGCTTGAACGCGCGCTGGAACAGCCGCATCAAGTCCAGATGGGAGATATAAACGGCGACCCCCGTTTTTTCAAACAGTGCTCTACGCATCGCACGCCACCTCCTTGAGCAGACGGTTTGCGCCGCATCCGGCGCAGCCTTGGCGGCAATCGGGTGTGATTTCTTCCGCATAGGCACGTTGCCGCTCGCGCTGCAAAAACGCCTTGGTCACGCCGACGTCGATCATGTCCCACGGCAAAAGCTCCGCCTCGCCGTAGCCGCGCGTCGTGTAAAAATCCATGTCCACACCGCAGGTGCGGAATGCGTCGAGCCAGATGTCGTAGCGGAAATGCTCGTCCCATCCGTCCAGCCGCGCCCCGTTTTTCACCGCTTCTTCGATGACGTCGGCCAGCCGACGGTCGCCGCGGGCAAACACGGCCTCCAAGCGACTCAGGTCGGGCGCGTGATAATCATATTCGATGGACTTGGAATAGAAATGGCTTTTCAGTAGCTTGCAGCGGCGCAGGTATTCCTCCGGCGTGATCTGCTTTTCCCACTGGAACGGCGTGTGCGGCTTCGGGACGAAGTACGCGGTTGCGACATGTACACGCAGACCGCGCTTTTTGTTGACCGCCTCGGCTTGCCAAGTCCGGATGATCTTATACACCAGCTCCGCAATGCCCAGAACGTCCTCGTCCGTTTCCGTGGGCAGGCCGAGCATGAAATAGAGCTTTACATTGTTCCACCCGCCGGAAAACGCGTTGGCGCAGGTGGTGAGGATCTCCTCCTCCGTGAGATTTTTGTTGATGACGTCGCGCAGGCGCTGTGTGCCCGCTTCGGGCGCAAAGGTCAGGCCGCTTTTGCGCACCGTTTGCAATTTTTCCATCAGCTCGCGCGAGAAATTATCCGCACGCAGGCTCGGCACGGAAAGATTGACGCGCGTTTCGCGGCAGTACGGGATCAGCGTATCGGTCAATTCTTTCAGCGACCGATAGTCGGAGGTCGAAAGGCTCGAGAGCGTGATCTCGTTATGGCCGGAGGACTCCAGCGTCTGCACTGCCTGACGATAGAGCACGTCCGGGCTTTTGCGGCGCACGGGGCGGCAGGAAAAGCCCGCCTGACAGAAGCGGCAGCCGCGGATACAACCTCGGAAAACCTCCAGATTGGCGCGGTCGTGCACGATCTCCGTGGATGCGACGATCATGTCCGTCGGCCAATAGGCATTGTCCAAATTCTCGACGATGCGCTTGGTGATTTTCTTCGGCGCGCCGTCAATCGGCGTGAGCGCGCGGAGCGTGCCGTCGGGATTGTACGCAGGGGTGTAAAACGACGGCACATACACGCCGTCAATGGCGGAAACCTCCCGCAAAAAGCGCTCTTTCGACCATTGCTCGGCCTTTGCCCGATCGTAAAGCGCGACGATCTCGACCGTGATCTCCTCGCCCTCGCCCAAAGAGAAAAAGTCCACAAACGGCGCAAGCGGCTCGGGATTGAATGCGCAAACGCCGCCGGCAAATACGATATTTTTCAGCCCCGGACGGTCGCACGCGCGCAGCGGCACGCCCGCAAGCGCGAGCATATTGAGGATGTTGGAATAGCACATCTCATAGCCGATCGTGAAGGCGATCATATCAAATTCCTTGACCGGCCGCCCGCTTTCCAGTGCCCACAGCGGCAAATCGTTCGCGCGCATGGCGTTTTCCATGTCGCTCCACGGAGCGAAAACGCGCTGGCACCACACGCCCTCCATTTGGTTCATCACGCCGTATAAAATGCGCATACCGACATTCGACATTCCGATCTCGTACGTATCGGGGAAGCAAAAAGCAATATTCACGCGCACGTCGGCGGGACTTTTCTGTATCTCGTTGTATTCGCCGCCGGTGTAGCGGGCAGGCTTCTGCACCGTGGGCAGAATGCGCCGTAAGCGTTCGGTCATAGTGTTACCTCTTTTGCAGATTGTATCACCATTGTACCGCCAAAAGCGCCGATTGTCAAACAGTTCTCATTTTTCTTTGCCGCAGGAGAAAAATAAACAGCACGGCGGCAAGCGCGATGCCGTGCCGCGCACAGAGGACGACGCAGGCAAGCATCAAAACGGCCGTCAGTGCCCTCTGAAAAATGCGAAATGTCCGCTCGGCACGTTCGGGCGGCCGAAGCAGATAGAAAAGGTCGCGTGCAATGCGTCCGCCGTCAAGCGGAAACAGCGGGATTAGGTTGACGACGCAGTGCACCAGCGCGCACACGGCAAGCCGCGGCGTGTATTTTGCCGTCAGCACCAGCAGTGCCGATCCGATCGGCCCCGCCAGCGCCGCGAACAGCTCCCTATCGGGCGGCATAGGCGCGGCATCCATTTTCGCGCCGCCGATCCCCAGACGCAGGCCGTACACCCGCCCGCCCAGCAAACGGATGGCAAGCGCGTGAAACAGCTCGTGCACGCTCATAGCCAGCGCAGCGGCAAGCACCCAGTGCAGTGGCAAAAGCAGCAGCATCATGGCCGCGAGCACGAGAAATCCGCCCTCGGTCTGCACGCGAAAGTTCGTCTTAGTCATACAGCCATGTCTCCACATCGGAAAAGACCGCCTCCGCGGCGGATTTTTCGCCGTTTTGAATCACTTCGACGATGGCCTCGAGCCGATCTCCGTTCGGCAAAATCCATCCCGCCAGCCTCTGCCGTATCCACAGCAGGCTGCTAATCATGATCAGCGCCATCAGCAGTGTCTTGAAAACCGACTCCGTTTTTTCCATCGCAATCCCCCCTCCTTCATGCTACGGCGACGCGGCGAAGAAAATACCGCGCCGCGCGGACGAAATCGGGAAAAAGCAAAGATAGGGCTTGACAGAACGCAAAATATTCGCTATAATGTTCGAGTTATCGGGGTGTGGCGAAGTTTGGTATCGCGCTTGGTTCGGGTCCAAGAGGCCTCGGGTTCGAATCCCGACACTCCGACCACGAAAAGGCCGCTCACTCGGGCGGCCTTTTTCTTTTGGAATTCAAAACAGCCCGTAGGCTGCTTCCGGGTCGCGGGAGAATCCGTTTTCCCCCCTGCATCACACGCCGACCGAGGTCATCCCCGGCGGGTGGTGTTTTCCGTTTCGCGCCCCCACTCTACCAGAAAAATCGGTATTTTTGTCGAAATTCGGCCTCCCCTGCCAACAAACGGGGCGAATCCATCCCAATCGGAGGTGTGAAACATGAATGTCAACGGTAGCGGCTGCATGGGCTTGCTTTCGATGATCGCCGCGGTACTCGCCGTAGTCGTGTTCCTTCTGGCCTGAGATGCACGAATGCACTGCTGATATGTTCCCTCATTCCCATAACCGCATAAAACAATGGTAGGCACTTTCGTGTCTACCATTGTTTTATCATTTCACCGGTTACGTTCCGGCCGCTTTTTGGATCACTTTTTGAACGCACGTCACTCCGGTCAGTTCCGCGCTTCGCGCATCCGGTTGCTGTCCACCGACATACAGGATAATCTCGCCATCGGGTCTCACGCGGGTGCCGTCCGGCTGTACCGCCTGAATCCAGAACGCATCTATTGCAATGCCGATCCGCTTCTGCTCACCGGGTTGCAATTCAACGCAGCACAGGCCGCAAAGCTGATACTGCGGCGTAGGCGTTCTGCTGTCACGATACGATGCATAGACCTGCACCTTTTCTTTTCCGGCCATAGCCCCGATGTTTTTCACCGTAATTTCCGCGTTCCAACCGTTTGTATCCTCCGAAACGGCAAAATCGTCGTATGCAAAGTGCGTATAGCTCAGACCATAGCCGAACGGATAGAGCGCTTCTTGCCGGAAATACCGATACGTACGTCCCTCCATGGTATAATCCGAAAAATCAGGCATATTACTGTCGCCGCGGTAGAACGTCACGGGAAGTTTTCCGCATGGCGAATACATTCCCGCAATCAGTTGCGCGACCGCCAATCCGCCTACGGCACCCGGGTACCAAGCCTGAATGATCGCTTTGGCATGGTCACGGACTTTTTCTCCCACATCCAAGGAACTACCCGCCATCAAAACAACGATAACATTCTCACTCACGTCACAAACAGCTTCCGCAAGCCGCTGTTGCGTTTGGGGAAGATACAAATTCCGCTTGTCGCCACCGACTGTATAGTCACCGGAAACCATACCGTCCTCACCCTCAATTGTGCTGTCAAGTCCCAAACACAGAATCGTCAGATCGGCATCGGCGGCTATAGCCATGCCGTCTGATCGAATGTTGCCGAATCCGTTCCATTCATTCTGTTTTTCGTACCATAGGTGACAGCCTTTGGACACGCGGACTTCCGCATTGGAAAATACCCGTCGAACACCGTCGGCTACCGTGATATACTCGGACGCATAGCCGTTGTAGTTTCCCTCCAGCGCGGTCACGGACATGGAATTTGGCCCGATCACCGCGATTGTGCGCGCCTTTTTCGGTGTGAGGGGCAAATACCCGTCCTGATTTTTCAGCAAAACCATGCACTCGCGTGCCGCTTCCAAGTTAAGCACTTCATATTCTTTGCACCCCACTACGCTGTATGGAATATCCGCATAAGGACGCGTTTGTTCGAACTCGCCCAAAAGGAATCGAATGGTATACAGCTTTTCGGCAGCCGCAGTCAGATCCTCTTCCGTGATCAGATCCATCTCATAGGCATCCATCAGCTTCTCATATGCCCAGCCGCAGTTGAGGTTACAGCCGGCTTTCAGTGCCAGCGCAGCACTTTCCGCATCGGAATCTGTGTAGCCGTGTCCTTCGGAAATATCCCGCAAAGCGCCGCAATCGGACACCACGTAGCCGTCAAAGCCCCACTGCGCAAGCAAAATTTGGGAAATCAGCTCCTCGGAGCAGCAGCAAGGCACTCCATTGAGGCGGTTATATGCCCCCATGACGCCGGCCACATCCGTATGGCGAATCGTCCACTCAAACGCCGCCAAATACGTTTCCCACAAATCGTGCTGTGATACCTTTGCATCAAAACTGTGGCGTTGATTCTCCGGGCCCGAGTGCGCCGCAAAATGCTTTGCACAGGCAGCCGTTTTCATGAACTCACCATTACCTTGCAGTCCTTCGATATATTGGCAGCTTAGCATTGCCGTAAGATACGGGTCTTCCCCGAAGGTTTCCTGTCCGCGCCCCCAATGGGGGTCGCGAAAAATATTCATGTTTGGCGTCCAAAAAGTGATGCCCTTGTAAATATCGGTGTCTCCGTAGCTGAGATTTCGGTTGTATTTTGCCCTTGCTTCGGTCGACACTGCATCTCCGATCGTCTTTAATAATTCCGGATGAAAGGTCGCCGCCAGCGCAATGGCGTGCGGGAAAACCGTCGCCGTTCCTGCTCTGGCAACGCCATGAGACGCTTCATTCCACCAGTTATACTCCCGTATCCCGAGCCGCTTTATCGCCGGCGAGTTGTACAGGAGCTGGGACGCCTTCTCTTGCACGGTCATTTTTCCGACCAGCTGCGCCGCCAAGCTTTTTGCTTTTTCTTTGTTCATCATAGGTTCACCCCTTAACACTGCCGCCCGTAATTCCCGCCACGAAATACTTGGATGTGCAGGCAAATACCACCAGCAGCGGAATCGTAGCAATGGTCATGCCCAAAATCTGCGTGCTGTACTCGGAGCGGAACTGCGACCCCATCGTCGCAATGCCGATCGGCACCGTATACATCTCCGGCTTTTTCAAAATCAAAGACGGCCCTAAGTAGCTGTTCCATGCGCCGACGAAGTTCAAAAGTCCCAATGAGATCGCGCCGGGAATCAAATGCGGGAACGCGATCTGTGCAAAGGTGCGCAATTCCCCCGCTCCGTCGACCCGGGCACTTTCCAGAATTTCCGTCGGAATGGCACCTTTGGAAAGCTGCATAAACCAATACACCGCATAGGTATTGCCCATGGCGGGAATGATGAACGGCCAATAGGTGTTGATCCATTTGAATTGCTTCATTTCCCAAACCCAAGCAATCGTTCCCAGAGAGCCCGGGAGCATCAGCGTGATGAATACGAAATTGATCAGAAAACGCTTGCCTCGGAAGTTGTATTTTGCCAGCGCGTAGCCGCCCATGGTTCCGGAGATCAACGTCAGGATCGTCGCAGGTACCGCGATAATCAGGGAGTTGAGGAAATAGCGCAAAAATCCCGCGTCAAGAAGCCGCTTGAAGTTTTCTTTGAAGGAATCGCCAAACCAAAGTTTCAGCCCCGAAAACAGATCCGCATTGCTGTGCGTACCCATGATCATCATGCAATAAAACGGGAACAGCGTGCTAAGTGCAAAGAAGCCCAAAATCAAATACGCGGTCAGCCGTTGTCTGGTATTGCTTTTTTTCATTGCTTATCCGCCTCCCTTGTCATAAACCGCATGCTAATAAACGAGAACGCTCCGATACACAGGAACATCCCGTAAGACAGTGCGGACGCATAGCCATAGTGCATATTGTTAAACGCTTCATCCATAATCAGCATAACCATCGTCAAGCATCCGCGGTCCACGCCGCCGTAAGGTAAACCGCCGGACGGGCCGGAACTGAACAGCATGACGGAGGCGTCATACATCTGGAATGCGTTGATCAGGCTTGTGATGATAACGAAAATCATCACCTGTTTGATCATCGGAATGCAGATGCTCCAATAGGTACGAATCGGTCCTGCGCCGTCGACCATGGCGGCATCAAGCACGTCATCGTTGATACCGGTCAACGCCGAAGAAAAGAACAGCATCGTACTTCCGAAGCTCGTCCATATCACCAAAATCGACAAAACGAGGCGGCAGCCCCATGCGCTGCCCATCCAGTTTACGCCCTCCTGTGTGACACCGAGTGCTTTCAGAAGCCAGTTGACGGTGCCGTTTTCGAAGTCAAACAGCGTTGACCACAGCAATCCGACCGCCACGGATGTCATCAATGCCGGCAGATAATACAGCACGCGGAAGACATGGCCTCTTTTTACCGACTTTTTCTGCAGAAAATAGCACAAAAACAATGCCAAACCGATGCCGACCGGAACCGTCATCGCTACGAGGATCGCCGTATTAAGTAAAGTTTGAAAAAATCTGGGATCTGCGTTGACCTTAAGCATACGGATGTAGTTGTCGATTCCGTTGAAGTGGATTTCCCCGAATCCGTCCCAGTCCGTGAAACTCAGGACGAAGGTAAATACCATAGAAAACAGCGTAAAGACGCAATAGGTAATAAAAAACGGTGCACAAAACAGATACGGTGCCGCTTTATATGCCAATCGTCCTTTTTTGATTTTCTTTTTCACAGGAAACCGCCTCACTTTGTATAATCATCGCATTGGTACAGCCCGTTGATCGTCTTCTTTTTGTCCGAGGCATGGAAATAGATTGGATCCGTCATTTCTTTGCGATATTTTTCCAGAATATCCGCCGTCGCTTCCTCCATTCTGGCATCTCCCCAGTTTGACCATTGCGGATACTTTGTCCATTCCCAGTTGATATAGCAGGTAGCTTTGATCACCGGGTGCTCCCGAACAAATTGGAAGAACGGCTCAAACCATTCCTCCCAACCTTCCCCTTCGGTAATGTCCGAACCATAAGGTGTCGCTTCGGTGATCATAACGGGCTTTCTGTGGAAGGACGCCTCTTCCAGAAATGCTTCCGTGTGCTTTTCGTACATACTTCCTGCTCGGAAAATGTCGATTGCCCACCAGTCCACATACTCGTCACCCGGATAGTAAGACATATAGTCTTTTACGGCCGCATCGGGGTTATAGCACCAAACTAGCGCAATATTATCCGCCTCGCATTCTTTCACCAGCTCTGCAAAACGGATGAACGCGCGCTTATAGATCTGCGGGTCTTTATATCCGTTCCATTCGCCGTTAAATTCGAATCCGGGGCGGCAAAACACCGGGCGCTTGAACGATTTCAGGACTTGGATCAGCGATTTTACCTCCATATCCATTTTCCCGTCGGCTATGTCGTCGTAATAGCACTCATCCGGGTTTTCGTCCTTGTTGAAATGCACACCGACCTGCAAAAGCAGATAGTTGTCATCTCCGTATGCCTCGATCCCTTTTTTCATATAGGTTGCCCAGTCCACATAATTGTGGTGTGTGGCGGTGTAGCCCATGGTGATCATCGGCGTAATATCGCTGCCTACAGCTTCGACATAATTGTCAAATGTGACGGTGATACCGGATTGATCCTGTCCGGCACCATGAAGAATATAGTTCCCTTTCGGTTCAAATTTTGCGCCGAAATCCACTCTGGTCTGATAATGATCCGACACATTTGCCTGTTGTTCGTTTTGGCAACCTGCGGCCAATCCGGCGCATACAATTACACTCATAATAACTCCACTTATTCTTTTTAATGATTTCACGGCAATACCCTCCCGCTATGATACGTGCTTTACACGCTCTGATAACGTTTCTCCATCATAAATGGCATCCAACGCGGACTGTCTATCCTTGGCATGAAGATAAATTGGATCGGAAAGTTCTTGCTGATATTTCTGTACAAAATCCGTCGGGGCAAGCTCCAAGCGGGCATTTCCCCAGTCCTTCCACTTGGGATACTCCCTCCAGTTGCGGTTGATATAAAACACGCCCTTGATTACGGAATTTTCCTGAACGAATCGGAAAAACGGCTCAAACCATTCTTCCCATCCCTCGCCCTGTGTGACATCGTAGCCAAAGGGCGTGGCCTCCGTGATCATCACCGGTTTTTCATGGAACTGTGCTTCTTCCAGAAAAGATTTTGTATTGGGCATATCCATGCTTCCTACCCGAAAAATGTCGATTGCCCACCAATCCACATATTCGTCGCCGGGATAATATTGCATATAATCCCGTTTTTTTGCGTCCGGATTATAGCACCACAGCAAAGCAATATTGTTCGCGTCGCATTCTTTTACCAACTCGGCAAAGCGAATAAACGCGCGCTTGTAAATCTCAGGATCCGTGTAGCCGTTCCATTCGCCGTTAAATTCGAATCCGGGACGGCAATAGACCGGGCGATCGAAGGATTTGAAAATGCCGATCAGTTCTTTCAGATCTTCATCCTTTTCGCCGTTTGCGACCTGTTCATAGTACACCTTGGACGGGTTTTCGTCCTCGTTGAAGTGCACCCCCATCTGAATAAAGAGATAGCCATAGTCGCTGTATCGCTCCGCTTTGGCCGCAATCAAATCGCGCATATTCGAATAATCCTGATGCGGCGACAGATAGGCCATCGTGCTCATCGGTGCCCAATTTTCGCCCATTATCTGCATATAGCCTTGGAAATCGGTTTCATTTTGCGCCTCGGAGCCGTGCAGGATATAATTGCCTTTCGGCTCAAACTTTGCCCCGAAATCCACCCGCGTCTGGTAGTTTTCGGATATATTCTGCGCAGGTTCCGTGTCTTGCTGGGCAGGAGCGCATCCGCATAATCCGGTCAGAAGCACAGATAATGCCAGCGCGATCCCGCGTACTTTTCCGCATGCCATATCCGTTCCTCAGGAAAACAGCTCAGGCAGCTTGAGCTTCAGTTCTTCCATCACTTTTTCCTTGCACTCTTTGGCAGACAGGCCGTTTTTCATGGAGTTTAATACAAGGCCGAGAGAGTCGCTGAACGCCGTATCATATTTGGTCACCGGTCTGGCGTTCACGTCCTGCATATGCGCAGTGTAGAATTTCAAAATATTCTGACCGCCGAAGAAGGCATCCTCTCTGTCATACATCGCATCGCTGTAAAGCGTCGCCAGCGTGCCGATACCGCCACTGCCTCCGTTGCCGATGATATTGGCCTGTGTATTACGCTGACCGTCTTCCGTCAGCAAAGTCCATTGAATGAATTGCCAAGCCGCCTCTTTGTTGTCGGAACCTTTATAGATGCTGTAGCTGGTGCCGCCGAAGCTGAACATTTTTCCACCGGCCGGCAGACAGATTCCCAAATTGCCATCCTGATCCTTGGCATTTTCCTTGATGTGATAGTCCGGGCACCATGCCGGGCAGATGTGGAATGCATATTTATTGTTGTTATAAGAGCTGTAATACGCCGCCGTCCACTGGTCGATTTTTCCGCACAATCCCTCTTGGATAAAGGTTTCCATAAGCGGGAACACCTCGTCGCACACTTTTTCGATATTCTGCTTTCCGTCGACCATATAGGGAATGTTCAGCATACCGACAACAACGCAGTAAACGTCGCCCAGACTTGCAAAAGGGACGACCGTCTTATTGCTGTCATTGTAGATCTTTCGGCAGGCGTTGAGGAATCCGTCCCATGTGGAGAACATTTCGGACAATTCCTCTTCGTCGTCCGTTCCCAGATATTTCTTACAAATATCCCGTTTGAACAAAAGTCCCGTGGGAGCCGGTCCGCTTTCGATACCGAGCAATTCGCCTTCCTCGTTTTTGCAAAGCTCAACCACCCAAGGACTTACAAGGTTGGTATCCAGATTGTACGGCTCTTTGGACAGATCTTCGCAAATGCCAAGCGAGAAAATTTTGCCGCGGCTGAAATAGTCGCCCCAGATAATATCGGGGACATCCGATTCGACGAACAATGCCGTCTGGAGCAACTGCTCATAGGAGTTTCCGTCCACGGGAACGATTTCGAATTTTGCATCCGGGTAAACCTTTTGGTACTCTTCCACCATTGCCTCGGTCGTCGTAACGTCATAGCTCCAGATGACGAGGGGTGCATCACCCGAGGAATCTGTATCGGTGCAACCCGCCAGCGCGCACAGTAGCATCACTGCGGAAAGCAACAGGGCAATTCGTTTTTTCATAACATATCTCCTTACACATTCCCGGGGGAGTTTCCTCCCCCGGGCTCAATGATTGAATGGGCTGAAATCGCTTTATCCGTAATTCTTTCGATTACCCGACAAGCGAATCAGTTGCCGGCTTTGCCGTCGCTTAGCAGGCCCAAGGTAAAGCCGTATTCGCCGGTGTACTGATTATCAGGGTTGCCGATATGCGCGCCAGCCATCAGCCACACTTTATCCTGCGGGAAGAGATCGGCCGTTACGGAAATCACGGACGATTTGATGTTGTCATAAACCTGAACTTCCCCGTTTAGGCTGATTTCATAGCCGCCGTCTACCTTGTTGAAGGAAATCGTGAGGGTATCACCGGGCTGATAACTCACGCCTTGGCTCTTACCCAAGTAGCTCCAGCCTTCTCCCAAGTCAATCACGTCGCGGTAATGCGGCTGCAAAGCAATGTTGCCGTCGCTGATTGCAATCATCAGGAACAAGGTTTTGGACGGATCCGCGCCGTCCCAGCTGTTGAACAATTGGCAGCGGTCTTCAATCGCAATGACATACCAGTGATCGCCGTTGAAGTCCATCGCCTGATCCAATTTCCACGTAAAGGTCAGTCCGTTCAGATTCAGCTCGCTGTTGTAATAGCCGCCCATAGCGCTGGGCTTTTCCATATTCGCCGTATCGGGCCAGCTAAAACCGCCCTTGCCGAAGAAGGAGGCTGCATTGTCACCGACTGCGGTGACCGTAACCGGATGATACGTACCACCCTCGCTGCCGAGCAGGCCGCCGTATGTGAACGGAAGGAATCCGTTGACCTCTTCCGCTTTGGGCGGCTCAACGGGAGCGGGATTTACGGTCACAACGCAGGTTTTGCTCTTTTCTCCGGCGGAAACCGTAATTTGTGCAATGCCCTCGGCATTTGCAGTAACCAGACCGTTTTCATCAACGCTGGCAATATCCGGCTTATCGGACACAAACGTGACCGACTGATCCGCGGTTGTGGGTTCTACGCGAACTTGGATTTTGTGTGTTTCTCCAACTTTCAGAGTAACGGCGGACAGATTGATTTTCACGTCGGTCACTGCGTTGTTAGGTGCGCTCGTAGTGGTGGAATCGGGATTGTTCTGGCAGCCCGCCAGAACACCGACACACAGGCACGCCGCCAGAATGATGCTTATGATTTTTGTGACATTTTTCATGGTTCTTCTCCTTTTGTTTCTTGTATTTTCAACGGATCCGGTGTTTTTCCCGCATCCTGTTGTTTACGAATCCAAGCCTTTGAGATACTTGCTCAAAATATCCGTCATGTCTGCTGCGCCGATGTCGTGCAGGTGAATTCCATCGTAAAACAGCAAGAAGTGATTGTCATAATTCAGTTCACCGAAGGTTCCCTGCTCATGCAGGTCAAATACCGTGACATCGTATTTGGGACAAATGCTGTGCAGTGTTTCGCGCACCACATCCAGTTCGGAGGCAGGCACGTCGGCTCTCCACAACGGGGTAAGCCACACGATTTTCGCTTGCGGCTGCAACGTTCTGAAATAGCTGCACACCTGCTCGACTGCTTCCGACAGCGTTTGTTCTTTTGTGTATATTCCCGGCTCCGCTCGGTCGAAATAAGCGTCGTTTGTTCCGCGGAAAATCACGATCAGCTCCGGTGCTTCCCAACTTTCGTACAATTTTGATTCGATATGATCCACGATCCCCATATTTCGCGCCGCACGAATCGTCGATCCTGCCAGATTGTCCATCAGCAACGTAGTGTAGCCGACCGTACGGAAAATTGTCTGTACCATATCCGTTTCGCTGTTGTCGCGATAGTCGAAAATGCTGTCACCGATGATCCACGTTGTTCTTCCCGACAGCACCTGCAGCCGTAGTTGCGCCGACCGTTTTCCGCTCGTCAGCGTGACGACGGCCGTTCCCTGCCGCCGTGCCGTCAAGGTTCCGTCCGCCTCTATGGTGGCCACGTCCGGCTCGTCAATGGCCCACGCAAAGTTCTTGCCCTCGATTGACGGTGCAAGATGCAGTTGCTGTCCCTCGTAAAGCGTCATCTGTTCCACACTTTCCCCCTCCGAGAGAATCTCCAGCGATTGTCCTGCGCATGCGGCGCAGGACAGGCACAGCACTGCCGCAAGGATCAATAAAAGTAGTCTATCCATCCGTTTCATTCATTACCCTCCATTCAAAGCGCTTAGCCGTTGGCATTTTGAACACATGATCAGTTCGATTTCTGTATCTTTTTATTGAATTTTACAATTGAATCGTCTTTTCTTCAACAAACGCATTTAATCTTAATTTGCAATTTTTTAAGAAAGGCCGACGCGGGTGCGTCGGCCTTTCATGCGTTTTTGCGTGTTCGGTTTCTGTATTCCGAGGGAGACATCTCGTACTTTCTTCGGAAACAATTGCTGAAATACTGCTGATTGCTAAAGCCGACCATCTCGTAAATTTGGCTTAAAGGATACTCTCCTTTGTCAATCAGCTCCTTGGCTTTCCCGAGTCGATAATCATTGACATAGGCGCTGAATTTCCAACCTGTTTCCTTACGAAACAGTGACGAGAGGTATACATTGCTGATATTCAGCGCATCCGCGATTTCCTGCTGGCTGATCGGCGTCGCATACTTTTGGGAGATCATATTGATGCATTGCGTCACAAGCGGATGATACCGCCTGCCGCAGCAATATGCCAACTGCTTACAGATTGCTAGGATGCAATTGAGCGCATATGGGTACGGGCATAGCATTTGCAGCTCATCCAATTGCGTTTCCAATTGTTGCCGATCTTCGATTCCGATCTCGCACTTGCGGTATACCGTCATGAGCGCAAAGGCAATGTGCTCTTTTATCTTCGCAAACTGATCGTAGAGAAGCCGCTCCATGTTTGCAGGCGCAAACAGATTTCGGAAATGCCGTTCGTATTCTCCGCCCTCTTCCAGTATCTTTACCGCCCGATCGGCATCTTCGATCAGCGGTGCCAAATCCTCAATATCCCGACGTGTATGGTGGATATTATATACGCTTAGCATTTCCGGCAAATCGCTGCAATGCATTCCTTCCATCAGCGTATCAAGTTCCGTCAGGCATTCTCGGAAAGACGTGAAATCGGCTCTGCTTCGGGAACAAAGCAGGATCTGATTCTCTCCGAGTACCGCCCTGCTTTGCGTATAGATCTTGTGCTGAAGCAATTGAATCTGCAGCCGCGGCGACTCGGGCATTTCGTTTCTGTCGCATACGGCCACAATATAGAAAAGCTGGTCAATATAAAACACGAACGGAATGGTAACAAGCGGATCGCGAATCTGCAGCAAATGCTGCTTGACTTTCTCGCTGTGCACTTTTTTCATCACGGTTTCCGAGCGGTGATAATCGTGCACAAAATCCATGCTGGTCGCCAGCAATACGAAAAATCGTTTCCGCCCTTTCTGCATTTCAAATGCATGGTTCAACGCCTGCGCGCTCCATAGCCATTCCGCGCCTTCGTTGTACAGGAAGATCATGCGTTCAAAATTTCTGGCAATACTTTCCTTTTGGTCGGCTTTTTCGCGTCTGATATGCTGTTGCAGCATTTGCTCCATAGATGCCGCATTGATTTCTTCGCCCACCAGAATATTGCGCGCGCCCATTCGCATAGCCTGCATGGAATACTCAAATTCGCATTCCCGCATCAAAAGTACCATCGTCGTTCCCGGGAAACGTTGTAACACCATTCGCGCGGCGATGAGTCCGAGCTGATCGCCGAGATTTGCCTCCACGAAAACCACCGCGGCGGGTTGCGAAATATCCAGCGTTTCGCGATAGTCCAGAAACGTGATCTGGCATCGGCTTCCCGTGGGTGTTTCTCTGACCATATCTTCATACAGTCGGGTCTGCCCGATTATCAGAATTCGCATGTTAACCCCCATTGGCAGACACCGAGAATCCGTTGAACCGCCTGCTTGTCCGTGTCATTGAGCCAAATCGAATTCGACAGCTCATGTTGATACAGCTTGACCAGTTCCTCATTAGTTTCGATTCTGCAATCGCCCCAATTCGACCATTTGGCGTATTGTGTCCAATCCCAGTTGATATAACACGCCGCTTTGATGACCGGATGTTCCTTGATGTACTCGAAATACGCCAAGAACCATTTTTGCCAGCCTTCATAGGTGGTGCCATAGCGATAAGCCGTTGCCTCGCCCAACATGACAGGCTTTCCGTGCTTCTCGGCATCTTCCAAAAACAGGTAGGCATAGGGTGCCGATTCCTGCGGCGTTTGGAAAATGTCAATTCCCCACCAATCCACATATTCGTCACCGGGATAGTATTTCATATAATCCTTTTCTTTTGCAGCCGGATTATAGTTCCACACAAAGCACACATTCTCGCAGTGAACTTCCTCCATGATCTCTTTCATGCGGCGAAATGCCGCTTTGTAGTTTTCAGGGTCATATCCGTTCCATTCGCCGTTGAATCCGTAACCCGGGCGCACGAAAATCGGACGTTGTATCGTTTTGAGTGCCTGCATGAATTTGCGGATCTCATTGTCCCTTTTCCCGATGGCGATCTCATATTCATAGTTGGTTCCCGTCAATTCCCCCTTGCAAAACTCCACACCGATTTGCGGCAAAATGTAGCTGTTTTCGGAATAGGAATGAATATGGGTGTTGATCAGTGCCGCAAACAAGTCATAGCGTACATCGTCATACAAGCCGATAAATGCAATGCTCATAATCGGAGGTGTCTGCGGTAAATACTGACGATAGCGATCATACGAGCGGAACTGTTCAAAAATATCGTACTGCCCGGTTCCATGCAGAATATAGTTTCCGTCCGGTTCAAATTTGGCATGAAAATTCACTCTGTTCAAGTATTCCATAAACGCCTCCATAATGATTCATTGAGAAAAGTCGACAACTTCTCATAATAGTATTATAGTGCCGTATTGACGCTGCCGCAACAGTGCCATTTTCCTCGTTTTTGTAATTTTTTAAACTCCGTGTCCGTGTTTTGCTTTGCTCTTACGGATTTTTTAATATTCTCCCCCTCGATCGGATGATATATCCGACGGATGCGACACGCAGAAATCACTTGACATGATTCTACTTGCGGAATATAATACGGGTATTCTACTTGTGGAATATCATTGTGGCAAAACGGGGGATTGTATGCTGAAACACGGGATTTTGGGTCTGCTGAACTACGGCGACATGACCGGCTACGAAATCAGGGAAACCTTTCAAAATTCTCTGAACTATTTCTGGGCGGCGCAAACCAGCCAAATCTACCGCGAGCTTGCGGCGCTGGAAGAAAAGCAATGGATCGTCAGGCGCACCGTGGCGCAAAGCGGCAAGCCGAGCAAAAACATCTGCTCCATCACCGACGCAGGGCGGCAGGAACTGCGCCGCTGGCTGAGTGAACCGTGCGCCGATATGCCCACGCGCTCCCCCATCCTGATGAAGCTCTTTTTCATGCGCGAATTGCCGACATCGGACGCGCTGGCGTATTTGAAATCCCTGCGCGACGCGCACGCCGACGGCGCGCGGGCACTTTTCCGGACGGACGACGCCATCGCGCGCTACGGCCGGCAGATCTCCGACCCGCGCAACGCGCTCTTCTGGCAGATGACCGCCGACTTCGGCAAACGATATGCGCAGATGTGTCTCCAATGGCTTGACGACTGCATCGGACTTTTGGAAAAAGCGGAGGAACCGACATGAACATTCTTTTGATCAACGGCAGCCCGAAAGGCGAACGCAGCAACACCCTGCGCCTGTCGAACGCCTTTCTGGACGGCATTTGCGAAGCATTGGCGGCCACTCCCCCGAGCATCCGGCGGCTGGATGTGTCCAAGCTGGACATCCGTTCCTGTCTGGGATGCTTTTCCTGCTGGAAAAACTCCCCGGGGCAATGCTGTATCCGCGACGATATGCGTGATGTTCTCGACGCCCTGCTGTGGGCAGATCTGACCGTATGGAGCTTTCCGCTGTACTATTTCAATCTGCCCGGCAAACTGAAAACGCTCATCGACCGTCAGCTCCCGCTGACCCTGCCGTTCATGGTATCGGGCGCGGAGGGCGGCGGCCATCCGTCGCGCTACGACATGAGCGGAAAACGAACCATCCTGATCTCCACCTGCGGATTTTACACGCCGAATGCGAATTACGACAGCGTCACGGCACAGTTTGATCGGCTGTGCGGCAAAGGGAACTACACTTCCCTGTTCTGCGGCGAGGGCGAGCTGTTCCGCGTGCCGGAGCTTTCGAGCCGCACGGACGAATACCTCGCCGTCGTAAAGCGCGCAGGGCGTGAATACGCCTGCGGCGGCATTCGCGCCGACACGGACGCGCAACTGCACGAGCTATTGTTTCCGCGCGACGTGTTCGAGCGCATGGCGGACGCAAGCTGGGGCATCACGCCAACGGGCGAAAAAGAGGACGGCTCTCTGGTTTTCACCAAGCAGATGGCCGCGCTTTACAATCCGTCGGCCTATCGCGGGCGCGACATTGTGCTGGACATGGATTATACGGACATCGGCAAGCACTACCGCATAATACTGGGCAAAACGGGCAGCCGCGTGACGGACGATTTTTCCGAACCGCCGACCACCGTCATTCACACGCCCCTTTCCGTCTGGCAGGCGATCGCCGCCGGAGAAATCGAGGGTTCCGCCGCTTTGATGGAGCATCGCTATCGCGTCGAGGGTGACTTCGACCTCATGCTCAAGTGGGGCGAATATTTCGGCGGGCACACCTCTGCCGAGCAGGAAAAAGCACCCGCCAAAACGGGAAAAACTACGATGCGCTATCTGCTCACACCGTGGGTCGTTTTCTGGGTGGCCTCGAGCATCCATACGTTTTGGGGCAGTATGCTGAGCATTCTGACGTGCTGCGCCCTTCCGCTGATCTTTTTCCGAAATCGGAAAACGGTCTACGATGTCGTTTCGGCGGTGCTGGTCGGCGCGTTTTGCGCGCTACTGCTTGCCGAAGTACCGAAAGACCCCGTTATGATGCTGTCTTATATTGCATTCGGCCTGATGTGGAGCCTGTCGGCGTTGCGAAAAATCCCCCTTTCCGCCGAATACTCCATGAACGACTACGGCGGAGACGACGCCATGCGCAATCCGATTTTCCTCAAAACCAATCGTATCCTGACGGTCGCATGGGGCATTTTGTACCTCATTGCACCCGTTTTGACCTATCTCGTCATTCCCGCCGCATTCAGGACTTGGGCGCAGATTCTCAACTATGTGCTCCCCGCGATCATGGGCGTGTTCACCGCATGGTTTCAAAAGTGGTATCCGCAAAAGGTCGCACGCGGCGGCAAATGAGCTTGCCGTTTTCGCGGGCGTATGTGAATCTTTATAAGAACAGCCGAGGCGGATTTCCCGTCTCGGCTGTTTTTCGGTTATGCATTGCGGATTTCGCGCAGTTTTTCCCGAATTGCAAGCAGATCGTCGAACGTTTCGGGGCGTTTCATTTCGTCGCGCAGGAGCGCGGAGGGATGGTACATCGCCATCATCCAGATACCGTCGCGCTGTTCCCATTGTCCGTGCTCGCGGGTAATGCGGAAATCTTCGCGCATCAGCGCCATGGCGGCTATGCGCCCCAGACAGACAATGATTTTCGGTGCGATCAGCTCGATCTGCCGCCGCAGGTAGCCGATGCAAGCCTCCTGCTCCGTCTTCAGCGGGTCGCGGTTGTGCGGCGGGCGGCATTTGACGATGTTGGCAATGTAGCAATTCGTGCGGTCAAGGTCGATGATCGAAAGCATATCGTCGAGCAGCTTGCCCGCCGCGCCGACAAAGGGAACGCCTTGCATATCTTCCTGCTCGCCCGGCCCTTCGCCGACGAACAGGATCGGCGCATCGGGCGCACCGTCGCCGAAAACGACGTGCGTCCTGCGCTCGCATAGGCCGCATTTTGTGCAATCGGCGCAGGTTTTTTCCAGTTCCTGCCAAGCTGTCATACGATTTCCTCCCGCCGTGTGCGCCCGGAGCGTTGCCGCTTTTTCCGATAGCGCACGATGTTAATTCTGCGCAAAATCAGCAGTGCGGCCGCCGCCAGAACGGCCAGCGCCAGCAGCGCGATGCCGCCCCATTTCAGGACGGTCAGCAGTGAATTGCCGCTCTGCGGTGATTCATAGCGAATGTTCGCCCCGCGCACCGCCACGTCGTGCCGCGCACAAAGTGGCACCTGCGCCACCACGATGTCGCCATAGCACACCTGCAGTGTGCCCACTTCCGCGCCTGCGGAAATCGGCGCTTGCAGGCTCTGCCCGCGCACGAGCCGATATTGAAGCCGTGCTTTATCGAACGTCGTCGGAAGCAGGGCGTATGCCTCCCCCGCCGCGCCGACTACCACGCCGTTGGCACCGTTTTCCACCTCGTAGAGCGCGACCGGTTCCTCCGCGTCAAGCACCTGCTGGACGGCATACTCCGAAAATCCGCACTCGAACAGCTTGCGCGCCTCGGCAAAGGTCGCCGTGTAATTGCTCGCGTTTCCCGTGACGGAAATCAGCACGCACAGATAGCTTTTGTCTCCCGACACCGCCGTGGCGACAAAACTGCGATCCGAGCCGGACACGGCGGCCGGTCTGCCGCCGGTCACGCGTGCGTCGTAGGACTTGTTCTCGGGGATGCACATGGCATTCGTCGTCGTGAGCCGTTGGTCACAGGAGACGGTGCCCGGCAACCAATAGTTGACGGTGCCGAACATCGCGGCAAAGGTTTCGTTTTTCAGGGCTTGCTCCGTTATGATCGCCAGTTCCCGCGCCGTGGAGCGCTGGGTATCGTCTTTCAGGCCGTTGACATCCGAAAAATGCGTGTTGACGCAACCCATGGTTGCGGCGCGCGCGTTCATCAGCTCCACGAATGCTTCCTGCGAGCCTGCCACCTGCTCCGCCACGACGAGCATGGCATCGTTGGCCGACACGAGCATCACGCAGTACAGCAGGTCGCGCAGGGTCAGTTGGTCGCCGCCGCGCAGGCCGAGTTTTTTTGCCGACACGGACAGCTTGTTGAGTGTCGACTGCTTGACCGTCACCATCTCGTCGATATTTCCCTGTTCCAGCGCGACCAAGGTCGCCATGATTTTGGTCAAGCCCGTCGGGTTGATGCTTTTGTCCGGATTGCAGGCGCACACGAGCGTCTGCGTATTTCTTTCGTACAGGATCACGGCCTGTGCCTTGCCGTCATAGCCGCTTGCGTCGCTCAGCGCATGGGCCGCATTGAGCGTACTGCACCCGGAAGCGACGCTCGGGTCACTCACTGCCGCGGCCGAAGCACTCAGGCAACCGCACGCGATCAGCGCGGCAAGAAAAAAAACAACGAATTTTCTCATATTTTCGCTCCAATTATGGTTCCTCGGACTTGTCCAACGCAGGATTTTCGTGTATAATGGTTTTGCTGCGGACTCGTTGCGTATCTTTTCACGGGAAATTATACCAGGTTTTTTCTTTCCCGTCAATGCCGTATGAATCGACACCCCGCAGGAAATGGCATCCGTTTTTCGTCCCCTACACACGCGGTAATTGCTCCCTGCAAAAATTATACCAACTTTTTCCGTTCCCGTCAACGAAGGAGGCCGAATCCGATCATGAAAATTTCATCCACTGCGGTTCTTCTGGCCGTCACGCTTGCATTTGCCGCCTTTATCGGCGGATTTTACATCGGCCGAAACACTGCCGGGCACACGGTCGAGCTGTCCGCGGGAGCCGCCGCGACGCGTACCGATACCACCTCGCCCTCGGCAGGCAACACCGCGACCGCCGCCTCCCCCACCGAGTCAAAGCCGTTGCGCATCAACATCAACACCGCCACGGCCGCCGAACTTCAGCAACTCCCGAGCATCGGCTCGAAGCTGGCACAGCGTATCGTCGATTATCGCAACGAATTCGGCCCGTTCCAGAGCGTCGCGCAGTTGACGCTGGTCGAAGGGATCGCGCAGGGCATTCTCGACAAAATCATGGACTATATCACCGTCTGAACAGGAGGTTTTTCGCTTGAAAATATTGGTTGTTGACGACGAGGCGTTGCTTGTCAAGGGCATTCGCTTCAATCTGCAAAACGAAGGGTACGACGTCGTGACCGGCACGAACGGTGCCGAGGCCGTCGCGCTTGCGCGCGACCCCGCGGTCGATCTAATCATTCTCGACGTGATGATGCCGGAAATGGACGGGCTGACCGCCTGCTCGATGATCCGCGAATTTTCGGACGTTCCCATCATTTTCCTCACCGCGAAATCCGACGATATGGACAAGCTCATCGGATTTGACCACGGCGCGGACGATTATCTGACCAAGCCGTTCAACATTCTGGAGCTGAAAGCGCGTGTCAAGGCACTTCTGCGCCGCAGTGGCGCGGGTGCATCCGGGGAAGCGAATCTGCTTACCATCGGATCCATTTCCCTGAATCTGGACGCACGCAACGCCATCGTCTCCGGCCGAACCGTCGATCTGACGGCAAAGGAATTTGACGTGGTGGAATTTCTCATGCGCAATGCCAACCATGTCTATTCGCGCGAAGCACTGCTCGACACCATCTGGGCTTACGAATACCGCAGTGACATCCGCACGGTCGACGTTCATATCCGCCGTCTGCGCGAAAAGCTGGAAGAAAACCCGGCCGAGCCGAAATACTTAATGACGAAATGGGGCGTTGGCTATTACTTCCGAAAATAAAGGCTTCAAATTCCTGCACTATCTCAGCGCGCAGGTTCGCTACGCGCTGACGTACGTGCTCATCACCACCGTCGTGCTGGCGTTTCTGAATTTGTACTGTGCGACGGAAAACGAGCAGCTTTTCCGTCAGAACAAGCTCAACACGCTCACCCAGCACGCCAACCTCATCGCGGCGGAATTCAGCAGCCAATACATTGACCGCGTCTTTGCCGCCTCCGTGATCTCCCGCATGGAGATCGACCCCGAGTGCGTCCTGATCACCGATGAACACGGCAATATCCAATACGCCGCCAACGACGATGCCGCATCCTCCATGCCGTTCGATTTGACGGCCCCCGGCGGCACCACGCGCGTGTACTGGGACTATCACGACGGCGTGATGACCGCCGCCGTTTCCGTGCCCGTCCGCCGTAGCGACCGTGTCGTCGGGTGCGTGTACCTGCTGGAAATCGACAGCAACGACGGTACACTCCTGAAAACCCTGCACAGGAACATTCTGACCATCACGGTCTGTCTGGAGCTGGGCGTGATTTTCTTTTCCGTCATCTATGTCCGCCGCTACTCCCATCGCCTCAAAAAGATCATGCACTCCATGCGCATCATCCAAAACGGCGACTATTCGCACAAGATCGAAATGCCCGGGCACGACGAGCTTGCCTTCCTCGCGGCGGAATTCAACTACCTGACCGAGCGTCTGCAAACCTCCGAAAAGAAACGGCAGCAATTCGTTTCGGACGCTTCGCACGAACTGAAAACGCCCCTCGCCTCCATCCGCCTGCTGTCCGACTCGATTTTGCAGTACGACATGGATATGTCCACTGTCCGCGAATTTGCCGGGGACATCGGAAACGAGGCCGACCGCCTGACGCGCATGACCAACAAGCTGCTCGCGCTGACGCGCGACGAAACCGACGCGACGGACGATGCCGAGATCATCTATATGTCCCCGACGGTCGAGCGCGTCGCGAAAATGCTGCAGGCGATCGCCGCGCAAAACCAGATCCGGCTTGAGCTGGATCTGCGGCAGGACTCCACCGTCCTCATCCGCGAGGACGATCTGTACCAAATCACGTATAATCTCGTGGAAAACGGCATCAAATACAATGTTCCCGGCGGCAAGCTCTCCGTTTCGCTCCACCGTCAGGAGGGCATGGCCATTCTGCGCGTCAGCGACACGGGTGTCGGCATTCCGCCGGAGGCGCTGAGCCATGTATTCGAGCGCTTTTACCGCGTGGATAAGGCGCGTTCCCGTCAAAGCGGCGGCAGTGGGCTTGGGCTTTCCATCGTGCGCAGCATGGTCGAACGCAACAGCGGCGAAATCCATCTGCAAAGCACCGTCGGAAAAGGAACGGTATTCACGGTTGCCTTCCCCTGCTTCGACATTTCCGAAGAGGAGATCGATCATCTTTCAAGTGAGGACTCGCAATGAAATTTATCTCATGGAACGTCAACGGCCTGCGCGCGTGCGTCGGCAAGAATTTTCTGGAGGATTTTCGCGCACTGGATGCGGACTTTTTCTGCGTACAGGAAACGAAACTCCAAGCCGGGCAAATCGAGCTTGATCTGCCCGGCTATCACCAGTATTGGAATTACGCCGAGAAAAAGGGCTATTCCGGTACCGCCATCTTTACGAAGCACGCGCCGCTATCCGTCCGCTACGGTGTCGGCGTTCCCGCGCTGGATACCGAAGGGCGCATGATCACGCTGGAATACGAGCAGTTTTTCCTCGTCACCTGCTACACGCCCAACGCACAGCCGGAGCTGGCGCGCATTGACCACCGCCTGCAATGGGAGGCGGCATTCCGCGACCGACTCTCCGCGCTGGATCGGGAAAAGCCCGTGATCGTATGCGGAGACCTGAACGTCGCGCACAACGAGATCGACCTGAAAAATCCCGCCTCCAACCGCGGCAGCGCCGGATTTTCGGACGAAGAACGCGGCGCGTTCTCCGCGCTTTTGCAGTGCGGCTTCACCGATACGTTCCGCTACCTCCATCCGACCACCACAGGCGCATACAGTTGGTGGAGCTATCGGTTTCAGGCGCGCAAGAACAATTCCGGCTGGCGTATTGACTATTTCCTCGTGTCCGACCGCTTGCAGGCGCAAATCGCCGACGCTTCCATCCATGCGGAGATTTTCGGCTCGGATCACTGCCCCGTGGAGCTATTGCTGAAAATATAATTGCATTTTCGGGAAATTTCAGTTGACATTTCCCGAAAAACAGGCTATAATAGCAAAGCTGTCCGCAATGCTAGTGTAGCACAGTCGGTAGTGCATCTCACTCGTAATGAGAAGGTCGCCTGTTCGAGTCAGGTCACTAGCTCCAAGAAGTCCCCGAAACCGCCGGTTCCGGGGACTTTTTATGTTCTTATTGCTGACGTGACAGTTTTTGCGTTCTCTTCTTGTTTTCTTTAAATACGCCCTTTTTGTCCATAAATATCCGTTTTCTCTTGAAAACGGCGCGTGACAATGGTATCATGGTCTTATTCCATAATAGAATGAAAAAATGCCAAATAGAAAGCGGTATTTCCTATGATTTGGATTTTTTATAATATCGACCAGCATTCGCCCTTCACTTTTGTTTATTTTTCCGATTGATTTCGACTTGACAATTGCATATAATAAGGGTGTGGAGAAATCCACGATGATGAAGTCTTAGAGCGAGACTTCCGCGAGAAAAAGAAAGCTCAATTGATGATTTGTTCGTAGAGCGCGAACAGCATAATCAAAAGAATGCTCAATCGATGATCGCACCCTCTGTTTCCGACGGAGGGTGTTCTTTTTTAGGAGAGAGAATATGAAACTCATCACGCTATCGCCTTACTTCTATAACAAATATCGTAATTGCTCCGAAATTTTGATAAAACCCACACGGCCTTATGCTTGTTTGGCTGTAAGGATTGACGGCGTTCTATTCGCAATTCCATTTCGCCACCACATAGCGCATAAGTGGGCGTTTATCACTTATGGAGACGCAGGGCTAGACTATTCCAAAGCCGTTGTGGTCGCCGACGAACGATTTATCGGTAATATGAAACCCCAAATCGAGCAACGTGAATTTGAGGCACTGAAAGGCAAGGAACCCTTAATAACAAACGGAATGCGGAAATATCTTGCGGCGTACAGAAAAGCAGTAACTTATCCGGACAATCGCCACTACAATGCAATCCGTTCTTGCAGCTCTTTGCAATATTTTCACGAAGAACTGCATATTTGCTAAAATCCGCCCGGCCATCTGTGCCACAGTCCCCTGCATTCGCATTTCGATACAATCGGTGGTCATTTGAAAAGCAATCGGGCGAAATCTACCGACTCAAATATTCCTGTTTGTAACATATTTTTTGCGCCTGCGGGCGCATTCTGCCCACCACCCCTCGGGATTTCCCGAGGGGATTTTTTATGCCTGCGCGGCGTACAAAATTATTTGCGGCGACTTGCTTCGTTTTTATTTTCGCGCGGCGCGTGCTATAAAAAAACTGCTGACGAACAAAAGCGAAAGGAGTTCCCCCATGGAACACGAACATCTCCCGATTTCTTCGAAAATTCTCCCATTTCTCGCCGTTTTCCTCTGTTTTTGCCTGCTTCTGCTGCTCGTCGGGCTGTTGCGACTGCACCTGACCGATCGCGCGGATGCCCCTGCCCTGACGCTCGTGCCCGATTTTGACGACGCGAACACCGAGCTTCTGCCCGGCGACAGCCGCACCTATCGTCTGACCGTTTCGCCGCAGTATCGGCACGTTCGCCTGCGGGCGGATTTCGCCGCCGAGGACGAGGCGCTCGCCGCGCAGTTGCACGTAAGCATCCGCGCGGCGGCCTCCGATGAAACGCTCTATGACGACCTGCTTTGCCGCGTCGACGCACTGCGCATTCCCGCAGGCGACTGGCGCGTTACGCTTTCCCTGCCCACCACCGCCACGAACGATTGCCGTCAGGCGTTCGCGCAGGGCACGTTTTCGGGGCGCATCGACACCTTTGCCATCTCGAGTGCAGTTTGGATCTGTCTGCTCGCCGTGCCGATTGGCATTGCGCTCTTTGCGGGCATTTTCGCCTTGCGCACGCTTCGGCACGGACACGGGGAGGGTCGGCAATATGCATAATGCGCGACTGCGTCGGCTTCTGCCCACACTTGCCGCGAGCGCGGCGCTCCTGATTTGCCTGCTCGTACTCACGGGGCATATCCTACGCGCCGACCTGTCCGTGCGCAGTGCGCGCATCGGCAGCGGCGCGGTCAAAATCAATCTCAACGACGGCGCGCCCGTTTTTCGCGCGCAGGATCTTCTGCTTGCGCCGGGCGCATTTGTCGAGCGGGAATTTTTCATCGAAAACGTCGGCACGGCCGATTTGTTCTATCGCCTGTATCCGTCGGAGCTGTGCGGCGAACTGGCCGACGTGCTCACCGTCACCATTCGTGACGGCGACACCGTGCTCTACGACGCGACACTTTCCGCGCTGGAAAGCAGCCCCGCCGCGGACGACATTCTGCACGTCGGCCAGCGCAAATATCTGACCATCCGCCTCTTTTTCCCGCCGAGCGGCGGCAACGCCCTGCAAAACACGCAGCTTTCCTTTGCCCTCTGCGCCGAGGCGACGCAGGTGCGCAACAACGCCGAGCGCGTATTCGACTGAGGTGCCGCCATGAAAGGATACAAGCTGATTCGTTCCGTCGCCTATTGGCTGCTGGTTGGTATATCGGTGAGCATGGTGCTCTTCACCGCCGCGTCCGTCCTCCTGCTCGACCGCGCCGATCGCGACCTGTTCGGCTATCGCGCCTTTGTCATTCTCTCCGATTCGATGAAAAAGACGGATTTCGGCGCGGGCGATCTTATTCTCGTCCGAACGGTCGACCCCGCCGCCCTGCGCGAGGGCGACATCATTTCCTTCGTTTCGGAAGATGTCGGCAATTTCGGCCAAACCGTCACGCACAAAATTCGCCGCCGCGTGACGGACAAAAGCGGCCAAAGCGCATTTATCACCTACGGCACGACCAACAATGTCGACGACGCCACGGCCGTCACCGCCTCGCACATTCTCGGCAAATATGTCCACACCATTCCGAATCTCGGGCGTTTTTTCCTGTTTCTGCGCTCGACGCCGGGGTATCTCGTGTGTATTTTGCTGCCGTTTCTCGCATTGATTTTCGCGGAACTTTTCCGCTGTATGCAGCTCGTGCGCCGATACCGCACGCAGCAGCGCAATGCCCTGCGCGCCGAGCGCATGAAGCTCGCGCGCCAGCGCGCGGAAACGGAGCAAATGCTTCTGAAATTGCAGCTTCTGCACGATCGACACATCGAACTCGGCGATAGCCTGACCAAGCGCTGATTTTTTCACGCTTCCCTCCCGGGAAGGCGATGAAAGGGCACAGACACTGCGCCTTTTCATCGCTTCCGGAAACGGCGCGAAATCACAAATGACAACAGGAGGTCAACCAAACATGAAAAAACATCCATCCATCCGCAGGACGCTGATGCTCAGTGCGCTCTCCATCGTGCTGTGTGCGACAATGCTCGTCGGCACGACCTTTGCGTGGTTCACCGACAGCGCATCGTCCGGCATCAACGTCATCCAATCGGGCAATCTCGCGCTGGGCGTTTACTATCGCGTCGGCGATACGTTGCAGCCGATTGATCTGGCGCAGACGCTTTTCGACGACGCGAACGGCAACCCGATCGTCTGGGAACCGGGCTGTGCGGCATACGAAACCTTCGTCATCAAAAACGAGGGCAATCTCGCGCTGAAATACGTCTTCCGCATCAACTGCTCGGACGCGACGGCCAACGCCGACGGCGGCACGCTTTCCGACGTGCTGACCGTGCGCACGCTGACGGGCCGCGACAACATCACGGACGCAAATCGCGGCGACCGCGACGGCGAAAATCAGGGGCTTGGTGCCAGTGCCACGCAAGACGGCAGCCCGCTGGGTGATTTTGCGTACGAAGAATATCTCCTGCCCGGCGAATACCGCGAAATTCAGGTGACGCTCGCGTGGACGCCCGGCACGCATGACAACGCCTATCAGAATCTGCGAATGCACTTCGGCATTCACGTCGTCGCGACGCAGTACACGTACGAGTACGACGGGCTGAATCATACTTACGATCAGGCATCGCGCTACCCGCTCGGCGCGATTCTTGTCACCGCGGAAACGGTTGCGGACCCGAGCTGGTACGATGCCGACGCGGCCGTGCTGGAAATTGACGACGCCGCCGATTTTCTGGCATTCATGCAGACGGCCTACACATGGAACGTCCCCGATCGCGTCAACGTTCCGAATTTTGCGGGGCAAACCGTCAGGCTCAACGCCGACGTCTACTTCCCCGACGGCTATGTCTGGACGCCGATCAGTCCGTATGACTCACAGTATCTGTCAAACGGCGGCTTTTGCGGCACGTTCGACGGGCAAAATCACGCCGTGCGCAACCTGACCGTCACGGCGGCCAACGCCACGGGGCGCGGCTTCCGTCTGGGTCTTTTCGGCGAAGCGGGCGACGGCGCGGTGTTCAAAAACCTGATTCTCGACAGCGTGAACACCTACGGCATCGTTTCCAGCGCCGGTGCGCTGTGCGCACAGGTGTCGGGGAACGCAGTGTTTGAAAACATCACCGTCCGCAACGCCCTGATCCGTCAGGGGCGGTACGCGGGCGGCATCGTCGGCAACGTCGCCGACGGCACGATCACATTCCGCAACTGCAAGGTGGAAAACTGCGCGATTTTGAACATCCAGAACAATTTCTGCGGTGCACTGTACGGCGCGAAATTTTCCAGTGCAACCGTTGTGACCGAAAACTGTACGTTTGCGAATGTCGTCAGGCATTTCTGCGTAAACGGCAGCGGCGAGCAGGATTGGCCGGCATTTGACAACGCCACGCTGTCCGACGCGCTGACGCGCTACGCCGCCACACAAGCCCCCGCCGGCGGGAATTGACAAAAGCGGCCTCCATGCGGAGGCCGCTTTTAAATGAAAAAGTTATAATGCATAATAGATAATACCCGCGCTGTGCGCGTGGCTCTCCTTTTAAGGAGAGCCGGCAAAAATCTCTGATTTTTGACTGAGAGGTCGTCACGTTTCCCTCCCGCCTCTGTAGGGGCGACCATCGATTGCCCGCTTACACCGCGCCTTCCACTATGTCGTTGCGAGGCGCATAGCACCGTGGCAATCCGTTTTCTTTGTGCATGTGTGTTCCTATCGTAGGGCGGGGGCTTGCTCCCGCCCTACGGCATCCTTTTGCATTATGCGTTGTGAATTCAGCATTAAAAACGGCCTCCGGATGGAGGCCGTTTCAGTCTGTCAAAAAACGGCAAAAAAGCTTCCAAATCACCCTTGTTTATGGT
>CAYSYK010000007.1:0-55942 GCA_964435375.1 uncultured Oscillospiraceae bacterium | reverse complement strand
GCAAAAGCAGATACAGACGAAGAGGAAATGCTTACAGTGCTCTTTGATGCTCAGGTAACGAGAGGGGATCGACCACTAACTATCGGTAGTACTTTTGTACATCAAATCGAATGTTCGCATGGCAATGTTACTTATGCTCATATATCGGATTGGATTCTAAACGCAGGAACTATCATCAGACGTGTTTAGTGGTACTTGGACGGTAAGCGCCAAGACCTCCGCCTAACCCATCCGATATTTTCAAAATTTCCAAAAGGAGAAAACACGATGAAAAAACTTTTCGCGCTTCTTCTCGCCGTCATGATGACGGCGACACTGGCGGTGCCTGCCTTTGCGGCAACCGCGATTGACGGAAACAATGCAACCTCTGCTGCAGGCAAGGACGCAGGTGACTATAGCATCGGTGTCAACGGCACCTACGTATCCGGCAGTGCTGCCGACGATGTCATCTCGGTGGATATCTCATGGGGTGCCATGAACTTTACCTACACCGATGCTTCTCAGGGCACATGGGATCCCGAAACGCACGGCTACATCGGCGCAACCGAGGGCGGCTGGTCTACCAACAAGCCCGGCATCACCGTCACCAACCACTCCAACGTCGGCATTGAAGCCGCCTTCTCCTTCACGGCCGCCGACGGCGTGACCACCAAGGGCAGCTTCTATGCCAGTGCCGGCGAAATGACCTCAATGACCGAATTGACCGCCGCCGAGCAGAAGTTCTCGCTTGCGACCGCCGTCGGCACAACGACGGATAACGCTCCTGCGGATACTCTCTACTTCGGCATTTCCGGCGACCCCATCTCCGAGAATAAGTCGCTGGGTAACATCACCGTGAAGATCGCGAAAGACACGAAGATCTACACCGGCGAGGCTTTGGCTGCCGCGCTGACCGCCCTCGGCGAAACCGGCGGCACCATCACCCTCGGTGCGGATGTGACGCTGCCCTTTAATGACGCTTCGGGCCTCAATGCATGGGTGTTCACTGTCGAAGACAATAAATCTCTCGTTTTGGATCTGAACGGGCACACCGTGACCGGAATCCTTGGGGCTTACAATAACACGGACGCGTACTCCCCCAGCTTCACCGTCAAAAACGGCAACCTCCAATACACGAGTCAGGCCTCGGCTATTTATGCCATCATTTCAACTAGGTTTGTCAACGTGTTTATCGAAGACGTTACCGTAACCGCATCGGGCGTTCTCGCAGTTGCGAACATCGGTGCAGATATGACTATTACCGATTGCACGTTCAGCGGCGGAGTGCCGCTCGACGGCCAAACGGTTACGCTTCGGAATATTAGCGGCGATATGGCCTTTGACGGCGAAATCATCCTAAACGGGGACATTCTGAATGAAGGCGGCACCATCAAAGCCACAGCCGGCACCTACAACTTTAACCCGGCCGCATATGTGGACACCGACTACACTGTAATGGACAACAACGATGGTACTTGGACGGTACTCCGGGGCCGATGAAAAAAAATATTACACTCGTCACCTGCGCGGCCATGGTGGCCGCCTTGGCCGTCCCTTCGTTGGCGGCCGCAACCGCGCCGGAAAGCAGCCCCACCTCGGGTAAGGGCGCAGGTGGCTATAGCATCGGTGTCAGCGGCAACTTCGTCGCCGGTACCGTCGCGGAGGTCATCTCCGTCGACGTTGCAAGGAAATCCGACTAATACACAATCGACAGCTCGGAGGGGCTGAAAAGCCCCTCCGAGGCAATCTTGTCCGATATTGGCCGTCCGAGCCCGAACGGCCAATATGAGATAAGATAACACAATGAGGTGAGCCCTTTGCGCAACAAAAAGAAACCGATCCGAAAAAAACGGAATATGCTCGCGATCCTGTGCGGCGTACTCGCCCTTGTGGCGGTCGTTATGGTCGTGGCACTGTGTATCCCCAAAACGCCCGATAAGGGCGCATTCGTCCCCCCTGCCCTCGACGGCAGTGCCGTGCAGGGCACGCCGGAGGTCGCCGCGGAATTGGGCTATACGGAATTTTTCATGACGGGCATGGCGTACCGCGTTTCGCTCTGCGGTATGCCGACGCTGGAGGATAACGCGCTGACGGTCTATTTCACCAGCCCCGAGGTCAACGAAAAATACCTGAAACTGCGCGTGCTCGACAGCAAGGGCAACACCCTCGGCGAAACGGGGCTCATCCGCCCCGGGGAATATGTGCAGACCGTCACGTTGGACAAGCGCGTCGCCCCGGGCACGAAAATCGCCCTGAAAATCATGGGCTACGAGCCGGAAACCTACGAAAGCGCGGGCAGTATCGCCATCAACGTGACCATCGCGGGAACAAGCCCGCGCCGGTTGTGGATCGTCGGCGCGATCGCCGCGGTCGTCATCTTTGTCGCCTGTTACGTGTTCCACCGCAAACGCAAATCCCGATAACAGCAGAAAGAGCAAGCGTACAAGGCCGAAAGCCTTCTGCACTTGCTCTTTCTTGTCGATATGTCAACTTCGTTGACGCGATATGTTTTCGTGCCGCACCACCCCGTTTGTCATTGCCACGGCGGGCAGCGCCCGCCGTGGCAATGACATGGGTAAAAACGGCATAAAAATCGGCGGGAGGTATCCTCCCGCCGTGGTGTTTACTCTTTCCAATATCTTTGGATGCCGGCCTGTTCCAGCAGTGTCGCGAATTTTCGGAAAAGCGCGGGGTCTTCCCAAACCTGAACGGTCTGCACGCCCTCGGACAGGGCGAACATCGCCAGCATGCCCGCGACCTCGCCGATGTTCCATTCCACGGGGTGCAGCCGATAGCAGCCGCCCGACAGGTGCGTCGTGCTGATATTCTTGCAGGCAGGGATGAGATTCGTCATTTTCTCGGGAATCATCGCGCCCAGCGGGATGGTGAAGCGCTCGCTCGGCTCGTAAAAGAACGTGTGCGTCCGCGTGGTGATGTGCAGGTCGATGGGATAGCTGCCCACGCCCACACTGTCCGCGAAGGCGGGATTTGCGCCTTTTTTCACCATTTCTTCGGTGACGGTGAATTTTCCCTTGATGCGTCTGGACTCGCGGATGTACGCGGCCTTGGACAGGCCGTCCTGCGTCCCCAGATATTCCCCCGCCAAGCGGAAGAACGGATACCCCTTGCCGCCGTCGGCGCGGGGTGCCTCGGTCTGCAGCCAGTAGACAAACGAGAGCGTGAACTGCCTTGCGCGGTAGTCATTTTCCGCGGCCTGCGGGCAATCAAAGAGGTTTCCGAGGAAGAAATCGTTCTGCGGCCAGTTGACCAGCGTGACGTCATAGGGATGACTTCCGTCCGTGAAGTAGGCGGAATTGACGATGCGGCGATATTTGAACAGCGGAAACAGCTCGTTGCCGTTTTCGTCGGTCTCGCCGAGGAACATTCCGAAGCGTTTGGCCTTTCCCGTGGAGGAATCCGGGCCGTACATGGAAAACACGGGGTATTCGTCGTACGGCATTCTCAGGTTTTTAAATTCCTCGTACAGCGCGGGCTTTTCGATGGTATAGTCGCCCGTCAGGCGATTTTCCAGCGCCGCGGTGTACGTCGCCGGCTGCATATCCATGGGATCGGCCGTTTCGGGCGCGTGCGCCTCGCCGGTTTCCGCGCGGCTTTCCGCACCCACGCGGTAGGCCGTGCCGCTCAGGGCGATCAGCTCGCCCGTATCGGTCGCATCAAGGAACAGCTCTCCCGTGATGCACGTCTGCTCGCCGTCGATCAAAACGTGGACGGCGTTGATTTTTTCCGCCGTGGCATCGCAGGAAAGCAGGGTAACATTGGTCAAAATCGTCAGCGTGCCGTCGCTGACATAGGGGGCAAGCATCTTCTGCAGCACTTCCAGTGCCAGCTTCGGCGGGTGCGACAGGTGGCTGACCTCGGAATCGGCGGGGCAAAATGCCTCCCGAATTTTCACGCGGTTGCTATAGCCCTCCAGATTGCGGTAGTAGCTGCGAATTTGGCGACGATACTCGCGATAGGATGCGGTGCAGCCCTGCTCGCCGATCCAACGATGCTCATCGGGCGGGACGGCTTGGCTGGTCAGTTGGCCGCCGATCCAATCCGTCTGCTCGAGCAGGAGCACCTTTCTCCCTTGGCCGTATTTCGCCGCGGACCATGCCGCGATCGTACCGCCGAGGCTGCCACCGACGATCACGACGGGTGCATATCGTTTGTTCATCTCAAAACCTCCCCGCCGATAAAATGGCGATACGCGCCGTACACGCCCGCCTTGTTTCCGAGCGAAGCGCGAACGATCGGAAACGCGAAGCCGCCCATGACGGCATCGAACGCGTCGCCCATCCAATCCGCCACGCCGCCGCCGATGATGCACGCATCAAACGGGCACGTCAGCGCGATTTTTTCCAGCAGAAGTGCCAGACGCGCGCGGAACGTTTCGATAAATTCCACATGGCGCTTCTCCCCTGCCAGATATTGTTCGAACAGATCGCCACCGTCGATCCCGGCCTCGGCCGCCAGACGGTGAATGGCTCTGCCCGACAGGTACATTTCCGCGCACCCGACTTTTCCGCAGGTGCAGGGATAGCCGCCCTCTTGCAGGCAAATATGGCCGAAGCGGGCATAGTCGTTTTCCGCCGTGGAAACGATTTTCCCGTCCACGGCATAGCCGCCGCCCACGCCCGATCCGAGCGTCAGCATGACGACTTTTTTGTGGGTATACGCTTTGCCTGCGCCGTCATAAAGTTCGCCCAGAAGCGCCGCGTGGGCGTCGTTGATGGCGCTGACGGGCAGGGCGTATTTTTTTGCATACGCGGCATAAGAAAAGCCGGTCATTCCGGGCAAATTCTCCGTCGCGTAGGTAATGCGCGCCTCGGCCGTATCCACATTTCCGGCGGACGCGACGGCAATGCCCTGCGTCCGTTCCGACAAAAACAGGGAAATCGCCCGATCCAATGCACGGACGATCCCTTCTTTGCCCAAATTTGCGTCCGTGGGGACGGTCTGAACCGCGCCTGCCAGAGCATCGGCTCCGGCAGGTGCGGTTTTCGGTTCAAACGGTGCGGCTTTGATGGCCGTAGCGCCCAAATCAATCGCAATGATCATAGTTTATCCCTTCACGCTTCCGACGGTCACGCCCTTGGTGAAGAACTTCAGGACGAACGGGTAGACCATCAGAATCGGCAAAATGCTGACGATGATCATCGCCGCCTCGATATTCGTCTTTTGCAGATTCTCCAGCGTGGTATCGAGCACGTCGGGAGAAGTCTGGATGAAGTTCAGAATGTACAGTGACAGCGGATACCATTTTTCCTCCGTGCCCAGATACAGCAGTGCGCTGGTATAATTGTTCCAGAACGACACCGCCGTGAACATACTGACGCTCGCCACGCACGGCATGGACACGGGGATCATCACGCGGAACATCGTCTGCAAATTGCTCGCGCCGTCGATTTTCGCGCTTTCTTCCAGCTCCTTGGGCACGCCTTCGAGATAGCTCTTGATCAAAATCATGTTGTAAACCTGCACCACGGAGGGCAAAATCAGTGCCCACGGCGATCGCGTCAGATGCAACATATTCACAACGATGTAATTCGGAACGATACCGGCCGAGAAGATCATCACGATCAAAAAGAAGATCATAATGCCCTTGCGGAACGGAAAATCGGGCTTTGACAGCGCGTACGCCGCCGAGTACATGACCAGCACGGAAAGTGCCGTACCGAACACCGTCACGAAAATGGATACGCCCAGTGCGCGCCAGAATCCGGCATCGGTGAATACGGTCTTGAAATTGAACCACGTGAAGCCCTTCGGCCAGAAATTAATCTCATTGCCGTTGGTGGACAGTGCGGTGGCCAGCACGTTGAAAAACGGCAGAATGCACACGAATGCCGTCAAAATCAGCACAACGGTGTTGATATAGCGAAATACGGGACTGTCGTCCATGATCGTTTTGCGTACACGCCGGATGTGTTGTTTGTCTTTTTTCATACCATCACCATATTCCCGTTCCGTTTTTCTTTTTGGAGAAATAGTTGGCGGCCATGATCAGTGCCAGCGAAATCAGGCCGTTGAGCAGGCCGACCGCCGTGGACAGGCCGTAATCACGCGATCCGGAGCCGAGGCTCAGCGTATAGACGTAGGTGCCGATGATCTCGCCCGTTTCGCGGTTGTTGGCATTGAGCATGGCATACACCTGCTCGAAACCGGCATCCATCAAATAGCCGATACGGATGATGAGCATCACCACGATGGTGGGCATGATCAGCGGAATGGTCATGTTCCAGATCTGACGCAGTTTGGATGCGCCGTCGAGCTTGGCCGCCTCATACAGTGCCGGGTCGATCGCGGAAATTGCCGCGATGTAGACGATGGAGCTGTATCCGATCTCTTTCCAGCCGGACAAAATGACGACCAGCCATCGGAACCAGCTCGGTTCGCCCATGAAATAGACCGCTTCTCCGCCGAGGGCTTCGACGATGTTGTTGATCGGGCCGTACATTCCGAACAGGCTGTTGAAAATGCCGACGATGACCACCCACGAGAAGAAGTGGGGCAAAAACACGATGCCCTGCACCAGCTTGGAAAAGCCCTTGCTGCGCACTTCCGAGATCATGACGGCCAAAATGACCGGCAGCGGGAACAAAATAACGATCTTCATCACAGAGATGATGAGCGTGTTGCGCAGATAACGCATGATCTGCGGATCGGAGAAGATGGTTTTGAAGTTCTCCATTGTCCATTCGGCACGGGAAAAAGCCTCGAAGACATCGTAGCGGCCGAAATTGGGGTTATCTTTGAACGCGATGAGAATTCCGATCATCGGCAGATAGGAAAAAACCAACGCGAACAGCATCGCCGGAATCACGAACGGGATCAGCGAACGGTGCTTTTTTATTCTGGCTTTGAGTGTTGAGGTCATAGCTATCCTCTCCCCCGGCGCAATCAATTCTTATAGTTTTTGTACCATTCGTTGATGGCATTGGTGGCTTTGGTGCCGCCTTTGATTTCTGCGATGGTATTTGCGTGCTCGTCATACTTGGATGTGCCGTTGGCCATCATGGAATAGAAGCAGTTTTGTGCCTCCAGCTCCATTGCAGAACGGTACTTGTTGTACTCCTCGATGGGCGGCGTGAAATCGGCGATGTTGTAAACGCCGACCTCGTCGGCATTGTCCATCAGGATTGACCATGCGCGGAACAGCTCGGGCTGCTTGCGCACACGCGCCAGCCAGTACTGGGTGTACACTTTTTCGTTCGAGCCGGTCATGTAATAGCTGGCATCGTCCTTTTCGGCGAAGTTTTCGATGATGGGCAGATAGCCGGAGCCTGCGCTGTACGTCCAGTGGACATTTTCCTCGCCCAGCACGATGCTGCGGAAGTTGTGCGCCTCATCCGTGTCCTTGATCTTGGAGTTCATCCAGTCAAGCGCATAGCCGGCCTTCTCCGCCTGATAGAACGGAATGGCGGTGATGTAGGTATAGCCGCTGGAGCGGTAGATTTTTTCGTCATCGCCCGCATTCTCCTTCAGCGCACGCAGATAGCCCAAATAATTGTCCAGCGTGTTGGCCGCTTCCAGCGCGGTGATGGTGCCCTGTGCCTGCATACTCGAAACGATGGCCGAAACGTTCCAGACCGTGCCGGCGAACGCGGCAGCCTTGCCGGAGGCGAACTTCGTGATGCACTTTGCATCGTCGTTGGAGGAAACTTCCTGATCGATGTAGCCCTTCTGATAGAGGCTGTGCATATATTCGACATATTCCTTGTAGCGCGGCGCATCGGAATAATGGCGCACTTCGCTCTTGCCGTCGATTTCGTATTCCTGCCAGTCGGCGTAAATGCCGAACGCGGCGGAAATCGTGTAAATAAGGGTCTTGTCCTTGTTGAACGTCAGCGCGGGCTTGCCGATTTTCTCGGTCAGCACTTTCAGCACGTTTTCGAACTCGTCGAGCGTCGTGGGCATATCCAGATTGTACTCGTTGAGCATATCCTGATTGAACACGATCACATTTTCGATGTTGTCGCTCGATGCGCGCTCAGGAATGCCGTAAATGCGGCCGTCAACGGTGACGACATCCCACGATTCCGGAGAAATTGCCGCCAGCATATCGGGGGCAAAGGTTTCCAGCGCATCGGTGATGTCCACGAGCATATCGTCCTTGACCAAATCGGCGAACTGATCTTTCGTCAGCTTGATGATCTGGTAATCGCGCTTGTCCATCAGTTCGTTGTTCAAAACGGTGGCACTGTCTTTCGCGGGCAACTGTGTATAGTTCACATGGTAACCCGTGATCTGCTCGATCAGCGCGGCAGTATCGGCCTCGTTGACCTCTTTGATATCCTTGCCGGAGTTGGGCATAAGGACGTTCAAGGTGGGCTTCTGCGACAGATCAATTTCGTAATTGATCTTGTAGCTGTCCTCGTTTTCGTCGCCGTTGCACGCGACGAAAACGGATGCCGCCATCGCGATGCACAGCAGCATCGCCAGCAGCTTCGCTGCACGTTTTTTCATAGAAAAACCTCCATTTTTTCTGTTCTGGCTATTTCCCGATCGGATTTTCCGATCATTGCTTCCCTTTTCTTGCGATGCAGATCGCGACCACGACCATAATCGCCACCGCGCCGATCGCCGCAATGAGGATGCCCGCGTTGCCGTTTTGCTCAGGCTTCGGCGTTTCGGTGTCGGATTTTGTCGTCGGCGCGTTTGTCGTCGGCGCATTGGTCGTCGGCGTGTCCGCCTCCGGAGCCGTCGTCGTGGGGGCGGGCGGTTCCGCTTCTCCCGTCGTGGGGGTGGTCGTTCCGTTGTCGGGATTTTCGTCCGGCTTTTGCTGTGACTCGTCCGCTTTCTTTTCCACGAGCATGATCGCGTTGGACACGCGCCGCATCGAGCCGTCGGACGGCGAATTGCGCAATGTCAGCTTGTCGTCGATGCGCACGATGGCCGTCGTCGAGCCGCCGCCATCCAGCTCCAGCGCGTATTTCGCACCCAGTGCCGCCGCAAGCTCCGCCTCTTTGTTGACCGAGAAGCCCGTGCTGCCGCCCGCGCCGCGGCCGTCGACCGCGCAGACGAAGGTCGTGCCGTCGGCTTTGACGCCGATGAACGTGCGGGGCGCTTTTCCGGCGCCGTCGTTATCTGTGTGGCACTTGGTGTTGACCTTTCCGTCGTCCACCAGAATGTCATAGCCGCCCAGCACCCACGTGCAGCCCTTGAATGCGCCGCCGGGGATCTCCACCAAGTCGACCTCCACACCATAGAAAATGTTGTCGAAGAAATACTGTGCCTGTTCTCCCCGCACCACGACCGCGAACTGGCCGCTCTTGAGGGTGAACGAATCGTCGTTGACCACTTCTCCGGTTTTCATTCTCTGCGACGTGCCCCAGACCGGGTAGTTCTTCAGATTCGGAGAATTTGTGGTGCAAATGTATTTGCCTGCGTTTTTGACGGTGTAGGTGCCGGGCGCGGCATAGATGGCAATGCCGTTTTCGCCGGGCTGCTCGTCAAACGCGTCTATTTCAAAGAAAGTTCTTTTGCCGTCGCGGACGATCATCAGGCGTTTTTCCACCTCCGTCATCCGTCCGACCACGACTTTCCCCTTGTTGTCAAATCCGATGCAATGCTTGCTTGCGAATGCGCCCTTGGTCAGGACGATGCCGTCGTTGACATAGGACTCCATATTGGTGCCGGAACCGAAGTCAAAATAGTCGCCGTTCGTGGCATACATAACTTTCTGCCCGGTTTTTTCTTCATAGTCTTTTGCAATGTCCATAACGGTCGTCAGCGTCGTTTTCGAGCCGTCACGGATGCTGTGGATCACCCATTCGTATTGGGCATCGGCAGCGGTTGCATTGTATTCGCCGTAGTACAGCTTCTGTACGCCGGCCTCGATAACCGTCTGCTCTTTGTAGGTAAATCCGTTGGCCGCCAGAGAATAGGTCGGGTCTTCCAGCAGCGTGCCGGAAAATACCGCGGAGGCTCCTTGGGTCAGCATAACGACGGCAAGAAGTGCGGCCATCGCACCAAATAGTTTTTTCATGAGTTTCATTGTGTTTCCTTCCTGCTGTCTAGTCGGTTCATGCATTCATCCTCCCGACATCTTCCGATGCCGGGAGGATATACGTTCATAACGAATTACTCTGCTTTTTCTGCGAAGGTAAAGCCCGTCAGGGTCGCGGCCTTGCCGCACTCACTACGCAGGGTCAGGGCAAATTTACGCGCGACATTTTCGCCACCGTCGTGGGGGAAGATCACAAGGGTCTCGCCCTCTTGCAGACTTTCAAATGCGAACGTTGCATAATTGCCGGAGGTGAATCCCTCGGGAACGCTTGCGGCCTTACCGTCAACCGTCCAGTAGCCGCCATTCGCGCCGTCATATGCTCTGTCCAGAACGCCGTACTTGTCCAGTACGATCGCCACGCCATAGCCGTTGATCGCGACAGTCCCGTTGTAGTTCTTGTCGAAGATCAGCATGCCGTACTTGGGTGCATTGGCTGCGGTAACGTCGGTATTGTACAGCCACTGACCCTCTTTGACGGTAAGGGTCTTGTCGCCGACGGTAATGGTCTTGTCGTCGGTCTTTTTCTCCTCAAAGGTAAAGCCCGTCAGAGTCGCCTCTTTGCCGCACTCGCCGCGCAGGCTAAGGCCGAAGGCGCGCGCAACATTCGTGCCACCGTCGTGGGGGAAGATCACAAGGGTCTCGCCCTCTTGCAGACTTTCAAATGCGAACGTTGCATAATTGCCGGAGGTGAATCCCTCGGGAACGCTTGCGGCCTTACCGTCAACCGTCCAGTAGCCGCCATTCGCGCCGTCATATGCTCTGTCCAGAACGCCGTACTTGTCCAGTACGATCGCCACGCCATAGCCGTTGATCGCGACAGTACCGGTGTAGTTCTTGTCGAAGATCAGCATGCCGTACTTGGGTGCATTGGCCGCGGTAACATCGGCGTTGTACAGCCACTTGCCCTCTTCGACGGTAAGGGTCTTGTCGCCGACGGTGATGACCTTGTTGTCGGGCAGTTTTTCTGCAAAGGTGAAGCCCGTCAGAGTCGCCTCTTTGCCGCACTCGCCGCGCAGGCTAAGGCCGAAGGCGCGCGCAACATTCGTGCCACCGTCGTGGGGGAAGATCACAAGGGTCTCGCCCTCTTGCAGACTTTCAAATGCGAACGTTGCATAATTGCCGGAGGTGAATCCCTCGGGAACGCTTGCGGCCTTACCGTCAACCGTCCAGTAGCCGCCATTCGCGCCGTCATATGCTCTGTCCAGAACGCCGTACTTGTCCAGTACGATCGCCACGCCATAGCCGTTGATCGCGACAGTACCGGTGTAGTTCTTGTCGAAGATCAGCATGCCGTACTTGGGTGCATTGGCCGCGGTAATATCGGCGTTGTACAGGCACTTGTCCTCGGCAACGGTGAAGGTCTTGTCGCCGACGGCGATGGTCACATCCTTGCTCTCGAAAGCGAGGCCAAAGCAGGTGACTTTCGCACCGACGGTTCTGTTGCCGTACAGGAAGTGGCGGGAACCGCCGACGGCATTGTTCGTGCCGGAGTTGGGCGCAATGATCAGCGTTTCGCCCTCTTTCAGGGAGTCGAACGCTTCCGTGATATAGCCCGTTGCGGTGCAGGTGCCGTTCTGGACGCCGCCGATGTTGTCGGCATCATAATACTTCGCGCTCGCGCCGTCATAGATACGGACGATGGTGCCGTAGTTATCCACGATGATCGCCACGCCGTAGCCGTTGGAGAAGCCGATGGTGCCTTCGTAAGCGGGCGTGTAAACGATGAATGCGTAGGCGCCGGTCATCGTCAGCTCCTGATCGATCGCCACGTATTCCTTGGCGATGTCCATCTTCTTCTCGCCGATGGTGATGGTGATAATTCCCTCGGACTTCACTTCCACCTCGCGCACGAACTCGGTGGTCAGCTCGCCGTCGGTGACGCTCAACTTGATGGTGTAGATGCCGGCTTTGTTGATGTCAAAGCCGCCCTCGTCGAGGAGGATGATGTCCTCGGTCTTGATGGTCACGTCATCGTCAATGGCGAAGGTGCCGTTGTCGTCCTTGGCGACAATTCCGGCCAGAATGGCGGTATGCAAATCGAAGGAGGTATCGCCCAGCTTGATGAGCAGCTTGCTGTTGCCGCTGATGGTGGGCTTCTGGTTGCAGTAGACGGTTTCGTTCTCGTTCGTGTCCACCCAGTAGATGCGAACCACGGTGCCGACTTCCTTGATGACGCTATAGTTCACGAAGTTACGGCCGTCGGCATCCGCGCCACTGCCGGCGTAGTTGGTCTGCACAACGATGGCGTAGCCGCCTGCGGGGATGGTCATGTTCTTGGCGAACGCGGAAGATACGGAAACGCTCTCGCCGTCGATGATAATGTTCTTCTCGGTAGAGGAGGTACGGACGGGGTTTTCGGCGTTGACCAACTTGCCGTTCGGGCCGTCACGTCCTTCGAGAACCACGCCGTTTTTGTCGATGATGGCGCTGCAGCCGTGGCTGCCTTCAACGGACAGAACGATGTCGTGATCGGAGGTGTTCTTGAAAACGCCGCTCTGTGCGGGCAGATACGCATCTTCGGTCAGCTCCACGAACAGGCTGTGCTTGAAGCTGATGATCTTGCCGGGCCACTTCTGCTCGCCCAGACCGTTGATCTGCACTTCCACCGCGATGTCGGACAGTGCCTCTTTCACGACGATGGTACGGTATCCCCGTGCGACAACGTCGCCCAGTTTTGCCTTGTAGGTGATGGTGTAAGTACCGGGGACATCGGGGTCAAAGTCGCTGGTGTCCTCGATCATCAGGGTCGCTTCGGCATTGTCGACGGTAACGCCGAGCATGAGGTCGATGTCGTCTTCGCTCAGCTCACCGGCATGGAATTCCATGCTTTCGGGAACGACGGTGACGGTCAGTTCCGTCGACACGGTGGGCTCGCCGGTCGTGGCGTCGCCGCCCGTGGTGGTATCGCCGCCCGTGGTGGGTTCACCGGTCGTGGCGTCGCCGGTGGGTGCGTTCGTGCCGTTGGTCGTGGTTTCGTCCTTGCCGTTGCAAGCAATCAGCGCGCAGGCCAGAACCAGCACCAGCGCCAGAACGGCAAACAGTCTTGTTCTTTTCATGATATCCTCCTAGATTTTTTTATTTTTTGACTTTTCCAAGTCCGGAATACGGGGTTTCAAAAAGCATCGGCCATTACGATTCGTCTTTCTGACTCGGTGCTTTTTTCTTCGCCATCCGGAAAATCGCCGCACCGGTCACCGCCATGACGACCAAGCAGATCCCCAGAACCACGAACAGGCTCGTGTAATCGGGTTTGCTCGTATCGCCGCTACTCGGGGTGGTCGGTTTGGGCTTTTCCTCGGCGGGTTTGTCGGGTTCGGGCTGCGGGGTCTGCTCCATCGGCGGGCGGACGGGATTCTGCTCGGGATCCCAGCGTCCCTCGGCCACCAGCGCAATGGACACGCGCGTATCGAGCAGGGCAACCAGCTCTTTCAGGCTTTCGGTCATGCGCTGGCCGGAATAGCCCTTGGCATAGGACGTTCCGCTCGCGCCGTACAGGGCGTTGACCGCCTTCCGGATTTGATAAATTTGGTTGGCATCGTCCATGGGCATGGCCGCGATGTCGTCAAATTTCGCTTTGAGCGCGTCATACTGCTCCTGCGTCATGCCCCCCGCGGGGAGATACAGGCGCTGTGCGCGGTCGAGAATGTCGCTGAAATATCCCGCCAGCACCTTGTCCAGCGAATCATGCGGGCGAACGGCGGCGGTGCTGTTCACACCGGCCAGCAGTACCTGCTGCACATCCTCGTGTCCCAGAATCTGCTCGGAACAGAAGATCACGTAGCCGTTCGCGCCCGCCAGATAGGATGCTTCGATCTGCTCTTTGTTCTGCCATGCGGGCAGGCCGCTGTACGAGGAGGCCAGTCCCGTGTAATAATAGCAAATATTGCCCGCGGATTGGATCATCGCCGTCACGTTGGTCAAAACGTCGGACGCTTCGGTGTAATAGGCCATCGGCGTGGCAATGTCGATCCAGCCGTTTGCGAACCATGTTTTCCAATCCTGCTTTTTCTGCCGCAGGGATTCCGTAACGGAAGAGAATACCGATGTCGACAGCAGAATGTTTTTCGCGTCTTTCACTTCCGTTTTGATTCGGCGGACATATTCCGTGACCGTCTGCGTGCGGAAACGCACCCAGTCTTCATAATTTTCGTCCGCTTCCGTCTGACCGCCCTCCAAGTAATTCTTGTCGAACAGTTGCTTGAATTTGTTGGCCATCTTCTTGCGGTCGGCTTTCTGCGCATCGGAGAAGGTCATGCCCTTCTGCGCCGCGAATGCTTCCATGGCGGCAAAGGTATAGCCGGAATCTTCCGCCGCGTCGGTAACGGGATAGCGGATGTAGTCCAGATTCAATCCCGCAACATCGGGCAACTTTTCAAACAGGTCAAGATAGTACGCGATCAGCGCATCCTGCACTTCCCGATTGGCCGGGTCCAAGAAAATGTAGCTGCCGCCCTCGTTGCGCTGATAGATGGTGTCGTCGTCGTTGTACATGACCCAATCGGGATGCTCTTTCACCACGGGGACATTGTTCTGCGTGCCGACGTAGAAGTTTTCCACCCACGCGTGCACCTCGATGTCATATTGACGACAGCAGGCGACAAACGCGCTGAGATAATCGGCATAGGTGGTGCTTTCGTCCTTGACATACTCGCTTGCCAGCTTGGAATTATAGGGGAAAACGGTGCTGTCGCTGCGGAAGGCGGAATAGCCGTTGTACAGCGTTTCGACGAATACGACGTTGATGCCCAGTTTTGCGTAGAGCGCAACGTTTTCCTCGATCTGCGCATAGGTCACCTCGACGGGTCTGTGCCAGACACTGCGCGCCGAAACGCGCTTACTTTCCGCGGACGTCGTCTGAATCAGGCGCTGCAGACGATCGACGCGGAGCTGATAGTTGTTATACTCCATCAGGCGGCTCAGGCGTTGTTGCTCCGTCCAGCCTGCGGTTTCCAAGCCCGTCTCGATTTCCTCTTTGACCTTTTTCAGCTCCTGCAAAGCCTCGCGCGCCTCGGAAATGTAGGTCTTTACGGTGTCCGCGTCAATGTCGTACAGGCGCTTGATGCGATTTTCCGCGTTTGTGATGGTCGTTTCCACGGACGTGACCAGATTTTCATAGTAGCTGTTGAGCGTCGTCTGCACGCTGTAGGTTTTCGTTTCTTCGTTGAGTGTCACCGTTGCACCGATGACGATGTTGGAGCGGATGAAATCTCTGCCCTTTCCGTGGCCGGAAATGACATAGCCGCCCTCCGGAATTTTGGATACGTTGACACCCATTTCCACGACCACACCGTTGGCATCCACGGCGGCCTCGTAGCCGTAAACATTGGTGCCCGTGCCGGTAGATCCGTTGTAGCTCCAGCCGTCTTTATAGATGATGGTCTGGTTCTCTCCGCGATAGGCGGGGAACGGCGTCGTTGCCGTTTCCATTGCACCGGGGTTTTCGTCCGCGGTGGGGTCAATGTAGTTGTATTCCCCCCGAACGGTGCCGCCGAAGCGGATATAGTCGAAACCGACCATTTTCACCTCGTCGCCCACTTGGAACAGTTCGCCCTTTGCCAACAGTGCGCGGTATCCCTCGCCGTAGGCGCTGAGGACGAAGCCGTTGTCGGGGATTACGGAGCCGGAGCTGTCGCCCGTGCCGAATCCGCGGAACGACTCCACCTTGAACGTGCTCTTTTCAAAGTCGAACACGCAGGTCATCTCGGTGCCGAAGATGTTCGTGCCGGTCTTTGCGGCGAACTGGTAGTCGTAGTACACGACCATCGGGCCGGAACGGTTGACGTTGGTGTAGTCCACCACGATGCGCTTGCCGGCGTTCGACTCCACCGCCTTGGTGGGAATGCTTAAGTTCTTGCCGCCCAGCGTAATGACGTCGCCCACCTTGGCAAAGCCGCCGTCGGTCATGGACAGCACGAAGCCGCCGACCGGGATATAGGTCTTGCCGTCGCCGGAGGTATTGACTGAGGTCACGTGAAAACGCGCGCCGTCCGGCTCGCAGACGTATTCCGTCACGTTTTCGCCGACGCGGCCGGTCGTCGTGTCGGGATAGAAGGCCGTGTAGATCACGGTGTCCTTGCTCCCCACCGTCATATAGCGAATTTTATAGTCGTTCAGGTAGCCCGACGCGGCCGCTTCGTAATAGGTCACGGGGTCTGAGTACACGTTTTCGACGGTTTTTCCGTTTGCCGTGACCGTGATGCCGTCAACGCTGAGCACGCGGTTGAACTCTCCGTCGGCGTAGGCCGTCAGTCCGTACAGCGGCAGCAGTGCCAGCAGCATAACGCAGCACAGCACGCGGCGCAGGCCGACCGCAGCATTTTGTTTCTTCATTTTTTATCCCTGCTCTTTCTTTTAACGTGGAAAAGGGCGACCGCCGCGGCCGTCAAAGCCGCCACGGCTCCCAGTCCGATGGCCTTGCGATTGCGCGGGCGATCGGGCGGTACCGTCTGCGTCGGTTGTGTCGGGCAAGCGGTCGGCTCCGTCGGCTGTTCCGGCTCGGTGGGAACCTCCGGCTCCGTCGGCTGTTCCGGCTCGGTGGGAACCTCCGGCTCCGTCGGATCTTCCGGATCGGCGGGAACCTCCGGCACGGTCGGCTCTTCCGGCTCGTCTTTCCGATGCGGAAGATTGGCCGTATGCCCGGAGAAGGTATCTTCCAGCAGCGCAATGTAGTCCGGCTTGTTCAGAATCGACTGCGAACCGAAGAACACGAATCCCTCCGCGCCGCTGTCCATGACCACCTGCATCTGCAAAAGCACCTGCTCCTGCGGCAAATTGTGATACGTCGGAGAAATTCCGGCATAGCAATAACATTGGGAAAGTCCCGGGAGCATCGCCTCGAGTGCCTTTTTCAGCACAGTCGGGTCGTCATAATAGGCCATGGGCGTGATGATGTCCAGATAATTGCGCGCCAGCCATGTCGAAAAATCCTGCTTTTTGTCGGCAAAGGATTTTCCCTGCTCCGGGAAAACCGCCGTGGACAAAAGCACATTGCCGTGCTTTTCGTCGACCATCCGACGCACCTGCCCGACAAATTCCGTAACCTGATTCGCGCGGTAATCGACCCACTGCGTGTAGTTCGCCGCGACGATCTTCACTTTTTCTTCCCGTGCGGCGTTTTCGGGGAACGTCAGCCCCGCGCTTGCGGCGAAGCCGTCCATGGCCGCGTCCGTATAGCCGGTATCGTCGCCGTAGTCGGACACGGGATAGCGGATATAGTCCAGATTCAGTCCCGCGATCTGCGGGAATTTCGTCAGAAGTTCGTCATAGAAGCGAATGAGGTACGCACGCACCTCGGCATTGGCCGGGTCTAAAAACAGGTAGCCGCCGTATTCGCTGCCCTCGCTCTGGCGAATGCTGCCGTCTTTGGTCAGCATCATCCACGAGGACAGATGCCGTGTAAAATAATTTTCGTTCACGCCGATGTAGAAATCTTCCACCCATGCGTGCACTTCGATGCCCCGCTTTTCCGCCTCGGCGACGAATGCGCTCAGATAATCGGGATAGGGCGCATAGTCATAGGCGGCGAAGCCCGTGTAATACGGCACGAGCGAGGAGCGGTAGACGGTCATTCCGTGGAAAAAGGTTTCCAGAAAAATCAGATTGATCCCCGTTTTTTGCAGGGTATCGAGCACGGCGCAAACGCCCTCCAAGTTCGTTTCCGTCCCCGTGACATTCGGGCGGTGCCAGACGCCGCGCGCCTGATCTTCGTAGACAACGGCACAATATTCGGCCGCTTTTGCTTTGTTTTGATTCATAAATCCTCCCGCCGACAGCAGAATCAACGCCGTCAGCATCCAGCACAGTACGCGTTTGCTCATAGAGTTTCCGTTCGGCGCTTGCAGCTCAAGTCTACCTCGAACATCCGCTTCCACGGCATCTGACAGCGGTCGACATCGTAGTTTTCCGCAATTTCCGGAAGCAGGGCCTGCATATAGACCTGCAACCGTTGCCGCACAAGCGCGGCCACCGCGCCGTCTTTCTCGCCGGCATCGAAATAGCCGTAGCCCATCGGCTCGATCAGAGCCGTCACTTCGCGGCGAACATGGCCGCAATAGCCCACGTCTTCATACAATCGCTGCACGGTGAACAGCGACAGCGCGTCGCTCCTGCCGAACAGCCATGCGAACACCGCTTGGCACACCGCTGTGCCGAGGGTATTCGACGAGGTGTTCCAGCCGGCGTATGCGGCCAACTGCCGCAAGTCCATGCGATCGGCCAGTTTTCGCACCAATTCGGCGTCACCGCCGTTGCAGTATGCGCCGTCGGCCACCGCCGCCAAGCCGCCGCAACGCACGGTCGCGGCAATGCGGTCGCAAAACGCATCCAAATCGCGCATGGCATAGCCGTCCGACGGCTCCTGCCAGACCTCTACGGGTGCTTGCGCGGGATAATTGAGATACAGCGTAATGTCGGCACGCGCATCGTCCGACAATCGGCATCCGCTTGCGGCAAGCAGCAGCGGCAAGGTCTGCCCCACGGGACGGTCTTCGTACAGCGGGATGACCTGCGGTGCATTTTCATGCGCGAACACGGGCTTCACGGTCGGCCACCGCCGCATGAGCGCACAGGCGGCTGCCGCCAGCAGGCTCATGCCGACCTCGTCCGCACCGGGATACATCGGCACCTCCGTGCCGCCGACGCGCCGTACTGCCTTCTTCAGATATTCGCGATCGACGGTCGTGTAGCCGTAGGGCGCGGAATCGTCCTGCGGGATCACCAGATTTTCAAAGCAATCGCGATAGCTTGTCAGAATTTTTTCCAGCATCGCGCGATTGGTCAATCGGCGCTGCTCATAATCGGCCAGATACGCCCCCGTTTTTTGGGCATATTCCTCCAGCCGTTGCGCCGCCGCATCCTCGGTAAGCAATCCGAGCGCACGTTTGTGCTTGGTCTCCCCCGTCAGGAAGATCTCGCGGCCGCAGGTTTCGTAATACTCCGGCTCCTCATCGGCCGAACTGTAGCGCGGACAGCGCATAATGAGTGCAAAGGCGAAAATCTTCAGTGTCGGATTCGCGTCTTTCAGACGGCGCACCGTATCGAGTCGGCCAAGCAGCTCCGATTCCGACAGCCAATGTAGCCGCGACGGCACAATGCCGCCGTACAGCAGCATATCCAGCGACAGCACGCACGCGTCGGCATCGGCGCATTCATGCTCCAGAAAGCGGATCACCGCGTCGACATCGGCCGGTTGTTTTTTCTGCCCCAGAACGGACTTATCCGGCACGGCCAGCGTGATCGGCGACCCCTGCGCGATCTGTTGCGCAAAGGCGCGGTTGCACGGCCGCTCGTCCAAGGGAATGTATACGATCTTCATATCAATCCTCGTGCAGCTTCAGCGCCGCATCCAGCCGCTCGGTGATGACCTTCGGGCGCGTAATGGCCGAACCGACCACCACGGCATAGGGATTGATGCGCGAAATCTGCTCCATATGCGCTGCCTCGAACACGCCGCCCTCCGCGATCAGCTTGGTGCGCGTCAGGTGCGCTTTGCACTGCGCCATAAAGTCGATGTCGGGCAGGGGCGCGCCCTGCGTTGCGCGCGTGTAGCCGCGCAACGTGGTGGAAACGTAGTCAAAGCCGAGCTTTTCGGCATACAGCGCTTCTTCCAGCGTGGAAATATCCGCCATCAGCTCGCGCGCGCCGCAGTGCTCTCTGGCGTAGGCGTACAATTCCTCCAGTGTTTCCCCGTTGGGACGAGGACGATCGGTCGCGTCCATGCAGACGACGTCGCACGGCACTTCCAGCAGGCGGTCGATCTCCGCCTTGGTCGGCGTTATGTAGATCTCGCTGTCGCAATAGACTTGCTTGACAAGGCCGATAATCGGCAGATCCACTTCCTCGCGGATGCTCGGCACATCATCGCACAGTGCGCGAATGCCGCACGCGCCGCCTGCCTTTGCCGCCTTGGCAAACAAATGCATGATTCCATAGCCGTACAGCGGCTCGCCTTTGACCGCTTGGCAGGACACGATCAAACCACGGTTTAATTTACTCATAGCAATCTTCCCATTCTTTGCAATCTCTGTCATAAAAAGCACATTGTTTCGTTCTTACATTATAGGATATTCCCCCCGCCGATGTCAATAGCTTTTTCATTTTTTGGAATTTTTTTGAAAATTGTTTTCATTTTTTGTGCAACTTGTTCGACACGAACGCAGTCCGCTGCGGTTTGACCGTGACGGACTGCGTTTCGTTATCGGATTTTCAGCGTTTTGATTTCAAACGGCGCAAAATGCAGCGTCGCGCAATCGCCGCCCGGGAGGGTGGCCTGAACATCCTCGAGGATGTTGCACAGGTCAAACCGCCGCGGCTGTGCCGTGCGGATGCACACCGTCGCGTCCGCGCCCAAGCTCTCGTACAGGCGCACAACGATGCCGCCCTCTTCTCCCCGCTTGACCGTCTCCGGCACCACGGACGCGTCGCCCTCAATGTCGAAAACAGGCGTCAGGTCTCGGTACGCCGTCGCCACGGGCTGCCGATTAAACGCATAGGCTTCCCGAATCGTCTTTTCGCTCAGCGCACCCGTGTGCGGATAGAGCGCATAGCGGAAATCGTGCGTTCCGCGATCGCCGCGGGCATCGGGATGCGTTCCGCTCTTGTGGAGCGTCAGTCCCAGCGTCTTTTTCCGGCAGGAAACGCCGTACTTGCTGTCCGACAGCAACGACAGGCCGATGTTATGCTCGGAAAGGTCTGTCCACTTGTGGGCGCAGACCTCGAATTTGGCATAATCGGTCACATCTGTCGGATAGCAGTTGCGCTCGACGAAGCCGAACTGCGTTTCACAGCGGTAATGCTTGGAGAAAAGCGTCGTGTCAAAATAGGCTCTGGCAAGTCGGTGCGTATCGTCCCACGCCATGCGGTTTTCAAACTCGATCAGAGGCGTGTCGGCGCGGAACTTCATGTCCACCGTCAGGCGGGAATTATCCGCTATGTGCCAGACACTGCGCAAAATCAGCATTTGCTCGCTTTGAAGCACCGCCTGCATGGACAGACACCGTGCATCCTGCTCTTTCAGGACGTAGTCGGCGTCGATGTCCCAGTTGTCGTAGATGTAGGGCACGTCCTCGGCAAAACGAATGCCGCCCAGCCCCGCGCCCGCAAGTTCCCGCCCCGCGAACACCAGAGAAACGATCACGCCCGCTTCCACGCGTGCGCAATAATCGGGCGTGGTGACGGTTTTTCCGTCGAATTGCAGTGTCCGCGTTTCGGGGACGATTTTGCCGTAGCCGAATTTGTCGAAACGGTATCGCGCAATGTGTCGCATTTTCCCGTCAAAATCGGGATAGGCCAGAGTGCCGGGCGCATCCGCCGCCGCGGGCAGATAGGCATCGCGGGCAAAGTGGAGCGTATTATAATAAGTCTGCGCTCCCTGCCCCGCGATCAACGATTTTGCCGCGGCGATGGCCTGCCGCTGCTCGGCAAGTGCCTGATCGGTCGCCTCGGCAATGCAGGTGCCCGGCAAAATATCATGGAACTGGTTCAGAAGCAGGGTGTCATACAGCGCATCGGTCTGCTTTTTCGTATCCTCGCCCGAGAAAACGGAAATCAGCTCCGCGTCGTGCAGTGCTTCCTCCAAGCGGCGGTTGTTCTGCTTGAGTGCATGGCCGGAAGTGTAGGTGCCGCGGTGCAATTCCAGATACAGCTCGCCGAAATACTCCGGCAAGGGTCGATCGGTCGCTCTCTTCATGAAATCCGACACACCGGTGTGCGCCACCTCGGCGCACTTGCAATTTTCCTCCGTATACAGCGCGCGGCTGACCATCTGCTCGGACGGGCCGCCGCCACCGTCGCCGAATCCGTAGGCCATCAGTACGCAGTCGCTCTCGCGTTTGTCGCGGATGTCCGCCAGCCGCTTGCCGACACTCTGCTCGTCGACCCACGTCTGGATGGAGTTGAAATGCACGGGCACGGATGAGCCGTCGATGCCCAGCCATAGGAAGGTTTCGTACGGGAACATATTGGTGTCGTTCCAGCTCAGCTTGGTGGTCAGGAAGTATTTGACGCCGCACGCGCGCAAGATCTGCGGCATGGCCGCGGAGTAGCCGAAGGTATCGGGCAGCCAGAACGTATCGGACTCATAGTCGAATTTTTCGCGCAGGTAACGCTTGCCGCGCAGGAACTGGCGGCACAGGGCTTCCGCGCCCGTCAGATTGCCGTCGCATTCGACCCACGTCGCGCCATTCGGCTCGATGCGTCCCGCGCGGATCATCTGCCCCACTTTTCGGAACAGTTCGGGATCGTCCTCCTCCAGCCAGCGCAAATACAGCACCGTGGACAGGAAGAATTTGTAGCGCGGATATCGCTCCAGCAGCGTCACCGCGTTGGACACCGTGCGGCGCAGCTTTCTTCGTGTCTCCGCCACGGGCCAAAGCCACGCCGTATCCAGATGGCTGTGCCCGATGATGCCGACATAGGGCTTTTTCTCCGAGCCGGAGAGAAATTCGTCGATCATGGCCGTAGCCTTTTCCAGAACCTCCTGCATCGGGCAGATGCGACGGATGGGCAAAAGCGCAAAAAGCCGTTCATACAGCCGCTCCGCGGCCGCGGCCGTGAAACTTCCGGGTTCCTGCTCCCGATAGTAGCCGTTGAGCAGCTCCAGCTTTTCCGTAAATTCATACAGTCCCTCGTTGAATACCGCAAGACCGATGCACCCGTACACGCGGTCGGGATAGTGCCCGTCCATGCCGAAGGTAAATGTTCCGTCGTAGGGCATGGTATTGGGGAAGGTATGCGAATAGTACGCATCGAGCGTGACCGTATCGCCCTCGGCCAGATTTTCCAGCCAAAGGTATCGGTGAATGCGGAACGGGTCACTCGGATGCTCGATATAGTCCAGAATCCCGACGCTCTTCCCGTTTACGCAGATCTGGTGCTCCACGCCGCCGGTGTTGGCAAACAAGCGGTATTTTTTCGTGGGGTCGATGCACTTCGCCGTGAAGCGGAACTGCGCCACGCAAAATTCCCCGCCCCAGCGGTCGCCCTCCGCCACGGGGCGGGTCACACCGTTTTCCGTGACGGTCACTTCCGGTGTCAGCGTTTCACGAATCAGAAACGGTGCATAAACGTCGGTCAGGCGCATGACCTTGGCCACCAGACGGTCAACTTGTTTTCCAATCAGCATAGTCTAAGCTCCTTGTGCTTCAAAATTACATGGATTTGTCGGACACGGCCACCGCCGTTCGGATGGCGCGGTCGCGCGCCTCGTCTCCCAGCGTTTCGCAAATCGCGTCGTAAAGGACGTTGACGAGGAAGGATATGGACACGATCGTGGATACGGAGCCGCCCTCGTGCGCCGCCTCGCGTCGGGTCGAGAGCAGAACATAGTCGCCGTATTTTGCCAGCGGCGAACGGTCGTAGCAGGTGATGACGACGATCTTCACGCCGTTTTTCTTCGCGATTTCCGCCACGTCGATAATATCTTTCGTACTGCCGGAAACGCTGATGAGGATGACCACGTCGGTGTCGGTCATGTTGCTGGTGATCATTGCCTGCATATGCGGGTCGGGCGTCATGGTCACGTTGATGCCGATTCTGGCCAGCACGTTGCTGATCTCCATGGCGGTAACGGCGGAATTGCCCACGCCGAATGCACCGATTTTTTTCGCGCCGACCAACGCCCGCGCGATTTCCAAGCATTTGTCGTAATCAATGCCGTTGGACGTTTCGGTGATGGCATCGGTCATCTGTCTGGCAATGCGCTGAACGGGGCTGCTGACGTCGCTCTTTGCAGCCGTGCCGAGCTCCTTGCTCAGACTCAGCTTGAAATCCTGAAATCCGTTGTAGCCCAATTTCTTGCAGAAACGAACCACCGTCGCCTCCGCGACCTTCAGTTGTGCCGCCAGCTCCGTGATGGACATATACACCAGTTTGTCGGGCTGAATGTTCTCCAAGCCCTCGATGAGCTTGCGCTCTTTGTTGGTCGCAATGTTTTTCAGCGCATAGATTCTGTCAAATGTTTTTCCGATCATCGGTCGTATCCTCCAAGGTCGTCATTCTTTCCGTTTTTCTATCATACCAAATCCTTTCGGATTTTACAAGAACTTCCGACACGAAATTTCATTTTCCGCTCCCCCGCCACGAAACTTTTTTCATTTCACACCGGAAGCAATGAAAACGGGGTCGCCGCAAGACAAGTTTTGCGGCAACCCCTGTGTTTATGCGATTATTTTCTATAGAACCATCCTCAGGACGACCGCCAGCGCGCATACGGCGCAGTAAATACCCAGCGCGATATACGCTCTTTTTTTATCAAGCGGATCGTCCGCGTCCGCAATCAAGCGGAGGATTCCGGAGCAAAATACCAGAAAGCAAAACGCCATCGTCATACACACAGCCACGAATCCCGGCTCATGCACATCTACCCAAAAGAACATACACAGCGCCAGCAGCATAATGACAACACTGTATCGCAAGATGGTCATGACGGTGCTTCTGCTCATGGATAAGCTCCTTTCTAAAATCGTTTATTCTTCCGGCGCGGTGCAGAAACCTGCCTTGAACAGGCCGTCGGTCGCAGGTGCCGTTTCGTAATAGGTCACGATGTCATCCAGACAAATGAAGCCGAAATCGGAATTGCGATAATCTTTCACGACAAAGTAGCAATATGCGCCTTCGTAACGCGCCATATCGATCTGGTAGTAATAGCTGCGGAAAATGAAGCCCGATTCCTGAGAAATGGGGAAATACCAGTTATTGAACGTGGCAATCACCTCGTCCTCACCGTCGGGATTGTACTTCATCAGCACGAACTGCAGGTCCTCCGTGGAGTTACCTGCCATCTTCCACGTGATGACACCGCTGCCGCCGACTTTGAACAATCCGGAATGGAAATTCGCGGTCGCAAAATTTTCCTGTGCAAAGCCATAGAGATAGTTGTTCGTGTTGCCAACGGGATTGTTCCAGATGTCCGTGTTGGAACCGTTGATGGCGTAGGCATTTTTCTCTTCCGTCGTCATGTACCAGCCCGTGTAGCCGTTTTCAAAGTCACCGTTGGCCAGTTGGTTGCCAACCGTGCTCAAATCCTCAGGGAACGCATCTTTGGACGTATCGGAATAATCCAGTGACATGCCGTCCGGATTGGTGCAGAAGCCGGCCTTATACATCGCGGAAACATCGGGTGCGGTTTCATAATATGTCACGATGCTGTCGAGATTGACGAAAGCAAATTCCTCCGTCAAATTATCTTTCACGATGAAATAGCAGAGGCTGTCGCCGTAGATCTGCATATCCACCTGATAACAGTACTGACGGAAAATAAAGCCGGAGCCGGCATAGGTGCCGTAGTACCAGTTGTTGAACTTCGCGATTTCCACATCTTCGCCATCGGGATTGTACTGCATCAGCACAAACTGCAGATCCTCCGTGCAGTTGCCGGCCATTTTCCATGTCAGCATACCGCTTCCCTCCAGCTTGAACAAAGAGGACTTGAACTCGCAGGTGCCAGCTTCATCCTTATAGCCGAACAGGTACGAGCCGTCCGCGTCAATCCCGTTGCCCCAGATGTCCACGGGGTCGTTGATGACATCATACGCGGCATAGCCCCAATTGTCAAGGTCCCAGCCGGTAAAGCCGCTTTCGAAATTGCCGTTGATCATCTGCGCGGGAGCTTTGCCGTTGAGCGTCACGGTGAACGTATCGGATGTTTTTCTCTGTCCGTCCTTCAGCACGTGAACGGTGACCGTCTTTTCTCCGAGTTTTTTGAAGTTGAACGTCACCAGCCACGGCTTCGCCTGATCGCAGCTCATAGTTGCGGTCTGCTCGTCGCATTCCATCTCAAAGGTCGCATTGTCGATGGCGTCAAAATACTGTGAAAGGTCCATGGTGTAGGTCAGGTTCGTCTTATTTGCGTCATCGGCAAACATGGGCGCATCCAGCGTCACATCGGGGATTTCCGCTTTCACGGAAGGCTGCGGTGCCAGATCGACGACTTTCACCGCAATTTGGAACTTCAATTCTTCTTTGTTTGCCGCAGTCACGGAAACATTGACGCTGTAGTCGCCCAGCGTACCGTTGCTGATGATGTTCACCGCACCGGCCTCCGTCACACGGGAGATTTGCAGTGCATCGCTTTCGCAGGTTACCGTGTAGAGCGCATCTTGGGGCGCATCCACGATCAAATCCGGCAGTGCAACGGACACGTAGGTCGTCGCGTTGATGTCGATCTGCACCGAAACCTCGCTGTTTTTCAGCACAAGCTTATCCTGCTTACCCGATGTGCTTTCTCCTTCCGGCGTGCACGCTGCCAGCAGACAAATGCAGAGCAATGCACACAGGAACACGATTGTCAGTTGTTTTTTCATGTTGTTTCCTCCTTTTTATTCATTGGATTTCTCCAATTGTTCCACTAAGTATTCAAACATTTTCCGATGTCCCGCGACATTGGGGTGCAGGCCGTCGTAAGAGTAGGCGGTTGCGCCTGTTTTCCCGAAATTTTCGTAATCGAACAGCGGATACCAATCCACAAATTTTGCGCCCTCCTGCGCGCAGGCCTGCGCAATGGCGTCCCGATATTGGACAAGGCTCGCGCCCGTGGTCAAATTGCAAACATCGCCCATATCGTCGGAATAGCCCAGTGTTCTCCCGTCCGCGCGTCGGTACAGCGGTGGCAGTGCCAAAATTTTCATTTTTGGATTGATCTCGTGCAACGTGCGCAGCATATAGCGCATTGCACCGCAAATCGTCTTTGCGTCCTCCGCTTTCTGTGGCACAGCTTCTCCGCTCTCGCCGGTCATAACCCCGGCAGTCAGGTCGTTGGTGCCGTAGAAGATGATGCACAGGTCTGCCGTGCGAATATTCGGATAGGGATTTCGCGTCCTGCCCGCATCGGTAAACGGTTCCGTCACGCCAATGCGCTGCGCGCCCGAAATGCCATAGCCGTTTGTGCCATAGGTCAGCATGGTTCCGCCGCAGGCAAAGTTGCAGTTTTCCAAATCGGTCGGGTCGGATGCCGCATCCAAATACCGACAGAGTTGGGCAAAATAGGTATCCTCATAGTTCATTCCGTTTTCCGTATTCGGGTCAAGCAGGCAGCCGTCCGTAATACTGTCGCCGAAAACGATGATTTTCTTTCCCGCAAACAATCCGCGATCGACCGGGTAATTCTCGCCGAGCGATTTGGCATCGGCATAAACCGTAACCGTATAGCGATACCGCTCCAAGGTTACGACGTCGGACACGATCACGCTGTCCTCGCCCACACCGATCGCCGTAATGCACGCTCCGACAGCAAGCACGGCCGTGCCGTCCAGCGCGTCAACGGTGTATCCCATTTGCGCGAAATCATAGGTATCCCCCACACAAAGCGACAGCTTGCGCTCCGGGTATGTCGGCGCGGGAGCCGCGGTCGTCGTGGTTGTCTGCGGTGCCTGTTCGCAGGCGCACAGCCCGATCATCATTGCTGAGCATAAGACTCCGACAATCCATTTTTTCATATGTGTCCCTCAATTTTCTCCTTCGGGAACGTACTTTCAAGGAAGTAGTTCACGAATCGTTCGGCATCCACCTTTTTTGCGCACAGTACCCGTTTTTTCCCGGGTGTCGGATGCTCCAGATATTTGTAGAAATGATCCATGTTGGCCGTGAATCCGCGCGTCGCCTTGCCGTCAAGTTCCACTTCCACCCAGATCTGCTCCATTTGGCAAATTGTTTCATCCAGAACGTAGTACGCAGCCAATGGGTCGTGCAGGACGGGGTTGAACCAGCAGCCGTTTTTCCATAGCCTGACCAAGTCGGCACAATACCCGGTCAGGCCATCATTGTGAATACCCAAAACATAGGCCGTCTGCGCATCGTTTAGCTGTGCCTGCCACGTCACATCCGCGCCGATAAAGCGCGTCGGCAGTTGCGCACGTACCATAACATCCGCGGCCTCCGGGTCGATGGCAACATTGTATTCCACAAACTGCTCGTAAAAGCAGCCGCCCATCAAAACGACCGTGCCCACTTTTTTCATTGTCTGCGGGTCTTTTCCCCATGCCGCCGCCACATTTGTGTACGGGCCTATGGCCAAAATCGTCAGTTGCTCGCCGTATTTTCGGCACTGGCTGAGTATAAAGTCCACAGCCTCAGTGCCGTTTTCGGGATCGACGTTGTCCGGCTGATAGCACGCTTGTTCCAGTTGCTCGGTGTACTGCACAAAGCTACGGTTTTTGTCCGCACTCCCTTTCAACGGGTCGCCCAGCCCGGCATAGACCGGGATTTCCGTGCGTCCGCCGAGCTGCAAAATGCGCTTGGCCAGACGTGCCCGCAACGGCGTGTTCGCAAACACCGTCGTCACGCCGACCAGCTCGATCTGCTCCATTTTCAGCAGCATCAGCAGTGCCAGCGCATCATCGATATCGTCTCCGATGTCGGTGTCCAGCAAAACATATTTTTTCTTCATGGCATTGCCTCCTGTGTTTCGGCCGGTAGATTTGCAACGTTTTTGCAGCAAACGACGTGTGCTTGCGTTCCCATGTTTTGCAGTTTCCATGCACTGCAACTTTCGTCCGCATACAAGCACCGATCCGCAAAGCCGCACCCGGGGCATCGGTTGCGAATATCCGGGATTTCCATGCTCTTCAACTGCACCTGCGGCTTACTGCGTTCGATCACGGGGTCCGGAATGGACACGGACGAGATCAGCGCACGTGTGTACGGATGCTGCGGTTGCGCCAGCACGTCCTTTACTTTTCCGAACTCGACGATCTCGCCCAAGTACATAACGGCCATTCTTCCTTCCCCGACCACATATTTCACGGTTGAGAGATCATGGGTGATATAGACAATCGTCAGATTGAGCTTTTTATTCAGCTCCGACAGCAGTTTCAGAATGGACAGCCGCAGGGATACATCGATCATGGAAATCGGTTCGTCCGCGACGATCAATTTGGGCTTCAGCGACAGAACGCGCGCGATCAGCACACGTTGACGTTGGCCGCCCGAAAGCTGATGCGGATATTTCTCCAGATATAGCTGCACGGGTGTCAAGCCGACCAATTCCATGTAGTTGTGAATTTGTTCGTCGATCTGTTGACGGTTCATTTTACGATTGTTGGCTTTGAGCGGCGCATAGAGCGATTGATAAATGGTTTTCACCGGATTGAGTGCCGCGTAGCTGTCTTGTTGAATGAACTGCACACTTTTGCGATAGGCGGCCTTATCCGCCGCCGAGCAATGCCGAATATCTTTTCCCTGAAATCTGACCGCGCCGGAGCTTGCCTCCTCCAATCCCGTAATGATTCTGCCCAGCGTCGTTTTGCCGCACCCGCTCTCACCGACCAAGGCAACGATTTCTCCTTGGTCGATGTCCAAGTCCACATCCCGCAGCACATGCACGCGTTCGGTCCCATTCAAGCCTCGGGAAGAAAATATCTTATTTCCCTTTTCGATTTCCAGAATTTTCATAGGCTTGTTCCCCCCTTTTCGCCGTCATAGTGCCGGCAGCGCACCATATGTCCTTCCGCCGTTGTAATCACATCCGGCATGCTCGTCCTACAGGAATCGACGCATACGGTACAGCGTGGAGAAAACGGGCATCCCTGCGGCAGTTGTCGAATATCCGGCGGGCTGCCCGGAATCGGTTCCACCGAGTCGGCCGAACGAATGATCGACGGTGTGGCATTGATCAGCCCCTTGGTGTATGGGTGCATGGAGTGTCCGAACACGGTGTACACGTCGCCGTATTCCATGATGCTCCCGGCATACATGACCGCTACATTATCCGCGGCTTTTGCGACGATTCCGATGTCGTGCGTCAGCAAAATAAAGGTCGTTCCCAGCTTCTTATTGATCTCAATGAGCTGGTTGAAAATGTATTTCTGTGTGATCACATCCAGTGCCGTTGTCGGTTCATCCAAAATCACCAGTTTGGGATTCAGCAGCAGCGCAAAGGCTATCATCACGCGCTGTTTCATTCCGCCCGAGAGTTGGTGCGGATAAATATTCAGCACACGATTGGCATCCATTTTCACCAAATCGAACAGCTCGTTCAGCCGTACGCGAAACGCCTCCTTGCTCTTGATCGCGCCGTGATAAAAAGCGGTTTCGTAGAACTGGTCGTAAATCGTCATCAGCGGATTGAGCGTGCTTTGCGACGCCTGAAATACCATGGACACCTTTTCCCACCGGAATTGTCGCAATTGCTCGTCTTTCAGTGCCGTCACATCAATTTCCCTGCCCTCGTCATAGAAATATACGTGGCCGGCCGTCACACGTCCCGGTGCGGAAATGGCTTGCAGCAGTGCGCTGACCGCCGTCGTTTTTCCGCTGCCCGACTCTCCGACAATGGCCGTGATTTTTCCTTTTTCGATCTGTAAGGAAAAATCCCGCACCGCCCGCAGACTCTGGTTTTTCATTTCGTATTCAATTGTGACATTGTCAAATGCAACCAATATTTCTTTTTGTTCCATATCAGTTCTTCCTCAGCCTCGGGTTGAACGCCTCATCCAGACCGTTCGAAAACAGGATCGCGCCAATCTGGAACAGCATAATGGTAATGATCGGTGCAAGAATGCTCATACGTGCCGACGGAATGGCAAACGCACCGCTGTTTCTGGCATTGATCATAATGCCGCCCCAGTTTGTCGGTTCGAACAAGGCCAAACCCAGCGTCATCATTCCCACACTGCTGGTGATCGCATTTTTCATGCTTGTAATAAAATTGATCGCGACAAACGAGAGAATATTCGGCAGCAATTCCGAGAACAGAATATGTCCCTTGCTCAACCCCATGACGTCGCAGATTTGAATAAAGTCGCGTTCGCGCAGGGAAATGATCTGAGCACGCACGGAGCGTGCCAGCCCCGCCCAACTTAATATACTGAGAATCAACGCAAGGGTAAAATTATCCTTGATCGTTACGAACATGGACAAAATCAGCAAAATCGGAAACGTCGGCAGCGACATCACCACATTGATCACGACGCCGATGATTTGATCGAGCACGCGGCCGGCATAGCCGGAAACAATGCCGACCAGCACACCAATTCCAACGGTCATAATTGCGGTCATCAATGCGATGGACATTACGTCTCTCGTTCCGTGGACGATCATACGGAACAGGTCGCGTCCCATACCGTCCGTACCCAGCCAATGTTCACCGCTCGGCTTCTGATACATATCCGCGAAAGAGGTCGTGTCGTCATAAGGAAAAATCCATCGGCCGAACAATGCCAGTAATACGAAAACCAGCAAAATGATCGCACCGGCAAAGGCTTTCTTGTTCCCATAGATCGTGGCGCAAAAGTTTCTCAATCCTCTGCCCGTTTCTTTCACACCCCTGCTCAGCTCGTGAAGAAAGGTTTTTTCTTTGTTTTCCATAGTCATTTCACCCTAATTCTCGGATCAATCAGGCCGCAAACGGTATCGGCAACCAAATTCGCAACGATGATGAAGAAACTTAAAAACACGAACAGTCCCTGAATCACGAAATAATCCCGTTTTCCGATATAGGTCGTAAATGCACGGCCGATGCCGGGGTAGGAAAACACGCTCTCCATTACGGACGATCCGCCAAACAGATAGGCAAAACTGATGACCAGCGACGTGATCAGCGGCAGCATGACATTTCGTTTCAGATATCTGCGCTCGATCAGGCGTGACGGCAGTCCGCGCACGATCGCGGCATTGACGTAATCGTCCCCCAGAACCGCCACCGCCGAGCCTTTTGACATCAGTGCCCAAGAGCCGATCTGCGCTATGGTATAGGTGATAATCGGCAAAGCGGCATGGTGCAATATGCTCAAAACAAACGCAAACGTATCTCCCTTTGCGGAAAGGTCATACGCACCATAGGTCGGGAAAATCCGCAGCACCGAGCCGAAATACATCAGCAAAATCACGCCCAGCAGATAATCCGGCATGGAATTTGTCACCGTGACGACACCTGTCAGCACGGTATCAGTCATGCCGTCGCGTTTTCTCGCCATATGAACGCCCATGGATGTACCGATCAGGAAACTCAGGAACAAAGAAATCGCGGAAACGAGTAGCGTCCACGGCAGGTAGTCTCGAATCAAGCGGTTGACGGTCACGTCCTCCATATACATACTTTGTCCGAGGTTTCCTTCCAGCAATCCGCCCACATAGCGCATAAAGGCGCTGAAAATGTTTTCGTTCGGGTCGTAATTGAGTAGATTTGTGGCCGTTTCATACGCCTCTTCGTAGGACACTTTCTGCGTATTCTGAATGGTCAGCGCGTAGTTGTGTACCACATCGCCGGGCAAACTTTTTATCAGGACGAAAGACAGCACCACCGTGATCAACAGCGTCAGCAGCATCAGCAGCAGCTTCGTCCAAAAATACTGGGTCTTGTAAAAGAACCGACGCACACTATGCAGGCAATCGCTCATGATCTATCACCGTTCGCTCTTTGCCGGATACAGCATACCGTTGTACAGTGCCGCACCGTGATCGTAGAACAAGATCGTGTACAGCAGTTGGATATGGTCATCCGTTCCGCCGGTCGGTATATACTGAATGTCGCGGTTCTGCGCAATATAATCGGCAAACGGCAGGCCGTCGATAACTGCCGAATTGTACAGGCCGCCAGAAAACTCTTGGAACATCGTGATGCCGACATTCTCTCGTGCCGCGCCGATGACCAGATTGTCCACCGCAGTGGACAATTCTTCGCCCTGCATGGTCAACATTTTATCCAGATAATCCGCGGGTTTGAATGTCTGCCCCTGATAGCCGATCAAATTTTCGTCTTTCAGATATTTCAGATTCGCTGTCGCGCCGATTCCGGATGTGTAGAACTCTTGGAAGCAAGCGGACGGGTAGTTGTACGATGCATTGTACGACGTATTATCACACACCAGATCATAGGGGCTGTTTGCCTGCGTTGCCAGCGCATAGAACTCGGCATAACCGGATGCCCGCTTCAGACTGGCCGTAATACCGAAGTTTGTCAACTGTGCTTGGATGGCCTCCGCAATGGTCGAAGGCACCGTGTTCGAGCCGTCGTAGCCGATGACCAGTTCCACGAGCTTTCCGTTCGCATCGTACCATTTTCCGCCCTTGCGCGACCAGCCCGCTTCCTTCAGCAATTCCTCCGCCTTCGTCCAGTCATAAGCATAGGTATACTTTTCTTTCAGTTCCGCGTATGCGCCATCCGACATCCACTGCGCCATATCCGTATCCGTCATGCCCGTCATGGGTGTCCACGACGTATTTGCATAATAGCACGCCAATGCGCGCACCTCGTCACGATCAAAGACATACTGCATGGCCTCGCGTACCTTCGGTGTCCACAGTTTTGCCTGCTTTTGCATATTGAATTTCACGCCGTGCGCATAGGGCGAAGCGACCTTGTAAAACACAATATTCCGGTTGGAAGCAAGAATGTTTTCAACCACCGGCTTGGACGGCGTGTTCAGCCACAGGTCAATATCTCCGTTGATCAGCATACTTGCAAACAGTGACGCATCGCCCACGCTGTTGATCAGACGAATTTTCTCAAATCCAACTTCCTCGGCAGCATACCATTGCGTATTCTTTGCCAGCAGCATTTCGTTTGCATCATAATTGTCGATGACATACGGGCCTGTCGCGGGGAAATATTCGGGGGTATACGCCTGATATTTTCCATAGTTCTCTGCCAGCGTCAGCGATTGCTCGCTTGTCAGCGCCCGCCCGAAGAACGGCATGGAATCGTCCGTCGCCATGGCCGCATTGCGATAAACGTCAATCGCCACATCCGCATATTCCTTGAACACGGAATACGGCGTGCAGGCCACTCTGTCCGTAACGAGCAGGAGCGTCTTGATCTCATCCGTAACGGCATATGCCGCATTCCATGTTACGCTCACGTGCCGCTCGTCCGTTGCGTCGAGGCGTGTAATGTACTTGGTCAAGGCCGTATTGTTCAGGTAGAAGAATGCCACCACATCCATGGCAACGAACGGCTCATTGGTGTGCTGCCATGTCACGCCTTCGCGCAATGTGATCACCGAGGTGTTATCCGCGTTGTGGACGATGCTCTCCGCCGTGGAATAGTACACATAGTCCTGCGTGCGCAGATAATCGCCCAAGCCTTCCACCACGAACCACGAAACCGGGCCCATATTCGCACCGGAATAGTAATGGCCGCCCAAGCCTTCCTCCGTCCACGAGTGGACATAAGTCAACTCGCTGTTATTCTCGATTTTCCCGGTACAGCCGCTCATTCCGACGCACAGGCAAACGATCATGCACACGGCTACGGCAAGAGCCAGACTTTTTTTCGTTTTTCTCATTGTCTTAATCTCCTTTTTATTTATTCCAGAAAGCAGGCACATCGTTTCCGCTGCTGCTTCCCAATTCATATACTGCCATTTTTTTGACAATCGCGCCACTTCCGAACAGCTTGATCCCGTCGGCCACGGCCGAGGTGTTGTAGCCGAATGCCGTCACCTGATTTTTGCCGTTGAGATAGGCCTCCACCATGGCGCGGTCGACAAAAATCGTCAGGCAAATATCCTCCCCGTCGCACGAAACCGTACCGCCGCCCGTGCCGTTGTTGCGCATATCCAAGCTACTCTTGGACGTGTCGATGGAAAACCGCCCCGTTTGTGTTTTGTATTCGATCTTGACAAATTCCGCGCCCTCGGCATCATACTTAACATATGCGCCGAGCTGCGTATCCTGAGCGGGATCTATTGTCAGCTCAATGCGCAACATATCCCCGTGTATCTCCGCCAACAGCTCGTTTGCCTGACCGATGCTCATGGGGGTATCGGTTTGCAGCAAGGTGCTTTTGTTGAGTGATGCATATTCCTCGATCGGCGTGAAAATCGGCTGTCCGTCGTCGGACAAATATACTTCTTTGATCAGCGTCATGACCGTTGCCCAGCCGCTGTCATACCGTTCCTGCGCATTCAGACCCGTTCTGGACATGGTGATGAGCAAATTGCGTCCCGTGTTGGTATCATAGAACCCGGCCGGGCACAGCACCTGTGATACCGGGCCGACGTCATAGCGCATGGGTTGCTCATCGTCCGGCGTGAAGCGTCCCGTCTGCGGGTCGAAATCTCCCAGCAGGTAGTACACGCCGTTTACATTCCCGATTGGAGAGAACATCAGCATATATTTGCTGACCGTTCCCGCTTTGTTCGTCAGGCGGAAGAAATTTGGCAATTCGTAGCAGTTGCCGAGAAAACTGTATTTCCCCGAGTCGCCGGAGTAGAGCACGGAAAGATACTCCCAGTTCTCCAGCGTGTCATCCGTCGCGCGATAGCAGTAGATCGCGCCGCCGCCCGTTTGGTTGTTCGTGCCGCCGATCAGCATATAGTACACGCCGTTTTCCTGATAAATAAACGGGTCTCGGAAATTGTCTTTGGTGCTCAAATTTCCCTGTGCGATCACCACATTGCCGGTTTTGTTCCAATCGCGCAGGCACGGGTCGGTAAGATCGTTTGCCGTTGCAGTCGTAATCAGATTCAGATACGTCTGCGCATAGTTGACCCCCGTATAAAACAGTTTCGGCTCTCCGTTCGGCATCAGCACCGCGCAACCGGAAAAGCAATGATTGTTGTCGATACCGTTATCCTGTGGCAGCAAAGCCGGTGTCAATTCCTCCCAATGCACGAGATCCGTGCTGACGAAATGCCCCCAGCGTTGTCCGTCCGTGTAGTACGGGCCGAATACATTCTGTTGGCAAAATGCGTGATAATATCCGTTGTAGTAGAAGAATCCGTAGGTTTCGTTCGACCAATTCTGCGAAACACGCAGGTGATACTGCGGCGCATATCGATCGTCGGCCAGCACGGTTTCATCCAGCCAGACATCGTCCGTAATGTCCGCTTTTGTCGCCGACTCCAAATTCCGATACTTTTCCGCGATCTGCGCATCGGACAGAACCTGATCGTAAATTTCCAGTTCGTCCATCAGGCCGGCAAACATATTGGGTGAAAAAATTGAATCCACCGTTGTAGCAGTTCGTAATGCACCGATATACATCACGCCGTCATCGGCAAGAATGTGCGTTGCCGACGTGTTGGTCGATGCAACCTTTTCTCCATTTTTATACAGATGAAGTTTTCCGTTATTGCCGTCAAACACAGCCGTAAGGTAATTCCAGCGGTAGAGGTCAACGATCTGCTCGGTACACCAGATTTTCTGTGTGCCGCGGTTCGTCCCGACCGCAAAACACCAACTTCCGTAATTGTATATTCCCAGATCAAACCCGCCGGATGTTCCAAAACTCGATACCAATGCCGTCAGTTTTCCGTCCGTGCGTGTAACATAGGCACGTGGTGCAACCCATACGCTTATCGTCAGCTCGCGCAGATTCTGTTGCATTCCCTTGGTCTCGACGTAGGTGCTGTATCCGTCAAAGGACAGTGCCTTTCCGCTGACACCGTTTGTTCGTTTGGCTGATTGACTTTGCTTATACTTCGCATCTTCAAATACATAATTGACCGCATACCGATCTTGGTTGACCGATTCCGTCACTTCGCTGCCGTCCTCGTCAAAAGAAATGTGCATTTTCGGTTTCAACGCATCCCCTCCTGTCGTCTGCTGTGGTGTACAGCCTACCAGCAGCGCAAAAATCACCATGGCACTGACAATGTCGACTATCTTTTTTCTCATGTTGCTTTTTCCTCGCTGACCGTAATGTTGACATATTCCACGGATGTATTCATGGAATAAATGCCAAAATCCCCCCGCAAGTCGAACATTCTTGCGCCCATCGCAACCGTGTCATTGACATAAACTTCCAAAACGCTGTCGGCAATAAGCAGTGTCACAGTATTTTCTTCCCCGATTTTCAGCAGGCACTGTCTTTCCACGTCCACGCCGGTGTGCTGGAACAAGTCCTTTCTCGGCCAGCGGTCGAATGCCAATCGGCGGTGCGCAGGCTCAAAGCGCACGGTATAAAAGCTGTCGATCTGCGTGTCCGCCTGAAGCAGTATGCCGAAATCGCCGATTTCGTCCGTAGGGATCACGGTCATCTCCACACGGCAATTTTCCGGGAGCTTTCCCAGCATTTGTATGCTGCGGCCGGAATTTCCGCCGAGTCGGTACCCCCGTTGACTCGCCGCAACTGCGCCGATTGCCCTACCCGCGGCGGGTGTGTGCGGATTTTCGTAGTTTGTCCGCACCTCGTTCGGACATTTGACCCACAGCGTTCCGTCCGTGCGCTGCACAAGCTCGTGGACGACAATGTTCCCGCCCCACTGCCACGGCATATTATCCTGCTCGTGATCTTTGATCGGATTCCATCCAAAGAGGAACCGCCGCTCTCCGTCGCCCGCACTTTTGGCCGCGTAAAACGCATGGCCGTCAAACGTGTTGTTCTGCGGCGTGCTCCATGGGCCGTTCGGGCTTTTGCTCATGCGATATGTGGTCACGTAGCGATCGGAAAATTCGCTGAACACCAAATACCACCAGTCCCCCATCCGAAACAAATCGGGACATTCATGGGTGAAGTAAGCAGACGGAGCATAGAACGGTTCATCGGACAGTTCCCACTGCTCCATATCCTTCGAATACGCCACCAAGGTCACGCCCCGGCAGTTGCTCGGAATATTTCCTTTCAGCCGTCCGGCCAGCAGCATGGCGTAGCATTGCTTTTCCTCGTCATAAAATACGAACGGGTCGCGAAAATCATGGACATCCAACCACTGCGGTGCGGCAAACAAAAAATCAGGGTCTTTTTCCCATGTCTTCAAATCGCGGCTGACCGCACGCATGATAATCTGTTCCGGCTGTCCCGCCGCACGTTTGTGCGGATTGTGACCGGTGTAAAAAATAAGATAGCGGTCTTTGTGACGGACACAGCAGCCGGTATATACATACAAATCCTGATCGTTTTGTGTCCCTCTGGGGATGACCGTCCCCAAATCGTGAAAGTGCACCAAATCCGTACTCATCAACAAATTCCAATCGCAGCCCTCACCGCGGTTTTCCACATCCCGATAATCCTTCAGGTAAAACAGATAATAGGTTCCGTTTTCGTAAAACGGGATCACATCGGCGCAAACCGCCTTATCCTTCGGCCTGTAAAACATTCTTTATCCTCCCATTCCATTCGTTGCGCATTCGTGCAAGAAATTCTGAACCTCCGCCATATGCGGAATGCTGTTGCAGGCACCCTCTCGCCCGATGGCCAGTGCCGCGGCCGCATTGGCCTGACGCATTGCCACTTCCTTGGCCTTTCCCTGTGCCAACGCCGCCAAAAAGTATGCCGCAAACGTGTCGCCCGCCGCCGTAGTATCCACCACGGCCGTCCGATATGCTTCGCAGAAAATCACGGTATTGCGGTCACGGTAATACGCACCGTCTGCACCCACTGTCATCACAATCACGCTGTTGGAAAAGCGCGCGGACAATCGTTCCAGCACGGCGACATGGTCGCTTTGCGTCGTTTGCGCCAGTGCTGCCGCTTCCACCTCGTTGACCAAAAAGCAATCCACCTGCTCCAACGGATACGTCTGCATCTGCGGCGTGATCGGAGATGCATTCCAAGCCACTTTCATTCCCTTGGCTTTTGCCAATCGAATCGCCTCGGCAACGCAAGATGTTTCGTTTTGCAGCAGGAGCAGATCTCCCTCCGAAAATTCCGATAAAATGCGCTCGACATCCGATTCCGACAGCGCGGCATTTGCACCGCCATGTACGATAATGCAGTTCTGTCCGTCCGACCGCTGAATGATCGCATGGCCGCTTACGCCCTGCGTTTGTCGAATCAAATGCGTGTCCACGCCGTTCTCCGTAAGCGTTCGAAGCAAATGCTCCCCATCCGTGCCTACCGCGCCGGCGTGGAAAACCGTTGCACCTGCCCTCGCCAGCGCAATGGACTGATTCAACCCCTTCCCGCCGACAAATTCCGCATATCCGTTGGAAAGGAGCGTCTCTGCCGCGTTCACAAAATGCGCCACATCATAAACCTTGTCCAAGTTCAGTGACCCGATGTTCACGATTTTCATTTCGTTCCCTCCCGTTTTTCAAATAGTCCATAAAAATAGTCATTTCCATCTGTTTTTCGTTGTGCAATCGTTTGCACGATTGTCTAAAAGAAAAGCGATTGCAGTGCTTTGTGATATTGACTTTCCAAATGAATGTGGTATATTATGGTTATCAGATATCGTTTGCAGCGTGCGCAATCGTTTGCACTTAGTATAAATCCTTTTTTTCGATTGGTCAATACCAAATCCGTCGCAGCCGGTGTAAAAAATTTCATTCATATTTTGGTATAATTGTACAATCGCGAATCTTGGGACAAAGAAAGGCGTGTTCACTATCGTTACATTAAAGGACATTGCAAAGCAGTGCGGTGTTTCCGTTTCCACGGTTTCCCGTGCGTTTGATAAATCCAGTCGCATCAGCCTCCCGGTGCGTCAGCGGATCTTATCCTGCGCTTCCGAAATGGGCTACGCGCCCAATCTGATCGCCCGCAGTCTGAAAAGCAGCCGCACCATGACCGTCGCACTGATTATTCCCTCCATCGACAACCGCTTTTATATCGACGTTTTGAAGCATCTGGAAATTCAGCTCCATCGTTACGGCTATCGTCTGCTCGTCAGCTTTATTCAGCCCGGAATCACAACCGAGCGGGAATGTCTGGAAATGATGCTGTCGGCAAAGGTGGACGGCATCATCATGATTCCCGAACATACCACGGAAGAAAGCTATATCATGAACCTGAGAAATCAGGTGCACATCATCCAGCTTTTCAGTGACCCTTATCCGCAGATCGACAGTGTCGTCATGGACGACAACAGCGGCGCAAATGCGGGAACCACGCACCTTTTGCAGCACGGTCATCGTCGGATCCTTTTCGTCGGCGGCGAAAATCGTCGTGTCGGATTTTGGCAAGCGATCGACGGTGCTCACCTCCCCCATGACCAAATTGCCACGCTCCCCGATCTTGCCTCCGTAGAACAGATCACTTCTTCCATCCACACCTTTCAGCCGACTGCCATTTTCTCCGTCGGCAGTTCCAATGAAACCGTGTGGACCGCACTGAAGCAGATGCACCTTTCCATTCCTGACGACATCAGCGTCATCGTCTACGATAACACGCAGTGGGTCAGTCTGGTCGGACTGACCGCTGTGGCGCATGATTTGCAGCAGCTTGCATCCGCCGTTGTCGCGCAACTGCTCAAGCGGCTCGGAGATGATAGTTCTCCCGCCGTCCACATCACGTTGGATCCGTATGTGGTCGAACGCAATTCCGTCAAAAACATTTGATTTTATCAGCAGGAGAATACCCATGAGCAAGAACGTACTGATTTTATCCGGAAGTCCCAGAAAGGGCGGCAATTCCGACCTTTTGTGCGACGAATTTGCCAAAGGCGCGCAGGAGGCCGGCCATCGGGTCGAAAAAATCCGCGTCGCCGAGAAAAACATCGGCTTTTGCCGCGCCTGCTATGCCTGCAAGGAAATCGGTGCCTGCGTCATTCGCGACGACATGGCCGAGGTTCTGCAAAAAATGATCGACGCGGACGTGCTGGTTTTGGCCAGCCCCGTGTACTTCTACTCCATCGACGCACAGCTCAAAGCACTCATCGACCGCACCGTCGCGCGCTGGTTGGAAGTGAAAGACAAGGACTTTTACTACATCGTCACCATGGCGGACGAGGACGCCGCCTCCGCCGACACGACTCTCGCCTGTTTCCGCGGCTATGCCGATTGCGTGGAAGGCGCGGTTGAAAAGGGCGTGATCATCGGCGGCGGTGCTTATGAAAAGGGCGAAATCAAATCCCACCCCGCCATGCAGCAGGCCTACCACATGGGCAAATCCGTTTGACCCATACAGGAGGTTTTTTTATGAACTACGTGACATTATCCAACGGCGTGAAAATGCCCCAGCTTGGTTATGGCGTTTATCAGGTCACGAAGGACGAGTGCGAACGCTGTGTCAGCGACGCTTTGAACGTAGGTTATCGGCTCATCGACACGGCACAGAGCTATTTCAACGAGGAAGAAGTAGGCAATGCCATTGCCAAAAGCGGCATTCCCAGAGAGGAAATTTTCCTGACCACCAAAGTCTGGATCGAGCATTACGGCTACGAAGAAGCAAAAGCATCAATTTTGGAGTCTATGCGAAAGTTGCAGGTGGACTATCTGGATCTTTGCCTGCTCCATCAACCCTTTGGCGATGCCTATGGAGCCTATCGTGCTTTGGAAGATCTGTATGACGAGGGTAAGATCCGTGCCATCGGTATTTCCAACTTCTATGTTGACCGCATGATCGATTTTGCCTCTTTCCAGCGCATCAAGCCCATGGTCAATCAGGTGGAGATCCATCCCCACAATCAGCAGATTGAAGCAAAGGCTTGGCACGATAAATACGGCGTGCAGATGGAAGCGTGGGCACCTTTTGGCGAAGGCAGAGGCGGTATGTTTGATTTGCCGGAGCTGAAAGCCATTGCCCAAAAGTACGGCAAAACAGCGGCACAGGTGATCCTGCGCTGGCATTTGCAGCGTGGTATCGTCATCATTCCCAAGTCTACCCATATGGAGCGTATGGAAGAAAACTTCCATGTGTTTGATTTCACCCTTTCCGAGGAAGATATGACCGCCATTGCCGCCCTTGACAGAAAGCAGAGCAGTTTCTTCTCTCATACTGACCCCAATATGGTGGAATGGTTTGTGAAGATGGTGGAGGAACGCAAGCAGCAGCACGACTGCACCAAGGACAAAAAGAATTGGTAACGGAATTTGGAAGCAACACCTTCAAATCCGGTGCAAAATTGAATTAACGAACCATATCTATCCCGTTCCCTTCCTACGGCAGTAAGATCTACCGTTAAACGGTAACTAACAAAAGAAAATAAACAAAAAAGCCCTTTGGTGGGCGTGCGGAATGCCGGCAATGTGTTGAGTATCTGACCGCAAAGCAATGCCCAGCCGGGAAATTTCCGGCTGGGCATTGGTATCATTCTTTGTCATCTACGGCAGAATACTTAGACATATTTGCGTATAGCGTGGTAAACACATCTACCCATCGACCTTCTTCATACAGTATCCTCACCATATCCTCACACATATGATAATCCCCATCATGTGAAGGAACTATGGTATATACTTTCCGTTCAAAGGCCGCATTGGTGCATGTTTCTTTTTGGTCGATCTTATTCTGGTATTCTTCCATCAGATCCATCAATGCCTTATATTCGTTCCTTGTTAATTTGTGTTCAAGCGCAAATCGTGACATTCCTGTGTTTTCAAAAAGGAGGTCTTGTCTGAACTCCAGATCGTCCAGCCGCTCCATGATTTCCTCGTATTGTTGGGTACTCATATCATTTGCCCCTTTCTGCATAAAATGCATTACTCATATGCTTCAATTTCACGAATAAAATCATAATTTCCGTTTCGATCACTATAAACCTCATAATGTGCATTTTGAACGACCCATAGGTCTCTAGGTTCAAAGGTAACTTTCACTTTTTTCGTCTCTTCATACGGAATATTAACATCGTTCGGAATCTTGCAAGTAGCTACTATATGTTCGCTATAAGCGGTGCCTCCAAATGCCATTACACCAATCGGAGTACCGATTACCTTGCCATTATACTCGATTGTCATTTTTATACTTCCGTCAATACCGGCATGCTCATATCCTATTTTGCTCAGCGATTTAGAAATATTATAAGAAGTACAATCTGCTTTTATCCACACTTTTAGCACGTGGAGTTCATTTTCTACGAAAACAGAAGAAACTTTAGGTGCAAGAATCTCCATCAGTTTTTTCTGATCTTCCTGTTTAATTGTCGTCTCTTGCGCCGTCTTCAGGTTTTCTTTCCATCTCCGTAGGCAACCATTCAGTATTGTCTTCTGCTCGTCCAACGCCTGCATATAGGCCACATTCATATCCCCAATTCGCTTTCCAAGTGCCGCATTTTGAGATCGAATTTGTGCATTCTCTCTCTGAATGTTCAATGCGGTTGCAACACCGGCTGCTGTTCCTGCGATACCTTCCGCAATGCCGCCATGCAACGCCCAGTCATGTTCTCTTTGCGCAGTTGACTTATATATTTTATTGGACAGATCCATCATTTCTCCTCGTGCCTTGCTCATATTTTCAGGAGAATAGTTTCCAAGCACTTTGTTATAGTATGCAATGCGGTCTTTGCAGTATTGGATGGACTTTTCCTTGCCTTTCCGGTTGGCGTACTTCGTATATTTTGCGGCCTCTTGCTCCCAATTCTTCATTTTCTCTGCAAGCCTTGCCCGTTCCTTTGCCGCTTCCGCCTCTTTATATTCGTTATAAATAGGTTTGCGAATATCATCTACCATTTTTCGAATATCCGCATTGCCCCTGTATTTGCGCCAGTATTTCCCAGAAACCTGTTCTTCTTCCAGTATATGGCATATTCCATCGTCAACACTCTTTTCCGGGTTTTCTTTATAAAACGCATGGAGTCCATCTGTCGGAAAAACCCATTTGTCATTTGCAGCTAGTCTATTTGTTAGATTTACTATCAATACTGATAATCCAACACGCGACAGTATACCTAGGATAAGCATCAGAAAAACTGTCAGGAAAGTCGACCAATCATAAGCAATAACGAGCCACGCGCCAATAATAAATATTACCAGAGGACAGATTGCATAGCCAAAAGGTAATATTTTCAGTATGGTTGTTTCTATCTTAGATATAAAGTTTTGCTTTCTCTCACTCATTTTGTTGTTTCTCCCTTTTCGATATTTTTTGTACACTTATCGCAATAAACTTCCTTGATTTTTCCAAAGAACAGGCTTTCATCGGTCGATACGTTTCTTCCTAATTCTGCTCCTATTCTTTCACACAAATCTCCCTTAAATCGTGGTCCCTTTACAATGGTCATTGCATTAATCAATTCCGGGGGAACTTTAATTGCCACCGCTTTACAGTCAATGGATCTATCTATATCCACTCGCAATCGGATTTCCTGTTCATAGGCCCAAGCATCATTTTTTATGTATCCGGCCAATAGTGGATTACCCGTTCCTCTCTTCAGTTGTTCATTTACCGCCCGCCCGCACCGGATGCTCTCGTTTTTGCCATTATCAGTTCCATCATAATCGGAGTATGCTACCGCATTGTATTTGATTGTTGCGTCCTTTCCGATTTCAAATGTGGTATGTTCATCGACCTCATATGTTTCTGGATCAGCCTTATAAACCGTCTTTATGTTTTTGATCCAGTTCTTGAAAGTATTTTTGTCTATCGCTATTTTTACACCGTCCACCCACGGCTGTGCATACATGCTCCACATGCCGATATTTTCTTTCTGCTCTCCCATGAAGCTGGCAAAAAACACACCGCCCCAGTCATATTGACTCCAATTCTCAAACTCGAATATGTCATTCATATCTTTAGGTGAACGCATTATCCAATATCCGCTTTTAATAATGCCTATCATTGATGAAAGTTTTGTATAATGATATAAATGTGTCGTTTTTTTAAGTCTTTCCCCAGAAGACAAATACGAAACGACCTCTTGCGGAGACGATGCCGTCTTAAAATCTGTCACTTTCGTTTTCTCTATATCGCCAACAAAATAGAACATAGGCTTTTCCCTCCTTGTTACTATATAAATAGTAACATTTTATGTCGTAATTGTCAACATGTAATTCTTGCAGTAAAATATCTTTGGTGATAATTATGGAAGACCTGCGCAGTGTTATAAACATTGGAACTTACGGAAAGGTATCGATCCATCTAAAAGAAATCATGGAGCAAAAAGGTATCACACGCTACCGCCTTGCAAAGCTGGCAGATACGCGGTTTGAGGTGGTTGACAAGTGGTGTTCTGGGACTGTTGAACGAATTGACAGCGATGTACTCGCTCGATTTTGCTATATTCTCCACTGCGATATTGGCGATATTATTCACTACGAAGATTAAAATCACTACCGCCAGGTGGGTGCAGGTAATGCCGTGTGGCGATAGCTAACAAAAGAAAATAAACAAAGAAAAGGCGGCAGATTTTGCCGTCTTTTTCTTAATTTTCGACACTATGGCTATTATGCTGCATTTTTCGCCAAAATAAAAAATTTTTTTGTATCGCCAGACGGGTGCAGGTAATACCGCATGGCGGTAGCTAACAAAAGATAAAGAAACAAGAAAAGCCCTTTGGTGGAAATCAAAACCACCAAAGGGCGAAATATTTGGTCTAGAGCTGCGATGGCAGTCTATTTGTGACTACCAGTTACAAGTTATCTGTGAGTGCCCATCACAAACAAGATGTGACAGTCACTCACAAATTGGCTAAAAATGATACCTGTGACCCAAAATTGATCCAAAGAAAATATTTGAGAAAATTCGGGAATTTTTCTGGAAACAGCCGTTTATCCTCTCCGGCGGTGGCGAAAAATTCGCAGAATTTTGCCGGACTTTTTCCAACATGGGTCAAAATATGGGTCAAAGCGGGTTTTGCCGAATTTCGGCAAAATTCCTTCCAACTTTTCGACCCCAAAAGCGAGAAAAAGTCCCAAATCCGTGTGGATTTGGGACAAATTTTGGCATATCTACTGCTATCTGATACAATGCACCACGCTTTGATGGCATGGTGCATTGTTTTACAGTTTTGAACTCAAGATACCGGGACAATGAGGACGGAAAGGACAAACAGGTCACAATTATTCCAAATTGCCGCGATAGCCGTGCTTTTCTGCATTCCCGAGCAGATACAGGAATGCAAAGGCTGGAATACGCAATAAATCCTTGCCCTTTTTCGTGTTATGCATGCCAAAGTCTGATGCTGTTTTTGTTAACACAGTATTCGGTTTATGCCATTTAGCAAAACCGTTCATATTGTTATCTTTAAAGCAAGCAACTCTAATTGCCGCTTATTAATCGATATCATTCCAGAAGCCGATTTCCGGATTTTCATATGTGCCAACAATCACACCGCGATCTAAGAATGCATTTCGCTCTTCACAGCAGGTTTCTGGCAAAAGGCTACAAGCATGGCACGCAGCGAGGTTCAAAGAATCACGACCCTGTCCTCTGCTCATAATACATACCGGATCGTTAGAGCAGGTTTTCGCATTCGCAATAGCTTTTCTAAGGATACGTGGGAAGGCGTCAGGTCTGCCCTGACGGACAAGGCCGCCCAAAGTACCTTCTGCGTCCCCGCTGGCAGTATAAATAAAAATACCAGCCATAGTCTTACCGTCTTCCGTCTCGGAACAATACAAGCGTTCACTCAGCGATGCAATGCTATAACCACACTCAAAACTCAACTGGGAAATCAACAAATGGGAGAGGGTGTGAAGCATGAGGAACTTCGGGGTAATCGTACGAGGATGATTTTTGCCAATATAGGAAATCGCATAGCTATTATTCAGCCGTGTTGCCCGTTCCACCACTGCAGGATTTGCCGCCACCCAGTCATCGATATCATCCTGTTCGAACTCAATAAAAATACCTTCACCACGAACTTCATATGCGGGATACCAATTGGTACCGGGTTCCTTTGCACTCACAAATCCGTTATCGTCACTGGTCATTGCCGGCTGAATTCTTGAAAAGCCAATGAGAGCATTTACCACACGGACTTTGTCAATCAAAGAAATCGCCTTGATATGTGGCAGCTTATATTCGGAAATGTCCATTTCCTCACGAGAGAAATCACCCAGCCCATCACCGGCAGATGACCCCATTTCACCAGACAATGCCACATACTCTTCCATCCGATATTGGATACTTGTAACATCCGCATTGGCCGGATCGTGATCTAACCACAAATGCGTCAGAATCTTTTCAACTTCCGATTTGGGAGCGCCGATCTCAAGTGCTATCTTATCTGTCCATTTCGGCAGCTTCTTAATGATTGTATCGATTCTATCTTCGGGATCTTCATCCTCAATTATAACCTCGCAATCCTGGTACACCTGGCTCTGCTGGATTTTTACATTAAGCTGATCCGCATACGGAGGAATCACCAACGAACTGTGCACCAACGGGAAGTACACGGAGGACGCGCCGCGCTGCACCGTTTTGGGATAACAGCTACATTTTTCTCTTGTGTGGCGGAACGGGTGGTTTCCGTCGCACTTGAAATGACCGATTCCGACCTCCTCATCCAGCTTTTCAAAGCAGTCTTTGTCAAATGCACCTTTCAGTGTTGCTATCGCACCGCAAGCGCAGGTAACACTCAGACCTTCAAGACCTTCCGTTCCGGATGCGCCGGTCTTAAACTTCAACTCCGGATTGCTACAGATCTGCTTTTTTGACTTCGCATGAACCCACTTAACCCACGGAAAGTCGTTCAAATGGCCATCCTGGCACACGGTCACAATACGTGCAACAACCAGATCCTGATGGCATTTAGGGCATTGCATATGCTCAGCCATATGAGGATCTCTTTCGAGTATTTTTGGATTTGCACCTTTGCGGTACTCTGAAATCCATTTTTTCAGCGGCTGAAACTTTCTGCATTTGGGGCAGAAATACCACTCCGGAAACCGCGAATACGCAATATTCGTAGGAAGTGCAAAATACTGCACACCCAATGCTTTTGCAAACCGGTGGTCATAAATGCGCGATACACCACCCCAGTATTCGGGAGCCGCCGTTACCAGTGTCTGATCCGGAAAATCGACCATTGCACCAACACCATACTGGAGAACTGCTTGGGCTGCACGCACAGAATGGGTCACCTTATTCAAATCAACTTTTGTTTTGATCGGTTCAGACATCATTATCCCCCCAAATAATTATGCTTCCGGCAACCGGTGTATCAACATTTCTCATGGATGTCAGCGTGCTGATTGCAACATCCCTTCCGTTAGAGCCGTACTGTTTGAGCAATCGGCGTGTACCGCCAGCGGGCGGTGCCACCATAAAACGTCGACCAAAGTACAACGGAACGGAAGGTTCCTCACAGTTACACTCATCAACATAATCCTGCCATGTATCAAAGAATGTTTGAATTTCCGCACGGATTTCATCGGTATCGTCCTTGGCCTGTCCGTCAGCACGGGAGTTAATTCCCTTGACTCGTTCAATAACAAAGCATTCGATTTCCCGGATGGCATTCTCAAAATACTCTTTGTCAAAATTGATTGCATCCTTGTCTTCGCTCATGCCGGTCATCTGTCTCATCATAGAGATAAGCACCGCATGAAGTGCACGCTCACGGGCGGGGCGAGAGAATGGCGTAGCACCGGTCGGCTCAACAAAGCGGTAGAAAGACTCATGGTAAGAACGAAAACGCTCATAATGGGAACGGTCTCTGCTCTTTGTGGCATCATACTGAACGAAAGCAACTCCAGGGAAAGATCTGCCCACACGGCTGGATGCCTGAATGTATTCACTGGTCAGTTTCGGCTGACCAATCATAAGCATTACATTCAATCTTGCCACGTCAATACCGACGGAAATCATATTTGTTGCAAGCAACACATTGGATGCATATCGCTTTGCTGCTTCGTTCTCCTTGGAATACTCAATTTTTTCGAGTTTATCCAGAGTTTCATTTAGTTCAGTAGTGGAAACACGGCTGGTCAATTCGTCTGCGCTGATAATCAACCGCCTTGTGGTGAACATTCTGTTGGCGGTACGAACGATAAAGTCCTTAACGTCATCATCCACCAGTGTGGATGCTTTGCCCAAATCCTTCAGACTGTTAAAATAGACCGTAAGCGTCCACAGCTTGTCCTTCACCGCATCCGGAAGATCCATCGTATATGCTTTTTGCAACAATGCCGCCATTGCACGGATCTCGGCCATTGCTTTGGTTTTGCCGGAAGGCATAATACCGACATATTTTCGGCCATATACGCCCTTTTCGTAATCGATGCTCGACTCTTTCGCAAAGAAAGAATCTTCCGCATCCAATCCGGGAGCAGGGAACTGAATAACTTCACGGTTGTACAACACCGAGCATTGTTCTTTCGCCCGGCGAATGGTTGCGGTGGATGCAATCACCTTGGGGGAAATACCCTTTTGTCCACAAATCGCATCCACTGCAGTTTCATACAAACCAACCACAGTACCCAAGGCTCCGGAAATCAGGTGCAATTCGTCCTGGATGATGAGTTCAGGGGTGCGATTATCTGAACCTATTCCGAAGAAAGCACCGATTCGACCGTCCCAAGGAAGCATGGCAAATTTATCCACGGTGCCAAACAGCAATGTGGGGGGTGCATCGTATAGTTCTTCGTCAATAATTTGGATTGGAAGCTTCTTTGTAAAAACACAATCTTCATGAGGACAGAACATATAGAAATGTTTACCGCTCATACTGTATCCCCATTCACCGACCAGCTTCTTATCCTTATCATCCTTGACCATTTTTGTGCCACACCATGGACACTTTAGTACCTGGAATTTGTTATGCCGTTCCTTTTCGTTACGGACATAATAATAGCTGCTGACTTTTCGAAGTTTGTCCAAATGGAAATCCGCATCCCCGTTCTTGTTCGGGATATGGGTACCGCCAATCCACAAGCCAATCGTAATGGGATTTTTTCCAAGCGGATACACAGGATATCTATGGCACTTCTGGGCGCAGTCCTGCCGAATATACTCACAGGCGCAGATCAGCGTGGCGGCACGGGTAAACTGCTGTGCTGCCAAAAGCCGTAATGTATACCGCATAATAACCGCCGTCCCAGCAGATTGCTTCGGGTGTGCCAACTTGCGGTAGAAAATCGTAAATGCAGTCAGGCCAAGATACGCCTCCGTCTTACCACCGCCGGTAGGGAACCATATCAGGTCAACAATACTGCGTTCCGGAGACTGATCATCCACGATGGAGTTGATGTCCATTAGCAGAAATGCAATCTGGAACGGTCTCCAGCGGCAGTTTGCATCGCTCTCACGGGAATAATCCATCCCATTTAGCCTATCCGAAATTTCTTCATCTCCCGGATAACGGTCGGCATTTACTTGTGCCATTTCGGATTGCATAGCGATATGGATTCGCTGCATAAACATGGCCCGGTTAGCAAGCAAAAATGCGCTGTAGGCATTATCATTACTACGCAGAGTCTCAATACCTGCATACATCCGCTGGTAGGCACGTTTACATTCCTTGATATTCTTCGCAGCTGCGGATGCGTATCTTGCATCCAGCATGGCTGCAGCTTCCTCCAAATCCTCTACCCACAGTTTGTACAGATCCACCAGGCTCCGCATGGATTTCAGTTTCGTTTCCCTGTCCGAAGAATCCAAATCCGAGAGATATTTCATTGACAATTCTCCGTCTTCCAGTAAATCGTTCTTGGGCAGGGAGAAGCTCATAGATGGCACTTCGGTAATCGGGAAGAAATCGTTCCAAATGGAACCACTGCCATTATCGTCAATTTTCCAATCAACGGATGTTCCCAAACCGGTTCCATAAATCTTTTTATGGCGGTAAAGCAGATCAAGCGACCGTTCCTCGTCATCCATTGCGGAAATATCCGAATTAGGATTGCTTTCCACAAACGTAAATCCATTGTTATGCGTGTCGATTTCAATTCTGGACTGGAATATGCAGCGGTTTGCCTTAACTGGACTTTCACTTAATCCATTGACCAGCATCACCGTAACTGACCAAATCTCCTCTGCAATTTTCCGTCTCAATGCCACCAGCTTGGCATCAGTTCCGTCGAGGTTGCGGTTTTCTTCATTATCCGCATAGTCGCCGTTTGAGAAGTCCAGTATAAATTCCGGGACTTCATGGGGAACACGGACATAACCCATACTGCAATAGTCTACGAACCGATAAGCGATTTTCTGAAGAATCTGAGATTCAAATTCAGGAATGGTATCCCGCTCAAAAATGGATCGTACTTCCTTTGCCGTTATGGATGCAATAAGTCGAAGCACACCTCGCTCTTTGTCAAAGACGATAAGATGTGCCAATTCCGGCGGAACCGTATAGTTTTCCGGATCGTCAGGAAAATACGGAATCGCACAATCCGGTACTTTGGCATTACGGTATGTAGCAAATGTTACTCTGCCGCGCACTTGGTCGCAATTACCCTTGAGCAAGAATGTAATGCCCATAGATGATGGCATATACTGAGTCGACATACCGATTTCTTCGTCCAAATTTTCATCGGCAGTATCGTCTTTTTCATAAGTGCGCTGTTTTTTTGCCGCAACCGGATCGTCAGCACGAGTAGCTTCTCCGGGAATTTCTGCCTGCTCCGCTCCGGTTTCTTCAATGGGAACCGTTTCGTCGTTATCTTGGCTAACTTCATTGCCTTGTGGGAATAAGATACCGACAGAGTAACGGCTGGTGGGCGTGCTGGATATCAGTTCATGCTCTGCATCTGGCAAGGAGAACTCAGAACCGGGGCCGAGCAGTTCAGCTCTAATAATATCAATATACTCTTCCCGCGCGGAAATCATTTCTTTTCTTATTTCACTACCGGTCATGCCGACACCTCCGCTTCTGTAATGGGTGTATTCACGAGATTAACGCTGATGTTGACGCTTTCGGCCAGCTCCGAAACATACTCCAATTCCATTGTTTCAGAGAGACTGTCAACATTATCATATACGATACTCAGCACGCTACCTTCGGGTGGCAAATTTCCGCTTAATTTATCATTGATGGCCTTTGCAATTAAATCCAGAATTTTTCGTCTGTCATGTCGCACTGCGTCACAGGCCATAAAGAATCCATGCGGATCTGCTAAAATATATGGATCTTGCGTTACATTAGCAACAGTCTCCATTGTCCGCTCATCCCGTGGACCAACAATATGACTGCCTTCGATAAGCCACTGCCTGATTGATGCCTCTTGCATTTTACTACCTGCTTCGCACATTTTCTGCGCGACTTTTCTGTAAGAAAAACCATTAACCTCTTTGTATTCTCGCAGTGCTTCTTTCCAATACTGAGATTTTTCATACGCATCTACAGCACCCTGACCCAGTCTACCTTCCCGGAGTAATCTTTCATAAATGAAGTCCACTATATTTTTTGTGTAATCGTCCCGTTTTACAAATACCAGGACATCACCCGGGAGCAACTGTTCCGGTGCTTTTTCGATCACACTTCCGGATGCGCTATCAAAAACAACCGCAGAATAGTACTTGGAAAAGAAGATTTGCTCTCCCGTGACAAATGCACCGACAAATTTCACTTCCGCAACCGGAATATATCCACTGGTTGGCGCTCCGGAATATGCAAACTTCCGGATATCAAAAACATTGAAGTTGTCAATATACTCGTCCAATGTGGTAAATTGCTGCACATCGGACTCCAACTCCATTTCCGCAGGAATGGGTTCCTCTTCAGGCTCATCTGCAACCTTCGTCGCACCAATGCGGCGATTCAGTGTTTGCTCATATTTCTGCTGTTTTTTCTTGCGGAATGCAAAAACCTTCTCCTCGCAACTATAGAGAAGCACATCAATGTTTCTTGCCGCCAAGCATTGCAGCGGATCAAACCTCTTACTGTTGAGTTCGCCAACACATAGGATCGCATCATATTTTTGGCGGGGATCAAAGCGATTGGCGGTTACACAAATAATGCAGTCATCCTCAAAATATTCAGGGTGGGTAATTCGCAGTATATCCGCATAATATGCTTTGGGCACAATGATTGCTATTCGACTGCCCTTATGTGTCTTAATATATTTCTCCAATACATCCGCTTTCGGCACCTTAGTCAATCGTTCCTGATACTTACGTTCTATGGCATCCACCACCGCCACACAGTGTTCCTGCATAAAGCCTGCCCTATCTGCGATATCCCACAGTTTTGCTATGCGGGCCATTGGTGATAATACCGCTTGATTGATTTTGCCTTCTTGAACCGCCTGTTCCATTGTCTCCATGGAGAATACGGCAGTATTCATCAAATTCAACAGGCCGTGTGCCATTACCACAAAATCATCTTTTTCGGTACTCTGCCAGTTTGATTGCTTCACTGCCAAAATAGCATTTTTTATGCATCGGTAGTCAGCCCACTCCCATCCATCCGGAACTGCAATTGGAGTAACGGTATTATGAATCACATTCATAATCTGTCTATGTAGCTCCGTCGTGAAAGGATTTTCGGAGCGGATCATCTGGTTGCTATGTGAGAGTAATTCCTTGGTACAGGCAAACACGGATGCCCCTTCATACATATCAAGGATGTGTTCTCCCATTCCAACTTTCATTGGTGAGGTAACATGGGCAAACCGCAGCATCTTTCTTCTAAGCAAATCTGCCAGTTCCGACCCGTTTTCCGTCAGGGACACACCGCCTGTGACAAGCAATCCGACTATCTTGTTTCCGTGCTTATCCAACACCAAGTCTCTTGCCGTAGAAATTTTGCCGGTCACTTTCAGTACCGGTTCCACCTTAGTAGGATTGAGGCCATATTGATGCTCCTCACCGCTACTGGTGTAATATGCAGCCGGAATGATATCCAGCAGGCTTACAGATTTACCTTCATCGTAAACAATCCTAACCTGTTTGCATATCTCACCGAAAGCACTGCGCTCTGCGACAATAACAATTGCTACATCAATCTGCGACGGGATTTCGGTGATATCCACATCAAACGCAAAAGACAGAAAATCCTCACGGTTTGTTTTCCTTCTCTTAACACCCCGACCGTCTGTAATTTGAGAATCTCCATAATAGGGCCTTATAAGGTGCTTATTACGTTCCAATGGAAGATAACTAACTGATTTTCCGTTTTTTCCCTTGCCGTCTTGCTCAATAACCATGCAAAGGTTGCCATACTCTTTGCGAGTACCCTTCCACCGATATCGCTGTCCCTTGAAAAGAACCATATCGTTCTCCTGGAGGGATGATATTATGTCTTCATTGGTTGATAGGTTGTAGGACAGGCACCCCAATGCAACGGCAACAATAGAGATTACATCGAAGCAAATTGAGCCAGTATGTAAAGCAAAATTTACCGTGCGTTCTTTTGATACCAGTGAGTCGGCAAAGAAAGCAAGGTATTTTTCGATTATTGCCTCTTTTGAAACAAGTGCATTGCCGTAATAAATATCGCACTTGTTAAGAATGGCATTCGCAAGCTTGTCTGCCGTCATGATATCGCACCTCCATTTATTGTGTTTCCTGTAAAACCGTTAAACAGTCGAGGATAAAATTTGCCATTTCCTCAATCACCGGAATTGTAACGGAATTACCAAACTGTTTATACCGCTGCACATCGGGGATTCCATCCGGGAAAGAGAATTCATCTTCTCCGGCTTCATTTATAAAACCGTAGTTTATAAAACCTTGCAATTTTCCCCACTCCGAAGGCGTCATCACACGGATGCCCTGATCGTTTAGGGGTGTTTTCTTTCCTCTAATCTCTTGACCCGCAATTCCTTCTTGAGGATCATGAATCAGATTGCGTTCCCGCCCGGAGCCACCGGTTGCCAACAAGGTGTTGGCAATCGGTTTTTCAATTCCTTCCGCATTCACAATACGGTATCCGAATCCATACCCCTTTCCTTCTTGCCTTGCTCTGTGGCGTATAAGTGTGTCAAGATACCCGGATGCCATATAATATTTTGCCGGAACATTATGTTCTAATAAGTCATTTAAATCGCGGTAAAGCTCTTTTTCCCGTTCCGAAGGCAGTTCTTGAGGTAATTCTGCCAACCGCTCCGGTGAAAATCGTTCCGTGTCAAAGCCTATAATATATGTTCGGGGGCGATTCTGAGGAACTCCAAAATCACGGGAATTACGCACAAATGCCTTTGGACTGTACTTAAGCGTACCATCCTCTTGCCGTTCCACACCGATGACATGATAACCGAGCTTTTTGACCAATGTATCGAGAATTATTTTGAATGTTCTTCCTTCGTCATGGGATACTAACCGATCGACATTCTCAAGAAAGAAAGCCAATGGCCTTGTTCTTTTGATAATCTCAGATATATGGAAGAAAATCTGTCCTTTTTCTTCGTTATCAAATCCCTCTTGTAAACCGACCCGGCTAAATGTCTGGCAGGGAAATCCGGCTAAAAGGATGTCGTATGGTGTATTTACTACCAACTGTTTAAACTCATCGCTGGTAAGATCATGCTGTGGATTGTCCCCGAACAGATGCTGATAGGTGCGGCACGCATACTTATCTATTTCCGAAGATAGCACATTTTGGAACTGTCCTGTCAATTCGAAGCCTCTCCGAATTCCTCCAATTCCAGCACACAAATCAATCGTTCTATACGGGGGGTGCGGTAAGGTACGGAGTTTATCAAGGATTGTGGAAATGCAGTAATCCATTTCCTTCAATATTTCGTGCCCCCAAAATCTGAGAACCACCCATCCTTGCTCCTGCAGACGAGCCGTAACCTCTTGATCTCGCTGCATATTACGCTCGATTTTGGGTATCCAGAAATCCCGGTTGCTTTTTATCTCATTTTGCGCATTTTCCCAATCATAGCCATGCCAGAAGTTTCCGTCGCAAAACACGGCAATCTTTCGTGCAGCAAATGCTATATCAGGTTTTCCGAAAATCGTTTTGTTATTTCTTGTGAAAGTGGTGATACCATTGCGGTTCAACTCCTCACACAGTAGTTTTTCAAGTTCGGTATCGCTATTTCGTACCCGACTCATATTATATTTTATCTGCTCTTTACTCTTTTTACGAGCCATAGCGCATCACTCCATAAATTATGTATAGAAACTGATTCGATGCACATGGTCGTGTACTACCAACTATACTCTATCAGTTCTTAAGTCCTATAAGTCGGACATCACTCGTCACATTTCTCTTTTTTATATTCCACAATATCCCCAAAATCCACATCCAGAGTACCGCAGATTTTTTCCAGCACACCCATAGCCACCAGTTCATCCCTGCGGAGCTTGGTCATGGTATTGGGAGCCAGCCCGGCAGCTTTGCGCAAATCAGCCTTGCTCATCTTTTTGTCGACCAGTAATTTCCAAAGTCTGTTGTATGAAACGGCCATCTCAAAAGCCTCCCGAAATCCATAAATTAGATATAAGAATCATATCACACGGTGTCGATTTTTTCAAGATACTGTCGCAAGAATGTGCGAGTGTTTAACGGAACAACTGAATAATCTTATTTCTTCCGGTAGTAATATTCCTTGGATTTGATGCGATTTCTCACACTCTGGCATTCCAGT
>CAYSYK010000006.1:0-66982 GCA_964435375.1 uncultured Oscillospiraceae bacterium | reverse complement strand
ACCATAAACAAGGGTGATTTGGAAGCTTTTTTGCCGTTTTTTGACAGACTGAAACAAAAACCCATCCACTCGGATGGGTTTTTGTTTTTGGTATCGGCATTCAGACTACGGGACTCGAACGGATCCAATGCAACAGCCCGGGGGGCTGTTGCTCGCCGCCGGCTCGACGGCGACGGATGGGGTTCGCGCCACGGGCGCGTGGTGGGAAACGGATTGCCACGGCGCTGCGCGCCTCGCAATGACGGCGCGGTGGGTGCGGTGCGTGACGGAACAGGCGGGCGATAAAATTTTACATTATGTGCTTTGCGATTTTTCGTTTTCGTGGGTGCGTGGATTCCTCGACTCGCATTTGCTCGCTCGGAATGACAAGCATGGGAGGCAAGGGCGGTTGAAGGAAATGGGGACGGGGTTAACGGTGACGATTTACAGGCGGGAGAGGACGGCAGGGAGGGCGCGGATGGAGTCGATGCGGGCGGTGTAGCTTTCGGGCGAACCGAAGCCGTAGGCTGCGAAAATGAAGGGGATGCCGGCGACGCGCGTGGCCTCCAGATCGCCCTGCGTATCGCCGATATAGACGGCGGAGGAAATGCCGTGCTCGTGCATGAGGCGGCGGATGGTGAGCCCTTTTTCCGTGCCGGTGTCGCCGAAGCACAGGTGCCCCGAAAACAGCGCGGTCAGCCCGAGCTTTTCCATGCACAGCTCGCAGTAGCCTTTCTGCGCGTTGCTGACAAGAAACAGGCGATGGTCTTGCGCCAAGGATTCCAGCGTTTCGCGCACGCCGTCGTAACCGATGCGGCATTCGTTGCGCGCAAGATGGCGGTTTTCCGTTTCCATGCAGCGCACCATGAGCGCATAGCGCTGCGGGCGCGGGATTTCGGAGAGGATGGCGTCGGCGATCTCGGTCATGACCTTGCCGAACAGCGGGCGGAGCATTTCCGCGTCCACGCAGAGATGGGCGAGCCCCTCACGCCGCAGTTGGAGATTATAGCCCTCCGCGACCAAGGCGCGGGAGTCCCAGAGCGTGCCGTCAATGTCAAAAATCAGGCTTTCAGCCTTCATAGAGTGTTTCCTCAAGATAGCGCTGGATGTGGCCGATGATCATGTCCAACGCGACGGGGTTTTTGCCGCCGATGGGTACGACCACGTCGGCATATTTTTTGCTCGGCTCGACATATTTTTCGTGCATCGGTTTGACGGTGGCCTGATACTGCTCCAGAACGGATTCCAGACTGCGCCCACGCTTGGTCACGTCGCGCTTGATGCGGCGGCAGAGGCGCACGTCCGCGTCCGCGTCGACGAAAATCTTCATATCCATCAGGTTGCGTAGCTGCTCGTTTTCAAAAATCAGAATGCCCTCGACGATGATGACCTGCTTCGGCTCGACGCGCACGGTCTGCTGGCTGCGGTTGTGCTGGGTGAAGTCGTAAACGGGGCAGTCGACGGGCAGGCCGCGGCGCAGTTGCTCGAGATGGTAGACCATCAGGCTGGTGTCCATGGCGTCCGGCTCGTCGTAGTTGAGCAGGCAGCGCTGCTCGAAGGGCAGATCGTCGCGGCATTTGTAATAATTGTCGTGACTGAGCATGGTGACGCGGCCGCCGAAATGTTCGGCCAGACGCTTGACAAGGGTGGTTTTGCCGGAACCGGTGCCGCCGGCAATTCCGATGACGAGGGTCTTATCCATATCGTTCTCCTTATTCTGTAAGTTTACGGATTCGTTCGGGATAGGTCGCGTCCGCGCCGCTGTGCAAAATGCGCAGTTCGCCCGGCTGATCTTCTGCGCGCAGAGCACCGCTTTCCGTCAGGCGACGGCGGGTCTGACGGGCGGTTCCTTCACCGCCGTCGAGCAGCAGGACGTTATCGCCGAGAATGGAGCGGATCGTCTCCTGCGCGAAGGGGTAGTGCGTGCAACCGAGCACCAGCGCGTCCAGTTTTCCGCGATACGGCGACAGAATCGGCCGCAAAAGTGCGTTGGCGGCCTCGCTTTCGCCGAGTCCGCGCTCCACCAGCTCCACAAGTCCGGGCGCGGAGATCTGGCTGATGCGACAATTTTCGCCGAAACGCGACATCAGGTCGTTCAGCTTCTTTTCGCGCAGGGTCACATCCGTTGCCAGAATGCCGATGTGTCCGCCCGGGAAGCGGTCGGCCGCGGGCTTGAGCGCGGGTTCAATGCCGACGACGATCAACTGCGGATAGGCCGCGCGCAGATCGCCGATGGCGGCGGAGGTTGCCGTGTTACACGCGACGACCAATGCCTTGATCGGGTAGGCGTTCACAAGCCGCGCTACGGCGGCAAGCGTGAGATCGCGCACCTCCTGCGTGGTGCGGTTTCCGTAGGGGGCGTTGGCATCGTCGCCGAAATAGAGCAGATTTTCGCACGGCAGAAGTCGCCGCAGATGGCGCAGTACGCTCGCGCCGCCCACGCCGGAGTCAAAAACGGCAATATAGTCCGAATTCACGGCGAAAATCTCCTTTCTTTGCGGCGGAATGTCACCGAACTTGCTCGGCTTTTTTCTTGCGCCACGCGTCGATCAGACGATAAACATTGATGAGGATGAGGCAGGCGTTCATGAGGGCAACGGGCATGGAATGCGAATAAATGCAATATATGACCGACAAGAACGAGCCGACGATGTTGACCAGCCGCAGGCGGGTCATTGAGGTCATCAACATGGCGGCTACTACGAGAAATGTGCCGCAGTAGCCGACGATTTCCATTACTGTATCCAAATAATTGTGTTCCTTTTTGTTATTTTGTGCCGAAAATGCGGTCGCCCGCGTCACCCAGACCGGGGACGATGTATGCGTGGTCGTTGAGGTGGTCGTCGACGGCGGCCAGATACAGCTCCACGTCGGGATGGGCTTCGCGCACGGCTTTGACACCCTCGGGACAACCGATGACGTTCATCATGATGATGTTCTTGCAGCCGTGTTTCTTCAGGAAATCAATGGCCGCAATCGCACTGCCGCCCGTGGCGAGCATCGGGTCGACGACGAAAACCTGACGGCTTTCGATATCCTCGGGGAGCTTACAGTAATATTCCACGGGCAGGTGGGTCACGGGGTCGCGATACAGGCCGATGTGTCCGATTTTTGCCGAGGGAATCAGATCGACCATGGCATCGACCATGCCGAGTCCTGCGCGCAGGATGGGCACGATGGCCAGCTTTTTGCCCGAGAGCATCCGACAATTCGCGGTTGCGACGGGAGTCTGTACCTGCACCTGCTCGGTGGGCAGGTTGCGCGTGGCCTCGTAGCACATCAGACCGGAGATCTCTCCGATCATTTCGCGGAATTCTTTTACGCCGGTGTCTTTGTTGCGCACAATGGCCAGCTTGTGCTGGATGAGGGGGTGGTCGAGTACGTGAACGGTTGCCATGTTTTCTATCTCCTTTGCATTTTTTCCAGTTTTTCACGCTCCGCCTGACTCAAGCGGAGATAATTCGGCTCCAGAGCGGCGGCATCGCCGATCTCGCCCGCGTTGATTTTTTCCAGTGCCGCAAGGGCGACGCCCGTGGCGCGCTGCTGCAGGCGGTGCTCCGCGGGCAGAATGAGCGCGGGGACGGAGCCGTGCAAGGTGTCCCATGTCAGACGGCTGCCGTCGCCGACCAGATAGACGGGGGCGGAAAATGCGCCAAGCTCCTGCGCCAGATCGGCCAGCGCGATTGCCCGGTCGGGGCACAGGGACGTGCAACGCCCGCATTCAAAGCGGAACAGGGCGTTATACACCTGATTGCGGCGGGCATCCATGACGGCGCAGACGACACCGTCCCAAATGCCGAGGCCGCGCGCCATGGCCTCCAGCGTGGAAACACCGTAGCACGGAATGCCTGCACCCCACGCGAAACCCTTGGCGGCGGCTACGCCGATGCGCACGCCGGTAAACGAGCCGGGACCTGCGGCCACGGCCACGTGGGTAACGTCCTGCACGGTGCGCGCGCACTGCTTCAGCGCGTCCTCGGCCATGACCATCAGCGTTTGGCTGTGCGTCAGACCCGTGTTCTGATAGGCTTCCGACAGGAGGGTCGTCCCGTCGTGCAGTGCGACACCGGCGGCTTTTGCCGATGTTTCAAAGGCTAAGATCAGCAAATGAATCGCCTCCCTCTATGATGATGCGGCGGGTAGATGCGTCGCACTTTTCAATGGTGATGCACAGGGCACCGTCCATGGCGTCTGCTACGTTCTCGCTCCATTCCACGGCGCAAATGCCGCCGCGGTCGAGATAATCCTCCCAGCCGATGTCCCACAGATCGTCCGACGTGCGCAGGCGATACATATCGAAATGGAACAGGGGAAGGCGGCCGCCGCAATATTCGTTGACAATGGTATATGTCGGGCTGGTGACGGGCTCGGTATAGCCGAGGCCGCGCGCAAGCCCGCGCGTGAAGGCGGTTTTTCCCGCGCCGAGATCGCCGCGATAGGCAATCACGGTGCCCGGAGGCAGGACGCGTGCCAGCGCCGCGCCGACGGCCTCCGTTTCCTCGGGGGAATGGGTGATATATTGCATGGTTTTTCCTTTCTGTAAAGCCTTCCCCCAAAGGAAAGCTACTGGCTGTTTTTCAGATTCTCGGCCTGATCGGCGGTGGCAAGGGCGTTGATCAGCTCGTCGAGGTCGCCGTCCATGACGGCGTCGATGCGGTACAGCGTTAGGCCGATGCGGTGATCGGTGACGCGTCCCTGCGGGAAATTGTACGTGCGGATGCGCTCGTTGCGCATTCCGGTGCCGACCTGACTGCGGCGCAGGCCGCCATGCTCGCTTTCAATGCGCGTCTGTTCGATCTCGTACAGGCGCGAGGCGAGCATTTTCATGCATTTTTCACGATTTTGCAGTTGACTGCGCTCCTCCTGACAGGCCACGACAATGCCGCTCGGCTTGTGGATCAGGCGCACGGCGGAAGAGGTCTTGTTGACGTGCTGGCCGCCCGCGCCCGAGGCGCGATAGACTTGCATTTCGATGTCGGCGGGGTCGAGCTGTACGTCCACCTCTTCCATTTCCGGAAGCACGGCGACGGTGGCCGTGGAGGTGTGCACGCGTCCGCCGGATTCAGTCTCCGGGACGCGCTGGACGCGGTGAACGCCGGATTCGTATTTCATGCGGGAGTATGCGCCGCGGCCGTTGATGAGGAAATCCGCCTCTTTCACGCCGCCAAGCTCGGTTTCGTTGTAGTTCAGCAGTTCCAACTGCCAGCCCTGCCGGGCGGCATACATGGAATACATCCGAAACAGGCTGTGCGCGAACAGGGCACTTTCCTCGCCGCCGACGCCGCCGCGTATTTCGACGATGACGTTCTTCTCGTCGTTGGGGTCTTTGGGCAGGAGCAGAATGCGCAGTTTGTCGCGCAGAGTGTCCGCGGCGGATTTGGCCAGATGGAATTCCTCCTGCGCCAGTTCTTTCATTTCCGGGTCGCTCATCAGCTCCTGTGCACCGATCATGTCGCGCTCGGCCTGACGGTAGGCGCGATATGCCTCGATGATCGGCTCCAGCTCGGTTTTTTCGCGCAACAGCGCGGCGGCCTTTTTCGGGTCGGCATAAAAATCGGGCTGCTCCGATTTGGCGCACAGCTCCTCGTAGCGGTCGGCGACCGCCTGCAATTTGTCCAGCATGAAAAAACTCTCCCGTTTTTCGGAAAATCATGGATGCGCGGAAGAAACCGAACGCGGCGATTACTTCACGGCTACAGTATAATATACCATTTTTCCGCACGCTTGTAAAGGGCGCGGGACGCAGAAAATTACGAAAGCGGAAGAAATCGGCGCGCAATCGCGGCCGCGGCGCAGGCGCGTATCGCGAAAAGGGACTTCCGCGCAAAAAAAGCACCACCGCGGGGTGGTGCTTTTACAAGATGTCAGAGTGCGAGCAGGGCATCACGGACGGAGCCGATGGTGTACAGCGAACCGAAGCAGAGCACCACGCCGTCTTTCCCGGCCAAGGCCAAGGCGCGGCGCACGCCGGCGTCGATGCTGTCGCACGGCTCGGCCTCGGCACCGCCTTGACGCAGAAATTCGGCCAGACGGTCGGCATCCAGCTTCCGCGGGTTGGGCGGGGTGATGCACACGAAGCGCGACACGTACGGCATGATCGGGCGGTACATATCGGCGTAATCCTTGTCGGCCAGAACGCCCGTCAGCGCGACGATACGGCGATCGGGCAGGTAATCCTGAATGTTCTTGATCAGCGCTTCAAAGCACTGCGGATTGTGGCCGCCGTCGATGATGAACAGCGGGTCGCGGCGCACAATGTCGAACCGCCCCGGCCACTGCACGTCGCGCAGACCGTCGCGGATGTTCTGCTCGGAGATTTGCCAACCGATTTCCTTGAGCGTGTCGATCACGGAGAGGACGACGGCCGCGTTCTTGAGCTGATGGCCGCCCAGCAGCGGCAGAACAAGGTTTTTGCGTGCGCCGCAGTCGAAAACCTGCCCGTCAAGTCCGTGCGAATGCAGAACCAGCGTGTCGAAGTCCGCTTTTTTCAGCGTCAGGTGCCGCTCGGCGCAGATGCGCTCGAAAACGGCCTCCACGGACGGCGTGCCGCGATAGACGACGGCGTGACCGCCCACCTTGAAAATGCCGGATTTCGTTTCGGCGATGGCCTCAAGCGTGTCGCCCAGAACTTCGGTGTGGTCGAGGCCGATATTGGTGATGACGGCGACCTCGGGTACTTCGATGACGTTGGTGGAGTCGAGCGCGCCGCCCATGCCGACTTCCAGCACGACGATGTCGCAGTTCTGACGATGGAAATATTCAAAGGCGATGCAGCTCACCAGCTCAAATTCGGTCGGCTTTTCGTCCATGGATTCGGCCAGCGGCCGCACCCATTCGGTGATGGCGGCAAGATCCTCGTCGGAGATCTGAACGCCGTTGACCTGCATACGCTCGTGAAAGCGGTAGATGTAGGGGGAGGTATAAAGACCGGTGCGATAGCCGGCTTTTTGCAGGATGGAGGCGGTCATGGCGGCGGTACTGCCCTTACCGTTCGTGCCTGCGATGTGAACAAATTTCAACTTTTTTTCGGGATTTCCCATGCGCGCGAGCAGTGCCCGTGTGCGCCCAAGGCCGGGAATGCTGCCTTTCCAGCAGACGGAGTGGATATATTCCAGTGCTTCATTGACATTCATTGTATGTCATCCTTTCGAGACGAATTGACGAATTTCTGCGGCGGCCAGAGGCCGAGGCGGGTGAATACGCCGCTGCGCAGCAGCAGGCGCGTGAGTACGACGTCCACCACGATCGTCACGGCGAATTGCACGGCGCGGGTGCTCAGCTTCAGCAAAAAGCCGTCCCAGAACACGCCGTCGTAGTACATATAGGCGAGCGCTGCGCTCTGGTACAGCAGTGATCCGAGCACGACCGGCGGCAAAAATGCCAGAAACAGCCGCCACAGATCGCCCTTTTGCGCGAGGAATCGGCGGAACAGACCGCCGAACAGGCCGTAGAGAATGGGCGGGACGCAAAAGATCGGGTTGTAGCCATAGGGAGAGAACAGGCAGCCTGCAAAATCCGCGACAAAGCCGACCATTGCGCCGGGAAAGGGGCCGAAAAGCATTCCGGCCAGAAAAATCGGCACGGCTTCGATGGAAAAGCGACTGCCGGCATCGGGCATCAGCCCGATGAGGCGCGCGAATACGACGCTCAGCGCGGCGAGCAGGGCACAATAGGCCAGCGTCTTGGTGGACATAAGAGAAGAACGGTGTTTTTTCATGGAAAACCTCCTTTAACGTGAGGACAGCCGAATCGCCGCGCCACGGCCCATGCAAAACTCCCCAACGAAATCGTTGGGGAGGAAAAGTGCGCAGGATGCCTCCGTGAGCATGACGGCAAAGCCGGACGCCCGACTGAGTATCGCCTCTCATAAAGGAGAATATCCAATATGGGCAGCGGGTGCGGGGTCCCCATCGCGGAAAAATCCTTCGTCTGTCACTCAACTCCCCATTTTGACAGCACTTTACGCGGGGGCTCCTACTCTGTTCGCTCCACATCATACACCATTTTGTTTCAAATGTAAATAGGCAAAATGCAAAATTTGCGAGCAATTCCGTTTTTTGGCCGCTTGGGGCGGTGCGTATAAAAATCGGAGATCGTTCAAAAATATTTTATAATTCTCCCTATTGACTTTTTTGGCACTCGGTGGTATAGTGTGCTTAGCACTCAGGAGAAAAGAGTGCCAAACCTGAAAACGGAGGTCATTCATGGAACTGACGGAACGAAAAAAGAAGGTTCTGCGCTCGATCGTCGACCTGTATATCCGCACGGCGGAACCGGTCGGCTCCAAAGCGATTGCGGAATTGCCGGATATGAATTTTTCCTCGGCCACGATCCGCAGCGAAATGGCTGACCTGACGGCAATGGGCTATCTGGAGCAGCCGCACACCAGTGCGGGGCGCGTTCCGTCGCCGGCCGGATATCGGCTGTACGTGGACGAACTGATGGCCGATTATCGCCTGACGCTCGACGAAACGAGCCGCATCAACGCCTCGTTCGACGAGAAAATGCAGCAGGTGGATAAGCTGGTTGAACGCGTGGCCAAGCTGGTTTCGCAGGCGACCGATCTGCCGGCAATCTCCATGGCGGCGCGCAACCGCGGCACGACCGTGAAGCATTTTGAATTGCTGGAGGCCGCCCCCGGGAGTATCATTTTGGTGCTGATGCTGTCCACCGACGAGGTGCTCAACAAGCTCATCAAGCTGCCCGTCAGCGTACACGAGAGCGATTTGAAAGTGCTTTCCGCCGTGCTCAACGCCTCCATGACGGAGATCACACAGGAGCAATTCAGCGCGGAGCTGCTCGACCGTGTGACTCGCTCGGCGGGTGCCGCCGCGGCGCTGGTTCCCGTGATCGTGGATTTCACGGTGGATGCCCTGCGCGGGCAAAACAGCACGAACGTGGCCATGGCAGGGCAGATGCGCCTGCTGTCCCAGCCGGAATATCGGGACGTGGACAAGGCACAGCGCGTCATCACATCGCTCGATGAAGAGGCACTGAGCAATTTGCCTGCCCTCATCAACGAAAACGGCACGAAGGTGCTCGTCGGCCCGGAAAACGTGGCACAGGAGCTGAAAGACACTTCGGTGGTCATGACAAAATTCGACATCGGCGACGGAATGCAGGGTATGATCGGCGTGGTCGGCCCGACGCGGATGGACTATGCCAAGGTGACGGCGCGATTGAGTTATTTCGCCGAGAGCCTGAGCAAGATGTTCTCCAAGCCCGAGCAACCCCAGCTTCCCCAGCCTGAAAATAAGGAGTAATGAGCGTGGCAAAAAAAGAAAAACAGGAAAAATGCGAGACCCCCGCAGAGGAAGTCTGCGAGCAACCGGTTGAGGAAGCGGTCGAAACGCCGCAAGCGCCGGAGGCAAATCCGTGGGAGGAAAAATACAACGCCGAGCACGATGCTTTCCTGCGGCTGGCCGCGGAATTTGACAATTTCCGCAAGCGCACCATCAAGGAAAAAGATGCGTCCTACGGAAACGGCAAGGCCGATACCGTCGCGAAAATGCTCCCGATTTACGACAATCTGGACAGAGCACTCAATCAGCCGACGCAGGACGAAGCGTACAAAAAAGGCGTGGAGCTGACCATGAACGAGCTGATGAAAATTTTCGGCGGTCTGGGCGTGGAAGTATTCGGCGCGGTGGGTGATCCCTTTGATCCCACACTGCACAACGCCATCATGCACAACGAGGACGAAAGCCTCGGGGAAAACGTCATTTCGGCGGTGTTCCAGAAAGGCTTCAAAATCGGCGAGAAAATCGTCCGATTCGCCATGGTGCAGGTGGCAAACTAACATTGTAAAAACGAAACTTTTATCATATAGGAGGAAACTATTATGTCTAAAATTATCGGTATTGATCTGGGAACAACCAACTCTTGCGTCGCCGTGCTGGAAGGCGGCGAACCCGTCGTAATCGCCAACGCCGAGGGCGGCAGAACCACGCCTTCCGTCGTGGCTTTCTCCAAGACCGGCGAGCGTATGGTCGGTCAGGTGGCAAAGCGTCAGGCAGTCACCAATGCTGACCGCACCGTTGCATCCATCAAGCGTCACATGGGCGAAAACTACCACGTGACCATCGACGGCAAGAACTACACCCCGCAGGAAATCTCCGCCATGACGCTGGCAAAGCTGAAAGCCGACGCCGAGGCGTATCTGGGACAGACCGTTTCCGAGGCCGTCATCACCGTGCCCGCATACTTCTCCGACGCACAGCGTCAGGCGACCAAGGACGCCGGCAAGATCGCGGGTCTGGAAGTCAAACGTATCATTAATGAGCCGACCGCGGCCGCGCTGGCCTATGGCCTCGACAAAGAGCAGGAACAGAAGATCATGGTCTACGATTTGGGCGGCGGTACGTTCGACGTTTCCATTCTGGAAATCGGCGACGGCATCGTGGAAGTTCTGGCGACGGCCGGCGACACCCATCTGGGCGGCGACGATTTCGACCAGCGGATCATGGACTATCTGGTCAACGAGTTCAAAAAGGCCGAGAGCATCGACCTGCGCAACGACAAGATGGCCATGCAACGCCTGAAAGAGGCCGCAGAGAAAGCCAAGATCGAGCTGTCCGGCATGACCTCCACCACCGTCAACCTGCCCTATATCACCGCAGACGCGACCGGCCCCAAGCACATGGACGTGACGCTGACGCGTGCAAAGTTCAACGAGCTGACCGCCGATCTGGTCGAGCGCACAATGAAGCCCGTCCGTCAGGCAATGTCCGACGCGGGACTGAAAGCGAACGATCTGGACAAGGTGCTGCTCGTCGGCGGTTCGACCCGTATCCCCGCCGTGCAGGAGGCCGTTAAGGGTATTACCGGCAAGGAAGGCTTCAAGGGCATCAACCCCGACGAATGCGTCGCCGTGGGCGCGGCCATTCAGGGCGGCGTGCTGACGGGCGACGTGAAGGACGTCGTGCTGCTGGACGTTACCCCCCTGTCTTTGGGCATTGAAACGATGGGCGGCGTGTTCACTCGTCTGATCGACCGCAACACCACCATCCCCACCCGCAAGAGCCAGATCTTCTCCACAGCCGCCGACGGCCAGACCTCCGTGGAGGTGCATGTGCTGCAGGGCGAGCGCGAAATGGCGGCTTACAACAAGACGCTGGGTCGCTTCCAGTTGGGCGGCATTGCGCCGGCACCGCGCGGCGTTCCGCAGATCGAGGTTTCGTTCGATATTGATGCCAACGGCATCGTGAAAGTTTCCGCAAAGGATCTGGGCACGGGCAAGGAGGCCAATATCTCCATCACCGCGTCGACCAACCTGAGCAAGGAAGACATCGACAAGGCCGTGAAGGAGGCCGAGCAGTACGCCGCCGAGGACAAGGCGCGCAAGGAGGAAGTGGACACCCACAACACCGCCGACCAGACCGTGTATCAGACCGAAAAGACCCTCAACGAGCTGGGCGACAAGATCTCCGCCGACGAGAAAGCCTCCATCCAGAGCGCCGTCGACCACCTGAAGGAAGTTAACAAGGGCAATGATGTGGCGGCCATCAAGGCGGCTACCGAGGAAGTGCAGAAAGCATTCTATGCCGTGTCCGAGAAGCTGTATCAGCAGGCTAATCCGCAGCAGGGTCAGCCCGGCTGTGACAACAACTGCGGCTCTTGCGGCAACGACGACGGCGTGGTCGATGCCGACTACGAAACGGTCGACTAATTCCAATCAGCCCAAGGGGCGGCAAAAACGCCGCCCCTTGTTGGTGCATTTGGGAACGGAAGCCTTTGGGCATGGAAACTGCCCGAAAATCCTGATTTAGGAGATTATTTTTATGGCAGATAAACGAGATTATTATGAGGTGCTGGGCGTTGAAAAGGGCGCAAGCGCCGAGGAAATAAAAAAAGCCTATCGCAAGGCGGCCATGAAATACCACCCCGACCGCAACCCCGGCGATAAGGAAGCCGAGGAGAAATTCAAGGAATTGGGCGAGGCGTATGAAGTCCTGTCCGACGACGACAAGCGTGCCCGCTACGACCAGTACGGCCATGCCGGCGTTGATCCTAATTTCGGCGCGGGACAGGGCGGCGGATTCGGCGGCTTTGGCGATTTCGGTGATCTGGGCGATATTTTCGGCTCCTTTTTCGGCGGAGGAACGCGCCGCAGCAATCCCAATGCGCCGCGTCGGGGCGAAAATATCAGCACGCGGCTGGAGCTGACGTTTGAAGAGGCGGCGTTCGGTTGCGAAAAGGAAGTGTCGGTCAACCGCATCGAAAATTGCGCGGCCTGCCATGGCAGCGGCTCGGCCGACGGCGTGGTGGAGACCTGTTCTTACTGCCGCGGCGCAGGTCAGGTGCGTACTACGCAGAATTTCATGGGAATGTCCATGCAGTCGACATCCGTATGCCCGCAGTGCAGCGGACGCGGAAAAATCGTCAAGACACCGTGCACCACCTGCCGCGGCAAGGGCAAGGTGCGCCACACGCAGAAGCTGAAAGTGAAAGTCCCGGCCGGTATCGACATGGGTCAGGCGTTCCGTGTCAGCGGGCAGGGCAACGTCGGTGCCAACGGCGGCCCGAACGGCGATGTGATGGTGGAAGTCACGATTCGCCGCCATCCCATGTTCCAGCGCAACGGCATGGACGTGTACTGCGAAGTGCCGATTTCGTTCACACAGGCCGCGCTCGGCGGCGAGATCGAGGTGCCGACGCTGGACGGCAAGGTTACGTATGACATTCCCGAGGGCACGCAGACGGGGCGCGAGTTTGTGCTCAGCGACAAGGGCATCCCGGATGTCAACAATCCGCGCCGCAGAGGGCGGCATCGTTTCACCGTGGTCGTCGAAACGCCCACGAAGCTGACCAAGGAGCAGAAAGATCTGCTGCGCCAGCTTGAGGGGTCGATCGAAGGAAAATCGACGCCGAAACGCAAAAAGTTTTTGGACAATCTGAAAGATTTTCTGAACTGAGGACGCGCCTGTGGAGAAGAAATTTATCGCCGCATGGACGGCGGCGCGGGAAAATGCCGCAGCCATCGGCGTGCGCCTGCGGCCGATGGCCGACGAGGCTATGATGCAAAGCGCGCACCGCTGCCTCGGCGGGCATCGCGAGAGCGACGGATTTGCGGCGTTGGCGGAAAAAGGGCACTTGGAATGGACGCTCGAGGCGCTGGCCGTCGACCGCCGCTTCACGGCGCTGTTTACCGACGAGGAGGCGAATACCGCGCTGATGCGGCTGACGCTGGCGGACTATTCGTTCCGGCGAAACTGAGAAAATTGAACTGCCCTCCCGCGATGGGAGGGCAGTTTTTATGCGGTTGGTTCTCATTGCGCCACGTTTATCTGTACGTCATTCCTCGACTCGCATTCGCTCGCTCGGGATGACATAGGGGGTCGTGCGGTGCAGGCGGGCGATCGATGATCGCCCCTACAGGAGTCGTGGAAATTTTGCATTTTTCATTATGAATTATGCATTGAAAAAACCTCCGGGGGCGGAGGTTTTTTCTTATTGCGCATTCAGGGCGTCCACCACGATGTCGGGGTAGGGGTTGGCGATGACGGTGCGGTAGGTATGGTAAATGACCATGCCGGGTTTGCCGTTGGGGATCTTCTTGACCTGACGGACGGGGGTGACGTCGACGGGGATATTCTGTCCGCCGACCGACTGCGCGTAATGCGCGGCAAGCTGCGCCGCCTGCGTGACGGTATTGTCGGGCGGGGTCGTGCCGTTGCAGGAAATGATGACGTGGCTTCCGTGCACGTGCGACGCGTGCAGCCAAAGATCGTCCTTTCGTGCGAGCTTGAACGTCAGTTCTTCGTTCTGACGGTTGTTGCGCCCGACGTAGATGAGGTAGCCGTCCGTGGAGGTGAAGCGCATCGGCGGGAGTTTGGCGGCCTTGGCTTTTTTCTTGCCGCCATCGGCGCGCAGATAGCCCGTGCTTTGCAATTCCTGTCGAATTTCTTCCAGCTCCGCCTCCGATTGGGCGCGGTCAAGCTCGTCGAGCACGCTGGAAAGATAGTCAAGCTCCTCGCGCGCCAGCGCGATTTGCCGCGTCAGTTCCTTTTCCGCGTTTTTCATGCGCGTGTAATCGCGGTAAAATTTTGCCGCATTTTGCTGGGGAGAAAGCTGCGGGGAGAGGGGGATTTCAATCTCGGCCATGTCCTCGCTGTAAAAATCTTCGACGCGAACGCACGTGTCGCCGCGGCGAATGCGATGGAGATTGGCGGTGAGAATGTCACCGAGCCGGCGCAGACGTTCGCGGTCGTAGGTTGCCTCCAGCTCCTTGGTCTGGACGGCGATTTTGCGCTTGAGCCGTTGGCAGAGATTGGTGACGGCTTTGCGCACACTCTGACTTTTTTGGCGCATGGCATCGCGATGGTCGCGCAGGGCATAGTAGCGGTCGAGCAGGTCGGAAAAGCCGTCCGCGCACCCGCAATCGCCGTACTGGCGGATGGGGCAAAAGGCGAACTGCGTGGGCGGGGAGTCGGGCGGGGCATAGAAGCACGGGGTCGGATGTGCCAAATGCTCGGCAAAGAACAGCCGCAGACGCTCCGCGACGGCGCAAATATCCGCGCCGCCTACGCGTGCGTCGACTGCGCCCGCGGCGAACAGCGCCGCTTCGCGGCAAACGAGCGGAGAGAGGCCGCCCAAGCTGTCCATCAGGCGATCGGATAGGACATCCGCGCCGGGCGCGCGCAAAATCGCGTCGAAATCGGCGCAGGTCGGGTCGGCTTTTTCTACCGGGTCGGGGAACTGATAGAACATACCGGGCAGGGCGGTGCGCCGTGCGCCCGCGTCCAGACCGATACGGCGCAGGCAGTCGATGATGCGGCCGCTTGCGTCGAGCAAATAGAGGTTGCAGGTCTTGCCCATCAGCTCGACCAAGAGGCGCTTGCTCGCGGCGTCGCCCAATTCGTCCGTGCAATCGAAGGTGAAAACGGCGGCACGCTCCAGCGGAAGCTGGTCGACGGCGGTCAGGCGCGCGCCGGACAGGTGCTTGCGCAGCAGCATACAGAACATCGGCGGCTCGGCGGGATTTTCGGGGGCGGTCGTCGTCAGGTGCAGGCGCGGCGCAGAGGGGTTGGCGGCGATGAGCAACTTGGCGCGGCCCTGCCGCCCTTTCAACTGAAAAATGACGGTGTCGCGCGTCGGCTGGTGGATTTTCTCCACGCGCACGTCGCCCAGCGCGCGGATTTCGTCCAGAACCGCGCGCAGATAAAATGCGTCAAATGCCATACAGTGCCTCCATGACCGTGCGGAAAATTTCGTTGGCGCGGACGTCCTGCCCGCTTAAGTGGAGATAGCCGAACAGTGCCTCCACGCCCGTGGCTTTGGCGTATTCGGCAGGCGTTGCGCCCTTGGGAACGGCATGGACGTGCGCGTTCTTGCCGCGCCGATAGTAGGAAAGCTCCGTTTCGTTCAGGTGCGGAAGCATAGCGTCGGCAAACTGCGCCTGCGCGCCGGCTTTTACCAGACGGACGGTGTTGCGGTGCAGGTGGTCGACGTTCTGCGCCCCTTGGCGGCAAAGATAACTGCGGCAAAGCAGCTCGAAAACGGCGTCGCCGATGTGCGCGAGTGCGAGATTGGAAAACGCGTCGATTTCCGCACGCGACATATGCATCTGAAAATAATTCTCCATGGCCATGCTCCCATCAAACGGTATCGTAAACTCAGTATAGCATTTTTTCGGGGAAAAGTAAAGAGAGCATTGTCGCCGTGCGGCGGTCAGTATTTGAGAAAGCGGCGGAGCTTGTTTTCCGCGCGGTGCAACGTGCGGCTGACGGTGCTTTTATGTACGCCGCGCGCCCGCGCGATCTGCGGGATGGTCAGGCGATGGAAATAGTAGTCTGTCAGCGTTTGCTGCTGCAAGGGCGTAAGCTCCTCGCGAATGACCCGCTGGACGCGCGCAAGCTGGATCTGCTTGGGCAGGCGCGGGCCGAGATAGCCGTCATAAAGTATATTTTTCATTGCGATAGTACCCTCTTTCGTAATAGTGTGCGGTCAGATCGGCCAGTTCGTTCATCTGCGTGAGCATGGGTGTCAGTTCCGCGATGCGGCGTTTCAGATGCCAGATCTCATCCGGGTCGTCGGAGCGCGCAAGCGCCTGCCGCAGTTCCCGCAGGCGGTCGCGCAGGGGGACGGCGGCTTGTTCGTAGCAGCGGCTCAGTTCGCACAGCGTCATGGCGGATGCCTCCTTTCGTGAATGCGTTTTGGCAGGAATTTGGGAATTTTCCAATTTATTGCCAAGAAAAGTATACTACACGTTTCGTGTGAAAAAGCGCGAAACGTGTAGTATGCGCATTTCGCGCTTTTTCGCGCCATGCGGGTGCTATTATGGAAAACAAAAAAGGGGGAAAAGCCGAATGCTGGGGGAACGCATTTGCCTGCTCAGGCGGTCGGTCGGCCTGCGGCGCGCGGAACTGGCCGAACGGCTGCAGGTGAGCACCAGCGCGGTGGGGATGTATGAGCAGGGACGGCGCGAGCCGTCGCTGGACACCGTGGTCGCACTGAGTCGGATTCTGAACGTCAGCGCGGATTTTCTACTGACGGGAAAACCTCTGACGGACGGCGACGAGGCGGCATTGCAGCAGGCGGTGGCGCGGTGTGTGGCGGGGCTGGGACAGGCGCGCTGCGGCCTGTCTGCCGAAGAACTGACGGTTTTGCTCGGTGCGCTTGCGACCGAGGCTTGACAAAAAGGGCGCATTTCCGTTATCATAGTACCAAAGGGAAAAACGGAGGGGATTTCGATGACGGATGAAGCGTTCATGGATGCGGCGCTGCAGCTTGCGCAGGAGGCGGCGGACGACGGCGAGGTGCCGGTCGGCTGTGTCGTGGTGCGCAACGGCGAGATCGTCGGGCACGGAAGAAATCGGCGCGAAAAATCGCGCAACGCGCTCGGACACGCCGAAATGGAGGCAATCGCCGAGGCGTGCGCGCATTTGGGCGGCTGGCGGCTGTGGGATTGCACGCTGTATGTCACGCTGGAGCCGTGCCCGATGTGCACGGGCGCGATCATCAATGCGCGCATTGCGCGGGTCGTATTCGGCGCGCGTGACGAAAAATACGGCGCATGCGGGTCGGTGTGCGATCTGACGCAGATGGCGTTCAACCATCATCCGGAGCTGGTCGGCGGTGTCCGCGAGCAGGAGGCGACCGAGCGGATGCAGAATTTTTTTCGGGAACTGCGCGTGGAATTGCGCACGCGGCCGAAATGGAAGCGACCGGAGCAATGACCGTATGAAATCAAGTACGGAGGAATGCAATATGGAGAAACAGAAACGCAGCACCGCATTCGGTGCTGCGCTGATTTTTATGGTTTTGTGGTTCGCCACACAGCTTGGCGCGTGTACGCCGCGCCCCGAGGACACACCGATCAACCGCCTGCCGCAAGGCGGCCTGTCCAAGCCCGGGCAGGGGACGGCCGTGCCCGCCGGGCCGGGTGCGGCGGGGGTGACGTTTTCCGCGTCGGATGCGGAAAAAGCAGCTATCCGCTATGCCGACGACTGCGCCTATCGCGTGGACGTGGCGCATTTGGTGACGGCGCGGCTTGATTGGGATTTGTCCGTGCGCGAGCCGACGGTGCTGATCGTGCATACCCATGCCAGCGAAAGCTACACGAAAACGGCCGATCAGAACTATACGGAGAGCACGTCCTATCGCACGCTCGACACCGCGTATAACATGGTCGCGCTGGGCGATCGGCTTGCCGAACTTTTGCGCGAGGCGGGTATTACGGTACTGCATGACCGACGGTTGCACGACTATCCGTCGTACAACAGCGCGTATAACAATTCGCGCCTGTCCGTGCAGGAGTATCTGGCGCAGTTTCCGTCCGTTTGCGTGGTGCTTGATTTGCACCGCGACGCCGTCGCTCTCGCTGACGGAAGCCAGTATGCGCCGACGGTGCAGCTTGCGGGCGCGTCGGTGGCGCAAGTGATGATGGTGGTCGGAAGTGACGGCTCGGGAATGGAACATCCCGATTGGCAGGAGAATCTGGCGACAGCACTGAAATTGCAGGTGCTTCTGGAAAAAGCGGCGCCGGGCATTACGCGCCCGACCATTTTGCGCGCGCAGCGCTTCAACCACGATCTGTCCGACGGGGCGATGATCGTGGAGGTGGGTACGGCGGGCAATACGTTCGACGAGGCCATGCGTGCCATCGCATACTTGGCGGATGCGCTCAGTGCGCTCATGCACGGCGCGCAGTGAGCATTACAGCAGATTCCACCACGAGAGTAGGTGGCTTTCGGCCATGGCGGTCGCCATGAATTGCAAATGCGCGCAGGTGGCCGCAAAATGCGTCGGTTCGGATGCCTGCGCGTAAACGTTCAGCTCGTCGAGCAGGCTGTCTATTTCGTCCATCGGGCTGTGGTCGGCGAAGGCCGCCGTGAAGCGATGGTATTTTTCCCAGCGTGCGTGAGCAATTTGCGCCTGCGCGAGGGCGGTTTGCGCGTTTCCGTCGAGCGCGTATTGCGTGGCCAGCGCGAGTGCGTCGGCGATGGGGCGGTGGATGCGCTCCATTGCGATGCAGACAGACAGACTGCCGACAAGCAAAACGGCCAGAATCAAAAGACCGACAAAAAGGCGATTCATGGTTTTTCCTCCCGTGCAACGAATGTGATATGGTCGGCTGAATCGACGGTCAGAAGCCATGTGGTTTGCACCGTTGCGTTGTGCGCCCGCAGGACGCGTATGACCCACGGCTCGTCTTTGCGCACGAGGGAAAGATTTTCACGGAACAGGTGCCCGTCCTCGATGATCGTGACGGGCAAAAACTGCCGCCCGACGGCGATGCCCGCGTCTTTTGCGCTTGCGGGCTGATGGGCGGGGAAGGGGAAAACGGAGAAATTCCCGTCCGTTTCCAGAATGGCGAACTGCACCTGCTCGATTTGCAGGACGTCCTTTTCCCGCAGGTGACCGGTCAGCTCGTCCATGGTGACGGAAGTGCGGCGCAGATTTTCCTGCAAAATTTTTCCGTTTTCGATCAAAATGACGGGCTTGCCGCACAGAAAACGGCGCAGCGGCACGACGCGCATGGACAGGTGGGACAGGCAAAGCCCCAGCCCCAGCACGGTCAGAATGGGCACAAGCCCGGACAGCAGCGGAATGCCGCCATCCTGCATGGGGATGGCGGCCAGATTGGAAACGAGCATTGTGACGACAAATTCCGTCGGTTCCATCTGGCCGATCTGCCGTTTGCCCATCAGGCGAATGACGGCGATCAGGATCAGATAGAGAATGACGGTGCGAATGTAAGACAGCAACACAGGCAACACCTCGGTGTTATCGTGCCCGAAAACGCGAAAAAAATGCAAAATCCGCAGAGTGATCTGCGGATTTTGCATTAAGAAAAGAGGAGAGGAAAATGAAAAAGATACTTTATGAAACGTATTACCTATATCATACGGGGGAATCATGAAAAAAGAAAGGGGTAAATATTAAAAAAGAATTAAGTTTCCGAAAAAATCGGATTTTTTTCGGAAAAACGCAGGACGAAACCGATTGCAATTGCAATTTCCGCCGTGTATAATGGAGAAAACTGCGGCCATGCGTGCCGAGCGGGAGGAATGACGGATGATTTTGCGTATGCCTGCGTATTACGAGGCGTTTTCGTGTGTTGCGTCGGCGTGCACGGATAGCTGTTGCAAGGGCTGGGAAATTGCGGTCGATGCGGACAGCGCGGCGCGCTATCGGGCGATGGAGGGCGTGCTGGGCGAAGATCTGCGCCGTGCCCTTTATCGCGACGAGGCGGGCGAATTTTCCCTGCGCCTTGTCGACGGGCGGTGCCCGATGTGGCGAGCGGACGGGCTATGCCGCATTCAGGCCGAATGCGGGGAGGCGGCACTGTGCCAAACCTGCCGCGATTTTCCGCGGCTGACGCACGACTACGGTGATTTCGCGGAATACGGGCTGGAGCTTTCCTGCCCGGAGGCGGCGCGGCTGATTTTTGAAAATCCGAATGCCGCGTGGACGGAGCGCGTCGCGCCCGGAGGGGAAGAACCGCCGTATGATCGGGCGGATATGGAACTGCTGTGCCGCACGCGGGCGCAAATACTGGAAATTCTGGGCGATACGCGCCGCGACGTGCGGGAAAGTCTGGCATTGGCACTGCTGTACGGATATGAGGCGCAGCGTATGCTTGACGGTGAACAGGGCGCGTGGGACGCGCCGCAGGCACTGAAATTTGCCCGCTCGATTGCCGTGCCCTGCGACGGGAAAGACATTCTGGCGTTTTACCGCGAACTGGACATCCTGTCCGCGCGGTGGTGCGTCCGCTTGGAGTCGCCGCGCGAAAACGCGCCGTGGGATGAACGCCTGCGCACGCTGGCGCGGTGCGGCGTGGAGCGGTATTATTTGCAGAGCATTTCGGATTTCGACATTGTCGGGCGGGTGAAGATGATCGTACTGTCGTGCATTGTGGTGCAGCTTCTGGGCGGGGACACCGTGCAGACGGCGCAGCAATATTCCGCGGAGATCGACAACAGCGCCGACAATGTGGAAGCAATTCTGGACGGGGCGTATGAAAGTCCCGCGCTGACCGATGCGCGGTTGCTCGGCCGATTGCTGCTGTGACGGCCGATCAGCGGCAACCGCCGCACGTGCCGCAATCGCCGCAACAGCCGCCTTTTTTGCGGCGCTTGCGCAAAAGCACAACGGCGGCGATGACGGCCGCGATGATGCCGGCGATCAGGAGCCAATCGAAAAGAGTCATAAAATGCCTCCCAGAATCAGACGCACCAGCAGTGTGACCAGCCATGCGACGGCGCATTGCCACACGACCACGCCTGCGGCCCATTTTCTGCCTAGTTCCCGACGGACGGCGGCAATGGCGGCCACGCAGGGCGTGTAGAGCAGGCTGAATGTCAGCATACACGCGGCGGTCAGGGGCGTGACGGCGGCGGTGATGGAAGCGTCGAACAGCACCTGCATGGTGGCGACCACGCTTTCTTTGGCCATGAAGCCGCTGATGAGTGAGGTGCAGATGCGCCAATCGCCCAAGCCGATCGGCGCGAATACGGGCGCAATCGCGCCGGCGATGACGGCGAGAATACTGTCTTGCGAATTTTCGACCAGATTCAGACGCAGGTCAAAGCTTTGCAGGAACCAGATCGCGATCGACGCGATCAAAATGACGGAAAAGGCGCGCTGCAGGAAATCCCGCGATTTTTCCCAGAGAAGCTGCGACACGTTTTTCGCGCCGGGCAGGCGGTAGTTGGGCAGTTCCATGACGAACGGAACGGCCTCGCCGCGGAAAATCGTGCTTTTCAGCAAAAATGCCATGCCGATGCCGACGGCTATGCCGAGGAAATACAGCCCCGTCATGATCAGGCCACGATAGGCGGGGAAAAAGCTCGCAACGAAAAAGCCGTAAATCGGGAGCTTGGCCGAGCAACTCATGAAGGGCGTGAGCAGGATGGTCATTTTTCGGTCGCGTTCGCTCGGGAGCGTCCGCGTGGCCATGACGGCAGGGACGGTGCAGCCGAAGCCGATGAGCATGGGCACGATGCTCCGCCCGGACAGACCCATTTTGCGCAGGAGCTTGTCCATAAAGAAGGCGACGCGGGCGATATAGCCGCTGTCTTCGAGCATGGACAGAAAGAAAAACAGAATGACGATGATCGGCAGGAAGCTCAGCACGCTTCCGACACCGGCAAAAATGCCGTCGATCAGCAGGCCGTGAATGACGGGGTTGACGTTGGCGGCGGTCAGGGCACGGTCGACGATCTGTGAAAGACGGTTGATGCCCAACTCCAGCAGAGATTGGAAAAACGCGCCGATGACCTCGAACGTCAAATAAAACACGAGCAGCATAATGCCGATAAAGCAGGGAATGGCCGTGTATTTGCCGGTGAGGATGCGGTCTAGCTTGCGACTGCGCACGCGCTCGCGACTTTCGCGGGGGCGGCTGACGGTCTGTGTGCACAGCCGATGAATGAACGAAAAGCGCATATCCGCGATGGCCGCGGCACGGTCAAGCCGGCGCTCGGACTCCATCTGTACGACGATGTGCTCCAGCATTTCCGTTTCATTGCCGTCGAGCTTGAGCTGTTCGAGGATGAGTCCGTCGCCCTCGATGGCCTTGGCGGAGGCAAAGCGCAACGGCAGACCCGCGCGCTCGGCATGGTCTTCGATGAGATGGTCGACGGCGTGCAGGCAGCGGTGGACGGCACCGCCGAAATCGTTCTTGTCGCAAAAGTCCTGTTTTCGCGGCTTTTCCTGATATTTCGCGATATGTACGGCGTGGCGGATCAGTTCGTCTACGCCGGAATTTTTTGCGGCGGAGATGGGAATGACCGGCACGCCCAGCAACGCTTCCATGCCGTTGATGTCGATGGAGCCGCCGTTGCCTGTGACCTCGTCCATCATGTTCAGCGCGACGACCATGGGGACGTCCATTTCCAGAAGTTGCATGGTCAGATAGAGGTTGCGCTCGATGTTGGTCGCGTCGAGAATGTTGATGATGGCGTGCGGCTTGTCCACCAGAATGTGATTGCGCGAAACGATCTCCTCGCTGGAATAGGGGGACATCGAGTAAATGCCCGGAAGATCAACGACGCTCGTGTTGGCGTAGCCGCGGATGGGGCCGTCTTTGCGGTCGACGGTGACGCCGGGGAAGTTGCCCACGTGCTGATTGGAGCCGGTCAGACGGTTGAAAAGCGTTGTTTTGCCGCAGTTCTGGTTGCCGACCAAGGCAAAGGTCAGAACCGTTCCGTCTGGCAGGGGCGTGCCGTCGCCTTTTTCGTGGTATTTGCCGCCCTCGCCCAGACCGGGGTGCTGATAGCGGCTGAAATCGGGCTTGCCCGCATAGCAACGGCTGCGCTGTGCGATCGGATCGACGGAGATCTGCGCGGCATCGTCCAGACGCAGGGTCAGCTCATAGTCGTGAATGCGCAGCTCCATGGGGTCGCCCAGAGGCGCGAATTTGACCACGGTCAGCTCCGCGCCGGGAATGACGCCCATGTCGAGAAAATGCTGGCGCAGACTGCCTTGACCGCCGACGGCGGTAACGACGGCGCTTGCACCGATCGGTAATTCTTTCAGGGTCATGAAAAAGCCCCCTTTCTGTTTCTGCGCCTATTATAATACGTTCGGCGCGGATGCACAAGAGAAAAACGAAATTTTTGCGCAGAAAACGGCTGCCGCGGTTGCAGCAGCCGGAGCCCTGACGGAGAGAGGCAAAAAATGCAAAATGAGGCCGTTGGCGGTGACGGATGAGGTTTCGCGCCGCAGGTGCGGGATAGATCGCGGATTGCCACGGCACCGTTTTCCGCTGTCGATATGTCAACTTCGTTGACGCGATATGTTCTCGCGCGGCTCGAACTCGATAGATCGGCGCGGGGGTTAGAAATAGCGGTATTTTTTGCGTTTGGCGATGAGGAAGATCGCGCTGAACAGCACGGCCATAAATTCCGCGACGACGATGGAATACCACACGCCGTCGATGCCGAGCAGTGCGGGAAGAATGAGAATCGCGGCGACCTGAAACACCAGCGTGCGCAAAAACGAGATCAGTGCGGAGGTCAGGCCGTCGTTCAGGGCGGTGAAGAAGCCGGAGGAGAAGATGGCGTAGCCCATAAAGCAGAACGATAGGGCAAAAATACGGAAGCCGGAGACGGTCAAATCCATCAGCGCCTCGTCGTAATGGACGAAGATCATGGCCAGCGGCGTGGCGAGAACTTCGGCCGAGAGAATCATGGCAAGGCCGAACGCGCCGACCATGATCAGACTCTTTTTCAGCAGGCTTTTCAGCTCCTTATGATTCTGCGCGCCGTAGTGGTAGCCGACGATCGGCGCGGTGCCGATGGAATAGCCCAAAAATGCCGCCGAAAAAATCATGCTGACGTACATCATCACGCCGTAGGCCGCAACGCCGTTTTCCGGGTCGTGCTTCAGAAGCTGGGCATTGTAGAGCATACCGACGATGTTCATGGAAATGTTGCTCATGAACTCCGACGAGCCGTTGCCACACGCCTGTGCGATGGGCTTGAGGGAAAATTCGGTCTTGCCGAGGCACAAAATGCTGCTGTTTTTGCCGAAGAAATAGAACAGCGGGACACTGCCGCCGACGATCTGGCTCAGCGCCGTGGCGATGGCCGCGCCTGCCAGCTTCCACTGCTGCGGAAGCAAAATGACCAGCACGGCATCCATGACGATGTTGGTCATGCCGGCCGAAAGCGTCACGTACAGACCCAGACGGGGTTTTTCCGCCGTGACGAAGAACGACTGGAACATCATTTGCAGCGCATTGAACGGCAGTGCGCAGAGAATGATGCGCGCGTATTGCGCGGCATTGGCCAGCGTTTCGCCCTCCGCGCCCAACAGTGCGGCAATGGGACGGATGAAAATTATGCCCAGCACGGCAAATACGGCGCTCAGGCCGAATGCCACGTATACGAACAGGGAAAACAGGTGGTTTGCCTGTTCTTTTTTCTGCTCGCCCAGTGCCTTGGCCACGAGCGCCGAGCCGCCCGTGCCGAACATCAGGCCGACGGTGGAGAGAATCAACAAAAACGGCATGATGAGGTTGATCGCGGAAAAAGGCACCTTTCCGGCAAAGTTGGACACGAAGAAACCGTCTACCACACTGTAGACGGAGGTGAAAATCATCATGCAGATCGACGGCAGGGTGAATCGAATCAGCCGACGATAGGAAAAATGATCGGATAATTGAATTTGCTGTTTCATAAAACGCTCCCGAAAGGATACTTGCCGCGCGTCGGGTCGATGCGCGACCATTCCAGCGGATTATAGTGGTTTTTATCGGGAAAGTCAACCATTTTCTCGCGGAAAAATACGATTCGTTCGTTTTGTATGCTTTGCTGCGAAAAAGGGAATTTTTTGCGGCGTTTCGGTCGGATAATTTACACAAAAGGATTGACGAATGTCGCCCTTTGGCGTATAATAAAGACGGAAACGGAAGTTTTTTCGAAAAAATAAGGCGGTGAGAATGCAATGGATCCATTTTTGGCTAGGTCAATGGTGGAAAAATTGAGCGGCGGGGTCAATCCGATCACGGGACAGCCGCTCGGGCACGGCGATAGCTGTGCCGACGAGGAGATCCGACAGGCGTTGCAGACGGTTTTGGAGCATTGCACCATTGCGTCGGTGGAGCAGTGCGTTTTGCGCGCGCAGGAAGAAGGACGCGATGCCCGCAAAGAGCGTGCGGCGCAGAATGCCTCGCGCTATCCCCGCGGCGGCGAACCGTGGACGGCCGCCGAGGAACAGCGGATGCTGACCATGCTGCGCCGCGGAAAAGATATATATCAGATTGCCAATGTGCTTCGGCGTACGCCGCGCGCCATTTCGGAGCGGATGCGCAGCGTGTGGAACCGCTGAACGCCCGCCGCGGCTACACAAAGGCGAACAATGGGAAATTGCATAAAAAGAGCGATGCCCTGTTACAAACGGAGCATCGCTTAGATTTTATTTCCGTGCTTTGCCCGACGGGCGGGGGACGGTCAGAAAGCCGCGTTTATCCCGCCGTCGGGGGTTTGGCGTTTAGCAGCAGCGATTGTTGTCGCAGCCGCAGTCGTTTCCCTGCCCGCAACCGCAGAACAGAATCAGCAAAATGATGATCCAGCACAGATTGCCGCCGCACAGACCGTTGTTCCCACAATTACACATAATACATACCTCCGAGATTTTTTGATGCGGTTCGTCACCACTCATCCCATGTTATGTGTGATCAGGAAAAATGTGCGTCGCGTTCCAGATCGCCGATGCGATGGCTGAGCACCTTGATCTGTTCTTCCACGACCGGCATTCTGCGGGCAAAATGATTGTGCTCGCGCACTTCGCGTGTCAGCGCTTCAATTTTCGTATCCGTTACAGCCTGCGCCGTGCGGATGGCCGTTTCGCTTTTGCGCGCGGACAGGACGTTGCTCAGCACGACGCCGACCAAGGACATGGCGCCCGTGATCAACGCGGCGATGACGGCTTCACTCATACGATGCCTCCTTTCAAAATAAACTCCGTTCATAAATGGTAAAAGGAGGCAAAAAGGTTGCATAAAAGCGTCCGACTGTCGAAAAATGTCGGAAAATCGACGGCAACCCCGCATTGCAAAATGCGACGTTTTTTGATAAGCTAGTAAAACCCGAAACTTCTGGAAAGGTAGGTGGTAATCAGATGCGAAAACTATTGATCGCAGATGGTGTTGAGGAGAGCAGAACGGCACTGGAGTCGCTGTTTCAGGGGCGATGTGAGGTCAGGAGCTGTGCGGACGGAGAATCGGCGCTTGCGCTAATGCAAACGTTTGAGCCGGATATTCTGGTCGTCGATTTGATGCTGCCGAAAACGGACGGGCTGAGCCTGATTCAGACCCTGCACGCCGCGGAAAAACGCCCCATGATTCTGGTGCAAACCGGTCTGGTCAGCCCGTATGTCATGGAGCGGTTGCAGCGGATGAAGGTGGACTATGTGATGATCCGTCCGTGCCGCGCGGAGGCACTCGAAGCGCGGATAAGCGATTTTCTGGCACAACTGCACGATGTGCTGCCGCAAAGGTCGTCGCGCAGTCAGATCATCGGAAATCATCTGATGAATCTGGGCTTTTCGCCGAATCTGGACGGGTACGGATACCTGACGGAGGCGATCCCGCTGTATGCCAGCGACCCCGCGCAGTCCATGACGAAGGAACTGTATGTCGCGGTCGGGGAAACGCGCCGAAAAGAGGCGAGCTTGGTCGAACGCTCCATCCGCAGTGCCATTGACAAGGCGTGGATGCACCGCGACGAACGGATATGGCGGCAGTATTTCCGCTGTGCGCCGAACGGAACGGTCGCGCGGCCGAGCAACGGCGCGTTCATTGCGTGCATGGCGCGGCTACTGGAAAACGGCATGACGCTGTATGCCGCGCGCTGAGCGTCAGACTTGTCCCTCCCGAAAAGCGGGGCACATGGCCGATAGTGGGCAGACATCGCAATGCGGCGCGCGTGCCGTACACACTTCCCGTCCGAACAGAACAATCCGATGGCAGAAATCACTGCTTTGCTCCGGCGGGAGAACGGCACGCAGTTGACGCTCGCATTTTTCGGGGTCGGTGGTGCCGTCCGTCAGGCCGAGCCGCCCGCAGATGCGGATGCAGTGCGTGTCACATACGACGCTCCCGGGCACGCCGTACAGGTCGCCCAACAGAAGATTGGCCGTTTTTCGCCCGACGCCGGGTATGCGCAGGAGTGCGTCCATGGTGTCGGGCACTTTGCCGTGGTATTCGTGCAGGAGCATCTGACAGCCAAGCACGATGTCACGTGCCTTGTGTTTGTAAAAACCGCACGAATGGACGAGCTGCTCGACCTGCGCAATGTCGGCGCCGGCCATGGCCTCCAAGGTCGGATACGCGGCAAAGAGCGCCGGCGTTACGAGATTGACCCGCGCGTCGGTGCACTGCGCTGACAGACGCACGGCGATCATCAGCTCGTAATCTTTTTGATAGTGCAGCGCGCAGGGCGCGTGCGGATAGCGCGCGTTGAGCGCGGAAAGAATCGTTGCCAATTCGGACATGGGATGTCCTCCTTTTGCGTGGGATTTTTTTGATTTTATCACGGCACGGGTGTTTTGACAAGTTTTTTGCACAAAAAATCCGTGCCGCGGATAAGATGAGATAGAAAACGGGGGAGGGATCGCGATGGAAATATGGCTCGATGCGCTGCAACCGGGCGCACAGGCGCAGGTGACGGCGTTTGCCTGCGATAAGCACCTGCGGCAAAGATTGGCCGATTTCGGACTGGTGGAAGGAACGAAGGTGCAGTGCCGTTATCGAAGCCCCGATGCGACGGTGACGGCACTGTTTCTGCGCGGGACGACGTTGGCCGTTCGTCGGGCGGATCTGGGGAAGATTCGCGCCCGCATGGTCTGAAGATGCGCGCAAAGGATGCACCGAAGATACACGTCGCGCTGGCGGGCAATCCCAATGTGGGGAAAAGCAGCCTCTTCAATGCGCTGACGGGCTTACATCATCATACGGGCAACTGGAGCGGGAAAACCGTGGACGTTGCCTCCGGTTTCTTGCGCGGAAGCCACGGAAAAATGCAAATTACCGACCTGCCGGGGACGTATTCTCTGCGCGGCGGGTCGGAGGAGGAACGCCTCGCGGCGGCGTTTATTGCGTCCGATCGGGCGCAGTGCACCGTGGTCGTGTGCGATGCCACGGCACTGGAACGGTCGCTGATTCTGGCACTGCAAATCCTGCGCTGCACGCGGCGCGTCATCATCTGCGTCAATCTGGCGGACGAGGCGCGCAGGCAGGGGCTTGCGGTTGATAGCGACGCGCTGTCCGACCGGCTCGGTGCGCCCGTTGTGCTGACGGCGGCGACAAGTCGGCGCGGGATCCGTGCGCTGGTGGAGGCGATCGAAACCTGCGTCCGCACCGAGCCGCCGCAACGCGCGCCTGCGGCCGACACGATCATGGAGGCGCAGCGCATTGCCGCGCAATGCGTGCGGCAAGCGGAAAATACGCAGACGTGGCGGCTGACGCTGGACAAAATTCTCGTCAGCCGCCGCCACGGCGTGCCGATTTTGCTGGGTTTGCTTTTGCTGATTCTGTGGCTGACCGTGCGCGGTGCGAACATTCCGTCGCAAATGCTGGAAAATCTTTTCGAGCGCGGGTACGGGCTGCTTGCGGGCATTGCCATGCCGCCGTGGGTGCGCGAGATCGCGCTGGAGGGGATGTACCGCACGGCAACACGCGTGCTGGCGGTGATGTTGCCGCCGATGGCGATTTTCTTCCCGCTGTTCACGCTTTTGGAGGACGTGGGGTATCTGCCGCGGATGGCGTTTCTGCTCGACGGGAAAATGCGCCGCTGCGGCGGATGCGGCAAGCAGGCACTGACGATGTGCATGGGGATTGGATGCAATGCCGTGGGTGTGATGGGTTGCCGCATTCTCGACGCGCCGCGTCAGCGGACGGCGGCGATTTTGACCAATTCCATGATCCCGTGCAACGGCCGCTTTGCGACGCTGATCGTGCTGGCGGGGATGCTGGGTGGGAATGCGACGGTGGCGCCGGCGGTGGCAGGGGCAGTGGTGCTCGGATTTTTGGGCGCGATGGCGACCACGGGCGTGCTCGGCAAGACGGCACTGCGGCGCGAGCGCAGTTTTTTTCTGCTGGAACTGCCGCCGCTTCGCCGCCCGCACATCGGGCAGATCTTGGTGCGCTCCGTGCTGGACAGGACGCTGAAAATCGCCCTGCGCGCTTTGGCGGTGGCCGCACCCGCGGGGGCGTTGATTCGCATCTTGCTATGGTGCGACGTGACGGATGTGCCGGCGCGACTGCTGGAACCGATCGGCCGTGTGATGGGGCTGAACGGAACGGTGCTGCTGGCGTTCGTGCTGTCGTTTCCGGCGAATGAACTGCTGCTGCCGCTGTTGGCGCAGATGGGATGGGCACAGATGGGTACCGAAATGGCGCTGTGCGCCATGGTGCTGACGGTGTTCCACTGGCCGTGCTCGACGACCCTGCTGACGATCTACCGCGAAACGAAAAGCGTAAAAAAGGCCGCGGCGGCATTTTTCCTGCCGACGGCCGTCGGGGTGGGACTGTGCAGTATGGTACACGGTATTTTGCGGTTTTTGCGGTGAACGGATTTTGCGGCTTGCAAAACGGACGGCGGTATGATATGATGGGCGTGCATTCCTTGCGCTTGCTTCGGCGGGCACATAGGTACAGACACAGATACACGGAGGAAACCATGAAAAAATTACGCTACTGGGCATTGATTCCGGCACTCGTGCTTACACTGGCGGCGTGCGCAGGTCAAAACGGCACATCCGCCGGCGACGACACGACGACTACGGGCAATCAGTCGCACGAACACGTTTTCGGCGAATGGACGGTAAAAACCGCGGCCACGTGCGGCACAAGCGGCCTGAAAGAGCGCACCTGCGCCTGCGGGGAAGCGGAAAGCGAAACAATCCCCAAGGCGATACACAACTATGCAAACGGCACCTGTGCCGACTGCGGAAAAACACAGCCGCAGGCAAGCGAGGGGCTGCAATACACGCTCAGCGATGACGGCGCAGGCTACATCGTGAGCGGAATCGGCACCTGCACCGATTCCGCCATCGTGCTGCCCGATATTTACGAGGGCAAGCCCGTGATCGGAATCGGCGAGGAGGCGTTCTTCGCGTGCGAAAGCGTGACGAGCGTCGTGATTTCTGACTACGTGACGCAGATCGACCGTTCTGCGTTCTATGCCTGCCTCGTCTTGGAGAGCGTCGTGATTCCGGGCAGCGTGGAGAGCATCGGCGAGTTCGCGTTTAAAGGCTGCAGTGCGCTGACAAACGTCTCACTTGCGGAGGGCTTGGCGCAGATCGGACATTCCGCGTTTGATACGTGCGAGACGCTGGAAAGCATTGTACTTCCGAACAGCGTGACGCGCATCGACAACAATGCGTTCCGGAAATGCGTGGCTTTGACGAGCATCACGCTATCGACCGGCTTGACGGATCTGGGCAATCAGGTGTTTGTTGACTGCATTGGTCTGGTGAGCATCGTGATACCGAATGGTGTGGCGAAGATCGAGGACAGTGTGTTCGACGGGTGCAGCGCACTGACGAGCATTACGATCCCGGGCAGTGTGACGGAAATCGGCAAGGCAGTGTTTCATATGTGCCGCGGCCTGAGAAACATCACATTCGAGGGGACGAAGCAACAGTGGGAAGCAATCGAAAAGGGCGAAAACTGGGATATAAACATCCGCAAGTACACCGTGCATTGCACCGACGGCGACATTGAGAAATAAGCAAATCGGCCTCCGAACGGAGGCCGGTTTTTCATGCATAATGAAAAATGAAAAAATTCCACTCTGTAAGGGCGATCATTGATCGCCCGCCTGCACCGCACTTACCACGATGTCATCCCGAGCGAGCGGTAGCGAGCCGAGGGATCTACGCACCAAAGGCAAAGTTGGAAGATGAAAGTGGAAAGTAAGGAACAAGAACGTAGGGCGGGAAGAGAAAAGTGAAGAGGGGAAAAAAGAAAAGGGAAGAATGAAGAGAGAAAAGTGAAAAGAATCAAAAGAAGCGACGATTTTCACGTGAAAATCGTCGCTTCTTTTGGTGCGCGAGGCGGGACTTGAACCCGCATGCCCGGAATGAGCACTAGAACCTGAATCTAGCGAGTCTACCAATTCCACCACTCGCGCATACGATATTGACTTCGCGCCTTCAGCGCTTGAATATCTTAGCACGCGGCGCAGAATTTGTCAACACTTTTTTTCCGCTTTTCGAAAAAGTTTTCCTCTTTCCTTTTCGCGTGATTCATGGTACAATGGAAAAAACGGATTTCGGAGGCAAGAATATGTCCTTTCTGCCAATTACAAAGCAAGAAATGTCGGAGCGGGGCTGGGAAAGCTGCGATTTCGTCTATGTCATCGGCGATGCGTACGTCGACCATCCCTCGTTCGGGCACGCGATCATCAGCCGCGTACTGGAAAGCCACGGCTACAGCGTGGGGATCATCTCACAGCCCGACTGGAAGAATCCCGCGTCGATCGCGGCACTCGGCCGCCCGCGGCTGGGATTTCTGGTGTCCGGCGGCAATATGGACTCGATGGTCAACCACTATTCCGTTTCCAAGCACCGCCGCAAGACCGATGCGTTCACACCCGGCGGGGTGATGGGCAAGCGGCCGGACTACGCGACGGTGGTCTACTGCAACCTCATCCGTCGGACGTATAAGGACGTTCCGATTCTAATCGGCGGAATCGAGGCGTCCTTGCGGCGCTTGGCGCATTACGACTACTGGTCGGAGAGCATGAAACGCTCCGTTTTGCTCGACGCACAGGCGGATATTTTGATGTACGGTATGGGCGAAAAGTCCATCGTGGAGCTGGCCGACGCGCTCAATGCGGGGATGGACGTGCACGACATCACCTACATAGACGGCACGGTGTTCAAAACGCGCGAACTGGACGACAGTTTGCCGACGATCGTGCTGCCGTCGTTTGACGAACTGAAAAAAGACAAGCGGCGCTATGCCGAGTCTTTCAAAATTCAATACGGCAACTGCGACCCTTTCACGGCCAAGCGGCTGGCCGAGCCTTACGGTGACGGATTTGTGGTACAGAATCCGCCGCAGAAGCCCCTGACCACGCAGGAAATGGACGCGGTGTACGATCTTCCTTACGAGCGCACGTACCATCCGAGCTATGAAAAGGCGGGCGGCGTGCCTGCCATCGAGGAAGTGAAATTCAGTCTGGTTAGCAACCGCGGCTGTTTCGGCGCGTGCTCGTTCTGCGCGCTGACGTTCCATCAGGGGCGCATCGTGCAGACGCGCAGCCATGCGTCCATTTTGGCGGAAGCGGAGAAAATGATTCGCGACAAGGATTTCAAGGGCTATATCCACGATGTCGGCGGCCCGACTGCGAATTTCCGCCACCCCGCCTGCGAAAAACAGATGCACAAAGGCGCGTGCGGCGGGCGGCAATGCCTGTATCCCACGCCGTGCAAGAACATGAATGCCGACCACAGCGACTATGTGGCACTGCTGCGCGAATTGCGAAAGCTCCCCGGAGTGAAAAAGGTATTCGTGCGCAGCGGCATTCGCTTTGACTACCTGCTTGCGGACAAAAAGGATACGTTTTTCAAGGAGCTGGTGCAGCACCACATTTCCGGGCAACTCAAGGTCGCGCCCGAGCACGTGTCCGACGCGGTGCTCTCGCGTATGGGAAAGCCGAGAAATGCGGTCTACAACAAGTTCGTGGAGAAATACTATGCCCTGAACAGGCAGTACGGCATGAATCAGTATCTTGTGCCGTATCTGATGTCCAGCCATCCGGGTTCGACGATGAAAGAGGCGGTGGAGCTGGCCGAATACATCCGCGAAATGGGCTACAATCCCGAACAGGTGCAGGATTTTTATCCGACACCGTCGACGCTGTCGACCGTCATGTATTACACGGGGCTGGACCCGCGCACCATGGACAAGGTGTACGTGCCCACCGACCCGCACGAAAAAGCCATGCAGCGCGCGCTCATCCAGTACCGCGATCCGAAAAACTATTATCTGGTGCGCGAGGCACTGATTGCCGCGCGTCGCGAGGATCTGATCGGCTCGGGGCCGAAATGCCTGATTCGTGCCGTGCCGCCCAAGGCGAGAAAACCCGCCGCACCGCCGCCGAAGCTCCCGCAAAAGCGGAAAAAGGTCGAAAAAAGAAAGCGGTAATGCCAAAACCGCGGCGCAGGTTTGATTGGAAGAAAAGATGCGCTTGCGCTTTCGGCGGCGGGTGCATATAATGAAAGCAAGCTTACGAGAGGAGAAAACGCTATGTTTGTCAGATACGTAATCGCTCAGTGATCTGAGCTTAAAATAAAAAGGAATCGTTAAGCTCAGAGGAACTCCCCAAAAAATAACGGAGGACACATGAGCTACATTCGAGCGGAAGAAGTTCTGCCCAAAGAATTGATCGAAGCGATTCAGCAGTATGTTTGCGGTAAAAGTATCTATATTCCCTGCGTAGAGAAGGAGCAATGGGGAAGTCGGACGAATACAAGGCAGTATTACGAGGACAGAAATCGGGAGATTTTTGCCCTGTATCGACAAGGGACGGATGTTGCGACTCTTGCGAGCCGATACGCCCTGTCGGAAAAGAGCATTCGGCGCATTTTGCGCACGCTCGGGCGGGAAGCGCCGACCGATGCGTGAAACGCCGCGCGTATTTCACCGCTGCGGCGGTTGCGGGAAGAAACGGGAATTTCTCAATTCCGGGAAATTTCGGGTCAATGCCAACGGAAATCGGATTGACGTGTGGCTGATCTATCGGTGCGAAAAATGCAAGCACACATGGAATCTGGAAATTTACGCGCGAAAAAATCCCGCAAAGCTCGACCCGGAGGAATACGACAAATTTCTCGTCAACGACCCCGAGCTTGCGTCCGAATACGGAAAGAATATCGACTTTTTGAAGAAAAATAACGCTGAATTGAAGTAAATCGCATCCCCGCGCGGCCATGCCGCGCGGGGATTTTCCGTTGGTGGCGGGTGTAATTTCCACAGCTTGGGCAGCATAGGATGTTCCATACAACTGAAGTTGAGGTGGTACTTATGGAATATTCCGAAAATAACATCATCATCCGCGGGGAACTGGTCGGCCTGCCACGCTATTCGCACGAAAATCACAGCAAACGATTCCAGCGCTTCGAGCTGGCCGTGACGCGGCTGTCCGGGGCGGTCGATCTGCTGCCGGTGATCGCCGAGGCGTCGGTTTTGGACGAAATCGACCTCAGCGGCGGGGAAATGCTGGAAATTCAGGGGCAGGTGCGCTCCCACAATCTGCACGACAACGGCACGCGTCGACTGCTGATTTTCGTATTCGCCTCCGCAATTGCGGCCGTGGACGGCGAACCGATCAATGACGTGACGGTGCAGGGCGTGATCTGCCGCGAGCCGACGCTGCGCCGCACGCCGCTCGGGCGGGAAATCTGCGACGTGATGCTGGCCGTACCGCGTGCGTTTCGGCGGGCGGATTATCTGCCGTGTATTTTGTGGGGACGCACGGCGCAGCAAATTGCCGAATGTCGGGTGGGGGAGCGATTGTGCATCCAAGGGCGGCTGCAAAGCCGCGTCTACACGAAACTGACCGACGCGGGAAGCGAAAAACGCACGACCTACGAAATTTCCGCCATGCTCGCCCAAGTGCCGGGCGCGGACGCATAACAAAACCGCCCCTGCGGCCTGTGGCCGCGGGGGCGGTTTGCATATCGAAAAAATTTTATTCGCTGACGGCGCCGTCAGCGGTGTTCTGCGCACACGCAGAACATGATGAGCATTTGTTTTTTCTCCGATATTCCGAGGGACTCATGCCCACGTATTTTCGGAATTTGATGTGGAAATAGTCGACGTTTTTGTATCCGATGCGTTCGGCGATGACATAGACCTTCGCATCGTCTTGCAGAAGCATTTCTTTGGAGTGCTCGATGCGGACGGTGTCGAGGTAGGAGTTGAAATTCTGCCCCATTTTTCGCGTGAAGATTTTGCCGAGGTAGGAGCGATTGTAACCGAACAGGGGGGCAATGTTTTCCAGCGTAATGTTGGAGGCGTAGTTGCAATGGATATAGTGCAGGATGTCGTTGAGTACGCTGTCGCGCGTGGAAATGCCGGTCGCATCCATGAACACTTCAAACCGCTGGGAGAAGAATCGGATGATCTCGTATAAGTACGACGCGTCGGAAATGGTGCTGATGATCTCCGCATTGGACAGGAAAGGGATCTCCGTCCCGGCGTAGAGCTGGCGAATTTGCATTTTGACCTGCAGATAGAGATCGGTCAGGAACAGGCGGATGGCGGCGATGGCGACGGGCGCCCTGAAAAGCTGATCTTCCAACTGCTTGAGCGATTGCGCGATGACGCGGCGATTGAATGAGGTAATGCCGTCGAGAATGGCGGAGGCGTAGCGGTGCAGGGTGTCGGCATCGGGGGTGCAGGCATCGTCGAAATCGGGAAGATCGTGCTCCTCGAGCAGATATTGGTCGGGGTCGCAGAAGAATCGGCGTTCCATCAGCAGACGCGCCTTTCGGTAAGAGAGCGCGGCATCCTGCAAGGTGGAGACGACCGGGCCGCAGGCGAAGAAAGAGCGCGCCTCGGTGTTGCCGTGGGCGGTGATGGCGTTGAATTGCGCCATGGTTTTCAGCCGCTCGATGGCGGCTTCGCCGCGCAGGAACAGAACTTCCTGCCCGTCGAGCAGAATATGGTCGTATTCCGCGGCGCAGCCGGAGCCAAGGTTCAGCGTGCCCGCGCTGCCGGACGGCCGCTGCAGCAGCACGATCTGGTAACGGTCGGCGGCAAGCTCCAGCTCGACAAGCTGAGAGTCGGACGGGAGAAATTCGCCGCTGAGAATGTCGGCGATGAGAACCGAGCGCGCTTTTTGCCGATAGAGGTCGGAAGAAGTGCGACGGGTGGATTCCGCGTCGAAATGTTCGCGCAGGGAAATGAGGATGTTTTTCAGCTCGTCATCGTCGATCGGCTTGAGGACATAGTATTGCGCTCCGTAGCGCATGGCCTCTTGCGCGTATTTGAAATCCGTGTAGCTGCTGATGATGATGACGGTGCCCCGAAAGCCCTGCTCGCGCGCGAGACGGATGGTGTCCAGCCCGGACATTCCGGGCATACGGATGTCCAAAAACACGACGTCCGGGTGCAGCGACAGGATTTGGCTGAGCGCATTGTCACCGTTGGAGGCTTCACCGCATATTGTAAAGCCCAATTCTTCGTAATGGAACAAATGCTTGATTCCCTCGCGGATCACGGCTTCGTCGTCGGCCACCAGAATGCTGTACAAACACGGACACCTCCTCGTTACGGTCTGATTTTCATTAGATTATACAAGATTTTTGCGCGTTTGTCAAATTTAAATAGTGATTTTTCTATAATTTCTCCTGTTGCAATCGGTTGATTTCTGGTTTAAAATAACAACAAATCGGGCAGTACGCCGAAATCGCGTCTGCGGCCGAAAATCCAAAACAGACGAAAGTAGGGCACTTTTATGAAATTCAGCAACGGCTGTTGGCTCAATCGGGAGGGCTGTGAGTGCTTTTCCCCTGCGGAGGTTTATTTTTCAAAGATAACGGACGAGGCGGTGGAGATCTGCGCGCCGACGGCGAAGATCCGCCAGCGCGGCGATACGCTCGGCGGCATCAATCTGACCGTGCGCTTTACCGCGCCGTATCCGGAAGTTTTGCGCGTGCAGGTGTGGCACCATCGCGGCTTGGCCGAGCACGGGCCGCAGTTCGACATTTCCCCCGTACAGACGGGCATCCTGAAGGCGACACAAACGCCGGAAATCCTGACGGTCAGCGCGGGAGAGCTGCGCGTGGAGATCTGCCGCGAGAACGGCAATTTCACATTTTACCGCGGGGAGGGAAAAATCACCGCCTCCACGACCCGCGACTTGGCCTATATGAAAACGGATTGGAAGGGTTTTGCCTATGACAAGGGCCCGCGCGACGCGTATATGCGCCAACGCCTGAATCTGGGCGTGGGCGAGCTGATCTACGGCCTCGGCGAGCGGTTCTCCGCGTTTGTCAAAAACGGGCAGAGCGTGGATATCTGGAACGAGGACGGCGGAACGTCCACGGAGCAGGCGTATAAGAACGTGCCGTTCTACCTGTCCAACCGCGGATACGGCGTGTTCGTCAACCATCCGGAAAAGGTCAGCTTCGAGGTCGCGTCCGATCAGGTGGCAAAGGTGCAATTCTCCGTGCCCGGCGAACGGCTGGACTATTTCGTGATCAACGGACCGACGATGAAACAGGTGCTCATGCGCTACACGGACATCACCGGCAAGCCCGGCCTGCCCGCGCCGTGGACATTCGGCCTGTGGCTGAGCACGTCGTTCACCACGAACTACGACGAGCAGACGGTCAATTCGTTCGTCGACGGAATGTTCGAGCGCGGCATCGGGCTGAAGGTGTTCCATTTCGATTGCTTCTGGATGAAAGAATTCAGTTGGTGCGATTTCCTGTGGGACGAGCGGGTGTTCCCCGACCCGAAAGGAATGCTCAGCCGCCTGAAAGCCAAGGGGCTGAAAATCTGCGTGTGGATCAATCCCTATGTCGGGCAGGAGTCCGCGATTTTTGCCGAGGGGGTGCAAAACGGCTACTTCCTCAAGCGGCCGAACGGCGACGTCTGGCAGTGGGATATGTGGCAGCCGGGGCTGGCCATTGTGGACTTTACCAACCCTGCGGCACGCGCGTGGTACACCGAAAAGCTCAACGGCCTGATGGACATGGGCGTGGATTGCTTCAAGACGGATTTCGGCGAAAGAATCCCGACCGACTGCGTATATTTTGACGGCTCCGATCCCGAGAAAATGCACAATTACTACGCATATTTGTATAATAAGACCGTTTACGACGCGATCTGCGCGAAAAAGGGCAAAAAAGAGGCGATCCTCTTTGCCCGTTCCGCCACGGCGGGCGGTCAGAAATTCCCCGTGCACTGGGGCGGCGACTGCTGGAGCGACTATGAGTCGATGGAGCAGAGCCTGCGCGGCGGCCTGAGCCTGACAAGCTCCGGCTTCGGCTTCTGGAGCCACGATATCGGCGGCTTCGAGAGCAAATCCTCCGCGGACGTGTATAAGCGCTGGTGCGCATTCGGCCTGCTGAGTACGCATTCGCGCCTGCACGGTTCCGGCTCGTACCGCGTGCCGTGGACGTATGACGAGGAAAGCGTGGATGTGGTGCGCTTCTTCACACGGCTGAAAGCACGGCTGATGCCGTACCTGTACCGCAACGCGGTGGAAACGTCGCAAAGCGGCGTGCCGATGATGCGCGCGATGGTGCTGGAATTTGAAAAAGACCGCAACTGTCAGTATCTGGCGACGCAGTATATGCTCGGCGACAGCTTGCTGGTTGCCCCCATTTTCAACGAGCGGGGCATTGCGGAGTATTATCTGCCCGAGGGCAGATGGACATCCCTGCTGACCGGGGAAGAAAAGGCGGGCGGCCGCTGGTATCGCGAAACGCACGGCTATTGCAGCATTCCGCTGTACGTGCGCGAAAACAGCATCGTTGCGCTCGGTGCGCGCGATGATGACCCCGTGTATGACTATGCCGACGGCGTGACGCTGAACGTGTATGCGTTGGGCGACGGCGCGACCGCGCGCACGACGATCTATTCGGCGCAGAACGAATGCGTGCTCGAAGCGTCGGTTTCCCGAAACGGTGGCAAATATACCGTTTGCGTGCATACGGACAAGCCGTGCACGGTGAATCTGGTCAATACGGGCATTGCTCCGATCAAACCGGAAAAAGGCGTCACTGTGGCCGTTGAGGGGTAAGAAAATGGATACGTACATTGAGCAACTTTTGGCGCAACTGACATTGGAGGAAAAAATCGGCATGATCCACGGCAGGGGGCTGTTTCGCACTGCCCCCGTGGAACGTTTGGGCATCCCGCCGCTGCGGTTTTCCGACGGCACGATGGGCGTGCGCGGCGAATACCCGGACGATGAATGGCGCTATCTGGAAAACGGCGACGATCTGATCACCTATCTGCCTTGCGGCAGCGCGGTCGCGTCGACATGGAACCGTGCGCTGGCGCACGCGTTCGGCAACGTGCTCGGATGCGAGGCCAGAGGACGCGGAAAAGACGTCATCCTTGCGCCGGGGCTGAACATCAAGCGGACACCGCTGTGCGGCCGCAACTTTGAATACATGAGCGAGGACCCCTATCTGGTGGGGGAGATGGCCGCGCCGCTGGTTCGGGGCGTGCAAAGTCAGGACGTGGCGGCCTGTGCCAAGCATTTTGCGGCCAATTCGCAGGAGACGAATCGCCTGTGGGTGGATACCGTCGTCGATCGCCGCACGCTGGAGGAAATCTATTTCCCCGGCTTCCGCGCGGCCGTGGAAAAGGGCGGGCTGTATGCCATCATGGGCGCGTACAACCGCCTAAACGGGGAGCATTGCTGCACGTCGCAAAAGCTGCTCAACGATACGCTGCGCGCGCAGTGGGGCTATGACGGTCTGGTCGTTTCCGACTGGGGCGGCGTGCATGATACCGCGTTGGCGGCGCGTTCGGCACTGGATGTGGAAATGGACGTGACCTATGATTTCGACGGGCATTTTATGGCCGACGCGCTGCTGAAAAAGGTGCGCGTCGGGGAAATTCCGGAGAATCTGATCGACGAAAAGGTCAGAAACATTCTGCGTCTGATGCTGCGCCTGAAAATGATCGGCCCGGAAAAGGAGACGAGAAAAAGCGGCACGTATGCGACGGCGGAGCATCGCCGGACGGCGCTGGATATCGCGCGCGAGTCCGTGATCCTGCTGAAAAACGAGGGCGGCGCACTGCCGCTCGACAAGGGGAAAATCAAAACCGTTGCGGTGATCGGCGGAAACGCGGTCGTGACGCACGCGTCGGGCGGCGGCAGTGCGGAATTGCACGCGTTGTATGAGATCACGCCGCTTCTGGGTATCAAAAAACTGCTGGGCGGAAACGTGCAGGTGCACTTCACGCCCGGATACGGCGTGCCCGTGGCGGGCGCACGCCCGGAAATCAGTTGGCAGGCAAGCTCCACGCAGGACGCGATCAGGCCGCAGGAGCCGGTTCTGACGCAGGCGAACATGGAGCAGGCAGTCGCGCTGGCAAAGCAATGCGACGCGGTGATCTACATCGGCGGCCTGACGCACGACTATGACACCGAGGGGCTGGATCGACGCGATATGCGCCTGCCCTACGGACAGGACGAACTGATCGGCAGGCTTCTGCGCGAGCGGCCGGACACCGTGGTGGTGATGTTTGCCGGTTCGCCCGTGGAAATGCCGTGGCTGGACGAGGCGAAAAGCGTCGTATGGAGCTATTATGCAGGCATGGAGGGCGGCACGGCACTGGCCGAGGTGCTCTTCGGCGCGATCAATCCTTCCGGGCGTCTGGCGGAAACCATGCTGCGCACGGCGGCGCAATGTCCTGCGAAAATCGACGAAAAGCAGGTGTGCTTCACCGAGGGCGTGGCGGTCGGCTATCGCCACTATAACCGCAAGAACACGGACGTTTCGTTCTGCTTCGGCCATGGCCTGAGCTATACGGAATTTGCCTACGGCGAGCTGGCCGTGGCGGACGGATGCGTGCGCATGAGCGTGCAAAACGTCGGCACGTGTGCCGGCGCGGAAACGGTGCAGCTCTATATTTCCGGCGCGGAGATGCAGCAGCTACGCGGATTTGAAAAGGTATGGCTGCAGCCCGGAGAGAAGAAAACGGTATGCTTTGACCTTTGCGAGCGGGATTTTGCCGCGTTCGATGCGGAAAAAGGCTGTTTCGTGCGCAGGGCAGGGGAATATGAAATGCAGATCGGCGCATCCAGCCGCGACATTCGGCTCAGACGCAGCCTGACGATCGAATAAAAAGGACGAAAGAGGTACGGATTTATGCAGTACGGATACTTTGACGATGCACGCCGCGAATATGTCATTCAGACACCGGCGACCCCGCTGCCGTGGATCAATTATCTGGGCAGTGAAGATTTTCTCGGCATGATCTCCAACACGATGGGCGGCTATTGCTTCTATCGCGATGCGAAATTGCAGCGGCTGCTGCGCTATCGCTATAACGCCGTCCCGGGCGACCACGGTGGAAGATTTTACTACATAAAAGAGTGCGGCAAGCAGGCGTGGAATCCCGGCTTTTTGCCGACGAAAACGGCGCTTGACCGTTACGAATGCCGTCACGGCATGGGCTACACCAAATTTGACGCGGAAAAAGACGGCCTGCGCGCGGAAATGACCTTTTTCGTCCCCGTGGGACAAAACTGCGAGCTGCATGACCTGCACCTGACCAACCGCACGGACGCGGAAAAGACCGTGCACGTGTGGGGGTGCATGGAGTGGTGCCTGTGGAACGCGGTCGACGACAGCACCAATTATCAGCGCAATCTGAACATCGCCGAATCCGAGGTGGAAAACGGCGTGATCTATCACAAGACCGAGTACCGCGAGCGGCGCGACCATTATGCTTACTACGGCGTGAACGTGCCGACCGTCGGCTTGGACACCGATCGCAATACCTTCCTCGGCCATATGGGCGACTGGCGCGACCCGCAGCTCGTGCGCGAGGAGCGCAGTGCACACAGCAAGATCACGGGCTGGTATCCGATCGGCTGTCAGCATTTGTGCATCACGCTTGCCCCGGGGCAGAGCTATCGCGCCTGTTTTGTGCTCGGCTACGGAAAAAATCCGCGCGACAAGAAATTCGTCGCGCCCGGCGTCATCCGCAAGGACACCGCAGAGGAAATGATGGCGCGCTTTGCCGATAACGCGGCGGTGGACGCGGCGTTTGCACGGCTCGGCGAATACTGGGATGACCTGCTGGGCAAATATCGGCTGGAGCACCCGGACGAAAAGCTCAATCGCATGGTCAATATCTGGCACCAGTATCAGTGCATGGTGACGTTCAACATGAGCCGCTCGGCCAGCTATTACGAAACGGGAACGGGACGCGGCATGGGCTTCCGTGATTCGTGTCAGGATCTGTACGGCTTTATGCACATCATTCCCGACCGTGCGCGTGAGCGCATCATCGACATTGCCTCCATCCAGTTTGCCGACGGCTCGACCTACCATCAGTATCAGCCCCTGACCAAGCGTGGCAACAATGACATCGGCGGCGGATTTAACGACGATCCGCTGTGGCTGGTGGGCGCGGTGACGGCGTATATCAAGGAAACGGGCGATTTTTCCATACTGGAGCATCCGACCCCATTCGACAACGTGCCCGGGACGGAAGTGCCCCTGATGGAGCACGTTCGGCGCAGTGTCCGCTTCACGATGAACAATCTCGGCCCGCACAAGCTGCCGCTGATCGGCCGCGCGGACTGGAACGATTGCCTGAACCTGAACTGCTTCTCCGAAGAACCCGGCGAGAGCTTCCAGACCTTCGGGCCGAGCGAAGGCCCCGTGGCAGAGTCGGTGTTCATTGCAGGTATGTTCGTCAAATACGGCGGCGATTATGCCGCACTGTGCCGCCGCATCGGACTTGACGCGGAGGCATGCGAGGTCGAAAACGCGGTGGCGGATATGGAGCGCGCCATTTTGAAAGACGGCTGGGACGGCGAGTGGTTCCTGCGCGCCTACGATGCCGCGGGCAATAAGGTGGGCAGCAAAGAATGCCAAGAGGGGCAGATCTTCATCGAGCCGCAGGGCTTCTGCACCTTGGCGGGCGTCGGCCGCGAAAGCGGCGAGGGACTCAAGGCCATGCAGTCCGTGCGCAAGCACCTGCTGGGCGAATACGGCGTGGAGCTGCTGCATCCGTGCTACACGCAATACCATGTGGAGCTGGGCGAAATTTCCTCCTATCCTCCCGGATTCAAGGAAAACGGCGCGGTATTCTGCCACAACAATCCGTGGATCGTCTGCGCCGAGGCCGAACTGGGACGCGGAAACGAGGCGTTTGATATTTATCGCCGCATTTGTCCCGCCTATCTGGAGGAAAAATCGGAAATTCACGAAACGGAACCGTACTGCTATGCGCAGATGGTGACGGGACGCGCCTCCGGCAACCCCGGCCATGCAAAGAACAGTTGGCTGACCGGCACGGCGAGCTGGACGTTCCTGTCGATCAGCCAGTCGATTTTGGGCGTTTATCCCGATTACGACGGCCTGCGCATTGCTCCGTGCGTCCCGGACGATTGGCAGAATTTTACGGTGCGGCGCAAATTCCGCGGCGCACAGTACGAAATCGAATATGTTCGCACGGGAGAAAAGAGCCTGACGGTCAACGGCGTGCGGCAGGGCGGACGGATCGTGCCGCTGCAGGCGGCCGGCTCGACCGTGAAGGTGCGTGTGACATTCTGAGGAGGAAACGACGATGCAATATCGCAACCCCGTGCTCAAGGGGTTTTATCCCGACCCGAGCGTATGCCGTGTGGGCGACGTGTACTACATGGTGTGTAGCAGCTTTGAGTATTTCCCGGGCGTGCCACTGTTTGAAAGCCGCGATTTGATCAACTGGACGCAGATCGGCCATGTGCTGACCCGTCCGACGCAGATCGCGCTGGCGGACGTGCCCGCTTCCGGCGGCGTTTTTGCCGCGACCATCCGCTATCATCGGGGATGGTTTTACATGACCACCACCAACAACACCACCCAGCAGAATTTCTATGTCCGGACGGACGATATTCACGGGCAGTGGTCGGATCCGATCGTGGTGGAGCAGGACGGAATTGACCCGTCGTTCTTCTTCGAGGACGGAAAGACCTATTTTATGAGCACAGGCGTGGATGATTTCGGCGTTTCGGGAATCATCCAATCGGAAATCGACTTGGAAACGGGCAAAAAGCTGACCCCATCGCGCAGCATCTGGAAGGGGACGGGCGGCCGCTATGTCGAAGGGCCGCACCTGTACAAAATCGGGCGGTATTATTACCTGCTGGCCTCCGAGGGCGGCACGGAATACGGCCATATGCTGACGCTGTGCCGCGGGCTTAGCCCGTGGGGGCCGTTTGAAAACTGCCCGCACAATCCTATTTTGACGAACCGCAACAAAGCACCGTATGAAATTCAGGCCATCGGACACGGAGAACTGCTGCAAGGACCCGACGGGGCATGGTACGTGCCGACGCTGGGCTTCCGCCAGATTGATGTCTGGATGCCGTATCACCATCTGGGACGCGAGGTCTTCCTGACCCCCGCACGCATGACGGACGACGGCTGGTTTGTCTGCGGCGATGGCACAACCGACAAGCAGTACACGGTCGGCATCGACTCCGAACAGCGCGAAAAACGGCTGTGGACGTTTGAAAATACCCGCTGGGACGTGGATTGGTGCTTCCTGCGCCATCCGATCATGCATAACTATCGGCTGTCGGACGATCGCGCCGTGCTCTGCGGTACGGAAAAAACACTCAATGACGCGGCGAATCCGACCATGGTGGCTATCCGCCAGCGCGATTTTTGCGGGCAGGTCGAATGTGACGTCTGCGCCGACGGCGGCGAAAGCGGCCTGACGGTGTATCTGTGCGAGCAGGCGCACTACGATCTGGGCATTCGCAAGGTCGGCGCGGGATTTGAGGCATTCGTGCGCCTGCGTATTGGCGACATCGACCACATCCAAGCGGCCGTGCCGCTGACGGACGGACGGGCGAAACTGCGCATTCGGTTCGACAATTTGCGCTATACCTTCTGCCTGTGCGGCGAAGAAGAAATCCCGCTGGCGACGGCGCAGAGCCGTTTTTTGTCCAGCGAGGTCATGACGGGCTTTACGGGCGTGGTCATCGGCCTGTATGCCCATGGCAACAACTGCGCGCAGTTCGCGGATTTCCGCCTGCAATATCAGCCTGAGGAGGAAAGATAATGCTGTATATCGGAATTGACCTCGGAACATCGGCAATGAAATTGCTGCTGATGGATGCCGAGGGGAAAATTCAAAATGTTGTGACGAAGGAATATCCTCTGGAATTTCCGAAGCCCGGCTGGAGCCAGCAAAATCCGGAGGATTGGAAAAAAGCACTGTATGCGGGCGTGCCGGAGCTGCTTGACGGATTTGACGGCAGCCAAGTGGCCGGTATCGGCTGCGGCGGGCAGATGCACGGCCTCGTCGTGCTGGACGAAAATGACGAAGTCATTCGTCCGGCCATCCTTTGGAACGACGGCAGAACCGCTGCGCAGGTGGACTATCTCAACGAGAAAATCGGCAAGCAGACGCTGTCGAAGCTGACGGCGAACATTGCCTTTGCCGGATTCACCGCGCCGAAAATTCTCTGGATGCGGGAAAACGAGCCGGAAAATTTCGGCCGTATCGCGAAAATCATGCTGCCCAAGGATTATATCAACTATCTGCTCACGGGTGTGCACTGCTGTGATTATTCCGATGCGTCTGGTATGCTCCTGCTGGATGTGGAGCACAAGTGCTGGAGCGCACAAATGCTGGACATTTGCGGCATTTCCGAAAAGCAGATGCCAAAGCTCTTTGAAAGCTATGAGGCGGTCGGCACGGTGTGTCCCGCCGTGGCCGCGCGGCTGGGAATTTCGGAAAAGACGGTCGTGTGCGCGGGCGCGGGCGATAACGCCGCCGCCGCGGTCGGCACGGGCGTGGTCGGCGAGGGCGGCTGCAACATCAGCCTCGGCACGTCCGGCACGGTGTTCATTTCCTCCGAAAAATTCGGCGTCGATCCCAACAATGCGCTGCACGCGTTTGCCCATGCCGACGGCGGCTGGCATTTGATGGGCTGTATGCTCAGTGCTGCGTCGTGCAACAAGTGGTTCTGCGAGGAAATCCTGAAAACGACGGATTTTGCTGCGCAACAGGCGGAAATCAAGGAAGAAAAGTTGGGAGAAAACCATGTATTCTTCTTGCCGTATCTGATGGGCGAGCGCAGTCCCATCAACGACACCAACGCCCGCGGGACGTTCATCGGTATGACCATGGACACCACGCGCGCCGATTTGGTGCAGGCGGTGCTGGAGGGCGTAGCCTTCGCCATTCGCGACAGCGTGGAAGTGGCAAGGGGCTTGGGAATTGCGGTCAATACCTCCAAAATCTGCGGCGGCGGCGCGAAATCTCCGCTGTGGCGGCGGATGTTTGCCAATATTCTGAATTGTCGGCTGGAAATCCCCGTATCGGAGCAGGGGCCGGGTATGGGCGGCGCGATGCTGGCCATGGTCGCCTGCGGCGAATACGAAAGCGTGCGCGCTTGCTGTGACAGGCTTGTCAGCGTGGCTTCGGTCGTCGAGCCGGAGGAAGCACTTGTTGCCAAGTATGAGGCCAAATATCGGCAGTTCCAAACCATATATCCTGCCTGCAAAGCACTCTTTGCGGCACTGAAATAAGGAGGACGGTATGAAAATCCATTCTGTGTATGATCCCGAGTTCCGCGCTTACGGCCAGATCGTCGAGGGCATGGACGCGACGATCGAAGAAATTCTCAATGCCCTGCAAGGCACACCCTTGCCCGAGGGAGTCGGCTACGTGCCGGAGGAAGAAGCATTGCAGGAACTGCCCGCGGCGGTGGAGGTGTCGGAACATCTCTATGGCGGAATGCCCGTGCAGCTCGGCTGGTGCAACGGCCACAATACGCGATTGAACTGTTTGGAATACCATCGTGACAGCGAGTTCAATCTCGGAACGGAGAATTTTGTCCTCCTGCTGGCAAAGCAGAGCGAGATCGCCGACGGCGTGCTCGACACGGCGAAGGTCAAGGCGTTCTGGGTGCCCGCGGGTGTGATGGTGGAAGTGTATGCTACGACACTACACTATGCGCCCTGCCACATGGATGCGGCCAAGGGTTTCCGCGTTCTGGTGGCGCTGCCGCAGGGAACCAATACGGACAAGCCGAATTTCGTCCCCAAAAACTGGGAGGACGGACTTCTGCGCGCCAGAAACAAGTGGCTTTTGGCGCACAATGATGCATCGGAGGCCGCCGACGGCGCCTATATCGGGCTGGTCGGTGAAAATATCGACATTGCAAATCTGATTTAAAAAGGAGATAGAAGTATGAAAAACATTCCTGAAGTCAAGCCGGGCATCATTGCCGTGTCCCGCGACTGTTTCCCCATCGCGCTGTCCACGCAGAGAAGAAAGAACATTGTCGCCGCCTACGGCGAGGGGCTGTATGAGTGCCCCATCACCGTGGAAAACGAGAAAGATGCCCTCAAGGCCATTGCCGACGTAAAAGCTGCCGGCGTCAACGCGCTGGTGGTATTTCTGGGCAATTTCGGTCCGGAAACCCCGGAAACGCTGCTGTGCCGGCATTTTGACGGCCCCGTGATGTACGTGGCGGCCGCCGAGGGCGACGGCGACCTGATCAACGGCCGCGGCGATGCCTACTGCGGCATGCTCAACTGCTCGTACAATCTGGGTATGCGCCATCTGAAGGCATATATTCCGGAGTATCCCGTGGGTACCGCGACGCAGATCGCACAGATGATCCGCGAATTTTTGCCCGTCGCGCGCGGCATTCTGGGCGTGAAAAACCTGAAAGTTATCACCTTCGGCCCGCGTCCGCAGGATTTCTTCGCGTGCAACGCGCCGATCAAGGGGCTGTACGAGCTGGGGGTCGAGGTCGAGGAAAATTCGGAGCTGGATCTGCTGGTGGCGTATAAGGCGCACGAAAACGATGCGCGCATTGCCGAGATCATCGACGACATGAAAAAGGAAATGGGCGAAAAGGTCTATCCCGATATGCTCGAGCGCATGGCGCAGTTCGAGCTGACGCTGCTGGATTGGGCGGAAAGCCACAAGGGCGCAAGAGAATATGTGGTATTTGCCGACAAGTGCTGGCCGGCATTCCCCGAGACGTTCGGATTCGAGCCGTGTTATGTAAACTCTCGCCTGGCGTCGCGCGGCATTCCCGTGGCCTGCGAGGTGGATATTTACGGCGCGGTGTCCGAGTATATCGGCGCGTGCGTTTCTTCCGACGCGGTGACGCTGCTCGACATCAACAATTCCGTGCCGCAGTATATTTACGACGAGGACATTGCGGGCAAATTCGACTATTGCATTGAAGATACGTTCATGGGCTTCCATTGCGGCAATACGCCGAGCTGCAAAATGTGCAGCGATTGCGCCGTGAAGTACCAGCTCATCCAGAATCGTCTGCTGGAGCAGGGCGGCACGCCCAATTTCACTCGCGGCACGCTGGAGGGCGACATTGCTGCGTCCGACATCACGTTCTATCGCTTGCAGTGCGACAGCGAGGGCAACCTGCGCTCGTACATTGCGCAGGGCGAGGTTCTGCCCGTCAAGACCCGCTCGTTCGGCGGCATCGGCATTTTCGCCATCCCCGAAATGGGACGGTTCTATCGCCATGTGCTGATTCAGAAGCGGTATCCGCACCACGGCGCGGTGGCATTCGGTCACTACGGCAAGGCGCTGTATGAAGTGTTTAAGTATTTGGGCGTGCAGGACATTGCCTACAACCAGCCCAAGAGCCTGCCCTACGCAACGGAAAATCCGTGGGGTTAAGTAGATAAAAAACAGAGAAAGCACCCGTTTTCGCGCAGCGAAAACGGGTGCTTTTTTATGGTTGCGCGGGGGAACATGGCTTTTCCTTGAGGAGAAGCCTACAGGCGATCGATGATCGCCCCTACAGGGGAATTTTGCACTTTTCATTATGAATTGTGCATTATTTTTTCCCTCTCAGGCCGAAATCGGAGATTTCGGCCAGCTCCCCCAAAGGGGGAGCTGCGCGCCACGGGCGCGGGATGCGGATTGCCACGGCGCTGTGCGCCGTGGCAATGATATACGTGGTGGAGGCGGCGCGGGGTGTGGCATCAGCCGAGGCGGGCGCCGGCGGGGATGGCGTTGTCGATCATGATGAGGTTGAGTTTCTCCTCGCCGTTTTCGGTGTGGACGGCAGACAGCAACATTCCGCAGGACTCTCTGCCCATCATTTTCCGCGGCGGGAGATTGACGATGGCGACCAGCGTCTTGCCGATGAGGTCTTCCGCCTTGTAGAATTTGGCGATGCCGGAGAGGATCTGGCGGTCGGTGCCCGTGCCGTCGTCAAGCGTGAACTGGAGCAGCTTTTCGCTCTTTTTGACGTTGCAGCAGGCTTTGACCTTGACGGCGCGCAGGTCGGATTTGCAGAATGTGTCGAAATCGACTGCCTCTTCGCCGTACGGCTCGATCTCAATGGCGGGAGCGGCAGGCTCCTGCGCGGCCTTGCTCAGTTCTTCCAATGCGATCAGCTCCTTTTCCATGTCGATTCTGGGGAACAGCGGTGCGCCGACTTGGGTGTTCCAGACGGCCTTGTCGTCCGCGCAGTAGCACCGCGCGTCCAAGCCGCGGGCAGAGGCGGGAATATTGAGCAGATCGAGAATTTTTTCGGCCGATGCCGGCATGAACGGCGTGAGCAGAACGGCACCGATGCGGATGCATTCACAGAGATTTTTCATGACCGTCAGCAGGCGGGGCTTGGTGTCCTCGGATTTTGCCAGAATCCACGGTGCGGTTTCGTCGATATACTTGTTGGCGCGGTCGAGCAGACGGAATACGTCGTTTAGGGCGACGGAGAACTGGTAGCTCTCCATGTGCGCTTCGTACTGCGCAATGACCTCTGCGGCCAGCACTTTCAGCTCTGCGTCGAGCGCGGCGGCCTCGCCGCCTTCGCCCAGCGTGCCGCCGAAATACTTCTGATTCATGGCGACGGTGCGCGAAACGAGGTTGCCGAGGGTGTTGGCAAGGTCGGTGTTGATGGTGGAGATGAGCAATTCATTGGTGAAATTGCCGTCCGAACCGAACGGGAAGGTGCGAAGCAGGAAAAAGCGCAGGGCATCGACGCCGAAACGCTCGGCGAGGATATACGGGTCGACGACGTTGCCGCGGGATTTGCTCATTTTTTCGCCGTTGAAATTCAGCCAGCCGTGGCCGTAGACCTTTTTCGGCAGGGGCAGATTCAGGCTCATCAGCATGGCGGGCCAGATGATCGCGTGGAAACGCACGATCTCCTTACCGACAAAGTGAACGTCGGCGGGCCAGTATTTTTCCAGATCGTTGTGGCGGTCGTTTTCGTAGCCCAGCGCGGTCATGTAGTTGAACAGCGCGTCGATCCACACGTAGACCACGTGACCGGGGTCAAAGTCCACCGGCACACCCCACGTAAAGCTTGTTCTGGAAACGCACAGATCTTCCAGACCGGGCTTGATGAAATTATTGACCATTTCGTTGACGCGGCTGCGCGGCTCGAGAAAATCGGTGTTTTCCAGCAGGTCGCGGACGCGCTCGGCGTATTTGGAGAGGCGGAAGAAATAGGCTTCTTCTTCGGCATCCTGCACTTCACGGCCGCAATCGGGACATTTGCCGTCGACAAGCTGGCTCTCCGTCCAGAACGATTCGCAGGGGGTGCAATACTTGCCCTTGTAGCTGCCTTTGTAAATGTCGCCGTTGTCGTACATTTTTTTGAAAATCTTCTGGATGGCGGCGACATGGTAGTCGTCCGTGGTGCGGATGAAACGGTCGTAGGAGATGTTCATCAGTTTCCACAGATCCAGCACGCCCTTTTCACCCTCGACGATATTGTCCACGTACTGCTGGGGCGTGATGCCGGCTTCCTTGGCCTTGGTTTCGATTTTCTGGCCGTGCTCGTCCGTGCCGGTCAGAAACAGAACGTCATAGCCCTGCAAGCGCTTGAAACGCGCCATGGTGTCGGTCGCGACGGTGCAGTAGGCGTGGCCGATGTGCAGCTTGGCCGACGGATAATAGATGGGGGTGGTGATATAGAACTTCCCCTTGCATTTTTCACACATAAAACTTACCTCCTAAAACAGAAAAATCGCCCATGGGACAAGCCAAGGACGACAAAATTGACGTGGTACCACCTTGATTTACAGAGAAAAACCCTGCCTCAGTGCGCGGTAACGGGCGCACCCGACGATGCCTACCGATCGGCACCGCAGCTCCAAGACCATGTTCGGCACGTCCTGCCGTACCCGTTTCCAGCAAATAGGGCTCTCTGACCGGGGGAAAGTGCGTACTCTTCTTTTCATCGCTTTTCGGAAATATTGTTTGTATTATAGCGGAAAATATGGGGGTTTGTCAAGGAAAATAATACAAGTTGCCTGTTTGCGGGCAACTATTTTTTGCTTTTTGCCCTAGGGATGAAAGGGAGGAGGGTTATGGAACAGAAAAGCGGGGAGAAATCCCTGAAAGAACGCATTCGTTCGGGTCAGGTTTGTCGGGAGGATGTCGCGCGGCGGCTTGCCGAGCTGGCATTCGGCAAGGCGAATGACTGCGTGCGGCTGGCACTCGAGGACGAGCCGAGGCTGGAAAAACTGGAGCTGTCGCTGCTCAGCGAGGTCAAGCGCAACGAAAAGGGTACCGTGGAGATCAAGCTGGTGGACAGGCTGAAGGCGCTGGAACTGCTTGCGACCTTGGCACAGAATCAGGGAACGGATCTGGAGGCATTTTTGCAGGCACTTCATGAAAGCGGGGAGGGGGCATGAGCGAACAGAAATTTTCCGCAAAACAGAAAAAGGTGCTGACGTGGTGGCTTCCGGGAAACGCCGACTATACGCGCGAGGCCATCGTCTGCGACGGTGCGGTGCGTTCCGGAAAAACGCTGGCCATGGGGCTGTCGTTTTTTCTGTGGGCGATGGTGTGCTTTGACGGGCGGCGCTTCGGCGTGTGCGGCAAGACCATCGCGTCGCTGCGGCGCAACGTGCTGTCGGAAATTTTGCCGAAACTGCACGCGATGGGCGCGGACTGGAAGGAAAAACGGTCGGAAAATCTGGTGACGGTCACGTTTCAGGGGCATCGCAACCGATTTTACATCTTCGGCGGGCGGGACGAAAGCTCCGCGAGCCTGATACAGGGCGTCACCTTTGCCGGGGTACTGCTCGACGAAGCGGCACTTATGCCGCGCTCGTTCGTCGAGCAGGCGTGTGCGCGTTGCTCGGTGGCGGGCAGCCGCCTCTGGTTCAACTGCAATCCCGCAGGGCCGAGCCATTGGTTTTATCGGGAGTGGATCTTGGGTGCGGAAAAGCGCAACTGTCTGCGTCTGCATTTTACCATGGAGGACAATCCGTCGCTGACGAGCGCCATCCGCGCCCGGTACGAACGGCTGTACAGCGGGGTGTTTTATCGCCGCTTCATCCGCGGAGAGTGGGCGCAGGCGGAGGGAAGAGTCTACGACTTTTTCGAGCAGGAAATGGTGCGTCCCGTTCCGCAGGGGGAATTTGCACGGTGGTTTATTTCCTGCGATTACGGAACGGTGAATCCGACATCCATGGGACTTTGGGGCTTGCAGGACGGAGTGTGGTATCGGGTGAAGGAATTTTATTTCGATTCGCGCCGCGAGCAGCGGCAGATGACCGATGCGGAGTATGCCGCGGCGTTGGAGCAGCTTGCCGACGGGCGACCGCTCGCGGCGGTGATCGTCGACCCGTCCGCGGCGAGCTTCATCGAAGTGCTGCGACGGCGCGGTCTGCGCGTAAAAAAGGCGGAAAACGACGTGCTGTCGGGCATTCGGCTGACGGCCGATCTGCTCAAGCGCGGAAAAATCGTCATCTGCGACGGCTGCGACGATCTGATTCGGGAGATGGACGAGTACGTGTGGGACTTGAGCTGCCCGAGTGGCGACCGCGTCAAAAAAGAGCATGATCATGCCATGGACGAAATGCGCTATTTCGCCGCGACCGTGCTCGGAAAACGGGACGAGGGCTTCACGGCGTTTGCCGTCGAACGACCAAAATGAAGACAGGAGGAAACGAAAAATGAAGCGAAAACAACAGGAAAAACCGCTGTCGGCGACGGCGTGCCAGCTACGCACGACGGCGGGGCATCCGTTCGGCGCGATCAAGGGCTTCGTCCCGCTGAGCACGGGCGAGGACGCGATCTATCGGCAGTTGCGTGAGGCAATCCCCGTGCTCGATGCGGCCGTCACGAAGCTGGTGCGCCTGAGCGGCGGATTTCGTGTGGCGTGCAGGAATGCGGCCGCGCAGGAGAAACTGGAGCACTTTCTCAAAACCTGCCCGTGCGGACGCGGGCAGGTGGGCATCAACAGCTTTCTGAACGGATTTCTCGACAGCCTGCTGGTATATGGGCGCAGTGTCGGCGAGCTGGTGGTCGAGCGCGGACGGCTGCGCGCGGTGTGCTGGGGCGACGTGACGACCGTGCAGATCAAAGAGGGCGACAATCCGCTGGATATGGAGATCTGGGGAGAAGATGCCAACGGGCATATGCGGCCGCTTCCGTATCAGCATCTGCTGCTGTTTGCGGTGATGAATCCGGAGGCTGCACGCCCGTACGGGGTCAGCCTGTTTCGTGGGATGCCGTTTTTGGCTGACATCCTGATGAAAATCTACGCGACCATCGGGGTCAACTGGGAGCGCGCCGGAAATTTGCGCTACAGCGTGATCTGCAAGGGGAACGACGAGATGGATCCGTCCGCGGCGCAGGAGCGCGGCCGACAGGTGGCGCAGGAATGGAGCCGCGCCATGGAGGATGCGAAAAACGGCACGGTGCGGGATTTCGTTGCCGTCGGGGACGTGGAGATCAAGGTCATCGGCGGGGATGTGTCCATTCCGGATTCACAAGTCCCCGTGCGGCAGATTCTGGAACAGCTCGTGGCGAAAACGGGCTTGCCGCCGTTCCTGCTCGGCCTGAACTGGAGCACCACCGAGCGTATGAGTACCCAGCAGGCGGACATCCTGACCTCGGAGTTGTGGGCACTGCGCCGCGGGGTCGAACCCGTTTTGCTGAAAATATGCAGGACGTTTCTCGCGCTGGAGGGTATGGACGATCGGGTGGAAATTCTGTGGGACGATGTGAATCTGCAGGATGCTACGGAGGAGGCCAAGGCGGCACTGTATGCGGCGCAGGCGGAAAAATATCGGGCAGAGGGCACGAACTAAGGGAGGTAGAACATGAACATTCAAAAAGGAACGCTGATCGGTGACAGCGGGACGGTCACGCAGGCGCAGTTGGAGGCCATCCACGCGCAGACGAAAGCGAAGCTGACGGCGCAGCAGGTGTATGTCTTTTCCATGCGGCTGTGCGACGACCAGCCGGATCGCGACATGGAGCGATTCGACACGGCGGCACTTCCGACTCTGGCGAAATTATTCGTCGGAAAAACGGGGATCGTTGACCACCGCTGGAGCACGGATGCGCAGGTGGCGCGAATTTTCGAAACGCAGGTCGTGCAGGAAAACGGCGTCAGTTACATCAAGGCGTGGGCGTACATTCGCCGCGGCGGTCAGGCCGACGAGGTGATCGCTGACATTGAGGCGGGAATCAAAAAGGAGATTTCCGTCGGCTGTGCCATGGGGCGTGCCGTCTGCTCGATCTGCGGCGCAGAGTACGGAAATTGCGGCCATCACAAGGGCGAGATGTATGACGGGCAGGCCTGCCACGTGATTTTGCGCGAGCCGATGGACGCGTACGAGTTTTCGTTCGTGGCCGTGCCCGCCCAGCGCGAGGCGGGCGTGATAAAAGCGGCGGGCGCAAATCGGACGCTCAAGGAGCTGGCCGATGCGTTCGGCGCGCAGGCGGAGTATCGTGCGCTGTACGTGCAGGCGCAGTTGGGCAGAAAATACGAAAAACAACTGCAAGATGAGGTCGTGCGGCTGTTTCTGAGCTTGGATATGGGCGTGGAGGAGCCGGTTTTGCGCACCATTGCGGGCAAGCTCGGTGCCGATGAGCTGCAAAAGCTGAAACACGCGCTGGAAAACCGCGCCGCTGAGTATTACCCGATGCAGTTGCAGCTCCGTCGAACCGCACGCAGCGCGGAAACGGAAGCGGACTTTTTAATTTAGGTTTTGCCGAGCAATTCGGTGACCATATCATTTTTTAGGAGGAAACACAATGGCTTACGACAATCTGAAACTGGAAAAGGGAATGTACCGTCAGGAGGGCATGAACTTTACACAGGTGCTGGAATCGCTCGATCCCAGCGAAAACTACCGTGGCACGGCGCTGGAGGGAACCGATGCGTTCCAGCGTCAGCTCAAGCGATTCGGTATCCGCGCCAAGGGCGTCGGTTCTTCGCCGGTTGAAAAGTTCTTCCGCACGATGGATTCGGCGGTGCTTTTCCCCGAGTACATCGCAAGAACCGTCCGTCAGGGCATGGAGGAAAATGACATTCTGCCTGCCATCACGGCGACCACGACCGTCATCGACTCCATGGACTACCGCTCCATTTATTCCACTGCGACCGACGACGACAAGTCGCTCAAGGACGTGGCGGAGGGCGCGACCATCTCCGAAACGGAGGTAAAGTCCAAGGAGCACATGATCAGCCTGAAAAAGCGCGGCAGAATGCTGGTGGCATCTTACGAGGCACTGCGCCTGCAGAAGCTCGATCTGTTCGGCGTGATGCTGCGCCAGATCGGCGCGCACATCCAGAAGCAGCAGCTTTCCGACGCGGTCACCGTGTTGACCGACGGCGACGGCAACGAAAACGCGGCCGTCAAATATGTCGTGGGGACAAGCCCCATTTCCGGCACGAAGGGCACGCTGGGCTACGATCAGCTCGTGGAGTTCTGGGGACAGTTTGACCCCTACACGCTCAACACCATGCTCTGCTCCACGGCGACCATGACGAAAATGCTGAAAATCCCCGAACTGCAAAATCCGCTGACCGGGCTGAATTTTCAGGGCACGGGCAAGCTGACCACCCCGCTGGGTGCACGTCTGCACCGCACCGCCGCCGTTGCCGACGACACGATCATCGGCCTTGACAACCGCTTCGCACTGGAGCAGGTGCGCGTCGGCGACGTGCTGGTGGAATACGACAAGCTGATCGACCGCCAGCTTGAGCGCGCGGCGATCACCTCCATCGCGGGATTCGGCAAAATCTGCACCGAGGCTGCCGCGGTGCTGAGCGTATGACGCTGGTCGAACGGATTTACGCACAGGCGGAGGCGCTCTGCGGGCAGGTAGAGGAGACACTGAAGCCGTTTTTGCGTGCGTTTTGTCAGAGCGCGTTCGTCGGCATGGAACAGCGGCTGAAAGAAGGATTGACACCGGACGACTGCAAGGCGGATTTCATCGCGGCGGGGGCATTGTATGCCCTTGCCGCCCTGACGGAAGTCGACCCGACGGCGGCGTTCGAACGTGTGCAGTTCGGGGACGTGACGCTCGTGTCGGGCGGCGCAAGCGCGGCCTCGCGCTGCCTGCGCCGTCAGGCGGATATGATCCTTTCGCCGTTCTGCCGGGGTACGTTCGAATTTCGGAGGGTTTGAAATGCGCAAGTGGATGGAGCGCGTGTTTGCGCGCTACGGAACGGAGGCGTTGCTGGAAACGGCACAGGGGGCACAAAGCGTACGCGTATTGTTTCGCGCCGTCAGGAGCGACGCGCGAAGCTATGCACAGCAGGAGTTTTTGCCGCTGGGAAACATCCCGCGCGGACGCTACATCTGCCTGCTGCCGATTCACGCCGAGGCAACGCCCGGCGCGACGCTGACGGTGCGCGGACGGGCATACCTGCTACGACAGGTTGAGGAAATGGCCGTGTTCACGGAGCCGGTCGGACAGTGGTGCTTGTGTGTGGAGAAAGGAAGGAGCGAACGATGATACTCGATTGGATTGAACAAACGATTACGGCGCTGGAGGCGGCGGGACTTCCCGCACAGCGCGGATACCCCTCGGGCCTGATGCCGAGCCTGAGCGAACCGATGGCGACGATCTCCATCCGGAAGGCGGAGGAGCAGAGTCTGATTCTGACCGTGCAGATCTATGCACCCGTGGAACAGGGCGGCACGATCTGCGAAGATCTGGCACTGACCGCCGCTACGGCACTGCGTCCGCTGGGGGCGGAATGTCGGCTGGGCGGATGCAGCTTCAGCGGCAAGGGCGGCCTGTTTACCCTGCCGCTGACGGCGATTTTCACGCAGGAAACGGTCGCGGCCGCGCAGACGGAGGACTTGCCGAAAGTGGAGCTGGAGGGGCGCGAGCTGAGCGATTTGACCGACGTGTCCGTGACGTATGCGGGCAGCACGGTCAAGGTAAAGGACACGACCACCTCGGCAATCGAAATGGCCTCGGCTGAGGGCAGATGGTATGTCACCGTCGAAGAGCGGATGGATATCAAAATGTCGCCGGTGGAAACGATCGTCGACGGATTTACGATCACCATCGTCCGAACCAACTACAAGGAAGTTTACAAGGGCTGCTGCTGGGAAAAGATCACGATGGAAACGCAGGATGGGCAGACGCGCCGCGTACGCGTGGCCATTACCTGCAATGCGCCGACCGTCCAAGCCGTGTAAAAAAGCTGCCGCACAGGCGACAGCTTGGAGATTTTTAAGAAAAGTGCACGCCCCTGCGCGGAGAATTTCACGCCTCCGCGCAGGGGCAAATTTTTGCGCGGAAAGTGCGAATGTTTGCGCCGCATTTACCACGTTTGTCATTGCGAGGCGGGCGTTGCCCGCCGTGGCAATCCGTATCCCGCGCCCGTGGCGCGAAGCCTCTCCCATTGGGAGAGGTGTCAGGCCGAATGGCCTGACGGAGAGGGAGTTCGGTTTTCCCTCTCAGTCAAAAATCGGAGATTTTTGACAGCTCCCCCAAAGGGGGAGCCATGGGGCGTAGCGTAGGTTATAGACCGAAGTGGGTGGCGAGGAAGCGGGCGACGCCGTCGTCATCGTTGCTGCGCTCGGAAACGTGGGGACAAAGCACGTGCAGTTCGGGCTTTGCGTTGCACATCAGCACGCCCAGACCGGCCTGACGGAGCATTTCCAGATCGCCCAGATCGTCGCCGAATGCGATGACATCGTCCAACGTGCCGCCGAGCAATTCCACCAGCGTGCGGTTGCCCTGCGCCTTGGTCGCGGCGGGGTGGTTGAAACGCTTGAAAAGCCCGCCGAAATAGGAAACATAGGTCAGGCCGAACTGCTGTGCCAGCGTGGCGGCATCGGCATCGTCCGCAATCGATGCGACGATTTTGAAACAGGGGTAGGGGAACGGCTGCGCGGAAAAATCAAAGGGCTTGGCGTTCTGCGCGGTGTATTTCCCAAGGTGGGAATACGGGGCATCCTCGGCCTGAACGGTGAAATTGTCGCTGACGGTCAGCAATTGCCGCACGAACGCCTGCGTTTGCGGCACGTCCAGTTGGAAACGGCAAATCGGCTGTTCGTTTCGGTCGATGATGAGCGCGCCGCCGTTTAAAATGGCATAGTCGGGGCGGATGCAGTCGATGTATTCCTGCGCGTACTGCTTCGAGCGCGCGGTGTTGATGACGATGGTGTGTCCCATGCGTTGCAGAGCCTGCAAAACCTCCAGCGTGTAAGGCGTGACCTGCCGGGTATTGTTGAGCAGGGTGTCATCCAGATCGAAAATAATATAGTTCATGGTGTTCCTCACTTTTTTCTCCTATTATGGCGGTGAGATCGAAAAATGTCAAGAGATGTCTTGCGTTTTGTGCGAGGCGATGGTAGAATAAAAACAAAGGGGGCGAACGTATGAAATTGCCGAAATGGATGATCGCATTGCTCGGCGCGGCGGCGCTGGCGACTTTGTGCATCATCGGCGCACTGGGGATAGACCTGTACGTGGTCTGCAGCACGGCAGAGCGCATTTTGTCGCCGCAGGACGCGGCGGCATACGATGCCGATTGCATTTTGGTGCTCGGCTGTCTGGTCAAGGCGGACGGAACGCCCAGCAATATGCTGCACGACCGCTTGCAGCGCGGGGTGGAGCTGTTTGAATGCGGCGCGGGAAAAAAGCTGCTGATGAGCGGCGACCATGGCCGCGTAGAATACAACGAAGTGAAAGCCATGAAGGAATTTGCAACATCGGCGGGCGTTGCCTCCGAGGACGTGTTCCTTGACCATGCGGGATTTTCCACATACGAGAGCCTCTATCGGGCAAAGGAAGTGTTCGGCGCGAAAAAAGTGGTGATCGTGACGCAGAAATACCACCTGTATCGGGCACTGTACATCGCGGAGCATCTGGGGCTGGAGGCCGTGGGCGTGGCGGCGGATTACCGCAGCTATACCAACCAGTTTTTCCGTGAGGTGCGCGAGGTGCTGGTACGCGACAAGGATTTCCTGACGTCAATTTTCCGACCTGAGCCGACGTATCTGGGCGAGACGATCAGCCTAGACGGAGACGGCAATGTCACAAACGGGGAATAAAAAACGCCGCCCGGCGATGTCGGGCGGCGTTTTGGTGTGTTTTTCGGAAATCAGACGTCGAGGTAGCCGCACAGGAGCTTGAGGGTGCTGGTGATGCCGTCCATGTGGCTGCGCTCGTAGCCGTGGCTGGCGTAGACGCCCGCGCCGATGAGGCCGTGGCGGATGTCATTGCCCGCGCGCAGAGTGGCCTCCACGTCCGAGCCGTAGAAGGGATAGACATCCACGGCGTAGTCTGCGCCGGATTTTTTCGCCGCGTCGATGAGCTTGCCGACGACGGCATAGCTGTACGGGCCGCCGGAGTCCTTGGCGCAGATGGAAACCTGCTTTTCCGTGCATTGCAGACCGTTGCCGACACAGCCCATGTCGACCGAGATGGCCTCGGTCACGCCGACGGGCACGGAGGCCGAACCGCCGTGGCCGACTTCTTCGTAAACCGTCACGTGGATGTAGACGCGGCGCGCGGGGGTGATACCGTGGTCGCTGAGGTATTTGGCAAAGCCCAGCAGAATGCCGACACTCAGCTTATCGTCGAGAAAACGGCTTTTGAGGTAGCCGCTTGCGGTGCGGCGGGTGCGCGGGTCAAAGCACACGATGTCGCCGACCTCGATGCCCAGTGCGCGCGTGTCCTGCGCGGAGGAAACATCCTCGTCAAGCACGATTTCGACCGTATCCCATTTGCGCGCGGCGGAGGAATAGTCGCCGTTGACGTGGACGGAGGCATTGCAAAGCTGGCACGTGCCTTCAAACACCTTGCCGTCGCGCGTGTAGATGCGGACGTTTTCGGCCTCGGCGTTGTTGGGATTCATGCCGCCCAGCGCCGTCAGCTTCAGGCGGCCGCTTCCCTTGATCTCGGCGACCATGCCGCCGAGCGTGTCGGCGTGGGCTTCCAGAAGCAGTGCGTCCTGCGCATCCGCGCCGCCGAGATCGGCGAGCACGCCGCCTTTGGTGGTAATGTGCGCGGGAAAGCCGAGCTGCGTGAAAGCGTTGGCGACCCATGCCGCGGCGTTTTCCGTATAACCGGAGGGGGAGTCGATGGCAAGCAATGCCTGCGTCATTTCCCATGCGTATTGTGCGTAAGCGGATTCGATCATAATCATTCTCCTACCAGTAAATATTTCCAGAGCACGAAAATCTCCCGAATGGTATAACCGACGCGGGCGGCGGTGCTCGTGGTGGGCGCTTCGATAAAGACGGGCTGCAGATCGTTTGCTCGTGCGATCAGGCTTGCGCGGTAGAGGTGAAATTCACTCGAAAGGACACCGATTTCGACCGTGTCCAAATCGGCGCGCTGCGCGATGAGCGCAAGGGAGAGGGTGAAGTTTTCCGTGGTGGAAGTTGCCGCATCTTCCGATACGATGCGCTCAGGCGCGATCCCGCGCGCGATGAGCACGTCGGAAATGCATTGCGCCTCGGAAATGTTCTCGTCGTCCCCTTTGCCGCCTGAGGCGACGCACACCGTGTCGGGGTGGGCGGCGAGATAGTCGTAAGCGGCATTGATGCGGTCCTGCAAAACGGTGGAGGGACTGTCACCGTCAACGCGGCAGCCGAGCACGATCAGATAATCGCACGGCGCATCCGCTTGGGCATCGACCCCGAACAGGATTGGGACGGCCGTGACGGCCATGACCACCAGCGCGATGGCCGCGAGAATGGCGACCGGCTTGCGGATGATGCGCCAGATCGCCTTGCGCACGAGGCTGAGCACGAAACACAGCGCGAAAAAGATGGCCGCAAAAAAGCACAGAATGTCCATCGGGCTGAGCCACGACTTGAAATACAGGAAAATGCCGAGAATCAAAAACAGAATACTGAAAAACAGCATGAAAACACCTCCGTGTACAGTATTGTACCACAACAGGAAAAATAAAACAAGCCGTTCCGGGGAACGGCTTGCTAAATTTAAAAAATTTTAAAAATCTCTGCACTTGGATTGGATTTGGCCGCGGCACATTTCCATGAATGCGTCCATGGTCATAGCGCCGAGGTCTTCGCCGCTGCGCGTGCGGACGGAAACGGTGTTGTTTTCCATGTCGCGGTCGCCGACGACGAGCATATAGGGGATCTTCTGCATCTGCGCTTCACGAATCTTGTAGCCCAATTTTTCACTGCGCAGGTCGGCTTCGCTGCGCATTGCGGCATCGTTGAGCTTCTCGTTCAGTGCCTTTGCATATTCGTGGGCACGGTCGGTGACGGGCAGAACCTTGACCTGCACGGGCGCGAGCCACAGCGGGAACGCACCGGCGAAATGCTCGGTGATGACACCGATGAAGCGCTCGATGGAGCCGAGAACCACGCGGTGAATCATGACGGGACGATGCTTCAGGCCGTCTTCGCCCACGTATTCCAGCTCAAACCGCTCGGGAAGCTGCATATCCAACTGGATGGTGCCGCACTGCCACGTTCTGCCCAAGGAGTCTGCCAGATGGAAGTCCAGCTTGGGGCCGTAGAACGCGCCGTCGCCCTCGTTGATGACGTAGGTCTTGCCCATTTCCTCGACGGCGGCTTTCAGCGTTTCGGTGGCGAAATCCCAGTCCTTTTCGTCGCCCATATGGTCTTCCGGCATGGTGGAAACCTCAATCTGATAGCTCAGACCAAAAACGGAATACACCTCGTCGAACAGCTTGACGACGTTCTTGATCTCGTCTTTCATCTGATCCCACGTCATGAAGATGTGCGCATCGTCCTGCGTGAAGCAGCGGACACGGAACAGGCCGTGCAGCGCGCCGCTCAGCTCGTGGCGGTGCACCAGACCCAGCTCGCCCACGCGCAGGGGCAGGTCGCGGTAGGAGTGCGGCTCGGAGGCGTACACCAGCATACCGCCGGGGCAGTTCATGGGCTTGATGGCGAAATCCACATCGTCGATGACGGTGGTGTACATATTGTTCTTATAGTGACCCCAGTGGCCGCTGCGCTCCCAAAGCTGACGGTTCATCATCATGGGGGTGGAAACTTCCACGTAGCCGTATTTTTTGTGCACCTGACGCCAGTAGTCGATCAGGGTGTTGCGCAGAACCATGCCCTTGGGCAGGAAGAAGGGGAAACCGGGCGCTTCGTCGCGGAGCATGAACAGCCCCAGCTCTTTGCCGAGCTTGCGGTGGTCGCGTTTTTTCGCCTCTTCGATGCGGGTCAGGTAGGCATCCAGCTCTTCTTTCGTCGGATAGGCGACGCCGTAAATTCTTTGCAGCATCTTGCGCTTGGAGTCGCCGCGCCAGTATGCGCCGCAGGAAGTGGTCAGCTTGAAGCCGTTGTGCTTGACGCGGCCGGTATGGTCGAGGTGCGGGCCGGCGCACAGGTCGGTGTATTCGCCCTGCGTGTAGAACGAAAGCTCGGCATCTTCCGGCAGGTCTTCGATCAGTTCGCGCTTGTACGGCTCGTTGTGTGCGTCCGCCCATGCGAGGGCATCTTCGCGGGATTTGACGCTGCGCTCCAGACGCAGGCGCTCTTTGCAGATTTTTTTCATTTCGGCTTCGATTTTTTCCAGATGCTCGGGGCCGAAGGTGAACGGCGCGTCGAAGTCGTAGTACCAGCCTTCGTCGATGGCGGGGCCGATGGCGAGCTGGATCTCCGGCCACAGGCGCTTGACGGCCTGCGCCATGATGTGCGCGCAGGTGTGCCAATAGGTCTTGCGGTATTCGGGGTTTTCAAAGGTGTACAGATTTTCTTCGGACATAAGATTTTCCTCCTTTTCATTTTGCGGAGAAAGGTATAAAAAATACCCATCCCCTGAACAGTCAGGGGTGGGATACAGACGTATTCCACGGTTCCACCCTGGTTGCGGCACAGCCGCCACTCATTGACGCGATAACGGGCGCACCCGGCGAGGCATTTCCGCACTCACGGCTCAAAAGTGGTATCGTCTCCGACAGGGGTACAGCGCCCTTGCACCATATGGGCACCTCTCTGGGTATCTTTTCGGGGACGCGTGTCTTTCTCACGGCCTTTACAGCGATAAATTTAGCACAATTTGCACGCTTTGTCAATGCCCGGGCATTGAAAAAAGTGTTTTTTTCTGTTATAATCACACAAAAGAAAGGCGGAATGGTTATGATACCTGTTTGTGACATCCATGTGATGAAGCCGCTGCTTGCCGAGCACGGATTTCATTTTTCCAAAGCCAAGGGGCAGAATTTCCTGATCGCGCCGTGGGTGCCCGAATCCATCGCGCGCGAGGCGGGGGTGGACGAAAGCGCGGGCGTGCTGGAGATCGGCCCGGGCATCGGCCCGCTGACGCAGCAGCTTTGCCTGCGGGCGGGGAAGGTCTGCGCGGTGGAGCTGGACAGACGTTTGGAGCCGATTTTGCGGCAGACGGTCGGCGAATTTGACAATTTGCAGATCGTTTGGGACGATGTGCTGAATTTGGACATCCCGGCCTTGGTCAGGGAAACATTCGGCGCGCTGCGCCCCATGGCCTGCGCGAACCTGCCGTACTATATCACGTCGCCGATCTTATCGGCACTGTTGGAGGCCGATTGCTTTGACTCCGTCACCGTTATGGTGCAAAAGGAGGTCGCGCAGCGCATTGCCGCGAAACCGGGAACGGGGGACTACGGCGCGTTTTCCGTATTCTGCCAATATTATGCCGAACCGCAGCTTTTGTTCGACGTGCCCGCGCATTGCTTTTTGCCGCAGCCGAAGGTGACCTCCGCGGTGATCCGCCTGCAGGTGCGCAAGCAAAGACCGTGGGAGATCGACGACACGGACGTTTTCTTCAAAACGGTGCGCGCGGGATTTGCCATGCGCCGCAAAAAGCTCAGCAACGGCCTTGCCGCGGGCTTTGCTTTCTTGGGCAAGGAGGGGGCGACGCAGGTCATTGCCGCCTGCGGCCTGCCGGAAAACGTTCGCGCGGAAACGCTGTCCATCGCGCAGTTCGCCGCGCTTGCCAACGAGATCAACTGCCGAAAAAATGCCTGAAAAAATCACACCTGCACATTGCGATGCGGGTGTGATTTTTTATTCGGTTATCAGAACAGGGGAACGACGGCGCCGTTGTAGGATTCGTTGATGTAGTTGCGCACGGCGTCGGTATTGAGTGCCTTGATCAGCGCCAGCGTCTTTTCGCTCTGCTCGTTGCCTTCCTTGACGCACAGAATGTTGGCGTAGGTGGTGGCGGAGACGGAGGCGGCATCCTCGGAGGCCAGCGCGTCTTTGGAAACGTTCAGGCCGGCGGCCAAGGCGTAGTTGCCGTTGATGACGGCGAAAGAGGCATCGTCACGCAAGCCGGCGATCTGCGCGGCTTCCATTTCCGTGATGTTCGCTTTCGGCAGCTTGCTCTGCTCATCGATGATGTCGTTGGCGGTCGCGTCCATGCCGACACCCTCTCTGAGCTTGATAATGCCTTGTGCCTCAAGCAGGAGCAGGGCGCGGGCGCGGTTGGAACCGTCGTTGGGGATGATGATCGTGTCGTCCGCGCTCAGGGCAGATAGGTCGTTTTTCTTTCCCGCGTAAATGCCGAACGGCTCATAGTGCACGGCGGCGACGGACACCAGATGCGTGCCGTTTTCGGCGTTGAACGTGTCCAGATACGGCTTGTGCTGGAAGTAGTTGGCATCGCATTCGCCGTCGTCGACGACGATGTTGGGCTGGACATAGTCGGTGTAGATCGTGATTTTCAGCGTCCAGCCGTCTTTGGCCAGTTCCTGTTTGACGATTTCCAGAATTTCCGCGTGCGGGGTGGCGGAGGCGGCGATGGTGATGGTTTTGTCGTCCGTCTGTGTGCCGCAGGCGGTGAACAGGCTCAGCGCGAGTACCAGCGCGAGCGTGCAGGCAAGAATCTTTTTCATAATGGTGTAGCTCCTTTGATTTTTAAGATTGGTTTTTAAGATTTACGCAGCCGTTTGTCACAGGCTGTGGATAACTTGGTTCCGATGCTCTGAAGAATTTGCACCAGCACGATCAGGCCGATCACGGCCGCCCACATGATGACGGTCTTGAAATTGTAGTAGCCGTAGGTGATGGCCAGATTGCCCAGACCGCCGCCGCCGATGATACCGGCCATTGCGCCGTAGCCCAAGATGGTGGTCATGGTGATCGCGCCGCCGGAAATCAGGCTCGGCAGCGACTCCGGCAGCAGAACGCGCGTGACGATCTGCCATGTGCTCGCGCCCATGGACTGCGCGGCTTCCACCACGCCCCGATCGACCTCGCGGATGCTGCTCTCGACCATACGCGCGACCAGCGGGAACGCGGCGATGACCATCGGCGGGATGGTTGCGTTCGTGCCGATGCGCGTACCGACGATGAGCTTGCTCAGAGGCAGGGCGATGATCATCAAAATCAGGAACGGAACGGAGCGCAAAAGGTTAATGACGATGTTCAGCAGTTTCATCAGTGGCTGGGGCAGGGGACGAATGCCGTTTTTCTCGCCCGTGACGAGCAGAACGCCCAGCGGCAGGCCGATGGCATAGGAAAACAGCACCTGAAGCGCAAGTGAGTACAGCGTTTCCCATGTGGCGCGCAGGTAGGTGGTGCGCAGAACGTCAAACTGAATCAGAATTTTGGGGTCGGAAAGAAAGTCGAACATTTATTGCACCTCCTCTGCGGTCACGCCGCTGCATTCGTTGAAGAAATCCAAGGCGGCCTGTTTCTGTGCGGCATCCTCCGGCAGGCTGACGAGCACCGTGCCGAACATTTTGCCGTCGACGTTACGCGTATCCGCGCCGAGAATGCTGACGAGAATCTGCTTGCGTAGCGCAAGCAGGGCAATCACCGGCGCCTCGACGGCGACACCGTTGAACGCCAGACGCGCCACGGGGCCGTCCCAATGCGAATCGGGCATGGCGCGGTCGGGGGAGACCAGACGGCGACCCGCCACGGATTTCGGGCTGGAGAACACGTCCACGACGTTGCCGATCTCGGCGACGACACCCTGATCGAGGATGGCGACGCGGTCGCAGATCTGCTCGATGACGGACATCTGGTGCGTGATGAGGATGACCGTGATCCCGAGGCGGCGGTTGATATCCTGCAGCAGGGAAAGGATGCTTTCCGTCGTCTGCGGGTCGAGGGCGGAAGTTGCCTCGTCGCACAGCAGAACCTCCGGGTCGGAGGCAATGGCGCGGGCGATGGCGACGCGCTGCTTCTGGCCGCCGGAGAGCTGAGAGGGGTAGGCGGCCGCCTTATCGGGCAGGCCGACCGTTTCCAAAAGCTCCTTGGCGCGCGCTTTGGCCTGCGAATGCCGCACACCGGCCAGCTCCATGGGGAAACAGATATTGTCGAGCACGTTGCGCTGTTCGAGCAGATTGAAGCTCTGGAAAATCATGGAGATTTTCCGCCGCTGCATTCGCAGTTGCTTGGGTTTCAGGGTCAGAAGATCCTGTCCGTCGAACAAAATCGTGCCGCATTCCGGCCGCTCAAGCAGGTTCATGCAGCGAACCAGCGTGCTTTTTCCGGCGCCGGACAGGCCGATGATGCCGAAAATTTCGCCTTTTTCGATTTTCAGGGACACATCCTGCAATGCGGAAACCTGCGCCTCACCGACGCCGAAGGTTTTCGAAAGATGGGCAATTTCTATGATCGCCATGCGTTACCTCCTTGTGAAAGAAAATAAAAACCGTCCTTATGCGTGCGCACAAGGACGGCTGAAAATAACCGTGTTACCACCTTGATTTACAATTTCCTCGCGGAAATTGCCTCCGGGAGTGCCGACACACTCCTGCGCTTTAACGGGCGCACCCGTCACAGACTACCTATCGCCTGCACGGCTCCGGGGCCATGTTCATCCCGCCTATCCGTACCCCTTCACACCAACCGGGGCTCTCTGCACGGCGTCTTCGGGACTACTCTCCCTTTCGTTGCCTTTTTCAAAAACCGAGGCCATTATAGCAAAGAGATTTTCAAATGTCAACCATTTTTTTCGGGGACGATTTGTGCGGGGGTACGCGGGGCGTTATTCGACGCCCTGCGTTTGCAAAATTTCCAGAACATTTTGCCCGCGCAGAGTCAGCGCCATGGAGCCGACGATGGGGTAGGGGGCATATTTGGAAGATGTGAAATTCTTCATCGGTTTGTCGAAATCCAGAGAAATCAGCCCTTTTTTCTCCAGAACCTGAAGCAGAAGGGTGTA
>CAYSYK010000005.1:0-72786 GCA_964435375.1 uncultured Oscillospiraceae bacterium | reverse complement strand
TGTAACTGTTTCACTTGGGAGAGCGCTTGAATGGCATTCAAGAGGTCAGCGGTTCGATCCCGCTTATCTCCACCATAAAACACCGTGATTTCAAAAGAATCACGGTGTTTTTCTAACTTTTTCACCGCTTTCCTTCCCGGCAAGACGGAACTTTCTACCACTTTTCTGCCACGTCATGCACGAAACTTGCCGGAAAAGCGGCAGGCTTGCGCAAGCAAGATGAACGTATGGAAACCGTCGGCTATAATTGGAAACTGGAAAAAGCGGCGGAAAAGGCGTACATTGATATTGCAAACAAAGCAAATTCGATGTATAATACAGGTAGCGAGGCTGGAAATATCAAGGCGTGGCAGAGAGATGTGCCGATACGCCAAAAAATCAGATCTAATCCGGACAGCCTTGTAATCAACGAAGAAAAGCAAGCCAGACATATCAAGGACAGTGGCGGTTACATAGCGGGAAGAAGTTATATAACTGTCGATAAAGAACAGTTGCAGAAGATTGTTGACTCCTACGCGGGAACAGGGGAATTGCAGAGGGATAAGTCTGACCGCTTTACAAACAAGGAAATCATTACGATAGATCAACAAATTGGCGTTAGTGTCGATAAGGAAACGGGCAATGAAACTCCAACAAATCGCGCATATATTCATTATAGCAACACTGGTACTCATGTAGTGCCAACAGCGAGGGAATTAAAATGAAACTGTATAGTTTTTTCAGAGAAACGGTAAATTTAACAGACTGCGACGGAAAAATTTGGTTCGGAAAGGTTGCGGCATACACTTCGGAGCTCGACAGCGAAATCGGTGAAGAAGAAATCGCAATTAGAACCAAAGACGGCCGTCTGATAGGCTTCACGAAAAGCGAAATCAAAGAAATCACAATTGCAGATTAACCGCCACCCTCATCCGGGACGGCGGTTTTTCTGTGCCAAAATTTCACAACAACAGCCGGGGCATTCCCGGCTGATATGCTGCCATGGCGCAACCGGTAGAGGGGCTGCCTTGTAAGCGGCGAGCGCCGATTGGCGGCAAAAAAGACCGACGAAAAGTCTCGCCGGTCTTTTTTGAATGTTGTGTCAGCGGGCTTCTTCGCGGACGATCTGCTCCATGGCCGGCAGTTTTTTCTCCATTTCGGAAACGAGCTTGAACTGCGTCCGCGCACGGTCAAGATTGTGATCGGGGCGGTGAATGCCGAAATAACGGTCGCCGTCGAGGTAATCCGTCAGGAAGCGGACACCGCATTCGAGCGTCATCGTCAGCGCGCCCAAGGGGAGCACCGCGCGCTCGGTTTCCGTTAGGCCGGGGCAGGCGTGCAAAAAGCCGCGCGTGAAAAGACGGAATTTTTCCAAATCGACGGTCATTTTGCACAGGTCAGTCTCATCCTCGGCGGCGGTGGCCGCGCCGAAACGGATGGAGTCGCCGAAATCGAAGACGCTCAGGCCGGGCATGGTGGTGTCCAGATCAATGACGCACAGCGGCGTGCGATCTGCGGCGCGGAGCATGACGTTGTTGAGTTTGGTGTCGTTATGCGTCACGCGCAGGGGTAGCGCGCCTTGGTCGCGCAACCGTATCAGGCGGCTGCCGAGCTGCTCGTGCGCCATGGCGAAGTCGATCTCCGCACGCACCCGTTCGGCTCTGCCCATCACGTCCGCGGCCAGTGCCTGCCGAAACAGGACGTAGCGATTGGGCGTGTCGTGAAAACGGGCAATGGTTTCATGCAGCGTTTCGGCGGGGAAGTCCGCAAGCTGCTGCTGGAACGTGCCGAATGCGATGGCGGACTGATAGAAATCCTCCGCCGTTTCGGCCGATTGCAGGCAAATGGCGTTTTCGATGAAATCGTAAACCCGCCAGTCGCTGTTTGGAGCGTGGTGATACCATGTTTTGCCGTCTACGGTGGGGATCAGCGTCAGCACCCCGTTGGGGTCGCTGACTTTTTTGCGCAGATGGGCGGTGACGGCCGCGACGTTTTCCTGCAGGGCGGCAATGTCGGGGAAGGCGCGGTTGCTCAGCTTTTGCAGGATGTAGCGGCGGCCGGAGCGGGTGACGACCAGATAGGTTTCGTTGATATGGCCGCAGCCGTAACGCTCGCACGAGCACGGCTCGCTGTCAAGCGAAAAGCGGCGAAGAACGGTCAGATGCAGGTTTTCCATGGGCGTCCCTCTCCGAGTCAGATCTCGTACCAGCGGATTTCGTTGGCCTCCAAGTGCAGCGCGAAGCTGTCGCCGTCGGTGTAAACGGTGGTGTCCTGCGGTTCGTAGGTGTTGTTGACGACGCAGTATTTGCCGTTTTCGACAAAGGCGTGCACCTCGACGTTATAGTTCGCGGAGAACCACTTGTGCAGCTCGTTTTCCGCGTGGCTTGCCCACAAAATCGCGCGATAGAGCACGCGGCTGTTTTCAAACGAGTAGGGCAGGCCGGAAATGTAGACACTGCGGCCGTCTCCGTAGGCGTTGACGGCAAGCTGCACTTCCTTGCCTTTCTGCACGAGGATTTCGGCCCCCTCTTTGGCGTAGATGCTCTTTTTGCCCTCGCCGAAGTCCACCTCGCCCGCCACGTCGGAAAGGATGAAGTGATCGGGGTGCGCGTCCCAGTTGTATTTGTCGTAGTTCAGCGTGAAGCCGGTTTCCTTTTCCACGCCCAGCAGGGAGGAAAGCTGCAAATAGCGTCCCTGATACTGGTGGCCGGACGGCTCGCCGACACCGATAAATCCGCCGCCGTTGTGGACGAATTTGCGGATGGCGGAGGAAATGGCGGGATCTTCCCATTCCGCGCCGCCTGTGTGGGCAGTGTCGCCGTCGCCGACGTTGAGGATGACGTCAATGCCGTCAAGCACGGTGGGGTCGTTGCGGATGTCGTCAAAGGAAAGGAATTTCACGTCGAACGGCGCACCCGACAGCGCCTCAATGATGCCCGCGTAGGAATAATTCTGCTTCTGATACAGGGCGTGGTGCACCATGTGTGCGCCCCAAGCGCGCATTTTGCCCCAGCAGTTGAGCACGGCGACGGTCTTGACGCAGTAGGGGGTCGTGCCCTTGATGTTGACGTACAGCTCGCGGAATTCGTTGCAGACGGATTCGATATAGTCGATAAATTCGGGGAATTGCAGTGCCAGCTTCAGATACCCGCCGTAGCCGATGCGGTCGATGGGCTTGCGCAAAATGGCGCGGCGTGCGGTGACCCAGTTTTCTTTGGCTTCTTTCACGGGGTTGCCGCCCTCGTGGAAGGTGTCGGGGAAGAAATAGGGCAGGAAACGTCCCTCGGTGTACTTGACGCCGGGAATGTCGGAGATTAGGCGCAGGGTGGAGCCGTTGCCCACGGAGCCGACGACTGCGTCAATGCCGATGGTTTTCCACTCGTCCATGAACGGCTCGGTGCCGATCCAGTGGTCGCCCAAGAACATCATGGCCTCTTTGCCCAGCTCGTGCGTGATGTCCACCATTTCCTTGCACAGTTTGGCGACCTCTTTACGCTGGAAAGCTTGAAAATCACGGTACTGCTTGGAGGGAATGCGGTACTGATTGTTGTGATAGCCCTGATCTACGATGTATTCGGGGCGGAATTTGTAGCCCACTTCTTTCTCGAATTGTTCGAGAATATAGGGGGACACGGAGGCGGAATAGCCGTACCAGTCCACAAATTTCTCCCGCTTCAGCTCATCGAATACCAGCGTGAACTGGTGGAAGAAGGTGGTGTAGCGGATGACGTTGACATAGGGGTGCTCGGCAATGAATTTGCGCAGACGCTCCATGGTGTAGGCGTGGGTCTTGGGCTGACGAACGTCGAACGTGATCTGGTGCTCGAAGTTTTTCCAGTCGTTCGTGACGGCGTTGTACATATGCACGGGGTCCCAGATGATGTAGGCAAGGAACGAAACGGTGTATTCGTGATAGCTTTCGGGATTGTCGATGACGACACAGCCGCTTTGCGCGTCGTAGCGCCAGCAAGCGGGGGACAGCGGTGCGCCCGTGGTGCGATCCATCACTTCCCACCAGCGCGTAATATCGTCGCGGGTGTTGACCTGCATCAGCTCGGGGGAAATGCCCTGCATCAGATTAATGGACAGCGCGCCGCCCGTGGCGGTGTGGAAGCCGGTCATGATGTAGCACTGCTGCACTTCGTCGGGATTTGCTTTCGCCCAGACGTTGTCTTTGCGGGTGGTATAGTAGGTGGAGTAGATTTTTGCGTCCTGATTTTGCAGTTCGGCGGGGAAATCGGTGCCGTCGCAGTCACGGATGGCGTCGGCCCCCCATTTTTTCATGATTTCCAGCGTCTCGGGGACAACATCCAAGTCGGTGGGGATGGTCACACGACCATAGTTTTTCGTATCCATCGGAATAATCTCCTTTTGAGAAGAATTGCTTAGCGAAGCGGTTATTTTTTATACCCGGCGTTGTACACCAGCAGGGCGGTCAGCAGGAAAATGATGCCGACGATCATAATGCCCAGACCGAGCAGCTTGCCCGTCATCGACCATCCGACGATGGTCAGCACAATGCCCAGAATGAAGAATAGGGCGATGAGGAGCGTGCGCAGCTTGTCGTGATCTTTCAGAAAGTTCATAATTCACCTTATCCTTTCAGACCGCCGACGGTCATGCCCTTGGTCAGATTTTTCTGCACGCAGCAGTAGAGGATCAGCGTCGGCAGCATGACGAGCACCAGACCGGCGTACATCGTGCCGTAATTGGCATCCGCCTGCTGCGCGGACATCAGATTCAGAAGGCCGACCGGCAGAGTCTTGGTGCCGGTGGCGGAGGACATCAGCGTCATGGAAATGATGTACTCGTTCCAGAACGATAGGAAGTTGAACAGGATGACCGTGATGATGGAGGGCTTGGCCATGGGGAAGATGACCTGCACCATGGTGCGGAAATAGCCGGCACCGTCGATATAGGCGGCCTCTTCATAGTCGTGTGCCAGCGTTGCAAAATAGCCGGAGAGCAGATAGATGGTAAACGGCAGGGCGGTGGCGGCGTAGACAATGGCGAGCACGACGAGATTGTTCAGCAGGAAACCATGACCGAAAATCTTTATAAGCCATCTGTCGGCGTCTAACAGCATGAGGAAGATCGGCACGACGATGTAGTTGACGTTGATAAACAGACCGGCCATGAAAGCGGTGTTCAGGAAATTTCCGCCGACAAATTTAAAGCGTGCCAGACAGTATGCGGCGGGCAATGCCACGACAAGCAACAGCACAAGCGCCAATGCGGTCACAAAAGCCGAGTTGAGCATATATTCGCCCATTTGCGAGGTTGTCCACGCCTCGACGAAGTTCTGATAGTCAATGAAGGTGGGCAAGCTCCACGGATTGCCGTAAAATTCGCGGTCATCCTTGAGCGATGCCATAAATACCCATGCAACGGGAACAATAATGGTAACGGCAAGCGTAATGAGCACGACGTAGATAAATGCTTTGTATACGCGTTCGCCGGAGGAGGTGAGTCTGCGTTCTTTGTTCATGGTCGTACCTCCTTAAAATTCGAGCGTTTCACGATCGGTGACTTTGTTGACCAGTGCCGAAAGGGCAAAGGAGAACAGGAAGATCACCACGCCGATGGCCATACAATAGCCGTAAAGTCCCTGATTTTTCTGGTTGTACATATATCCGAGGACAACCTGAGAGGACGGCATATTGGAGGTCATTGCCTTGACGAACAGGAAAGCCATGTTGATGGTGGAAATGATGAAGAAAGTCAGAGTGGTGCGGATATTCGTCCAAATCAGGGGGATTGTGATCTTGAAAAACTGCGTGATGCGGCCTGCACCGTCCAGACCGGAACTTTCATACAAAGACTGGGGCACGGCCGACATGGAGGCCATATACATGACCATGTAATAGCCGATGGCCTGCCAGACCATGACGATGATGATGGAGACCATAACCAGCTTTTCGCCTTTCCAGCGAATCACGTCATTTAATTTGAAAATGGCGTTTATGAACGAGTTCAAAAGGCCGTTTTCAATGTCGTATACGGCGGAGAAAATGCCGGAAATAACAACAACGGACAGGATGTTGGGGATATAGAAGATAATGCGGAAGAAATTCTGTCCTTTGATTTTTTCACGAGTTAAGATGCCTGCGAAAATCAGTGCCAAGGCCATGGTAACGACCGTGACGATGACGATCAGCAGGAGAGTGTTCTGCATGGAACGAATGAAGTTTGTATCCTTTAAAAGTGCTGCGAAATTGTCGAAACCGACAAACTCTTCGGTGGGGGAATAGGCACTGCGTTCAAACAGCGACATCCGAAAAACGTTGAATGTGGGGATGATCATAAATACCGTAAAAAGAATTACGGCGGGGGCAAGGCACATCAGCAAAAATGCATTCCGGCGTTTATTGCGTTTCATGGCTGCAAATACCGCTCCTTTCTAATGGGGGAATGGGAGTTTACAAAAAGGATGGCAGCGGCGGCTGCCACTGCCATCCTCAAAGCGTAGGTGGATGTAAGCGTTTATTCGCTCAGCAGATTCTCACGCATCTTTGCGCTGGCGGCAATGACCTTTTCCTTGTACTGCTCGATGGTGATGGAACCTTCGACCAGAGAGTTGATGGGGTCAAAGAACTCTTCACGAACCGTACCGAGGCCGGCGACGGACTTGTACGAAGCGAAGTTGCCCATAGCGGCCTTTGCGCCATTGTCGTAAATGGAGTAGAACATCTTGTTCTCGCCCTCGAGCGTGGAAGAAACGCCGTTGATGGGCTGGATAGCACCGGCCTTTGCGAAGATGGCGGCAGCGGCGTCGGAGTACAGGAAAGCGATGAACTGCTTAGCAGCGTCAACATTCTTGGCACCGCTGGGGATCCAAGCCTGCTCGAACCAGCAGTAGGAGTAGCCTGCGCCGCCCTTGGTAACTGCGGGCAGAGCGGTCATGCCCCAAGCGAACTTGTTTTCCAGAGAGGTCTCGGCGGATTCCATTTCGGAGGTGATCCAAGTGCCGTTGGGCATGAACAGAGCCTTGTTCTGCATGACCATCAGCTGATTTTTCTTGAAATCATCATCGTTTGCCTGTGCGGGCGTGTTGGGGTGGGTGTAATCGGCCAGTTTGTCGAGGATCTCCAGCAGCTTCGCGCCGTTGGCGGATTCCCAAGCGCCTTCCTTGTAGTTGGTGAGGTCGTTGAAGAAATCGGCACCGCCGATGGAATAGATCAGTGCGTAGGTGAATGCATCGTAATAACCGGTGGTGGGGTAGGTGAACAGGGAGATGCCGTCGGCCTTTGCCTTGTCGCCCAGTTCCCACATTTCGTCCCAAGTGGTCGGAACGGTCCAGCCCTTAGCCTCGAACAGCTTTGCGTTGTAGAACAGGCCGCAGGGAGAGTAGAACATGGGAGCCAGATAGGTCTTGCCGTCGCCGTAGGGGTTGGTCAGCGCGGTCTCGGTGAAGCCACCGGAGATCTTGTCGCTGACTTTCTTGCTCTCGCCGGGAACGGTCATGGACAGGACATCGGTCAGATCGACGAGCTGCTTGCCCTTGATGAACTGCTCGGTCAGGCCGGCTTCACGGCCGGTGGCCAGATGGATGACATCGGGATATTCGCCGCCCTGCATGGACGGAGAAATGACATCTTCCAAGTTCTTGTCGGTGGTCAGCTCGACTTTGATGCCGGTCTGCTCTTCGAAAGCCTTGCAGACATCGACCCACATCTGGGCACCGTAAGCGGTTTCGATGGCAGCGACTTTCAGAACGTTTTCCTCTTCTTCGGGCGTGCAGGCGAACAGGCCAAGAACCAGAACGGCCGCCAGAAGCATTACGAGAATCTTCTTCATGAATTGGTTTCCTCCTAAAAATAATGTTTTGTTTAGGGCAGTCGTGCCCCGTGATGATTTCAGTATACCGAGATTTTGAAAAATCGCAATAAATATGTTGCGATATACTTTATAAATGTTGCTTTTTTGTGCAAATTCGGTATATTGCAATATTCGCAAACTGTTTTTTTGTGGAATATAACCACAGATAAAAGACGCAATGCCATAAAAATATGCAAAAAAGGATTGTATTTTGAAAAATAATACAATATAATAAAAAAGAAAAACAAGAAATATAAAACCGGGGAGGGAAGAGCATGAGCAACAGCCGATACATTCTGGAGCGACGCGATCCCGAGCACATCCGAAACGAGGCAAAATTGCTCAATGTCGGCGCGGCGCGCTACGACGGTGACTGGAATTCCATTCCGCACACCCACGCCTACGCGGAGCTGTTTTACATCGTCGGCGGCGACGGCCAGTTCCGCATCGAGGACGACCTGTACAGCGTGAAAGCCGGGCAGCTCGTGATCGTCAATCCCAACGTGCGCCACACCGAGGTCAGCTTCAAGGCGCACCCCATGGAATACATTGTGCTGGGCATCGAAGGCTTGGAACTTTCCGTCAACGACAAGAAAGACGACCGCTTCACCATTTTGGATGACCGCAACGGCGACGACATCCTCCATTGCCTGCGCCATATCCTGCGCGAATCGCAAAAAATGCAGGACGGCTACGAAACGGTGTGTCAGGCGTATATGGAAATTCTCATTGTGCGCCTGATGCGCAGTACCGATCTGGCACTTACGCCCGTGCCGGTGGAAAAGCGAACCGGGCGGCAGTGCGCCGCCGTGCGCCGCTATATCGACACGCATTATAAAGAGCCGCTGAATCTCGATACCCTTGCGCAGCAGGTTCACGTGAACAAATACTATATGGTGCACAGCTTCAAAAAGGAATTTGGCGTGTCACCCATGCAATACCTGAGTCGGCGGCGCATCGAAGAGAGCAAATATCTGCTGGAGGAAACGGATATGTCGCTGACGCAGATCTCCCGCGTGCTGGGCTTTTCCTCAGCCAGCTATTTTTCTCAGAGCTTTTGCAAGGCGGTCGGAATGCCGCCGATGGAGTACCGCAAGCGCGGAAAATCGGACGGACGCTAATCGGAGGGACAGAATATGAATAAGACCGTATTGGGAATCGAATTCGGCTCGACGCGCATCAAGGCCGTGGCCGTGGACGAAAACTTTATTCCCGTTTCCGCAGGAGATTATACGTGGAAAAGCAGCTACGAAAACGGCATTTGGACGTATGACTTGGCGCAGGCGTGGCAGGGATTGAAAGCGGCGTTGCGCGACGTCGAAAACCGCGAAAACATCGCCGCCATGGGCATTTCCGGCATGATGCACGGCTACCTTGCCTTTGACAGGGACTGGAATTTGCTGGTGCCTTTCCGCACGTGGCAAAACACCGTCACCGCGCAGGCCGCGGCGGAGCTGACGCAGGCGTTCGGCTTCAATATTCCGCAGCGCTGGTCGATCGCGCACCTGTATCAGGCCATTCTCAACGGCGAGCCGCACGTGCAGAACATCGCGTACATCACCACCTTAGCCGGCTTTGTCCACTATATGCTCACGGGCGTCAACGCCGTCGGCATCGGCGAAGCGTCCGGGATGTTTCCCGTCGACGGCCACGCCTACGACGAGCGGATGCTCCGTATCTTTGAAAAACGCACGGAAAATCTGCCGTGGAACATTCGCGACATTCTGCCTGCGATTCTGACGGCGGGGGAGGATGCAGGCAGCCTGACCGAACGCGGCGCGGCATTGCTCGACGGCCTGCTCGCGCCCGGCATTCCTTTTGCGCCCGCCGAGGGCGACGCGGGAACGGGTATGACGGCTACGAACGCGGTCGCGCCCGGAACGGGAAACGTGTCCGCGGGAACCTCCGTTTTTTCCATGGTCGTGCTGGATAAACCCCTGCAAAGGGTATACGAGGAAATCGACATGGTCACCACCCCCACGGGAAAACCCGTGGCCATGGTTCACTGCAACAACTGCACCAATGACCTCAACGCATGGGTCGGCGTGCTGCGCGAGAGCGCCGCACTGCTCGGCGCGGACTGCGAAAGCGGCGAGGTGTATACGAAACTCTACGAAAAAAGCCTGGAGGGCGACCCCGATTGCGGCGGCGTGCTCGTGTGCAACTATCTGGCGGGCGAGGGCGTGACCCATTTTGACGCGGGCAGACCCATGGTCGTGCGCCGGCCGGACAGCCGCTTCACCTTGGCCAATTTCCTCCGCGCGAGCCTGTATTCCACCATGGCGACCTTGAAAATCGGTATGGACATTCTGGCGCGGGAGAACGTAACGATCGATACGCTCAACGGCCATGGCGGATTGTTCAAAACGCCGCTCGTCGGCCAGAAATACATGGCTGCCGCCTGCAACGCACCCGTCACCTGTATGCGCACCGCGGGTGAGGGCGGCCCCTACGGCATGGCGCTGCTGGCCGCGTACAGTCTTTATCGGGCGGCGGACGAAACGCTGGAAGCATATTTGGAAAATCGTGTCTTTGCCGCATCCGAGCGCACGACCGTCGCTCCGCAAAAAGCGGATGTGGAGGGCTTCGGCGCTTATATGGCGCGGTATCGGGACTTGCTGGATGTCGAACGCAGGGCTGTGGAGGTGCTGTGATATGCTGGAAGAATTGAAAAAACAAGTCTGTGCAGCCAATTTGGAACTGCCGAAGTACGGCCTCGTGACTTTCACATGGGGCAATGTTTCCGGCGTTGATCGGCGGCTCGGCCTGATGGTCATCAAGCCGAGCGGCGTGGCGTACGAAGCCATGCGCGCGGAGGATATGGTGGTCGTGTCGCTCGTAACGGGAGAAGTCGTGGAGGGCAAATGGAAGCCGTCTTCCGACACGGCGACCCACGTGGCACTGTACAATGCGTTTCCGAACATCGGCGGCGTGGTGCACACGCACTCCCGTTGGGCAACATCTTGGGCGCAGGCGGGGCGTGGCATTCCCGCCTACGGCACGACGCACGGCGACTATTTTTACGGCGAAATTCCCTGCACGCGGCGCATGACCGCCGATGAGATCGGCGGCGCATACGAAAAAGAAACGGGAAACGTGATCGTCGAAACCCTTGCGGGTAAATCGCCCGACGAGATCCCCGCGGTGCTCGTGCATTCTCATGGCCCGTTTACATGGGGTACCGACCCCCAAAACGCCGTCCACAATGCCGTTGTGCTGGAGGAGCTGGCATTCATGGCGTTCCACACGGAGGCACTGAATCCCGAAATTTCCGCCATGCAATCGGAGCTGCTGGACAAGCACTATTTGCGCAAACACGGCAAAACCGCTTATTACGGTCAAGGCTGACCACCTGCGCAAACACGGCAAAATTGTTTGCTACGCTCAAGGTGGCTCATCTGCACAGAATCGCGTTTTCCTCACCACAAACCCCACGCACCCGACGCTTCCTCGGGTGCGTTTTTGTATACAGGGGCAAGTGGGGAACGAGGCTTTTCTGCATATTGCATATGAAATGACAATGCAAGATGTATAACATGCACAAGGAATGGTGTATTTTTGTACATATTTCGCACGATTTCGTATTTTCTTGGGGGATAAAGTCGGATATAATATAGATAATGTATGAGACAAGGAGAAGTGTGCGCATGAAACAGATACGTTTGCTGTTCGCATGGGCGTGTATCGCGGCAGTTTTGCTGACCGCCTGCGCGCCGGGTGTCAAACAGGATGATTTTTTGGACTCGGAACCGATCATCGGTGCGGTTGGGCAGGAAATCGTGCTTGCGGTGGATAACCCGAGCGGCGCGCCGCTGACGGCGGAATGCTCCGATCCCGCGCTGGCAAGCGTGACCGTTTCCGGCGGATACACGGCGGTGACCGTGCGGCTTTTGAAAGAGGGCAAGGGCGAAATCGTTTTTACCCTGAACGGGCACACACAGACCGTGTCCGTTTCCTGCTTCGATTTGAAGCTGACGATCGATACCGACCATTTGGATGTCGGACAGAGCCTGACGCTGACGCTTTCACACGACGTGGAGGCGAGCTTCACCGTGGAGGGCGAGGGCGCGGAAATTTCCGGCAATCGACTGACCGCGGTCGCGGAGGGCGCATTTTCCGTGATCGTGCACTACGGAAACATTCGCTTGGCCTATGCGATGGACTCGTATGCGCGCGATGCAAGCCTGACGTCGCTGGAACGGGACAATCCCTATATCCGCTACTACGGAAGAAACGTACATCAGGAAAATACGGTCATCATGAACAACATCGGCTCCGGCTTTGAAGTGACCTTCTGGGGCACGGCACTGTACGCCGACCTTTCCGGATGGTACGGAAGTTGGTACGGCATCACGCGCCTGAGTGTGCTGGTGGACGGCGCAAAGGATACGACCGAGCACGTCATCGGCTTGGACAAGGCGACCACGCGCAGCGAATATACGTTGGTGAGTGGGTTGCAGGAGGGATGGCACACGGTCAAGGTGCTCAAGCGAACGGAGGCCATATCGACATCCATGACGCTCTACGGCCTGCGCACCGACGGCTATTTCCGCAGGTTGGAGGAACAGCCACAGCAGCTCAAAATCGAGGCTTACGGCGATTCGATCACCGCCGGATACGGAAATCTGCGTCCCGATCCGTATCAGGACGGCACCAACAGCGAATACCAAGACGGATTGCAGACATGGGCGACCTATACGGCGTGGGCACTTGACGCGCAGATCAATGTGCAGGCGCGCTCCGGCATCGGTATGTATACCTCGGCCAATGTCGACGACGCACAGCAGGTCAACAGCGGATATCGCTACACGACCTACGATCAGCAGTCTCTCTGGAATTTCGACAATTACACCCCGGATATCGTCCTGATCAATCTGGGCACGAATGACTACTGGAACGGCACGGCATTTCGCGAAGAAACTTTCATTGAGCAGTACATCGCATTCGTTGAAAATCTGGCGCGGATTTACGGGGAGAACACCGCGTTCATCCTCGTCAGCGGCCTGATGGAACGGGGCGTGGATGCATTCGTCAGGCAGATCGCGGAGCAACTGCGCATGCGCATCCCCAACACCGTCATCCGTTATCAGTTCAAGCAGTGTACCGCGGGACATCCGATGGCGGCCGAACAACTGGCGGCATCGGAGGAATTGGTGGAGCTGATATACAGCGCGGGGCTGGATACGTCCAAGCAAAAATTACCCGGTGACGAACCCGTGGCGGATGCGGGCGATGCACAGGTGGATGTGACGCTGAATGCATCGCTGACCGACGAGTTGCCCGCGCACGTGGGACTTTGGGTCAAGGTCGACGGAGAACTGCGGGAAATGGAGCACGTCGATGCGCTGCACTACACGCTGGCACTGCGCCTGAAAGAAGGAGACTACGACGTTTCGTTCTGCTTGGACGGCAAGGAAGCCTGTGCGGAAAGCGCGAAAACGCATTTGCTCCGCGTGCGGGGAAAAACAGCCGTCTACACTCTGACGCCCGGTGCATTTGCCAACGTGCCGATCAATGAAAATCCCTACCCGGAGACGAACGGCTGGCATATGTCCACGGCGCTTTTCCCCGCGTCGTTCACGACGGACGGCGACGACAGCGTCAGCCTGACGAACGCGGGCAACTGGATGGCCGCGTTCGTGACGCGGCGCAGCATCGCGGCGGATGGATATCGGCTGAGTGTTGACATCCGAACGCAGGCACGCGTCGGAGAGAGCGTGTACATCGGCGTGATCCCGTACTATGTGGACGATCTGAATTACGTGGTGTGCTATCTGCAATTCCAATCCGACGGCAAGCTCAAGAGCGTCGGCTGCACGGGCGCGAGCAACGGCGTGAGCCTCGGATGGCTGGATTTCTGGGATTTTGCGGGCACAAGCGTGGATCTGCAAGCGGGCGTACACATGGAATTTGTGCGTGACGGGCAGAACCTGACCGTGAAACTCAACGGCATTACCCAGACGCAGGCAATCGGAAAAATGCGGGCGGGCAGCGCGCAGGTAGGTGTCTGGTCACTGTGCGGCGGGGTCGTCGAATATACGGCGTTCCGCCAACAGGAGAAAGCATAAACGAAAAGACAACATACGACAACAATCCAAAGGAGGAACAGAAAATGAAACACACAAAACGTCTATGTGCCGCGATTTTGCTGCTGGCGACGCTGTGCATTTTTGTCAGCGGATGTCAGGTTCAAATTTCGGACAATACGGTCGACGCGGGCGTGGAGGACGATGAGCTGACCGTCATCCAGAAAAAGTACGACGCGCTGGGGTATACCTATACGTATACCGGCGAGGCGTGCACGATCACCATGTCGCACTGGGACTCTTCCGGCGCGGCCGTGGAGCGCGCTGTCGTGGAAGCGGTTTTGTCGGGATTCCGGAATCGTTACCCGAATATCAAGGTGGAGCTGGAAATCCTGCAAGACTACGAGGGAACTTACGGCAACCAGATCGGCGCGGGCACGAATCACGACGTGTTTCTGGTGCCGGACGGCGCGATCTCCGCATGGGCAAGCAGCGGCAAGCTGGAAAACCTGACGCCGTATATCAATGCATCCGACATTCTGAACATGGGCAACGGCCTTTCGACGATTTACAGTTCCTGCCTGACGCGCTATCAGTACAACCCCGTGACGGGCAGAATGGGCAGCGGCAACCAGCTTGCCCTGCCGAAGGATGTCGGCCCGTATGTGCTGTATTACAACAAAGACTGGTTTGAGGATTTGGGTGTTGCCCTGCCGCCGAACGATCGCGTTATGACGATGGAAGAAGCGACCGAAATGTGGCAGGCACTTACCAAGCGAAATTCCGCGGGCACGATCACGGGCTACGGCGTTGCGGGCTTGAACATTGAGGGCTTGGTCTGGAGCGCGGGCGGCGACTTCCTGAACGCCGAGCGCACCGCTTTCCCGACGGACGAAGCGACGCTGGCAGGCCTGAAAAAGGGCTACCGGTATATGCAGGATTCCTATCTGACCTATGAGATCCAGCCGCCGGCAACCTTTACCGGTACGCTTTCGGCCTCCAACCTCTTCGCACAGCAGAAAGTTGCGTGCGTGGTTGCGGGCAGATGGGAAGTTTCCACCTTCCGCGAGCTGTCGTTTAACTGGGATGTGACCTATGTACCCGCATTCACGGAAAATCCCGATGCCAATATGTACAGCGGCAGCGTCGGCTATGCCGTCGCATCCAACTCCAAGCACAAAGAGGCCGCGTGGAAACTGGTTGAATACATCGCGTCGCGCGAAGGTCAGGAGATCCTGACTGCGACCGGATTCCAAGTGCCGGTGTACGAAGATCTGGCAACGGATCCGGCTCTGGTTGCCAAGGAGCAGGGGAAAGGTCCCGCCAATTACATGGTTTTCGTCGAATCCGCGAAAAAGCAGGGATACGGCCTGTGGCAGTATCGCTCCAATATCCTCTGGAAAGAAAAAGGCTACGACACGCCGTCGGAATACCTGTATTCGACGGATCCGACGACCCGCATCACGGTCGATCAGTTCCTTTCAAGGGCAAAAGAGCTGGTCACAAGTAACCTCGGATAACGATGGCGAATAAGACAATATCGCAGCAACGCAAGAAAAGAAAACGCAGAGAGAATTTGACGGGGTGGCTGTTTGTCGCTCCGCTGACGACGGGCTTGGCACTGTTTTTGCTGTTCCCACTGCTGTTTGCTCTGCTTGTTTCGTTCACGGATTACAATATGTACGCGCCGTACAGCTTCTTTGAGTTCAAGTTCCGCTTCACGCTGGACAATTATGTGCGCGCATTCCAAAATTCCGATTTCCTGCGTTCGCTGCTCAATGCCTGCATCAATTCCATCGGCGTGCCGATCGGCATCGTCCTGTCGCTTGGCCTGACGGCCCTCTTGGTCAGAACCAAGCGCGGAAGCCTCTTTTTCCGCACGCTGTACTATCTGCCGACCATTTGCGGCGCGGTCATCATCACGTTTATCTGGCAATGGATATTCACGCTGATCCCGACATGGCTGCGCAACGACTACAATGTGACGAATCTGAATTTGCTGTCGGGAAAGAATTTCATGATCTCGATGATCATCATGGGCGTCTGGTCGGGCATCGGAACCTCGGTTTTGCTGCTCTACTCGTCGATGAAAGGCGTGGACAAAACGCTCTACGAGGCGGCCTCCATGGACGGCGCAAATTCTTTCCGGCAGTTGATCCACATTACCGTTCCGTCGATCTCGCCCGTGGTGTTTTACATCCTGTTCACCGGCATTTTAGGGTCGTTTCAGGATTTTGCACGTTTTCAGGTCATGGCCTCCAACCATGCCGCGGAATATAACATCATGCCGGTGTGGGAAATTTACCAGCAGGTAAAATCGGGCGGCAATTTGGCCTACGGCTCGGCACTGGGCATTATTTTGGGATTGGTCATCATTGCGATTTCCGCGATTCAGTTTGCGGTGTCGCGCCTATGGGTGAATTATGAGTGAGAAACAAATCAAAAAATCCAATACGGGCGCTGCGTCCATAAAGGCGATCAAGCGGCGGCAATGCGTTTTTCGCATCTTGTCTTACGTGGTGCTGACCTTTTTCGCGCTGCTGATTTTGCTGCCGTTTCTCATCGCTGTCATCACGTCGGTCACGCCGGAGATCACCTTGGTGGAAAACGGATTTCAGTGGTTTACCGGGATACTTGACCTCGGATATTACCGCACCGTCCTGTTTACCGACAATTACGGCAATATCTTCCGCGCAATCGGTAATACACTGCTGTACATCGTGCCGCAGTTGTTTGTCGGTATGTTCTGCAGTTGCCTTGCCGCATACGCATTTGCACGTATGCAGTTCCGCGGGAAAAACCTGCTGTTTTACCTGATGCTGTGCACGATGGTCATACCCGGCATTATCATCACATTCCCATCGTACTTGCTTTTCACGCAGGTGTATAAGGTGGGGCAGTGGTTCCCGCAATTTCCGATCATAGTGCCGGGTATGTTTGGCGCAGTGGGAACGATGTTTTTCCTGAAGCAGTATTTTTCCACCTTGCCGCGGGAGCTGGAGGAAGCGGCGACCATCGACGGTATGGGGCGGTTCGGGATCTTCCGCAAGATCATCCTGCCGCTTTCCACGCCCGCGATCATCACGCAGTTGCTGCTCGGATTCAACGGCGCGTACAACGATTATCTGGTGCCGCTTCTGTACGTGGGCGGTTCTCCCAAATACTATACGGTTCAGCTGTTCGTGTACGGCCTGTCGACCAACCTGAACAAATCGTATCCGCTTTTGATGGCGGGCGGGTTGGTCGCCATCTTGCCGGTTTTGATCGTCTACCTCGCGGGGCAGAAATATTTCGTCGAGGGGATCGTCATGACGGGCATCAAATAAGAAAGAGAGGAACGGCATGAAGAAAACTTTGGGTAAATTGATTGGACTGATGCTGATGACAGCCATGCTGCTGCAATTGCTTTCCGGCTGTACGAATCCGCCGGAAAATACCACAACCGCCGCGCCGACGATGCAGGGCGAACTGCCCGACGCACCTGCCGATTGCATGACGCGCGACGGAGAGGATCTGCTCCTGCTCGCATCGCAATACTGCCTGCGCATTTCGCCTGCCGGCGCGGTGACGATCGAAAACAGCGGCAGCGGAAAGGTGCTTTTCCGCCAGCGCAAGCCCGCCACGGTCAAGGTGCGCGGGAAAGGGCAGGGCATCGGCGTCGAAACGTATAAAGAAACGACGTACAGCGTCGCCTACACCGACGTGACCGCGCAAAAATGGGGCTATCGCGCCACGGCCGACGTCAAAACGGAAAAAGGCTCAATTTTCCGCGTGACGGATGATTATTATCTGACCGCCAACGGCGTGTTCGCCATGGCGCGCGACGTGCAGGTCATCGAGGCAAATGCAGCCGACGTGGGATTCGCGTCCATCGTTTCCCTCGTCAACGGCTCGGCTTCGAACTACTATGACGATTTTGACTACTTCATCCCCTCGATTCTGTACAAAAACGGGGAGCAGGTCGTCTCCGGCGCGATCGCGTCCAATCTCGATCTGGATCGCGTATGGGTCAAAGAAACCAGAACCGGCCTGCCGATGGTGATGGCGTTCCATAAGGCGGAGGCTTACGGCCTTGCACTGGCACACATCGACACGAAAATCTCCGTCGGCTCCACGGCCGGCGGCGGCAGCAAGGGAGAGGTTAACGATGAGCTGCACTACGGCGCGGTCGGCATGACGATCACGCCCAATGTATCGGTCGATTTCGTCTATCCGTGCACGGAAGGGCCGACGACCTATGATTCCGGCAGCGGCATGATCGCACGCTACCACACGGTGAAAGCCGGAAATTCGCACGCGTACCATCTTGCCATGATCCCGACCGAACAGCAGACCTATACCGACGCCATGGTCGACTGCTATCAAAAAGCCTATTTGGCGGAGGATCGGTATCTGGCGGATATCAAGATGGAGGATGTCTATCGCCAGACGATCGACATTTTCTCGGCGGAGTATCGGGAGTATACCTATAACGGGGAAGTGGTTGCGGCCGGATTGCCGTGGGCACTCGACCTGCCGAATGCGGAAAACTCGGAGGGCGTTTCGTTCCAGATGGGCTTCGTCGGCCAGCAAATTCCGCTGGCGTATCAGATGTACCGCTACGGACTCGACAGCGGCAATGAAAAAATCAAGCAAAAAGGCTTGAATATCCTGAATTTCTGGGCAAAAATCGTCAATAAGTCGTCTTATTTCCCGACGGTCTGGTGGGACCCGCAGGGAAATGTCAATGGCGGCAGCGCGAGAAATTATCCCGTGTTCCTGCGCTGCTTGGTTGACGGTATGGAGGGGCTGCTTGACGCCTACCGTATTTCGCAGGCATACGGCGAGGCCAACGAGCAATGGCTGGCCGCCGTGGAAAAAGTGGCCGCGAATCTGGTCGAGCAGCAAAACGAGGACGGTTCTTTCTACCGCGCCTACAATCGGGACGGCTCTGTCAATACCGACACGTCCAACGCCACCTATCAGGGCACGTCAAAGCTCAATACGCCCATCGCCGTCCGATTCCTTGCGAAAATGTGGGAGCAGACCGGCGAGGAAAAATACAAACAGGCGGCACTGTCGGCGGCATCGTTCAGCTACGATGAGCTGTATGTCAAGCTCGGGAAATATGTGGGCGGCACGCCCGATAATCCCAACACGGTGGACAAAGAAGCGGCGGTGTATGCCATGTACTGCTTCGACACCGCCTATCAGCTCGGCGGCGGGGACAAGTACCTCAAGGCTGCGGAACACGCGGCGGTATCGACGATGTCGTGGACGTATGTGTATGATTTCGCCGTGCCGAACCGCACCGCCAACGACGTGGCGAAAAACCCGTTTGCCAACGGCGGCGTGATCGGATATTCCGTCATCGCCACGGGACATTCCGGCGCGGATAATTACAGTGCCTATGCGTTCTATGAAATGTACAAGATGTACCTGTTTACGGGCGAGGAGTTCTATCGCCATTGCGCGCTTTTGCTTCAAATTGACACCAAACTGTCTACCGACTATGACGGTCGTGTGGGCTACAAATATCAGGCAATGATGCCAGAGGCGACTAACGTTGCCGATTTCGCATTCAAGTCCGTGGAAACGTGGTTGCCATGGTCGGGCGTTGCCAATATCGAACCGATCACGAACCTGTGGGAGACATTTGGCGTATACAACATTCAGGACATTGACCTGAGTGTTGCCGAGCAACTGGAAATTCTAAATCAATACGGATGCGGCGGAAACGCCATCCAAGGAAGGAGTCAATCATGAAACGAAGCAAATCTTTGAGCATTATCTTGATTCTGGGGCTGCTGATTTCCCTGTGCGCACCGCATGCCATGGCGGCGGAGGCAGACACGTGGGACGGAGCGGCCGGCTACACGGTGAATGATGACGGCAGCATTTCCACGACAAGCGCGGAAAACCAGTGGATGCAGTTTTTCATCAACAACGCCTCGACGGCGAAAGGCGACTATACCATTTCCGCCGATCTGACGGGCACGATCAATACCCCCGTCAGCGGGGAAAACCAGATGGGCATCGTGCCTTGGTATGTCGATTCGCAGAACTACATCGTGGCATATATCGCATGGGCAAACTGGGACAGACCCCATGAGGCACGCAATTTGGAGATCACCGGTATGATCGACGGCGTGGATCTGGGCTGGCACGATCAATACACGGACGGCTGCGGCATTCTGCCCGCGGACGGCGCGCGTCTGGAAGTGACCAAAGAAGGCAAGTCCATTAAAGTTTCCATGTACAACAAAAGTGGCGCGCTGATCGCCGATAGCACGCGCGTCATTGACAGCCTTGTCGAAAACGACGGGGCAAAATGGGGCGTTTACCTCAGCGGCGATGTCGCGACCGCGTCGAACATCACCTTTACCGACAACAATGCACCCGTATCCGATCCCACCGATGCGCCGCTGAACACGACGTGGACGGTGCGCGATTCGGGAAAAGACGGCTATACGGTCGGAAAAGACAGCATCAGCTCCGCAGGTGTCGATAACAGCGGCTGGAACTTCCTGCTGGCGGACGAAGTCGACCTTGGCAACGGTGATTTTATTATGAGCGCCGTCATCAGCGGTACCATTACAGAAAACGTGAGCGCCGATGTGCAGTTCGGCTTGGTTCCGTGGTATGTTGACGACGATAACTGGCTGGTCGCCTATATCAACTGGGCAAGCTGGGATCGTCCCCACGAGATCCGCAATTTGGAGATCACGGGCATGGTTAACGGCGTGGATATCAGTTGGTTCGATATTTACACGGACGGCTGCGGCGTACATCCGGGCGATACGATCAAGCTGGAAACGGTCAAAAAGGGCAGCGAGATCACCATTTCCGCATACAGAGAAAACGGTGAGCAGATTGCCTGCGGCACGCGCAGCAACATCGGACAGCTACCCGAGTCCGAGAATGTCAAGATCGGCCTGTATGCCAGCGGCGATATCGCGACATTCCGCGACCTGAAGCTCGAGGTGGACGGAGCGTCCGACGTTCCGCAGCCTGAGCAGCCGTGGAACGAGGTCGACGATCAGCTGATTTACACCGGCTCCTTCGGCCAGCGCGACAACAACGGCATTTACTTTGACGAAGAAAACGTCGCCATCGGCAACTATACCGTCGCAATGGACATTCAGGGAAGCATGGGCTTCCCCAACAACAAGACCACCCACGCCGGTTTCGTGCCATGGTATCTCGACAACGACAATTACATTTACGCATACGTGGAATGGGCGGACAACGACCGTCCCGGCAATATCCGCGAAATTCAGGTGACGGGCATGATCGACGGTGTCCCGCTGATCGTTTACAACGACGGGTTTGTCGAAAAGCAGTGGAACGACATCTGGTGTGACGGTATTGCCGTGCCGTCCAATGAGGGCGTGCGGCTGGTCGTGGAGAGTAGCCTCTCCGCCGTCGGCGATACCGTGGAACTGACGGTGAGCCTGCTCGGAAAGTCCGGCGAAACGCTGAAAACCGGTGTCGTGTGCGTTCGTGAGCTGGTCAAGTACGCGAGCGTACCCGCAAAGGTCGGCATTTACGCCTACAATGATACCTTCACCTTCTCCAACTATTCCTTTACCTCCGTTCCCAACGGCCGTACTTGGACACAGGAAAGCGGCCTGATCGCCAAGGCGGAAAACGGTAGCTGGACGCTGTCCGACGGTACATATCGCATCGATGCATCCGCATCCGCGACCGAACTGGGCAATGTCGTGCTGCTGAAAAACGTGCTGAGCGACAAGTCCTACATCCTGTCGGCGGAAGTCACGCGCGAAAACATCGCCACCGCTTCTCAGGTGGGCTTCCTTGCATGGTATCGCGACGGATACAACTACCTCTACGCGACGGTCAAGCAGACCGCGGAGGGCTGCTTCATCGGATTTGAGGGAGTTACTTCCACGGTCAACGGCGCGACGCTGACGCAGGAAATCATTTCGCAGTATGTTCCTTTCACGGGCGATATGAATGCGATCAAGCAGTTGCGTCTGGAAAAACGCGGCGCGCGCTTTGCGTTCCATGCGGCAGACGTGACGGTGGAGTATGTCAACGACGATATGCTCAATGCCGCCGACTACGGTCTTGTGACGATGGGCGCGAATACCGCATTCTCCAAAGTGGAGGCGGCTTCCGCGGCATTCAATGCCTATGATTGGATCACCGTCAACATCGACGGGAAAGAATATTTCGTTTCCGCGAAAACCGACGACGGCGTGCGTTATGAAGACGGCGCGCTGGTCATCGACGCGGCGGCGGTTGACGCAAGCGGTGAAACGCTGACAAAACTCTATACCGCCAGCGGAAAGTTCGACATTGTGACGATTTCGGCAAGCTTTGACGTAAGTGACACGAGCGTCTGGGGCGTTTATCCGTGGCTGATCAGCGAAAACAAGTACATCCTCGTGCAGGTCACGCCGCAGGGGATCGTGCTGAGCAGTACCTTCTCCGGCGAGAGCAAGACCTATGCACTGCCGAGCGATTATACCTACGGCGGAACGCACACGATCGAAGCAACCGTGAAAAACGGCAGCGTGACGGTGACGCTTGACGGCAAAACCGTGGTTGCGGCCGATGATTTCAAGACCGGCACGCTCGATAACACCCTCTCGCCCAACGCGGGCATCGTCGCCTCCGTGACCGCAGTGACGGTGAAGGACATTTCCATTGACGGCTTCTCGCAGTATTCCACACGCATCGACGGCGATTGGGAACTCAGAGGCGGCGCACACGCCGACACATGGATCGTCGCGGCCGACGGCTCCACGATCACCGGCAAATATGACGGCGGCACGCAGTGGATGGGTACGCTGGCACTGAAGGAAATCGAAAACGCGGAGCGTAACTTCTTCATGTCCGCGAGCATTTTGGTGACGGACACGACCGCCTCCGAATATAAGACAGGTATGTTGCCTTACTACATCGACAGCGATAATTACCTGTTTGTCTGGCTGTCCAAGTGGGCGGACGGTTCTCCTTGCATCAACATGACGTGCCGCCTGAACGGTCAGGTCATCGGCAGTGAATGGAGAGAGCAGAACGTCAGCTACAGCTACGTCGGTGCAGTCAATGACATGGAAGTGGAGATCAGCGGCGACGAAGTGCGCGTCTATCTGAATAAGTCGTTCTACCCCTCGTTTACGACGACGTTTGAAGGCCTGTCCGAGCGCTCGATGGAGGGCGTGATGTCCGGCTTCAACATTTCCAATACCTCTGCGGTATTCTCCTCGATCGTACTTCGCAGCGAGAAACGCACGCAGGTGCTGACCGATAAGCCCGTTCTGGAAGAAGTGACCTCCCGCGTCACCACGGGCAAGGTAAATCAGAAAGTCACCGTCCCGATTTACTCCGCCTCCAACACGGCGGGCGAAACGCTGGAGGCCGTGATCCGCATCACCGCACCGGACGGAAGCGAAGTTGCGCTTGAGCGCGGCGGCTTCGTCCCGACGGTTGCGGGCGAGTACACCGTCACGGTCACCGTGACCGACCTGTGGGGCAACGAGGCCGACCCGATCGTTTACACCGTTACGGTAGCGGACGAGGGCGCATCCGATCCGACGCCCGGCCAGCCCGAAGAGCCGGACGATCCGGAGGAACCCGAGGGCGTTTCCACGGGCGTGATCATCGCGATTGTCGCGGCTGTCGTGATTGTGGCCGCCGGTATCGTTGTGATCGTCCTGCGCAAGAAAAAACAGAGATAAGCAAAACGAAGGCGGAGGCACTGCTTGTTGCCTCCGCCATTCGATGCAAATCCCGTTTGGAAACGTTAATGCCGGGATTTGTTGCGTTGTCGATATTCTTTCGGCGTGATGCCGATGCGCTTTTTGAAAAGATAGTTCAGTGCGCGATAGTCGGGCAGTCCGACCTGCGCGGCAATTTCGTTGCAGTACATATCCGTCGTCAGCAGAAGTTCCTGCGATTTCTGAAGCCGCAGATAGCTGATGTATTCCTGAATGGTCATGTGCATTTGCTGCTTGAAACAGCGTTCAAGATGGTTCTTGCTGTAATGGCTTTCTTTCAGAATGTCGTCCAAGGTGATGGGCGCGTTGTAGTTGTTCTGAATGTAGCGGATGACCCGCAGCAGCCGCTTGTCAATGGCTTGCGTCTGCGCGTCGTCGACATAGGCGCACAACGCCATCAGCAGCCCATACAGCTCCGCGGAGATGGCAAACTCGTTTTTGCGCGGGTCTTCGCGCAGCAGGGCAATGATTCGCTTGATATACGGCAGGGGAATTTCCTGCCGGATATGGTGGTGAATGCCGTTGGACACCAGTGCCAGCCGCTCGAAAATTTTCGCAACGGTTTCCGAGGCGAAAAAATGCACGAACGCAATTTTCCAGCTACAGCCGGGCACGGGTTTGAAAATATGGTGCCGATAGTTGGAAATGGTCAGCATATCGCCCGCGTGCAGGATGTGCTCCTCGCCGTCGATGATGGCGCATCCGCATCCTTCAAGTGTGTACTGAACCTGATATTCTTTCGCCTGCGCAAGCTCGTTATAGTAATGAGGGCCGATGGACTGGATCCCTGCGATCTGGCAATAGAGCATATAGTCGCAATTGCTGGCAGGGAAGTAGTTATACGCGGTCACGGACCCGTCCAGAAAATCGTCCGTGAAACGTGTGAGCATGGACTGCATAAAGGCTCCTCCGATCAAAGAAAGTGCTTGTACAAAGCGTGCCCGCGTGATACAATGGAATGCAAGCGGCGCGGCACGTGTACAAGCCGAGTATATCACAAATTGACGTTTTTTGCAACATTTACACAATGAGGTCGTATATGAATCATTTTTCACATTATCAAAAAGAGTATCCCCGGCCGCAGTTCGTCCGCGAACAGTGGATGAATCTCAACGGCGAATGGCAATTTGCCTTTGACGACGAAAACACGGGCGTGCGAGACGGATGGGTTTGCGATCTTCCCAAGACGCGGCCGATCACGGTGCCCTTTGCTTATCAGACGAAAGCGAGCGGGATCGGTTTGGATGAATACCACAAGGTACTGTGGTATCGCCGCGAAATTTCTCTGCCGCGTGCGGAGAAAAAACGCACGATTTTGCATTTTGAAGGTGCCGATTGGCGTACGGACGTGTGGGTCAACGGCATTTACATCGGGCGGCATGAGGGCGGCTATTGCCGCTTCTCCATGGACGTGACCGATGCGCTGAAGCGCGAGCCGAACGCGTCGGACACGGTGTGCGTCCGCTGTGAGGACGACAATGCCTGCACGAAGCCGCGCGGAAAGCAATCATGGATGGGACAGCCGTTCGGCTGCTGGTATCCGCCGACTTCCGGCATCTGGAAAACGGTCTGGGCGGAGACCGTGTCGCCGACGCATTTGTCGCGTGTGAAGCTGACGCCGATCGCCGACACCTATCATATGCTGTTCGAGTACGAAGTCGAGGGGTTGACGCCGGGCTGTATGCTCACGACCGTCGTCCGCTACGGCGAAAATCGGATTGCCAAGCAGTCGATGGAGCTGGTGCGCGAAAACCATACCTATTCGCTGGATTTGTCGAATGATCTCGACGGCTTCAAAATCCACTGGTGGACACCCGAATGCCCCAACCTTTACGAAATCGACCTGACGCTGACCGCGCCCGACGGCACGGTGCTCGACACGGTGTATACATACGGCGCATTCCGCCTGTTCCAAACCTGCGGAAATAAGCTGATGCTGAATTTGAACCCCGTGTACCTGCGCATGGTGCTGGAGCAAGCCTACTGGCGCACATCCGGCCTGACCGCGCCCGACGAGGAAGCACTGGTGCGCGAGATCGTCATGGCCAAAGACCTCGGCTTTAACGGGATCCGTATGCACCAGAAGATCGAAGACGAGCGTTTTTATTACTACGCGGACATTATGGGCATGATGATTTTCTGTGAAATGCCCTCCGCATATGAATTTAAGGAGCAATCCGTTTCCCGCATCACGTGCGAGTGGATGGAGGCTGTCAGGCAGAATTACAACCATCCGTCCATCGTCGCATGGGTCCCAATCAACGAATCGTGGGGTGTCAATCGGCTGACGGCAAGCCCGACGGAGGCACAGTTCACCCAAGCGCTCTACCACCTGACCAAGGCCTACGACCCCATGCGCCCCGTCATCGGAAACGACGGCTGGGAGCACACCGAGGGCGACATCATCACATTCCACAATTATTGCCAAGAGCCGAAGGAGCTCGAACGCTTCTTCTCGGACGTGGAGGCCATTCTGCACGGCGACAATCGCACGGACTATTCCAATTTGCGCGTTCCGTTCGTGCAGGGGCATGGCTATCGCGGCCAGCCGATCCTGATCGACGAATTTGCCGGCATCGGCCTGCAAATTCATGACAAGGGCTGGGGTTATGGCAACAATGTCGCGAATACGGAGCAGTTCTTGAACCGACTCCGCGAGCTGATCCGCGTCATCGTTTCCCATCATGAATTTGCCGGCTTCTGCATTACGCAGTTGACGGATGTGTATCAGGAAATCAACGGTCTGTACGACTTCGACCGCGTGCCCAAGGCAGAGCCTGCGGCATTGCGCGAAGCCATTACGATGAAATAATGCGGCGCGAGGCATGGAAACTGCCGATCAATCGAAGGCAGTTGTTCGTATTTACCTATCGGACGCACATCGGATTGCTGATTCGCCTGTCGCTGTTGCTGGCGCTGTTCAGCCTGCCGATGTTTCTGGTCGGGCTGATTTCCGAGGCCATGCAGGGGTCGCTGTCCGCGCAGTGGTTGACGGCGGAGGATTTGACGGCCTATCGCACGTTTTTGGTGCGCGGGATGTTCGGTGCGTTGCTGAACATCCCCGCGGGGCTGATTTTGGGTATCGGCCTGACGGGCGCGTTTTCCCTGATGAAGGACTACACTTTTGCCGACGGCTATCTGTTTTCAAAATCCTTCTTCGGCGGCATCCGCGCCAACCGAAAAGATGCGCTTGTGTTGACGCTTTTGTGGACGGTGACCGAATTTCTGATTCGATTTGCCCACCTGTATCTGTCCATGTATGCAGTGTCGCTTTATACGCCGATGCTGATCGTGACGCTCGTTTTGCGCCTGATTTTGCTGTGTGCGTATCTGTTTGCGCTGGCGCAGCTCCCGATTTATCGCGCGAGCGCGATGCGGACGTGCAAAAACGGCTTCCTCTTCACGTTTAGCCGCCTGTTGCCGACGATGGGTCTTGCCTGCCTGACCTTTGCGCCCGTTGTTGCGACCGACCTGCTCGGCGGGGCAGTGCGCGTGATCGTATTTTGCCTGTATGCGGCGATTTTGTGGGGCAATGCCGTTTTGAGCATGACACTGTGGTGCCAGCACTGCTTCGACGAAACGGTCAACCGCATGCAGTTCCCCGAAATCTATCGGCGCGGGCTGTATGACGAGGGGGCACAGGGCGATATGGCGTGTTCTCCGATTTGTCCCGAGGCAATGCCGCCCGAACGGGAGTCGGAAGGTCACACGCTGTGCGTGCAGGATCTGTCGTTGTCCTACGACGGCGAAACGGACGTGTTTTCCGACATCTCGTTTTCCTGCGGGGAGGGCTTTTTCTGCATTTGCGGCGCATCGGGCTGCGGCAAGACTTCGCTTTTGCGCACGATCAGCGGTTTGGAGCTTGCGGACGGCGGGACGGTTCTGCTCGACGGGCAGGACATCACGGACGAGGAAACGCACCGCCGCCGCATGGCGTTCATTTTTCAGGACGGCGGACTGTACCCGCATTTGACGCTGTATCAGAACGTCTACATGGCCTGCCGGGACGACGCAAGGGCAAAGGCGTACCTGAAAGCATTCGGCCTGATGGCGCATTGTAACCGAAAACCAAAGCATTTGTCCGGCGGTGAACGGCAGAAGCTCGCCATGGCGAAGTGCATGGCAACGGACGCGCGGCTGTATCTGATGGACGAACCGCTCAGCGCGGTCGACCCGCGCAGTCGTGAGCAGATACTGTCGCTGCTGCGCACTTGGCAGGAAAAAAAGCACGCGACGGTGCTGTATGTCTCACATGATTTGCAGCAGGTGCAGCAATTGGACGCGCAGTGCTATTTTCTTTCGAATACGCAGTAAAAAATCCCGCCGATGTGAAAAATCGGCGGGATTTTTGCCGCAAAAAGCGGGGAGGGTGTGCAGAAAGGGATTTACTTTTTCTGCAAACGATGCTATACTATTGGGTAGAAAACCATTTTTTTAAGAGGAGTGCGGGATATGAAAATCGAGAAAATCCAACCTGCCTGCAAAAGTATCATCTGGGGTGGGCAGAAGCTCAAGCGCGATTACGGTAAGGTCACGGATCTGGATCCGCTGGCGGAAACATGGGAGCTGTCACTGCACAAAGACGGCCAATCCACCCTCAGCGACGGTACGCCGCTGTCGCAGGCCGCGAGCACCGAGGATTTCGGCGAAAACTGCAAGGGGTTTCCCTTTTTCCCCGTGCTCGTGAAGTTCATCGACGCGAACGACAATCTCTCCGTTCAGGTGCATCCGTCGGATGCCTATGCGCTGGCACATGAAAACAGCCTCGGAAAGACCGAAATGTGGTACATCGCCGACGCGGACGAGGGCGCAGGCATTTATCTGGGATTCCGTCGCGACATCAGCAAGGAAGAATTTGAACGTGCGATCGTCGAGAAAACGCTGACGGACGATCTGCAATTCATCCCAGTGAAAAAAGGGGAGTGCTATTTCATCCCCGCGGGCACCATCCACGCCATCGGCGCGGGTTGCCTGATCTGCGAAATCCAGCAAAACAGCAATATCACCTACCGTGTCTACGACTACGGCCGCCGCGGGAAAGACGGCAAGGAGCGTGAACTGCACGTCGAAAAGGCGTTGGCCGTCACCTCTACGAAAAAATATGTCCCCAAGCCCCTGCGCGCCGTCACCGCAGAGGGCGATCTGCTCGGGATCAGCCGTTTTTTCACGGCGACGGGTGTTCGCGTGGACGGTCGCCGCGCATTTGAAAACGACGTGCGCAGTTTCCGCTGTCTGACCTGCCTTGAGGGAAAGGGAACGGTCGGCGACGTGGAAATTGCCAAGGGAGAGTCGGTTTTCGTCCCCGCGAATTACGGCACGCTTGTGCTCGACGGCGATTTTTCCGCGGTGATGACCACCGTGCGCAAATACTACATCGGCATTGACCTTGGCGGAACGTTCATCAAGGGCGGTATCGTCGACGACAGGGGGCAGATCGTCCTGTCCGACCAAATCCCGACCGAAGCGGAGAAAGGCGACCGCGCCGTCGCCGCGAACATCGCGAAACTGGCCGCGATGCTGCTCGACGCGTGCAACCTGTCCGTGTCCGACGTGGAGGGCTTGGGCATCGGTTGCCCCGGCACGATCGACAGCAAAACGGGCAACGTCATCTATTCCAACAACATCGGCTGGGCGGATTTCAATGTGGCGGAGGCCGTGTCGTCCCAACTCGGGAACATCCGGGTCAAAGTGGCGAACGACGCGAACGTCGCGGCACTCGGTGAAGTGAAATTCGGCGCGGCAAAGGAATACGAGAACGTTGTGATGATTACGCTGGGCACGGGTGTCGGCGGCGGAATCGTCATCGACGGAAAGCTCATGGAGGGCAACAAAGGCGCGGGCGCGGAACTGGGACACACGGTCATCGTGCAAAACGGCGAAGAATGCACCTGCGGCAGGCGTGGTTGTATTGAGGCGTACTGCTCCGCGACGGCGCTGATTCGCGACACCAAGCGGGCAATGCACGCCCATCCCGACAGCAAAATGTGGCAGATCGGCGACGCGGACGCGGTCAACGGCAAGACGCCGTTCGATTTCGCCGCCTGCGACCCGTATGCGAAGCAAGTCGTGGATGCCTACGTCGGCAATCTCGCGTGTGCCATTACGAATTTTGCGAATGTTTTCCGCCCGGAGGTCATTTTGATCGGCGGCGGCGTGTGCGCGCAGGGCGATGCGCTGGTCGTTCCGCTGCAGAAGCGGGTCGATGCGGAAATTTTCGGCGGCGACAAAGGGCCGAATGTCCCGATTCGTGTTACGGAATTGGGCAACCGCGCGGGCTTACTCGGCGCGGCGGCACTGTTCATGAACTGAAAAAACGGCCTCTGCGGAGGCCGCTTTTTTAATGCATAATTAGAAATTAAAAATGCAAAATGTTCTCTATGTCATTGCGAGGCGCGCAGCGCCGTGGCAATCCGCACCCCAGCCTTCCCCTTTGGGGAAGGTGTCGCCGCCATAGGCGGTGACGGATGAGGTCGCGCCGCAGGCGCGCGGCTCCCCCATTGTGGGAGCTGTCAAAAATCTCCGATTTTTGCCCCTCTCCGGGTGGGAGAGGGGCAAAATTTATCGGATGTATTCCCAGATTTCGTCGAATGTTTCGGCATAGTGGTCGCACAGCGCTTTCGTGCCGCTGCTTTCAATGTTGCCGCCGCCAAACCCGACGGTATTGTATCCGGCGAGGCGGATGCTGCACACGCCCGCGCCGCTGTCTTCAATGCCGACGACATAGGCACTGTCCTCGATCGGAATGCCGAGACCGACCGTGCAGGTTTCGGCATACAACCATGGATGCGGCTTGGGCGACAGCTCGCCGAGCGTGCCGACACTGCCTTTGCGCAGCGGGAAGCCTGCGGAGATCGACGCGTCGTAAAATTCCTTGGGGTCGCCCATGCCGAGCGTGTTGAACGCGGAGAGGATCTCCGGCCATGCTTTTTCATACAGGCCGCTGGTGACAAGGCCGATTTTAATGTTGTGCGCTTTCAGCTTGCACAGAAATTCTTTCAGACCCTTCGACGGCGTGAACGCGCCTTCCTTGCCGCGCCCCTCCATGATCTCATTCATTTCATAGTGCGTGTGCTCGAAATAGAAGTTTCGGGCATCTTCCAGCTTTTTGTCCGGGCAGTATTTGTTGATGCAGTACTGCAAATGCTCGGAAACGGAATGGCCGGAAACGTGCGGTAGGTCGGCCTGCTCCAGTTGGAAATCGGGGTCGCCCATCAGCGAGGCGATGGATTTTTGGATGATCCAGATCCAGAATTCCTCACTTCGGACGCTCGTGCCGTCGAGATCCATCAGCACGGCCTTGACGGGCTTTTTCAGCTCCGTTTTGCGCAGCGGATAGTAGGCGGTGTAGCCCATGGCGGACAGAACGTAGCACAGCGTTGCGTTTTCAAAGCAGATAAATTCCACTTTTCCGTCGCCGGTGGCGTAAACGGCCTGTACGCCGTTCACGCCCTCGGAAAAGACGCCGTCACTGCATTTGTGAATGTTTTTTAGACCGCAGTTTTCGTCGAAACTGCCCAAATTCGGAATGGTAAATTTGTTCATTTCGTTTTCACCTTAAAGGTTTCGATCTTGTGCGGGAGCAGAGAAACGGAGAACTTGCCGTCGTGCAATGCAACCGTCTCCGGGCACGATTCGTCAAGGTGCACGCGCTCGACCGAAGTGATGGGCAAAATCGTGCCGATTTCAAGCGGCAGAGTATCGCCCGTAGTGTTCCAGACACGCAGGATCGTGCCCTCGCCGTCCTCGGACTGTTTCAGCGCGGAGATGAGGACTTTCTTCTCGGGGTTGACGGTGAAGAAGCTGGCGGTGCAGGGCAGTTCGCCCGGGTGCGGCACACCCTGAACGGCCTTGACGGGCACTTTGAATGCGTAGGTTTCGTTGAGCACGTCCGCCTCGTTCCATTTGCCTTGATGCGGGTAGATGGCGTACTCGTATTCGAGCGTGCCGAAGCTGTGCTGGCCGGTGTATTTGTCCAGCTCTTCGACGGTCATGTTGTTGTTGGCGGTCATGTAGGCGCGCTGCGTGCGGATGAGGGTGATCTTGATCGTTCTTTCCTCGTCGTCGCAGATCTCATACTCGCGCAGACCCTTGGTCATGACGGCGAGACCGTCGTTGCCGTCGGAAACGTCGATGAAGTTCTGCATAGGCTGGAATGCGGGGAAGGCCTCGGCGTTGTCCTTGTGGTCACGCCACTTGATCGTGCGGGTGGCGACATCCCATGCGCTTTCCACGTCGACGAAATCCGCCTTGGAAATTCCGCTGGGGAAGTGGACGGTCAGCTTGTGGTCGCGAATTTCGTTCGTGAGTTTGGTGTGCAGTTTCAGGTGCTTTGCGCCCTTTTCGAGCGTAAGAACGGTGGTGATGGGAAGCTCTTTCATCTCGCGGGTGCGATCCTGACCGTTGATGGTGGCCGCCGCGGGGAGTGTCATTTTCAGCTCAATGCGGAAGCTGCCGCGCAGGGTATTGCTTTCGAGCATCGTGATATTCGCGACCGCGCCGTGCGACGTGTAGACCGCGTTTCTTCTGGGCAGATTGGAGATGTGCGCGGAGCCGACCTCGCCGGTGTCGGTGAAGTAGTGCATATTGTCCATGGTTCTGCCGGTCGTTTTATCGAGCAGGGTGAACGTTCCGTTGGGATGGATGGTTACCTTGAGGAACTCATTTTCAAGCGTGCCGCCTTCGCGCGCGATCAGCTTGCGATTTTCCATGATCTCGGGATGGAAGGCGTATTCCGGCTCACGCATTCTGACGGCCAGCGTCTTGTAGCCGTTTTGCGGGATGGACGCCTTGACGAGAATGCGGCGACGCTTTGCGTCGAATTTGATGGCCTTGGTGTCGAGTTCGCGCTCCACGCCGATGGAAATGTCGTCCTTGGACAGTTCGACGTATTCAAGTTTGTTGCCGTTTTCGTCGACGATGTCGTAGAAATCGTCAAGCTGGCTGGCACCGCCGAGGCCGATGTCACCGACGGTGGTTTTGTAGCGGGGAGTGTCGACGATCAGCTCCAGCACTTCCTCTCTGGCGTAGGGGAGGGTGTTGAACAAGGTGAGCGTATAGTCGTTGGGCTGGAAGCAGGTGAGCGTGTCGATCTTGCCGGAGAGGGCGATAACACTGCGGTTCGTGCACTCCTCGGCGACGGTTTTCGCGAGGGAGAAGTTGTACATCATATCCTCGTGCGCACGGTCGACGGCTGCGCCGCAGATGCTGTCGTGTGCGTGGTTTTTCAGCAGGAACTCCCATGCGCGGTTAATGTTCGTGGTGGGGTAGCGCTTGCCGTAGATGGCAGCATAGGACGACAGCGGCTCGGCGAGGTTAATGAGGTTATTTTCCACATCGTCGTTGTACAGTTTGATTTTGATGCGGGAGGAATGCGTCGCACCGAGCAGCGCGTTGAAGTTGTTGTACTCCATGGTGGTGTAGCGCAGTTCGCCGTGGTGCTTGGCGCGCTTGTATTGCTTGTTGGCGGAAATTTTCGCCATGTAATCGTCCAAGCTCTCCTGAACGATCTCCACGTCGGGATAGATGGCGTTCATGTCGTTGACCAGCTCGGGCAGGTACCTGTACGGCTCGTCGTTATCCTCCATGTTGAGCGCGAGAATGTCGTTGCCGATCTTGTACGGCTCAGCCTGTGCAAGCAGATCATCGAGGGACTTTTTCAGGACCTTTTCGTCGTGAATGTAGTCGAAATCCTCGTGCAGCAGGGTAAATGCCTTTTCGTAGGACTTCGTGTCCGCCATGTGGGCGGGCAGTTCCTTAGGATTATATGTATAGGAGAGGTCTTTCAGACCCTTGCCCATGACCGCGGGGCCGTGGACATAGAAAAACCAGTTGGTACGCGTGACTTCGTCAAAGGTGCGCAGGGTGGTCAGCACGCTGCCGTCCGCGCCTTCCCAGTCGAACAGGGGGGTAAGGACGTGCTTGTTCGTGCCGCGGTAGAAGATCGCGTTTTCAATGCCGAAGCCGCGATAGAGCTGCGGAAGCTGAGAGGGCTGGCCGTAGGAGGTCGCCGTGTAGCCGGATTTCATGCCGCCGCCGAATTCCTTGGCCATTCTGTGTCCGAGGATCAGGTTTCGGATCAATGCCTCGGGCGCGACGGTGTTCGTCTCGGGGAGGGTGTACCAGTTGACGATGATCATTTTGCCGCTTTCGATCAGCTTTTTCACGCGCGCCTTGTTCTCGGGGCGGACGGTGAAATAGTCCTCGAGGACGATCGTGCCGCCGTCGACGCAGAAGCATTCATAGGAGGGCTTGTTTTCGAGGATGTCGATGATGCCGTCCATCAGATCGGCCAAACGGAGCTTGCTTTGCTCGGCGGTGTGCCGCCACTCGCGATCCCAGTGCGTTCCGGAAATCAGGTGTACAATTCGTTTTTCCATCTGTTATTCTCCTTAATCTTATAGTATAAATTGGGAAAAAACCGTTTTTCTCATTGTAGCATAAACGGTGCGATTTGTAAATAGATTTTCGCCGTCATTTTGGGATTTTTTCGTTTTGGTGAAAATCTTACAAAGTTTCCGGATGGGGGAGGGGCACGGTATGCCCGTTTTTTGTGCAAAAGGTAGAGAAACGGTTTTCTGAGGGTTGGACGCCACAAAAACACTTTACTTTTTCATCATTTCGCCATATAATATTCACATAAAACCGGTTTTGTCGGAGGCAATTATGGTTAAGTTGCTCAAATGGCAGGATATGACCGAGGCCGAACAGGCGCTTGCGCCGTTCGTGCAGGGCCTGCTGAATCGAAAGGGAAGAACGGTCTATGTCGACATAGATCACTATCTGGATTACCTCGACGAAGCGTACGAACCGTGTACGCTTTGGGAGCTGATCGCACAAAACAAAGACGCGTTCGACGGCGCGGTTTGCTACGATCTGGACAGCGAGGACGTTTCCATCAACATGGCGGCGACGATTTCGGCCGCATACGACCTTTTGGGCGTTCCGCGTGTGCTGATCGAGAAGGTCAATGCCCTCGGCATCCGAACCGTATCCGACCTGAGCACGGTCACGGGCGATCGGGCACAGCGGCAGCGCGTCGTGTTCGAGGCCGTAAAAGACCGCCTTTCGCGCACGGCACTGGTGCATCAGGTCGTCCGCGCGGACAATTTCCACCTGATGTTGCGTGATTTCTCGATTTGCAACCGCTGGGCGTGCATCTACACCGACCAGAGCGACAGCGACCGCGCATTTCGCAATCGGGTGCTGCAATTCCTTGACAAGAACATCCCCGTCTACGGTTGGACGGACGACGAGATCTCCTTCGTCAACGATGTTTCCACCTACGGCGATTACGTCATCCCGATGGACTGGTCGTCTAATCACAGCTATCTTGGGCAGTGCAAGTGCACCATCCGCCAATCGGTCAAGCGCACGCCGATCGCCGAAAACAAGCATTATCTCGCGCTGGTCGTCAGCGACGGCGACAACATACAGTGGCTCGAGCGCGAATTTTCCACGACAAGTACATTCGGCCAGCGGCAGAGAAGCCCGATGGACTATAAAATGAGCTGGACGTTCTCACCATCGCTCGCAAAGCTCTGCCCGACCGTGGCAAAGAAAATTTTCGCCACGGAAAAGAGCGACTATTTCATCAGCGGTGTTTCCGGCATCGGATATGCCAATATGCTTGCCTATCCCATCGAGCACTTGGATGCCTTCACGACGCAGACGGCCGAGGCAATGGCCGACTCCGATCTCAATGTGGTTTGCCTGCTCGACGACGTACACAATACCGAAAACGCCCAAAGCGTAGCGCAAAGGCTGTCGTATTACACGCGTTTTCCGAATATCAAGGGCGGCATCTGGGAGCTGGACCCGTCGTACTACGAAGGCGGCAGGGGAAAGATATTCACCGCGATGGGCAAGCCCTTCCTCAGCGTAAAACACTCCTTCTGGCAGAAAGACCTCACCAAAACGAGTGTGACGCAGGCATGGATCGACAATTTCGTGCGCGAGATAAACGCCCTGCCTGTTGCGCCGGACAGCGACGCGGGCTACACCGTGCTCAACATCCACCCGTGGACGATCACGGCCGAAAACATCGACTATTTCGTGTCGAAATTGCAGGATCATATCGAGCTGGTATATGCCGATGAGCTGATCGACCTGTACCGCGAAAACGTAATGAAAAAGAGAACGGAATCATGAACGAGATCGTAAATATCATTGATGTAGCGAAGCGGGCGGGCGTGGCGAAATCCACCGTGTCCAACGTGCTGACGGGGAAGAAATACGTCAGCCCAGAACTGCGGGAAAAGGTGCTCAAGGCGTGCGAAGAGCTGGATTACCATCCGAATTTCTACGCCTCGGCGCTGTCGAGCAAAAAGTCGAACATCATTGCCCTGCTGATGGAAAGCAGTGACGACATCGACCAGAAAATGTACAAAAATCTGATCGTTTCCTGCGTCAAGGAAGTGTCGATGCACGGCTATTCGCTACTCATCTACTATAACTCCGATCGGGAAAAACTGCTCGAAACGCTGCGGCGCGGCTGTGCGCCCATCGACGGTGCGATCATGATGAGTCCCTACCTGCACGACGAGCGGCTTGCCCAGATAGACTCGCAGCACATCAGTTTTGTCGTCATCGGCAGACCGGAAAATTCCGAGTCGATCAATTATATCGACGTGGACAATGTCAAGCTCGTGAAAAACGCGGTGTGCAAGCTCGTGGAGCTTTCCGGCAGCAACGACGTCTACCTCGTCAACAGCAGCGCCGAGATGACCATTTCGCAGGACAGAGTCAAGGGCTTTTCGCAGGCGTGCGCGATGTGCGCTCTGAAGCCCGAGCGTCGCATCCTCTCGCGCAGTGCCTTCTTTGACGAAAACGTGGCGCAAATGGAGACCAAGGTCGAAAAGGGGAGTATTTTCATCACCTGTGACGATCTGGTCGCGCGCGAGATCTACCGCATAGCCGAACGGAAAAACCTCGTGATCGGCGAGGACGTGTCCGTGTTCGCACTCGGCCGCTCCACCGAGGCGGGAACGTTTGACCCGCCGCTCAGCCACGCCAAGCAGGACTATAATGCGCTCGGCAAAAATGCTGCAAGCGCGCTCATTTCCCTGATCGAGGGCAACGAAGAAAAGACGCAAATGCTGATCGACAGTGAGATCGTATTTGGCAACTCAATCAAAAAAATATAGAAGAAAACTTGCATTTTTGTGTGATTTGTGCTATTTTGATAGGGACAGTACAAGCAAACTGTTTTTTTTCAACAGCAGAAAAACGGTTTTTTCATAATAATTTGTCGGCTTCTCATAAAAAAGAGTCCGAAAATTTGGATAGATTGCTCGAAAAGGAGAGGGTGCGGTTTTGAGATACGCATATTTGTATCGGTATGTCGGGGAGGTTGCCGATGCCCTGACGGATCCGATTGAAAAGGAAATGTTCACCAAGTGTTACTTAAACACGCTGGAAACCACGGTGGAGGAGGATGCGGGCGACGCGTTCATCAAAACCGGCGACATTCCCGCCATGTGGCTGCGCGACAGCAGCGTGCAGGTTAGCCATTATGTCAGGCTGGCGGGCGAAGATCCGGATGTTCGAAATCTGATCCGCTCGGTTCTGCGCAGGCAACTGCGCTGTGTCCTCATTGATCCCTACGCCAACGCTTTCAACAAAACGGCCAACGGCTTGGGGCACAAGGACGTTACCGAGCACAACGACCATGTCTGGGAACGCAAGTACGAGCTGGATTCTCTGATTTATCCGCTGTGGCTGCTCGACCGCTACTATACGTATAGCGCCGATGCCACCGTGTTCGACGACCTGTTTTTCGAGGCATTCGGCCGCATTTTGCAGACCATGCAGATCGAGCAGCATCATGACGAACGCTCGACATACTCGTTCATCCGCTACGGCGAATTTGCCTATGATACGCTGGAAAACAACGGCAAGGGCGCAAAGACCGCCTATACGGGAATGGTCTGGTCGGGCTTCCGCCCCAGCGACGATCGGTGCACATATCATTATCTGGTGCCGTCGAATATGTTCGCCTCGGCAACGCTGAAAAAGCTCTTGAAAGATCTGGAAAAGGCAGGCGTTGCCAATGCGCACAAGGCCACAGCCGAAACGCTGATCGCCGAGATCGACCGCGGAATTGCCGAATACGGCATTTTGCACACGCCGGACGGTGACATTTATGCATACGAGGTCGACGGCCTCGGAAATGCCACGTTTATGGACGATGCGAATGTCCCAAGCCTGTTGTCCCTGCCGTATCTGGACTACTGCGCGAAAGACGATGCGTGCTATCTCCGCACGAGAGACGCCGTGCTCAGCGGCAAAAATCCGTATTACTATCGCGGAAACTATGCCGACGGTGTGGGAAGTCCCCACACGCCCGACGGATATATCTGGCACATCGCGCTCATTATTCAGGCACTGACCTCGCTCGACCCGAACGAGCGGGCGCGGATCCGCGAAATCCTGAAAGCCACCACCGCCGACACGGGCTTTATGCACGAGAGCTTCGACGCAAACGACCATTTCCGATTTACGCGCGAATGGTTCGCGTGGGCAAACACCCTTTATGCCATATTCGTTATGGACTGCATAATTTGATGAGATATATTTAATAGGTATATTAAATTTATTTGCAAAAAGGAGAAGAAACAATGTTTAAGAAAATGATTCGTTCTTTGGTGATTGCCGTGGTATGTCTTTCTCTGATGGCGGCCGTTACCGGATGCCAGCAGCAGGGAAGAGATGAAAACACCATTCTGCTCTGGGCAGGCGGCCAGTGGACGGGCACGGATGCGGAAAACCTGCACACCTTCATCGACTGGTACAACGAAAACAACAGCCTCGGCCTGACGATCGAGCTGAAGATCATCCCCGATTTTGAGCAGACCTTCGCCGGCGCGATCAACACCAACACAGGCCCCGACCTGATGATCTGGGACCGTTTCAACACCCCGTCCTACGCATACGACGAAGTGCTGCTGCCGCTCGACGAAATGATCGCGCGCGACGGTATTGATTCCTCGAAATTCAATCAGACCGCGTACAACGAGATGAACTATAAGGGCATCCAGTACGGCCTGCCGCTCGACCTCGATATGTGGGGCGTGTACGTCAATATGGACGTCATCAACGCATACAACGAGCAGAATCCCAACGACCCGATCACCTGCTTCTGGAACGACGACGGTTCCAACCGTCTGGAATGGACATGGAGCGAGCTGCTCGACGCGGCGACCAAGGTCAAGGGCCTGCATTATCAGGTAGCCGGCACGGACGTGGAAGTCAAGAGCGGCATCGACGGCAAGAACGTCAACGAGTTCTTCTATCACAACTACGTTTCCACGGGCAACGACTTCTTCGATGCGGACGGAAAGACCTCCGTCAAGAACGAAAAGGGTCACGACCTGCTCGACTATCTGCACAAGGTCTACAACAATACCTACACCGAGGGCTACACGAGCGACATGGCGTTCGTTCAGGGACAGCTCGCGATGTACAACCGCCCGACCTACTTCATTTCCTATCTCGAAAGATACGCAAGCAATATCAACGTCCGCTATATGCCGCAGCCGAAATATGACGGCGAGGGCGGCGCAAACCGCGGCGTTCTGGGCGGCTATGGTCTGGCCATTCCGAAGCCCATCCACGAAAAGAACCGCGACGCTGCATGGGAAGCAAAGGTCGAGCGTTGCTGGGATTTCGTTCAGGACTGGGTTTACAACGAGCAGAATATGCTCAAGTGGGCGGAGATCAGCAGCACCGTTCCCGCACTCAAGTCCACGCATACCAGTGAGATCATCACGGGCAACAAGATCCTGAAAGACACCGTTCCCTTTGCCGAGACCTACACCACCCGTCCCAGCGTTCCGGGCTGGAAGGACGTGCAGGTGAACGTGTTCAACGGCTATGTTTCCTCCTTCTGTAAGGGCGAAAACAGCGAAGACAAGCGCGAGAGCATCCTCGACACCATCGAAAAGCAGACCGACAAGACACTGTCCGTATACCTGAAATAATTCGGGGGGAGAAAAATGCGAAAAGGTAAAAAGCTGACATTGATGCAACGTTCTCAGGAGCGCACCGCATATACGTTTATCTTGCCCGCATTGATTTTCTTCTGTGTGTTTACGTTGCTCCCGGTTCTGATGGCACTGTATTTCTCTTTCTGCGATTACAGCCAGAAAAACCTGAGTAAAATCGAATGGGCAGGCTTCCAAAACTACATAGAGATCTTCACGGAGGAAGGACTCTCCGCATTCCGCAAATCCTTCCTCAACGTGCTGTACTACGTGGCGCTGTATGTGCCGCTGGTCGTGGCGGTGTCGCTGCTGTTCGCGGTGCTGGTCAATCAGAAGATCCGCGGCGCGAAGGCATTTCGCATCATGTACTATCTGCCCTCCGTCACCAGCGGCGTTGCCGCGTCGTTCGTGTTCCAGTTCATTTTCAACGCCGCGGACTACGGCCTGATGAATCAGGTGATTTCGTGGTTCGGCGCAAAGCCGCTTGATTGGCTCGGAACCGAGGGCATTGCCATGGCGTGTATCGCGCTGGTCAATGTCTGGGGCGCCATCGGCGGAAATATGATCATCTACCTTGCCGCGCTTCAGGGCGTCCCGCCCGATATCGTCGAGGCAGCGCAGGTAGACGGCGCGAACAAGTGGCAACTGTTTTTGCACATCACGCTCCCGCAGATCGCTCAGGCGACATTCTTCGTGGTGATGATGAGCATGATCGGCGCGTTCCAGCTTTACGATCAGGTCAAGATCATGACCGGCGGCGGCTCGGGAACGGCAACGCCTGTGTTCCAGATCTACTTCATGTCGTTTGACAGCAGCAGAAGCGGTCTGGCAAATGCGATGGCAATGGTTCTGTTTGTTGTGATTTTGATCATTACGTCGATCAACAACAAAATTCAGGACAAAATCAACGACAACAACGAGTAAGGGGGAGATCGAATGAAACAGCCAAAGCAATCGACACTCCCTCCGGTAGCGCATGCGGCGCAGATCGTCAAGAAGACGCTCATCTACCTCGTGATGACCTTTTTTGCCGTCATCATGCTCATTCCGTTCTATTGGTCGATCATCACCGCAATCCGGCCGGACATTGAGTCCATGCGTATCCCGATTTCGTTCTTGCCGGATCCGAAACAGCTCACGCTGGAAAACTTCTCGAAATTTTTCGAGCAGCAGAGCAATTTCTTCCCGGCACTCGGGTACACCGTCTTCATCACGGCGACGGGTATGTTCACGAACCTGTTCTTCGGCGGCATGGCGGGCTATGCGTTTTCCAAGCTGCAATTCCGCGGAAGAAAGCTGATTTTCAAGGTCATGATCGCCTCGCTCATGATCCCCAGCATCGTGACGCTTTTGCCGCAGTACTATGTTCTGGCGCGCTTCCCGCTGGTCGGCGGAAACGACATCACGGGCACCGGCGGACAGGGCTTCATCGGTTCGCCGTGGGCGGTCATCCTGCCCGGTGCCATCGGTGTGTACGGCATTTTCTTCATGCGGCAGTTCTTCCACGGCGTGCCCAAAACCTTGGGCGAGGCCGCGAGAATCGACGGTGCGGGCGAGTTCCGCGTGTTCTGGCAGATCTATTTGCCGCAGGTGACGTCCGGCTTTATCACACTGGGCATCATTACCTTCAATTCCTATTGGAATTCCTACCTGTGGCCGAGCATCGTGCTGATCACCGGCGACGTTTCGGTGCTGTCGCTCATTCTCGGACAATACCAGCAGATTTATGAAACGAATTACGGCGCAATTATGGCGGGTTCGCTGATCGTCATGCTCCCGTCGCTGCTCATATTTGCATTCCTGCAGAAGTATTTTATGAACACGGTAACCTTTGCCGGGATAAAGGAGTAATTCATGAATATTTACGGAAAGACCAGAAAGGCAATCATAGCGGGCGCATTGCTGCTGGCTATGATGATCACACCGCTTGCTGCCTTCGCGGCCGATGTGGCGGAGGAAGAAGCACTCAAGCCGCACCGCGAGGAATACGGCAAAGCGATCGGTGAGGTGATCACCCTTGCCGACGGCAAAACCGTCTGCCAGAACTACGAACACGGCTATGTCTATGCCGAAAAAACGGACGACGGCCGCTATTCCAACAAGCGCGACGTCGGCGGCATGAACATCGACGCAAGCGGCAAAACGACCTTCCTCGACATGGAGGCGTTCATCCTCGACCGCGACGCGGATTTCAATGTCCAGAGCGTTTGGAACAAGCTCAACGATAAGTACGCAACCGCCGTTTCCTACAATGCGGACTACGCCTTGCGGAAAATCTACGAGGAATACGAAAAACTCTGCGCCGAGGGCTATAACTGCGGCATCCCGACGGATAATCTCAGCGTCTGGGACGGCTCGGTCATCAAGCTCGATTTCTACGACGGCGACAGCGAGTACGGCTTCGAAAGCCCCCGCGTCCACGTGACGACCATCGCCTATTCCTTCCTGAAAGACAAGGCGTATATGATCTCGGGCGAATTTTTCAATTTCTACAAAGAGGCCAAGGCCGGCAGCCTGATGGAGCCGATTTCCGACCCGTTCGCGTATGAACTGGAAGGTATGTCCGGCAAGGCGCAGGCGTTTGCGCAGGGCTTGCTGTTTGTGCCCGATGAGGGCGACCTGCTCGTGCGCGCGGGTGTCCGCTACAACGAGGAAACGGGAAAGTTCGAGGCGCTTGAGATGGACTATGAAGAACTGACCCACACCGAGATCACGCAGCCTGCAATCGATGCCAGCCCCATTTATGGCGGTAAGGGTCTGAGCGTGGCCGACGTGCAGCAGAAATTCCACGACAAATTCTACGACCTGATCGACAGCGGCTTCATTCCCGGCATCCCCGACCACGAGGGCATCCTCTACTGGGACAGCCTTTACATCAAGCAGGCCTACGTCGGTAGCGAGGGCACGGGCAATGCATGGGGCAGAACGAACATGATGCTCATGCTCAACCCCGAGGACATGAAGGTGTACACCATCTACGGCGAGATCCTCAACATCGTCGACGAGTCGGCGCAGGGTCTGGGTAACGCCGAAAAACTGGGCTACCCGCTCGGCGACATGAAGACACTGGATGTCGACGGCCTGACCTATTACTATCAGGACTTCTCCGAGGGTACGATCTACTCCATCGAAAATGTCCCGCAGCTTACCCGCTTCATTAAGGGCAAGACCTTCGATCAGATCATGGCGGACAAGGCCGCTCAAAAGCCGAACAACCCCATGTTCTACTATTGCGTCCAGTCTTGGTTCCAAAAGATTTTCATTTCCATCTCCAGATGGTTCAGCAACCTCTTCGGAGCCTGAGCACGCGGCTGTGTGAGATCATGAAAGAGGTGTAAACAATGAAAAAAGTGATTTCTTTGATTTTGGTTTCGGCAATGCTTATGAGCATGCTGTTGCTTACGGCCTGCTCCAAAGACCTTACGGCAGGCGAGGGCTTCAACGTCAACAGCCTTTCCAAGCGAAACCTTTTGCGCGGTGAATATATGGCGGTCGAGCTCTACGGCGACTTTTTCGACGAAGAGTACGAGTACGCGCACCGCAACATCCCCCAGCTTGAGTACGAATCCGACTGGTCGGACTGCTGGCGCTTCACGGGACTTGTGAGCATGATGCTCCGCCTGAACGAGCTGACGGACGACAAATACGGCGACGAAATGGCGTCGATCTTCTCCGCGTTCGATTATTACCGCGGCGTGCGCGACGACAATACGGTCGGCCCGAACGGAACAGGCCGCGAATTTACCGTTTTTGCGGTCAATCGCTCCACCAGAGGCAAATTCAAGGCAAATGCCCTCGGCACGCTGTCCGTGTTCGACGATCAGATCTGGATCGCCCGCGAGTATTACAATGCCTACAAGCTCTACGGCGACAAGGAATACCTCGATACGGCCGTCGAGCTGGCGGAATATGTGTATCTGGTCGGCTTTATGCCCAACGTCGGCGGCATCACGTGGGGACAGGATTATACCTCCCGCCACTCGTGCAGCAACGCGCCGTTCATCAAAGTGCTGGTCGACCTATACAAGGAAACCGGCCGCGAGGAGTTCTTCACATGGGCGACCAACGTCTACGACTTCATGTATAATACCCTCCGCGACCCCTCGGATAACCTGTATTACGACCTCGTGGGCACGATTTTCAACGAAAACGGCGTCCCCGTCGCAAACGACAGCTTCGACAAGACGAAGTACACCTACAACAGCGGCGCGATGATCAGCGCCGGCGTTGCGATGTACAACGTGACCGGCAACGAGGCGTATCTCGAGCATGCAAAGGCGACCGCGGAAAGTTGCCGCGCGCATTTCGGCTACCACGATTTCGTCGAGGGCTACGTGATGTATCCCACCGCAACGACCACGTGGTTCAACCTCGTGATGTACATCGGCTATTACGACCTCTTCCTTGCCGACCATACGCAGACCGTCTATCTCGACGATGTCCAGAAAACGATCGACTATGCGTATGAAAACTACGGCCGAGACGGCTACATTCCCGTTTCGTGGCTGGCAGGCTGGGAAGACGGCTGGACAAAGAGCGACTGCAAAAACCTCCTCGACCATACCTCCCACGCCGAGACCTATTTGCTGCTGGCGCAGTATCAGCAGGCAAAGGCCGAGCTGGAAGATTGAGCATTTGCGAGGTGCGTTTCATGAACAAACAATGGGCAACCGCAATGGCGGAGGCAGTGCTCGCGCGCTACGTTAAAGACACGGACGATCAGGGTTTGGTCGTGTACAACGTGCTCAACGAAAACGGCGAGCCGTCTGACATTACGGATTTCTGGAGCATGACATCGCTGCTGGCCATGTCGGTGCGCCTGTCCGCCGTCCACGGCGGCGCGTACAAGGCACAGGTCGACCGCGTCCTTGAGGCGATGGAATACTATCGCGGATGCCGTAGCGACAATCACGCCGGAGAAAACGGCGCGCCGCGTCCGTTCCACGTCTACGCCGTCCCGAGAGGGAAGGAAAAGGGCAAAGCGGATGTGATCGGCGAACGCGGAGAGCTTTCCGTCTTTGACGATCAGATCTGGGCGGCCATCGAGCTGGTCAATGCGTACCTGCTGTACAAAGAGGAGAAATACCTCAATATCGCCCGGGAGCTGACCGAGTACATCTACGAAGTGGGCAACGACCCCTACCTCGGCGGTATCTACTGGGGGCAGGCGTATGTCACACGCCATGCGTGCAGCAACGCGCCGTTTATCAAGCTCGCGGCCATGCTCTATCAGGTTACGGGGGAGGAGAAATTCCTGACGTGGGCAAAATCCATCTACGATTTTTGCTATCGCAACCTCCGCGACGAAAGCGATGCGCTGTATGTTGACCTGATCGGCACCGTCTACGCCGATCCTGAAAAGGACATCTGGCACGGCGGCGTCAGCATCGGCAACGGCAGCATCGACCCAAAAAAATACAGCTACAACAGCGGCGCGATGATCAGCGGCGGCGCGTACCTGTACCAAATCACGGGGCGGCGGCACTATCTGGACGAAGCGATAGAGACCGCCCGCAGTTGCCGTACCTATTTCGGAAACGATGCGATCAAGCCCGGCTATGTCGTCTACCCCGGCAGTGACGGCGGCACGACGTTTAGCTGGTTCAATCTGATCCTGTTCAAGGGCTTTTACGATCTTTCTCAGGCGGATGCCTCGCAGAAAATGTATCTGGAAGAGGTCCGGAAAGTTCTGGAACACGATTACACCCATTATGAGCGCAACGGCTTCCTCCCGACGACCGGCCTTGTCGGCTGGACGAGCGGGCGAAACGCCTACGGCAACCGCATTCTGATGGATCACGTGACGAATGCCGATGCCATGCTGCTCGTTACCCAATTTGCTCCGTAAAACCGTATTTCATTACGGCAGGGTGCCGTAATTTAATTAAAAATTTTAAAAGGAGACAAAACGATGAAAAAGTTCAAACTATTGCCGCTCATTTTGGCACTGGTACTGGTGTTCACCGCCTGCGCGGGAAATCCCGATAATTCCACATCGGGAGAGAACCTCGTGCGCCTGACGATCACCAGCGAAAAGAACGTCAGCTTGGAGCTGGGTCAAAGCTACACCCTGACCTATGACACCGACGGTACCGTGACGGTCGAGGTCAGCGGCGGTAACTACGACAGCGACAGCCAGAAGTTCACGGCACAGGAAGCCGGAACCTACACCATCACCGTTACCGCTTCCGCGGAAGGCAAAACCGCGGTGTCGGACAAAGTGACGGTAACATTCACGGTCGCCAGCGCCGACAAAAAGGCACTCGGTGCCGCGATCGACGCGACGAAATCGCTCGTAAAATCCGATTACACGGGCGAATCGTGGAAAGCACTGGAAACTGCGCTCAACAGCGCGAAAGCCGCTTTGGCCGAGGCGGGCATTGCACAGGAAGATGTCGATGCCGCGACCGCGAACCTGAACAAAGCGGTGTCCGACCTCGTCGCCAACCTCGTCAAGGCGGAAATTGCCACCGACGGCAAATCCTTCACGTGGAATGAAACGACCTATGTCGCGGAAGACTACACGAACTTCGACGCGATCGTCGCACAACTGAAACAGCTCAACGCCAATGCGCAGATCAGCCTGAAGTCCGAATACCTGCCCGCGATTACGGAAATTCTGGACAGCTTGGACGCAAAGGTCAAGCTCTCCATCCGCTCCGACCTGAAAAACAACGCGAAAATGATCGTCGAGTCCCTTGGCAAGTACGTCCTCAGCGCACAATCCGACGACGGCGTTTCCTACGTTTGGAAGCTGGACGGCAAGGAAGTGTCCACCGCCGCGACCTATGAATTTGCGCCGAGCGAATACAAAGAATACGTCATCGAATGCACGGTCGCCAAGGGCGAGAACAAGAACGTCAAGACCCTGACCGTTTCGTTCATCGAGTCGGACTATGTGGTCAACGGTAGCTTCGCCGATCGGATCACGGTCGAGGACAACAAGATCAACGTCAACAGCAACTTCGGCTGGGGCGACGACGAGGGAAGAAAGGTGCTCCTGCCCGACCTCAGACTCTCCGGCAATTTCACCGTTTACTTTGACGTCGAATTCACGACCCACGAGGACGTCGGCGTTATGGCCATGTTCCTGCTGAAGGAAAACGGCGAGCGCAACGACTTCTGGGTTGCGGTTCTGCAGCACAGCAACAAGCTCGAGGTCGCCACGGCCGGCCACAGCGACGATTTCAAGCCTCGCTATGATATGCCCGCCGGCACCGCCGATCTGAACAAGGTCATCCACGTCATGATGACCCGCACAATCAAAGACGGCAAGGCATACCTCTATGCGTACATCCTCGATGATGACGGAAAGGTCATCATGGAGCATGATGCCAACGGCCTGTACAGAGAAGATGCCGACGCACTCGGCACCGTGCAGCTCGGCATTCAGGCCGAAAACGCGCACTTCACGGTCTCCAACATCGCCGTCGGCCTCAACGACAATATCACCAGCAAGACCGCGCTGAATAAGGCGCTGGCGCAGTCGGCAACGCTGATCGAGGCCGACTACACGGCCGAGAGCTGGAAGGCTCTGTCCGACGCAAAGGCACTGGCCGCCTCCGCCACGACGCAGGCGGAAATGGATGCCGCTGCCGCGCAGATCGTCGAAGCGACGAACGCGCTGGTCGTTGCCGAGGTCGTCAAGGCCTCCGTCGCCGACGGTAACATCAGCTTCGGCGGCAAGACCTATCTTGCGGCCAACTACGAGAACATCGCCGACATCATCGCGCAGATCGAATCGCTCAATGCCGATGCATCCGTCGTGCTCAATTCCGTGTACGCACCCAAGGTGCAGGCCATCCTTGAGAAGCTCGTCTCCAAGGTGACGCTGGAAGTGTCGGGCGCACCCGAGAACAACGTGCAGTATCTCGTCAGCACCCTGCCTTCGTACACCATGACCGCCGAAACGAGCGACGGCGCGAACTGCGCATGGTTCGTCAACGGCAAGGAAGTTTCCTCCGAAAAGAGCTACACCTTCGCACCCGAAGCCTTCGGCGCATACAAAATTTCCTGCGTGGCGTCCAAGGGCGAGTACACCGCGGAGAAGGAATACAACGTGACCTTCGTCAACGCTGGCTGGACGGCAAATAAGCCCGAAGTCTCCGTGGACAACAACGCCATCAAGGTCACCGGCAACTACGGCTGGGACGATCTGAAGGGCAAAAAGGCCACCACGAGCGATCTGACGCTTTCCGGCAACTTCACGGTCAAATTCGACCTCACCTTCCACAACCAGAACGGCGTCAACGTGTTCGCGCTCTTCCTGCTCAAGGCAAACGGCGACGTGAACAACGACTGGGTCGCCATCACCTCTCAGAACAACAAGCTCGAAGTTTCCTGCCTCGAGCAGAAGGCTTACTGCGATATGGCCGCCGGCGCGACCGATATCAACGCCAAGACGAGCTACATCGTTACGCGCGAGATCATCGGCGACAGAGCCTACATCTCGGCCTATCAGCTTGATGCGAACGGCAACATCGTCGTCACCAACGACGGTACGCAGGACAACGGCAACCGCGTTTCCTCCGATTACACCGGCCCCGTGGTTTTGGGCATCCAGTCCGAAAACGCGCACTTCATCGTGGAAAACATCCGTCTGGATGCGGCCGCAAAGGTGAATACGAAGGCCGAACTGCGTGAGCTCGTCCTCAGTGCCGACGGCATCACCAAGACCGACTACATCGAAAGCGTCATCGAGGAGCTTCAGGGCAAGATCGACGCCGCCAACGGCATTCTCAACAATGCCGAGGCCGAGCAGGCCGCCATCGACAAGGCACGCGACGAACTCCTCGCTGCACTGGCGCAGATCAAGCCCGAGAACTATGTCGAAGTGACCAAGGCGGTCGTGGACGCAGACACCATCTCCTACAGCATCACGAACCTGACCCTCAAGAAATCCGAGCTGTACAATTTCGACGACATCGCCGATATCGTGAACAAGCTCAACAACAGCGACGAATACGCCGCCAACAGCATCTACACGGCCGCACTCAACGCGGCACTGCAATCGGCCGACTACAAGATCGGCCTGTCCACCGTCGATTTTGACGGCTTGCTCTCCGGCAAGAACTACATCACCTCCATCGACCCGAGCTACAATTTCGCGATTTCCAGCGGAACGAAGGACATCACGATCGCTTGGACGGTCGACGGTCAGCCGGTCGGCGCGGAGAATGCATATGTGTTCCAGCCGCAAAGCGGCAAGGTACACACCGTTCGCGTCGAACTGCGCAAGAACGGCGCGGGCTACGAAAACGAGTCCGTTTCCTTCACGCTTGAAAACGTCGCGTTCATCGCGGCCGATGTCAAGACCCCGATGCCCGACCGCGTGAGCATCAACCCCGACGGTTCGTTCAGCTCGACCACCGGCATCGGCTGGGGCGACTGGGAAGGCAGAAAGGTGCTGTACGACGATCTGGTCTTCAACGGCTCCTTCTCCGTCACGATGGACATCACCTACAATGCAAACGGCGGCGGCGCGAATGTCGCGACGATCCACCTGCTCAATGCCGATACCCTCAGCCCGAGCTGGGGCGGCGACTGGGCATATGTCGGCTACGGCTGCATCTGCCTGCACGAAAATCCCGTCAGACTGGAAACCAACTGGAACGGCACGGGTAAGAGACAGTCCAGCGACGGCGGCTTTGAGGCTGTTGCGGGCGCAATGGGCGCGGCGGCCTCTCAGCTCGAAGTCGGCGACACCTTCACCGTGAAACTCACCTGCTACCGCAACGCCAACAGACAGCTCCAGCTCGTCTACGCGCTGTACAACGCCGAAAGCGGCGAATGGATCGAGTTTAACCGCAACGAATGGGCCGGCGACATGGGCGGCGGTTTCATCGTGGGTATCAACATCGAAAACGTCGGCATGACGGCAAGCAACATCCGCTACGAGCTGCTCGACGCAACCGACAGCTACATTGCAGGCTCCGTCAAGTCCAGAGCCGCCCTGTCCGCCGCACTCGTGCGTTATCAGGACATCGTGGCGAGCGACTATGTCAACGGCGCGCAGTTCGTCGCGGCATACAATGCGGCATGGCAGCTGATGCGCGACAACAGCGCAAACGTCGATTACGACGCCGCCGCAAAGGCTCTGGTCGCTGCAGCCGATGCGCTGCAGAAGCGGGAAGTGGCCGTCTCTGCGGGTGCGCTGGATCTCGGCTATGGCAACTACAGCGGCGTTGAGAAGTTCGAGGCACTGTTTGCCGATGGCATCAGCGCATCGAACGTCAAGTGGACGTACAGCCTCAACGGCGTGGCGGGCGAAGCAGTCGGCAACGCACTGACACTGGAAGTCGGCGCATACACCGACGTGAAACTCAGCTTCACGGTCGACGGCAAGGACTACACCTACACCTACCAGAACTTTAACGTCAAGGCACTTGCCCTGAAGTCCAACAACGGGGAAGTCACCGTCAACGGCAGCGAAGTCACCGTCGACAGAGGCGCAGGCTGGGGCGCAAAGGAACAGCTCGTGCTTGACGGTATCAACACGCAGAACTTCGAACTGATCTTCCGCGCGAAGTACAACGGCACGCCGGGCGGCGCATATCAGGTCATGTGCATCAACCTCTTCGGCGAGGATATCCGTCCCGTGTTCGGCTACCAGAGAGAGGACAGAGGCAACAGAGGTCAGCTCGGCTTCGATAGCAACGGCCAGTGGGCGGACATCAACAACACCGACGCGTCTGACGATGCATACGATCACATCTTCGGCGCAGCGACCAAGTTCGGCCTGAAACTTTCTCAGGATGCAGAGGGCAAGTTCTGGATCACCTTCACCGTTTACGGTGCGGACGGAAGCGTCATTGAGTCGAGAACCTGCGACTACACCAGATGGTACAGCAGCAGCACGGCCATCCGCTTCACCTTCGAGAACATCAACCTGACGCTCTCCGATTTCGAGGTTTACTACATCTGATAACCTCCGAACCAACCCTTTCGCAACGCTATGGGGACACCCTCCGGGGTGTCCCCATAGGAGAAACGGGAACTGCGTAAAAAGAGGGAACTATGAAACTGATGAAACCCCTGATGATCGTCTTTGCGATCATCTTGCTACCGTTCGTCGCGCTATCGTGCGCGCAGCTTTTCGGCTGGACATGGCCGCTTCCGTTCACGGGGGCAAATGTCGTCATGGCGGTTTGCCTGTCGATTTTTGCCGTTTTGCTTGTGATTGCCGCGTTCGGACAGAAATTCCGCCTGAAAAGAATCGGCTCGTATCTGCTCCATTTCGGCTTTTTGCTGTTTCTGGTCGGATGCCTGCTGTATGTGACCACGGGAAAATCGCTCACGGTGGCCGTTCCCGTCGACCGCACCAAGGCGTACAGCTACCTGCAAGACAGCGACGGTAACGTCGTCGAACTGGGCTTTGCCTTCGGCGTGGACGATTTTTGGATCACGTATTACGACCCCGTGTACGACGTGTATCGCACCGATGGCACGGCACTGCGCAAGGATGTCCAGATTCAAACGGCGGCAAACGGCGACCTGTATTACGATTTTGAAGAATACGGCGCGATCACGCTGCAGGAGCTGCTCGACGGCGAGACGATCGACACCATCCGAAAAACGGTCACGTTGGCAGACAATGTCGTTGCGCGTGTCAGGTTGCCGGTCAAGGCATATACGGCTAACATCACATTCATCGGCGACAACGGCGCGGAAACGACCAAGCAATTGCTGGTCAATCAGCCGTTGTACAAAAACGGATTCAAGATCTATCTGATGGGCTATGACGAAATGACCTCCCGTGTCACGCTCATGCTCAAAAAAGACATCGGAGAGCCGCTTTCCACCGCAGGACTGGTGACGGTGATGGCCGGAACGTTTTTCCAGTGCATCGTCTATCCCTTGCTGGAGAAAAGAGGAAAACAAAAACGCTTGTCCGAATGGAACCAAACCAAGGAGGACAAGAAATGATCGGATTGAAAATAACCATGATACTGTCGGCGCTGTTTCTGTTCGGTGCGACGGTATTGCAGGTAAAAAAGAACAAATATGCAAGCTATGCCACCGTGCTCGGCTTCGGGCTGAATGCGGCGGTGGTTGCCGTAAACTGGATCACAAACGGATATGTTCCGTTTATCAGCATGCATCAGGTGCTGGCGTTTGTGGGAATTTGCTTCCCCGCGGCATATTTTCTGATTCATTTCGTCCGGGAGACGAAGGTGAATTTCGCGTGGTTCACGCTGTGCGCCGGTGTGTGCATGGTCGGCTCCGCGGCGATGTGCACCACGATGATCTGGCATCGCGCGCCTGCGCTGCGTTCGCCGTTCTTCATCCCGCACATTCTTTGCTATATGCTGTCGTATTCGCTGTGCGCCGTGGCCTTCGTCCTGACGGTCATTTTGCTGTTCCGGAAGAAAAAAGAAGAACGCATGGAAACCGAGAAGTCGATCTACGCGATCGTCATTACCGCCTTCCCGTTCATGGTAATGGGAATGTTCCTCGGCGCGCTCTGGGCGAACGAGTGCTGGGGCAATTATTGGTCATGGGATCCCAAGGAGAACTGGGCGCTCATCACGACCTGCCTCTATGCTTTCTATTTCCACGTCAGAAAACACAAGTTTTTCGAAAAATGGCGTATTCCCGTTCTCATTCTGGCGTTTGTCAGTCTATTCATTACGTTTGTCGGGGTCAATGCGGTGGAAAACGCATTGCACTCTTACTCGTAAACGTCTATGGAGGTGCTTATGAAAAAAGCGATTTCAAATAAGCTGCTGTGGGGCGCGGTATGCATCGTCATGCTGGCCGCAAGCTGCTTTGCTTTGACTTCCTGTAAATCCGAAGAGTTGAACTTTGAGCCGGTCAATGTGTATCACACGGCCGCGCAATACATTTCCCCGTCGGGACTTGCACGAAAAGGGGAGTCCGTGTTCGTTTCCGATGCCACGAGCAACAAGCTCTACAAGCTGGGCGACGAGGGCGCGGTTCTGCGCTCGTATTCGTTCGACAAGCCCGTGAATGCCGTCTATGTCAACGGCGACAATGTCTATGCGCTCGTCGGTGAGCGCGCGGGTGAGATCTACCGTTTCGACGGCTCCCTGACCCTTCAGTCCAAGGCGGAGGTCGATCACACGCCGACCGACGCACTGGTGCTTGACGGAAAAATCTATGTCGTCAACAGATTTTCCGCCTCCGTCACAGTCCTTTCCGAGGACCTCTCCACGAAGGAGGCAACCATTGACCTCAGCGCGGGCAGAGAGCCGGTCGCCATCGCGGCAGCGCAGGGCAAGCTGTTCGTTGCCTGCCATCTTCCCGGCGGTAAGGCGACCGACGCGAATGTTTCGGCAGACCTGTTCGTCATTGACCCCGCGACGGCGGCCGTGACCAACAAGATCGAACTGATCAACGGCACGGGCAGCGTGAAAGACATCGCGGTTTCCTCGGACGGAAAGTATCTGTATCTGACCAACATCTTTGCCAGATACGCCTATCCGACCTCTCAGCTTGACCGCGGCTGGATCAACACCAACGGCATCACGATTGTCGACGCCGCCGCGCAAAGCGTGTACGCGGGCGTCCTGCTCGACAGCGTGGAGTACGGTGCGTCGAACCCGTGGGGCATCGACGTGATCGGCTCGGGCAATCAGGCGAAGATTGTCTGCGCGATCAGCGGCCTCGGCGAGATCTCCGTGATCGACGAAGCGGCGATGCTCGCGAAGCTCAAGCGCGTCGAAGAAGGGAAGTACGGCTACGCACTTGATGCGGTCGTCGACCGTGTGGAATTTTCCTCCGACATCAGCAATCGCATTCGCGTCGGCGGAAACGGCCTGCGCGAAGTGATGCTTGCCGACGAATACGGTGTGCAGTATGCCTATCTGACCCAGTATTTTGACGGCACCGTTACCAAAATCGCGCTGGATACGGATGAATATGGCACGCGTGAAACGCAGCTTTACATGATCGGCAGTCAGGGCGCGCCCACCGCCGAACGCATCGGCGAAATCCTCTGGTATGACGGCAATTATTGCTATCAGGCATGGGAATCGTGCGCAAGCTGCCACCCCGATGCCCGAGCCGACGGCTTCAACTGGGATAACCTTAACGACGGCCTCGGCAACCCCAAGCAGGCCAAGTCGATGATGTATTCGCACAGAACGCCGCCCGAAATGGTGACCGGCGCGCGCGAAACGGCGGAGCTGGCCGTGCGCAAGGGTATGCAGTTCATCCAGTTCAACACGATGGAAGAAGACCTGCTCGTGTGCATCGACGAATACCTCAAATCCCTCGCGCCGACGCAAAGCCCCTATCTCAACCGCGACGGTACGCTGAGTGAGTCGGCGCAGCGCGGCAAGGAACTGTTCACGCAGTTCAACTGCGCCTCCTGCCACTACGGCCCGTACTACACGGATATGCAACTGCACGAATCGGCCTCTCTGGAATTGGACGACACGTGGGAAAACCGGAAATTCGACACGCCCTCGCTCGTCGAGATCTGGCGCACCGCGCCGTATGTGTTCAACGGTAGCTGCGCTACGATGCAAGATGCCGTGCGCTACTTTGCCGGCGCATCCGGCCAAAGCATCAGCGATCAGCAGATCGAAGATCTGGCAAACTACATCCTTTCCATCGGCGACGAAGGGGAGTACTACGGCGTGCAGCAGGTATTCTTCGACAGAAACGACGATACGGACGATCTTGCAGTGCAGTTGCTCGTGCCCGGAAGAACACTGAACAAGGTCGTTATCCGCAAGCAGCACGAGACGGACAAAAACGCTTATGTCTGCCTCACGCTCTACGGTGCGGACGGCAACCCGATCGGCCAAAGCGTCCACGCGGTGCTGACCGACATGGTCAAGGGCGACTACGCGGTGTTTGCGTGTGATCTGGATATTCCCGCCGATCTGGCAAAGGGAAGCTACTACGAGATCACCATCGTCAATGCCGACGATACCGCCGATGCCTTGGCGACACCGCTTCGCGTGTACTATAACTAAGGAGGCAAACTATGAAGAATATGAGAAAAATCATCGTAACTGCTCTCACGGTTGCCACTTTGTTGATTTTCAGCCTCGTCCTGCTGGGATGCGACGGGGCACAGCCGGTTACCGGCTATTTGCAGTCGACCAAAAACGACAATCTCACCACGGTCAAGACCAATGCCGCGGGGCAGACGCAGTACTACGGTTCGCTGGAAAACGTGATCGACGGCTATGCGTCCGAATACATTATCACCCGCCACAAGCCGATGGCCGGTACGTTCTACGCCTACACCGAGGGCATCACCGATGACCTCGCGGGCATTAACGGCGGCGAGGGAAACGAAGCCGTTTTCTGGCCGGGCTCTCAGCTCCTGAAGCTGAAGCTGTCTTATGACCTTGACGGCAACCTCCAGCGCGAGGAAACCCTGCTGGTCGATTCGCCGAACGGCGTCGTCCGCGATCCCGATGTTTCCGCCGACGGCAAGCGCGTCGTTTTTAGCTGGAAACAGAACAAGCAAGACGATTATCACCTGTATATCTACGACCTCGAAACGGATTTCATCGAGCAGATCACCTTCGGCCAAGGCATCAGCGATACCGAACCCAAGTGGCTGCCCGACGGGAAAATCGTGTTCTCCTCGTCCAGAGCGATTCAGATCGTCGACTGCTGGAAAACACCCGTTTCCAACCTTTACATCTGCAAAGACGACGGCTCGGAAATGATTCGCGTTGGCTACGACCAAGTGCACACCACCTACCCGACCGTGACGGACGACGGCAGAGTCCTCTATACGCGCTGGGACTATAACGACAGAACCCAGATGTTCGTGCAGGCGCTGTTCTCTATGAATTCCGACGGCACGGGTCAGACGGCCGTGTTCGGCAACAACAGCAACAACCCAACGACGGTCATGCACACGGTTGCCATCCCCGGTTCGTCGAGCAAGTACCTGACCATCGTCTCCGGCCACCATGTCACGCAGGGCGGCAAGCTGGCGATCATCGACACCGCGATCGACCGCGACGGTCAGGCACCGCTTGATTACGTGTTCGAGGCGGCGGAATCCGGCGAGAGCATCGACACCCTCGGTCAGGTCGGCAGAATTTACAAGTACCCGATCGCCATCAACGAAAAGGAAATGATTTTCGCCCGAGCTGACGCGTGGGCAAGCGCGAAGCAGGAAACGAAATTCAGCCTCTACTACTACAATTCCGATACCGGCGAGACGATCTGCATCGCCGATTGCAACGGCGGCGCGATCTCCTGCTCGCAGATCACCCCCATCCGCACAAAGCGTACCTTCGTGCGCCCCAGCATGGTGGACTATTCCAAAGATACCGGCACCTATTACGTCGCAAACGTCTATGACGGCGACACGATGAAAGACGTCGCATTCGGCGCGGTCAAATACCTGCGCGTTGTCGCGCTGGATTACAGACCCTACGCCGTCGGCGCGGTCTCGGCCGGTCAAAGCTCCGCCTATCCCGACGGCTACGGCACATCCGACCCGTCCACGCCCGTCGGCACGGCGAACTCCACGTGGGATGTCAAGCAGGTGCTCGGCATCGTCCCCGTGGAGGAGGACGGCTCGGTCATGTTCAGTTGCCCGTCCGACATTCCCGTCTACTTCCAGCTTCTTGACGAAAACGGCCTGATGATTCAGTCCATGCGAAGCTGGTCGACGCTGATGCCCGGAGAAACCTTCTCTTGCGTCGGTTGCCACGAGAGCAAGAACAATGTTCCCGTCAGCGGCAGCGAGATCACCATGGCCATGAAAAAAGGCGTGCAGAAGCTGCAAAAAGACCTCTGGATGACGACCGAGGCGTATGAAGACTATGATCCCTACACGGATTACAGAGGCTTCAGCTACGCACAGGAAATCCAACCCATCCTTGACAGAAGCTGCATTTCCTGCCACAATAATGTAGAGCTTGCCAACGACCGCCTCGGTAGTCAGGGCATTTCCGAGAACATCGGCGAGCGCGTCACCTCCTCGGTGTGGAAATACCGCGTCACCACCAAGAGCGAAAGCATCGACTGGATGAGCGCGTCGTTCAATCCCAACTGGTCGACCGCCACGCAGCCGTTCGGCAGCGATTCGGGCAGCTCGATCACGTGGGGCGCAAGCGGTGATGCCTGCTTCTACATGACGCAGCAGTTCACCCTGACGGAAGATCAGCTCAACGGCAGATTCTTCATCAAATGGCAGTACGACGAGGATCCGCAGCTGTTCCTGAACGGAACGCGAATCGATGCGGTTCCCGCAAACGGCACCTACATCACAGGAACGACCTATTTCGAACTGACGGCCGCGCAGAAAGCATTGCTTGTCGCCGGTACGAATACGATCACGGCACGCGCGCTCAATGCAATGGGCGGCTCGTATATGTACATCGAGCTGACGTGCAACAACAGCGTCGATACGACCGTTTCCTCTCCCGTCGCATTCACCAGCGACCTGAGAGTTGCCGGACGTGACAAGGTGGACTACTACCTGTCCTACCTCGTGCTGACCGGCTCGTTCCTGAAAGGCAACTTCTACTGCGGCACGCCGACCAACGACATCACCGACTGGATCGGCGGCATGAGCGACCCGACGACCATCCCCGCGTATGCGCACGGTTCGACGCAAAGCGGCATCATCGATCTGCTGATGAATGACCATCAGGGCCTGCTTTCCTCCGGCGCGATCACCAAGGACGAGATTTCCCGCATTGCGGCATGGATCGACCTCGGCGTTCCGTTCCGTGGCAGCTACAACGAGGCGTCCGAAAACTGGGGCTCGCTGGAAATGGGCGAGGCCGAAAGACGCCAGAATATGCGCGACTACTACGACAAGATCGACGAGCTGAACAAGGCGAAGAAGGCCGGAAAACTCACCAACAAAAAGGTCTTGATCGAGTATTTCGACAAAAACGGCAACCACATCGGCGCAGTCGAGCAAAGACACCTCGCCACGCTCTACCTTGAGCAGAAGATCCAGCCCGGCGACACCGTCGTGGTCACATTGCCCAAGGGCTACGAGTACATCTGGTTCACTCTCAATCCCAAGATCGAGTTTGCCCTGATGTATTGCCCGGACGGCGTATTTACCTACACCGTTCCCGAGTATGCGCAGAACATCCTGCCCAACCTGACCGTCGGCGACAACCAGTATGTTTACACGCACCCGACGATCACGGCTTTCCTCCCCAGCGAAGAGGATTTGCAGGCGGTTTACAATGTCGCGCTCAATCCCTATGACGCTGCCTACGGCGATGCCGGCGCGAAGATCACGACCGGAAGCGCATGGGAAAACGACGGCTACGGCAATTTCTTCCCGTCCAATGCGTTCGACGGCTTCACCTGCAACCGCGGTCACGGTGCGTTCCCCAACCAGAGCTGGGGCCCCGACAAGAGCGCAAGCAAGGCCGACAGATGGCTCAAGATCGACTTCGGCAGGGAAGTGGAGCTTTCCTCGTTCGAACTGTTCATCCGTGCGGACTTCCCGCATGACGCGTACATCACGGAGCTGGAGCTGGAATTCTCCGACGGAACGACGATCAAGTGGAGCGATCTGAAAGAAACGAACCAAGGCCAGACGCTGGTGCTCGACGAAGCGATCCGCACGACTTCCGTGAAGATCAAGAATATCGAAACCTCCAAGGCGGATTGGTTCGGTATCTCCGAGTTCAAGGCGTTCGGCAAAAACGTGATGGATTAACTTTTAGGAGGGAATAGAAACATGAAAAAAACACTTGTGCTTATTCTCGTGTGTATGATGGCGCTGTTTGCGCTCGCGGCCTGCAATTCGAACCCCGATTCGACCGGGGATGCGGCAAAGCCCACCACCGGCAACATCAGCGGCGTGATCAACGATGCCGAGGGCGAGCCGCTTGAGGGCGCGGAAATCTACTACACCGAAGAGGACTACGTCGAAAGCGACGAAAACGGTAAGTTCAGCATCAAGAACGTGACCGTCGGTGACCTCTCGCTGACGATCATGCTCAAGGGCTACGCTACCCAGACACTTCCCCTCAACGCCGACTCGTTCGACGGCGACGGCAACTGCACCCTGACCGTCACCATGCAAGACGGTGTCGGCACGATCAAGGGCAACGTCAGCGTCGACGGTCTTTCGTCCAAGAAGCTCGCGGGCGTGACGATCTCGCTCGGCGGCGTTCAGGTCAAGACCGACGAAAATGGCAACTATGAGCTTACCGACGTGTCCATGCAGGGAACCAAGACCCTGATCGCCGCAATCGACGGCTACGGCCAGTCCAGAAAAACGGTGACCGTTCGCTCCTTTGACACGAACGGCATCGCAACGGTGAATTTCCAGCTCGTGCAGAACGATCTGGCGAATCTTCCCGGTGTGAAGCCGAGCCACTTGGAGGCACTGGAAACAATTTCCGCCGACAAGTTCGTCCTCAGCAGAGACGATCTGCAGAACCTCAACCGCAGTCCCGACGGGCTGGCGGGCACATCGAAGGTCGAAGCGCACTCCGAGGGTCTGTGCCTCAACGCGGATACCAAGTCCGAAAATTCCAACATGGTCGCCTTCATTTACGGTAAGATCAAAATCGACGACGGCCACAAGTATCTCACCGCGTATGCCAGAATCTTCTTCGGCCAGAACGGCGGCAGTGACCATGATTCCGAGGCCGCAGGCAATTTCGACGGCTCGAAGCTCGCGGAACTGGGCGTGTACCTCATCGACGAGCAGGGCAACATCCTGACCGATGTTGCACCGTTCCAGAAGATCACGACCGAAGGCTATATGCCTGTGACATTTGACCTCTCGGCATACAAAGGCCAGACCGTTACCTTCATTCTCGGCACGAAAACGGGCTACCACTGCTGCCTCGACAGAGTGGAGTTCGCGGGCGATGCTCCGAAGTACCTGACGGTCAACGGTGTCGACGGCCTGACGAGCATCATGCTCCGCGACAAGATCGCCGATAAGACCTTCAATGTCGATGCGCTCAAGGAAAAATGGTCGATCAGCGCCGGTGTCGGATATGTGACGGAGGGCATCCAGCTCAACGGCGCAGACCCGTGGAAAGCCGAGGACTTCACGCCCGATGACCCGCAGGGCGTCAACTCCTATATCTACATGACCACGGACATCGCCTCCGGCAGCCACATGGCGATCTCCGCCACGCTCACGAATCTCGAAGAGTGCAAAGACCCCGCATCCGCAGATCCGAACCATATGTTCTATCCGTGGATCTCCGTCATCGTGCTCGACAGCAACGGCAACGTCCTGCTCAAGACCGATTGGACGAAAGTGGAAGTCGCGGAAAACAATGCCGCATTCGATCTCGACTATGACCTGTCCGCCTGCGTCGGCGAAGACGTCACCGTCGTCATCGCGTGCAATGTCGGCTACCGTGCAACCATCACGGGTGTCAACTTCCACGCGGCGGAATAAATAAAAAACAATGGGCAAATGCGGCGTAAAACCCGCATTTGCCCAAAAACCGTAAGGAGCGCATATGGAAGAAAACAAAAAGCCCTTTGACAGAAAAGACGTATTCGTGCTGGCGTTTCGGCAGCACTACGGCGTGATTCTGGGCGTCAGTGTGATGCTGTTCGCGTTCGCACTGCCCGCACTGGCGGTATTTGTTCTGTCGTATATCGAGCTGTATCTCATGGGAGAGATCACCGCCGAAACCGCCGCGCAGATGTATGCGCTTCAGGCGCGGATGTACCTTTGGCTCATTCCCGCCTTCGCCGTTTTTTCGGTGGGTGAGGCGGGCGCGTTTTATACGATCCGTCGGCTGGTCTGGGGAGAGGACATCCGCTTTTTCGCGGATTTCTTCCGCGGCGTGCGCAGCAATGGTGTGCAGAGCGTCGTGGCGGGGGTGCTGTTTATTGTCTTTTGCGGCGCGCTCAGCTATACGATGAATCTGCTTTCGCTCAATGCCGCGCTCGGCTCGGCCTATTGGGTGCTGTCCGTCGTGCAGGTGTTCCTGCTTGCGGCGGCGTGCATCGTGTTGCTGTTCCAATATGCAATCATCGCGGTCTATCGCGATCGGATGGGGCGCATCGTCAAAAACAGCTTTGCGCTGACATGGATGTCCCTGCCGCGCAGCGTGCTGGTTTTCTTGCTGATGCTCCTGCCGGTGTTTTTGCTGCTGGCGTTCAGCAAAGTGTATTTCCTCTACATCCTCGTTCTGCTGTTTTTGGCGCTCGTCGGGCTGGGCTATGCCATCCTGCTCTTTACCCTGCATGCGCACGGTGTGTTTGACAAGTATATCAATAAGCACACCTTCCCGCAGATCTACAAAAAGGGGCTTTACCACGAGGGCACCGGAATCGACTATGACCCCACCGACTACACAACCCCGGCCTCCAACATGGACGTCGAGTAACGCCCGCAAAAGGAAATCATTGAATATTTTCCCCAAGGCACATCGCTGCACCCCGCGGCGATGTGCCTTTTGCATATCTGCCACGGCCGAAAAGAGAAGATTACCGGAAAAGTCGAGAAAACTGCACTTTTGCGTGCGAGGTGGAAGAAAGTACCAAATTTCTATTGAAAAAGAAATGCAATATGGTATAATCAAACAAAAGGCCGTGCAAAACGACAGGTTTTGCAAAAGAAAAAGACCTCCGAAGAGGTCTTTGAATGCACACACTGTGCGACTGACAAAGCAGCGATTTCGTTACGGTTCGTGAAGAACGGCAACTTATTTGAACGCGTTGTGTAATTTCGTGAGACGGTTTCCCGACTCACCTGTATTATATAAGAAAGGCGGAAAAAAGTCAAGATGGAAAATAAAAATTATTATCTGGGGTTGGACATTGGCACCAATTCGGTCGGTTACGCGGTCGCGACGCCGACCTATGCCCTGATGAAGCACGGCGGGGAGCCGATGTGGGGTGCTCATCTGTTCGAGGCCGCGAATGCTTCGGCGGAGCGCCGCGGCTATCGTACCACCCGCCGTCGCTATGACCGCAGACAGTTTCGTGTGCGCCTGCTGCAAGAACTGTTTGCACTGGAAATCGGGAAAAGCGACCCGAATTTCTTTATCCGTCGCAAGGAAAGCGCGCTGTACAAAGAAGATCGCTCTTGCGGCGTCCGCCTGTTTGACGGTGACGGAATAACGGACGAGGCGTATCATGAAAAATACCCGACGATCCATCATCTGATCGTCGAACTGATGGAAAGTGACGAGCCGCACGACATCCGCCTGATTTACATGGCCTGTGCGTGGCTGGTTGCCAACCGCGGCCATTTTCTGTTGGACACGCCAGCAGGGCAAACCGAGCAACTGCTGGATTTTGGCAAGGTCTATCAGGAATTTTGTGATTATTTTCAGGAACGGGAATACAGTCTGCCGTGGAGCGATTCGGTGACGCCGGACACAATTTTGGACATTATGAAGCAGGATGTCGGTGTGAAGAAGAAAGAGTCCGCCCTTTTTGCCGCCCTATATAACGGCAAGAAACCCGGGAAAGATTTCCTTGAAGATTGCCCGTTTAATCGAGAGGATATCGTTTCGCTTCTGGCCGGAGGCACCGCGAAAACCGCGGCCAACCTCTTTGCCACCGAAAACGAGGCGTATGCCGAAATCAAGAGCATTTCACTGCAAAAGAACGACGAAGATTTTGCGCAGTTTTGTTCCGAGCTGGAGGAAGCCGACAGCGAATTGCTCCAAAGTCTGCGAAAACTGAATGACTGCGCGCAACTCAATCGCTATATGAAAAATGCGCACGGCGATGCAGGCCATGCTGCGATTTCCGTCGGAAAAGTGGCGATTTATGCACAGCACAAGCAGGACTTGAAAACGCTGAAATACTTCGTGAAGAAGTATGCGCCCAAGAGTTTCCACACCATTTTCCGCAATAACACGGCGGACAACTATGCCGCATACAGCAGACACGTAAAATCTATGTCCGAAATAGAGGCACGGAAGCTGAAATTCTGCAACAAGGATACTTTTTCGAAGTTTATCTTGGGGCAGGTAAAGCGTTTTTCGGTGGAGGAAGCGGATGAACCGCAATATCGGGATATGATCTCACGGCTGGAGGCCGGAACCTTCCTTCCCAAGCAGAAAGATGGGGACAATCGTGTGATCCCGCAGCAGCTTTATCGGTATGAGCTGGAAGAAATTTTAAAACGCGCCGAGAAATATTGTCCGCTGCTATCCGAGACGGACGAAAATCAACTTACGGTTGCGGATAAAATCCTGTCGATATTCGACTTCAAAATTCCGTATTATGTCGGACCGCTGTACAAAACAGAAACGAACCACGCATGGATACAAAGCAAGTCGGGCAGAATCTTGCCGTGGAACTTTGCGCAAATGGTCGATTTGGATGCCAGCGAGGAAGCGTTTATCCGGCAAATGACCAACAAGTGCACGTATCTTCCCGAAGAGGACGTGCTGCCCGTTCAGTCGTTGCTTTACGAGAAATACATGGTTCTCAACGAACTGAACAACCTGAAGGTCAACGGTGTAAAAATTCCCGTCGCCGTCAAACAGGAGATCTATCGGGAAGTGTTCCAAAAAAATGCCCGTGTAACGGTGAAAAGCATTGCCGAGGAACTGAAAAACCGCGGCCATTGCACGCGGCAGGATGAAATCAGCGGCTTGGACACAACGATCAAGTCGACGCTCAAATCGTACCATATTTTCAGGCGGATGTTGGATGCGCACATTCTAACCGAGGACGACGTGGAGCGCATTATCCAGCGCGCGACCCTGTGCGAAGAAAAGTCGCGCCTGAGAAAGTGGCTGGAAAAGGAGTTCCCGGCATTGCCGCAGGAAGACATTGCCTATATTCTCAAGCAGAAATTCAAAGAATTCGGCCGTCTGTCGGCAAAATTCCTGACGGGAATATACGGCAGCAGAACCGGCGACGACACCGGCGAAGTATTCACCATCATGGATGCGCTCTGGGAAACAAATTGCAACCTTATGCAACTGCTTTCGGAAGAGTATACCTTCATGGCGCAGGTGCAGGCCGCACAAGCCGAGAGCTATGACGCGAACCTGACGTTGAATGAGCGCTTGGACAGAATGTATATCTCCAACGCGGTCAAGCGCCCGATCATCCGCGCGTTGGAGATCGTCAGCGACGTGGCAAAAGCAAACGGCGGCGCACCTGCGAAGATCTTCCTCGAGATGGAGCGCGGTGCTAAGCCGGAAGAGAAAAACAATCGGACGAAGAGTCGGAAAGCCCAAATTCTGGAGTGTTACGAGCGGATAAATACGCAAGACAGCCGCCGCCTGACCGAGGAGCTGGAGAAAATGGGCGCGATGGCCGACAACCGCATGCAAAGCGAGAGACTGTTCCTGTACTATTTACAGCTCGGGAAAAGCGTATATACGGGCGAGCCGATTGACCTGAGCCGCATTTCCGACGGCACATACAATCGAGATCATATTTACCCGCGGAATCATGTCAAAGACGACAGCGTGTGGAATAACCTCGTGCTGGTGGAATCCGAGATCAATGGTCGAAAGCAGGACGAATTCCCGCTTTCCGCGGAAATCCGCAACAAGATGACACCGTTCTGGCAAATGCTGAAAAACGCAGGGCTGATGTCCGACGAAAAATTCCGCCGCCTGACGCGCAACCATCCTTTCACATCGGAAGAAAAGATGGGCTTTATCAATCGCCAATTGGTCGAAACCCGTCAATCCACGAAGGTGCTCAAGCAATTGTTGGAACAGCGTTTCCCGGAAACGGAGATCGTGTGTGTCAAGGCGGGCTTGGTTTCGGAATATCGTCAGGAGTTCAATCTGCCCAAGAGCCGCAGCGTCAACGATCTGCACCATGCAAAGGATGCGTATCTGAACATCGTGGTAGGCAATGTATATCACGAACGGTTTACGAAAAAGTGGTTCATGCCGGACAGTGCCTACAATGTGCAACTGAAGAAGATCTTTGACAAGCCCGAATTCCATGGCCAAAGCTGCTATTGGAACGGCATGGCGGATGTGGCAAGGGTTCATAAAACCATGCAGAAAAATGCCGTCCATCTGACGCGGTACACATTTGGCAGAAAGGGACAACTTTTTGACCGGCAACCCGTCAAGAAAGCGGAGAACTACATTCCGCGAAAAGCGGATCTGCCGACCGAAAAATACGGCGGATACAACAAACCGACAGCCGTTTTCTACGCCCTCGCCCGATTTGAGGTCAAAAAGAACCATGAAGTGATGTTCGTGCCGATCAATCTGATGGACGTGAATCGTTTCCTGCAATCCGCGCAGGGAGCGAAGGAATGCGTCCAAGCGGAGATCCGGAAGATCACGGGGAAAGCCCCGCAGAACATGGAACTGCTCTTTGGGGGAAAACCGATCCTGATCAATACGGTGATCTCTCTGGATAACGCGAAGGTGACATTGGCGGGTAAAACGAGTGGGGGAACGCAAATAGGCGTTTCGCCCCTGATGCCGCTTGCCGTCGGTGAAAGATGGGAAGCGTACATCAAGGCAATGGAGGCATTCCAAAACAAGCAGAAATTGCAATCGGAAATCGTGCTCGACGAGCGATTCGATCACATTTCTCCCCAATCCAATCTGGCACTCTACGATCTTCTGACACGGAAAATGGGACAATGGCCGTTCTCAAAGCTGCCAAACAACCAGGCGCAAATCTTGGTTGAGGGACGGGAAAAGTTCGAATCGGCAAGCACGGAAGAGCAGGTGAGTTGCCTGATGAATCTTCTGATCCTGTTCAACGGCGGATCCGGCGGCACAAACCTCGCCTTGATCGGCGGCAGGCCGAATTCCGGTGTAACACTGCTCAATGCAAGTGTTTCCAACTGGAAAAAATCCTATTCCGATGTTCGCATCGTCCATCAAAGCCCCTCCGGCTTGTACGAGAGCCGCAGTGAAAATCTGCTGGAACTGTTATGAGCTGGCGGACGGTTGTCATTTCCTCCCGGTGTAAGCTGGATCTCAAAATGGGCTATATGGTCATCCGAGGCGAAGAAATTAAGCGTATTTTTCTGGATGAAATCGCCATTGTCTTGATTGAAAATCCGGCGGTCTCCATGACGGGGTGCTTGCTGTCGGCACTGGTCGAGCACAAAATCAAGGTGATTTTCTGCGACGGCAAGCATACCCCGCAGGCGGAACTTGCCCCGTATTACGGATGTCATGATACTTCGCGAAAAATCCGCATGCAGTTGGCGTGGTCGGATGAAATCAAGGGCGCCGTATGGGGCGAGATCGTTGCGCAGAAAATACGAAAACAGGCCGAATTCTTGGCGGAAAACGGCCATGCGCGGGAATCCGAAATGCTGCTTGACTACATAACGCAGCTCGAATTTCAGGATAGCAGCAACCGAGAGGGGCACGCGGCGAAAGTGTATTTCAATGCAACGTTCGGTATGGCGTTTTCCCGAGATCGTCCCTGCGCCATCAACGCCGCGCTCAATTACGGATATACCGTTTTGCTCTCCGCGTTTAATCGCGAGGTGGCCGCAAACGGATATTTGACGCAGCTTGGCCTACACCATGGCAATGTGTTCAATCGGTATAATCTCAGCAGTGATCTGATGGAACCGTTCCGCATAATCGTCGATCGGGTGGTGTGCGCGCTGTCACCGCAAGAATTGGACAAGGCGACGAAGCGTGCACTTCTCGATGCACTCAACGGTTCCGTCTCTGTCTCGAACGAGAAACAGACGGTGCTCAATGCAATCGGCATCTATGTGCGCAGTGTGTTTGATGCGCTCAATGCACAGGAGCCGCAACGGATCAAATTTTGGAAATATGAGCTATAGATTTATGCGAATGCTGGTGTTTTTTGATCTTCCGACGGAAACTTCTTCGGAACGGCGAAATTATCGCCGTTTCCGAAAGTTTCTCATACAAAACGGTTTTCTGATGTTGCAGGAATCCGTCTATTGCAAATTGTTGCTCAATGCCTCCGTGCAAGCTGCCGTGGCGGAAAACATTCGCCGCAACAGGCCGCCAAAGGGATTGGTGCAAATGCTGACCGTGACGGAGAAGCAATTTGCGAAAATGGAATACATTGTCGGGCAGTGGCAGAGCGATGTGATAAGCACGGATGAAAGGCTGGTAGAGCTATGATTTTGACGTACCCGCAACTCGATGACGTGATTGAATTTTCTGAGGGATGTGTCCAGTCGCTCGTCGTGGAGGCTCCGGCGTTTCTGCGGTCGTTTTTGCAGGATCTGTACGATCAGATCGACGGAGCCGAGGGCGAGAGCGTTCTCTCCGATGAGGGGAAACGGCTGTCGATCGGAAGCCGCGTAGAGATTATCGGAGATTTTTTGGGCTTGAAACTCAACGGCAAGACCCTGCAAAACAAAATCATCGCGCAAATGGGGCGCATGGCCTCCGAGGAGGCGTTTTATGTAAAATCGGCCGAGATCATGCAGCGAGTGGAGCAATATGTTGGCGAACTGGCCTTTGCATTTGATTGCGACATCGTATGTAATTCCTGTACGGTCACGGCATTGCTGAAAGCGATGGGAGTCGCTATTCGGGATGAATACGACAATCCGCTGGAGCGTCTGCTGGATTATATGGAGCTTGTGCGGGAATTTGAGCAGGATAAAGTGTTTGTGCTGCTGAATATGCGCAGCTTCTTCTCGGATGGGGAAGCGGAAACATTTTTATCGACTGCAGTGCAGCACGGCTATCACATTTTGCTGGTAGACGGCTACGCGCAGGAAAAACTGCCCATGGAAAAGAGAATCACCATTGACAAAGACCTCTGTGTGTTTTAAAATAAGAGCAGAGATTATACGGCTCCTCGGTTTCAGCGGCTCGTAACCGCGGCGGTGCATTTGGATGCACCCATGAAATTTGAGGTTTGAGAGTTGTGTAATTTCAAAGCGGTCTAAAACAAAAGCAAAAAGGCGGTCGTCCATTTCCAGGTTTGAGAGTTGTGTAATTTCAAAGCGGTCTAAAACATGGATCGAGACTGAGTATTTAAGCGATTTGTTTGAGAGTTGTGTAATTTCAAAGCGGTCTAAAACATTCGACTATTGACATTTACGTGTAAACGTGTTTGAGAGTTGTGTAATTTCAAAGCGGTCTAAAACTTTTGTAACGCCACGGAAAGTCGCCTGCGTGTTTGAGAGTTGTGTAATTTCAAAGCGGTCTAAAACCCCGGAATACGCCGCTGATGATGACTCCGGGTTTGAGAGTTGTGTAATTTCAAAGCGGTCTAAAACGACTCCGGCGCAATCGACTGGACGCAAGCCGTTTGAGAGTTGTGTAATTTCAAAGCGGTCTAAAACATCTTGAGCAGCTCCGCCAGCACGGCAAGCGTTTGAGAGTTGTGTAATTTCAAAGCGGTCTAAAACCTGGGGCGAGCTTGGCAACCGTGTCGGAACGTTTGAGAGTTGTGTAATTTCAAAGCGGTCTAAAACTTATGACTACAAATATCGAGCACAGCACTTGTTTGAGAGTTGTGTAATTTCAAAGCGGTCTAAAACTGCACGATCAGCAGGCAATCTATACGCCCGGTTTGAGAGTTGTGTAATTTCAAAGCGGTCTAAAACTTTTGTCCCCTCCTTACTCTCCACCAGCCTGTTTGAGAGTTGTGTAATTTCAAAGCGGTCTAAAACTCCGAGGAGGGTTAACATGACACGAGGCGAGTTTGAGAGTTGTGTAATTTCAAAGCGGTCTAAAACTCCAGATTTTCAAAGTTAATCATATCTTCAGTTTGAGAGTTGTGTAATTTCAAAGCGGTCTAAAACGGAAAAGCCCCCGCCGATCTGGCGGGGGCTGTTTGAGAGTTGTGTAATTTCAAAGCGGTCTAAAACTTTTTTTCTGGGTCACAACCTGTTTCTTTCGTTTGAGAGTTGTGTAATTTCAAAGCGGTCTAAAACGTAATACTGTCACAGGCAACCGCAACTTCTGTTTGAGAGTTGTGTAATTTCAAAGCGGTCTAAAACAGGAAGAACGGAGTGTGCGTTGGAACATTGATGCCGCAAAGCCATTCGCGGCTGGTTTATAAGTCGCCCGGCCACCTGTGCCACGAGATGACCGGGCATTGCCGGATGACGAATGCCGTCATGCCCCTTGCAGAGCATAGCATCGCATTCGCCTTTCATCAATAGCCGGATGCGATTTAAGAGTTCCCTTGGAATTAGGCTATAGGTGTGCAAGAGACTAATATGGATGTACAAATTGCGCCGGAGTGAAAACTTCAGTGCAATCGCCTGAACTTCAAAAGGCACCATGCGGTATGCATGGTGCCTTTCCGTATATAGCCGTTTCTTTGCTCTATGCCGCAAGAGTCGCGTTTTTGCGACTCTTGCGGCGGGCGACGCAATTTAATGTAGACATATCCGAAAACTTGTGCTAAGATACAGACAGAAACCAAAAGCGCACACGGTGGCGGACAGGCCGCGCGTGCGAAAAACAAAAATCGGGAGGAATCGGTATGACATTCAAAATCGGCGGATTTGCGGCGCATTCGGAGCCGGAAGAAGTGTCCCCTGTCTGCGTGGCGTGCGACGATCCGGCCGCGCCGCGGCGGTCGCTGGTCGACGTGAAATTCCCGGGGCGCGCAATGGCGCTGACCTACTACAACGACAGCTTCGACCTGAAAATCGGCGACAGCGTCTATGTTGACGGCAAGCTGGAGGGGCAGACCGGGCGCGTCGTGGCCATCCACTACAACTTCAAGATCCGCCTCGCGGACTACAAAAAGGTGATCGCGGTGGTGGACACGGACGTCCACGGCGATTTTTACATGGCGGGCGCGCATTTCCTCACGTTTGACCCGCAGGTGCTGCCCACCGAAAAAGCACAGCTTTGGTTCCGCGCGCCGGAGAAGGAAGAAACGGAATACGCCCGCGGCAATGACGACAGCGTTTTCCCGCCGGACGATCTGACGCAAATGGGTATCGACGGCGCGATCGCCGAGCGCGGGCACACGTATTACATCGAAAATCGCGTGCGTTATCTGTGCGTCGATCACGGACACGCAACGGCGGTCGTTGCGGGCGGCGAAAACTATGTCGTAGAGTTCGATTATCAAGAGGGACAGATTCGCAATTTGGTTTGCGATTGCCCGTGCGGCGGCCGCTGCAAGCATGAATTTGCGACGATGTTGCAGTTGCTGGACACGCTGGAAACCATCGAAAAGCATTACGCCGAGGAATATCGCCGTAGCGGCTATTTTGCCGCGATTCACAAGGGCGTCCTGTTTTCTTTTGCCGTGGACGGAAGGGAAACGGGACGGATCTCGCTGTAAAACAGGGGAGGGCATATGTGTCTGATCGTGCTGTTGCTGTTCCCAATCTTCGTGCTGGCTGAATTGCTCAGAATATCGAAATAGGAGGACGACGATGATCCGCTTCCTGCTTGGCGTTTTCTTTGGATTTTGGTATCGTTTGCTTTTCGGAAAATGAAAACGTGTTTTACACGCGCAAATGGCAACAGCCGAGGCACTCGCCTCGGCTGTTGCCATGTTTGGACTTTTGGTCCGAGTGGGGAGATTCGAACTCCCGGCATCTTGAACCCAAATCAAGCGCCCTACCAACTGGGCCACACCCGGATATACATTTTCCCGACAAAACTGTATTATACACGACCGCACGCCAAAAAGCAACCGAAAAATGCCAAAAGCCGGGACATTTTCCTGCGCTCCCGTTTTTTGGGCGGGATAGCGCGCCGCACGCGGTGTCAAAATAAGGTGAAACACGGAAGCGGGGCGAAAAAATGAGCAAAAAACGGGTGGCGGCGATGCTGTGCGCGCTGATGTCGGCGGCAATTTTAACGGGGACGGTTGAGGCGGTTTCAGTGGATGCGGAAAAGATCATCTACCTGACCTTCGACGACGGCCCCGGCGTGTATACGCAGCAGCTTTTGGACGTGCTGAAAAAGCACGACGTGAAAGCGACCTTTTTCCTTGTCAACACGCAGGTGGACATGACGCATCTGCTGACGCGCATGGTGCGCGAGGGGCACAGCCTCGGCATCCACTCCGATTGCCATGATTTTGCGACCGTCTACGCAAGCGACGACGCGCTCATGCGCGATATTTACGCCATGCAGGCGCGCATCTTCGACCTGACGGGGACGCGCACATGGCTTTTGCGTTTTCCCGGCGGCAGCTCCAATACCGTAAGCCGCCGCTATTGCGCGGGCATTATGTCGCGCGCCGTGGAGCGCGTGCAGGAGGAGGGCTTTTCCTATTTCGATTGGAATGTCGACAGCGGCGACGCATATGGTTGTCAGGAGGCGGAGCGAATTTATCGTAAAATCATTTCCGGCATTCGTACACGGCGACGCGCCGTGGTGCTGCAGCATGACGTCAACGGCTGCAGCGTCAGCGTGGTGGAGCGGGTCATCCTCTGGGGGAAGGCAGAGGGCTATGTATTCCGCGCCCTGACGCAAGACGCGCCGCCTTGCCGCCACCGCGTACAAAATTGATGTCAAAATTTGCCGTTTGCGGCTTGCATTTTGACGCGCGGAGTGCTATAGTAAACATAAAACCGAGAGCGGCACAAAAATGCCGATTTTTTCAGGAGAGGTGGAAACGCAATGGGCGGTTTTTTGGAGAAGCTGACGAATTATTTCACAAAGAGAAATACGTTTAAGGTGGTCGTGATCGAACTGATCGTGATCGGCCTGCTGATGTGTGCGCTTTTGTCGACATCCGTAAAGATCGACATTCGCCTCAACGGCGACGCGCAGATGACCCTCGAGGTCGGGCAGACCTTTGTCGACCCGGGCGCGACCGCGACGGCCGACGGCAGGGAAGTGTCCGTGAGCGTGTCGGGAACCGTCAATACCCAGTTGCCGGGTACATATACGCTGTGCTACAAGGCACGCTATATGCTCAGCAGTGACAAAATTTATCGGACGGTGACGGTCGTGGATCGCGCCATGCCGTCGCTGGAATTGCTCGGCGCGCAGAAAATCGCGATGAACGTCGGCGCGACCTATGCCGAGCCGGGCTATCGCGCCGTCGGCGTCGACGGCACGGATCTGACCGCGCGCGTCGAGGTTTCCGGAACGGTGGACGCATCGAAGGCGGGCACCTACACGCTGACCTATCGTTTGACAGACGGCGACGGCCGCACCGTGACCGTGCAGCGTACCGTCGAGGTCGTGACGGCGAGCCTGCCACAGCCGGTACAGCCGGAGGGCAAGGTGATCTACCTGACTTTCGACGACGGCCCCGGCCAGTACACCGCTCAACTGTTGGACGTCCTCAAGCGCTACGGCGCAAAGGCGACGTTCTTCGTCGTCAATACGAATTATTCCGCCAAAGACGAAATGCTCAAAGCCATCGTCGCCGACGGCCATGCCGTCGGCATCCATTCTCTGACGCACAATTATTCGACGATTTACGCGAACGAGGACGCCTTCCTCAATGATCTGTACGCGATGCAGACGCGCATCCGTGAGATCACCGGCGTCGAAACGTGGCTGATGCGTTTCCCGGGCGGCAGCTCCAATACGATCGCGACCTCCCAACTCATGACGACGCTGACGCACAAGGTGACGGAGCTTGGCTTCCGCTATGTCGACTGGAACGTCGACAGTCAGGACGCAGGCGGTGCAAAGACGGCCGACGAGGTGTACAACAATGTGATTGCCGGCATCGGCAGCAAAAAAACCGCCGTCGTGTTGCAACATGATGTCAAGTCGTACAGTGTCGAGGCCGTGGAGAGAATCCTCCAGTGGGGCATCGCCAACGGCTATCGCTTCGAAGCGCTGACGTTGGAAAGCCCGCTGTGCCAGCACCGATAACAAAATCCGATAAGAAGCAGGGGAGCGGAAGAGCCGCTTCTCTGCTTTTCTCTGTTCTGAATGAATTTTTACGGGAAAATTTGTGATTTTTTCTAAAAAAGTGCTTGACAAACGGCCGCTGGGGTGGTATCATAATCGGGCGCGTGTAGGGGAATACTGCGCGCGCACTGCGATGATGCAGGAGATTGCGTTGAAAAACGGTAACTTCTGCGGAGTATGTCCGGTCATCGGGCGGCTGAACTGTGTTCGTTTGCGCTTGCGTATATCGCTGCGCCACGAAAAGGGTCGGCCATGCGTCGGCCATTTTTCATGGCTTGGAGTGATACGCACGGCGGCGTGAACAAAACGGTTCGACCGTACCCAGACACACAAGCAAACTGAGTACGTTACATTCAAGGAGGAAAACAAACCATGGCAAACCAGATGATCCGCATTCGGCTGAAGGCATACGATCACCAGTTGATCGACTCCAGCGCGGCAAAAATCGTGGAGACCGCAAAGCGCAACGGCGCACAGGTTTCCGGCCCCATTCCGCTGCCCACCAAAAAGGAGATCGTGACGATCCTGCGTTCTCCCCATGTCAACAAAGACAGCCGTGAGCAGTTCGAGCGCAGAACCCACAAAAGACTGATCG
>CAYSYK010000004.1:0-82924 GCA_964435375.1 uncultured Oscillospiraceae bacterium | reverse complement strand
ACGGCTGGGACGACAACGGCGTGTTCAACTTCGAAGGCGGCTGCTACGCCAAGGTCATCAACCTCGATGCCGAGTCCGAGCCGGACATCTACAACGCCATCCGCCGCAACGCGCTGCTGGAGAACGTGACCGTCGACGAAAACGGCAAGTGCGACTTTGCCGACAAGTCCGTCACCGAAAACACCCGCGTTTCCTACCCCATCGAGCACATCAGGAACATCGTGCGTCCCATTTCTTCCGCACCCGCGGCGAAGAACGTGATTTTCCTGTCGGCCGACGCTTTCGGCGTGCTGCCTCCCGTGTCCATTCTGACACCCGAGCAGGCACAGTACTACTTCCTGTCCGGCTTTACCGCAAAGCTGGCGGGCACCGAGCGCGGCATCACCGAGCCGACTCCGACCTTCTCCGCTTGCTTCGGTCAGGCGTTCCTCGAACTGCATCCGACCAAGTACGGTGAAGAGCTTGTCAAGAAGATGGAGCTCAACGGCGCGAAAGCCTATCTGGTCAACACCGGCTGGAACGGCACCGGCAAGCGCATCACCATCAAAGACACCCGCGGCATCATCGACGCGATCCTCGACGGCTCCATCCTGAAGGCCGAAACCAAGACCATCCCCCTGTTCAATCTGGAAGTGCCCACTTCCCTGCCCGGTGTCAACCCCGCCATCCTCGACCCGAGAGATACCTATGCCGACGTTTCCGAGTGGGAGCGCAAGGCCGAAGATCTGGCCGGACGGTTCGTCAAGAACTTCGTCAAGTACACCGGCAACGATGCCGGCAAGGCACTGGTGGAAGCCGGCCCCAAGCTCAAGTAAGCACCCCATCGGCTCCCCTGCGCAAGGGGAGCCAACAAAACGTCAAATCATGAACGGAGGAAATATATCATGGCTCAAAAAGTCCAATTTACCGAAACCGTCATCCGCGACGCCAACCAATCCCTGATGGCAACCCGTATGGCGTTTTCCGACTTTGCCGACATTCTGCCCACCATGGACAAGGCCGGTTACTATTCCATCGAATGCTGGGGCGGCGCAACGTTCGATAGCTGCCTGCGTTACCTGAACGAAGACCCGTGGGAGCGCCTGCGCAACATCCGCAAGGCCATGCCCAACACGAAACTGCAAATGCTCCTGCGCGGCCAGAATCTGCTCGGCTACAAACACTATCACGACGACGTGGTCGAAAAATTCGTGGAACTGTCCGTGAAAAACGGCATTGACATCCTGCGTATTTTCGACGCGCTCAACGACTTCCGCAACATCCGCACCGCGCTGGAGGCCACGAAAAAGGCCGGCGCGATCGCCTCCGGCTGCATCTCCTACACGCAGTCGCCCGTGCACACGGTCGAAAAATACGTGCAGATGTGCAAAGAGCTGAAAGAAATGGGCTTCGATACCATCTGCCTGAAAGACATGGCCGGCACCATGAGCCCCTACGAGGCGGAGCACCTCATCAAGGGCATCAAAGACGGCGTTGGCGATATGCCCCTGATCCTGCACACCCACTGCACCACCGGCATGGCCTATATGACCATCCTGAAAGCGGTCGAGGCAGGCGTTGACGTGATCGACACCGCATCCTCCTGCTTCTCCAATGGCACCAGCCAGCCCGCCACGGAAAGCCTGTATTACGCGCTCGAGCAAATGGGCATCTCCACCGGTCTGGACGAGGCCGCCATCAACGCGGTCAACGACCATTTCAAGCCCGTCAAGCAGAAATACATCGACAACGGTACCCTGAATCCTAAGTCCATGGGCACCGACGCCATGGCACTGGTGTACAAGGTCCCCGGCGGTATGCTCTCGAACATGATCGCGAACCTGACCGATATGCACGCCATGGACAAGTTCGACGCCGCGCTGGCCGAAATTCCCAATGTCCGCAAGGATCTGGGCTATCCGCCTCTGGTCACACCGCTGAGCCAGATGGTCGGCAATCAGGCCGTTACCAACGTGCTGCTGGGCGAACGCTACAAGACCGTTTCCAAGGAAGTCAAGAACTATTTCAAGGGCGAATACGGCCTGTCCCCCGCCCCCGTCAACGCCGAGCTGGAGGCGCGCATTCTGGCCGAGGCCGGTATGGACAAGCCGCTCGACTGCCGCGACGAGGACTCCAAGCGCGACGGTCAGGATTTCGTCCGCGCACGTGAAGCGCTGGGTGATCTGGCACGCAACGAGGAAGACGTGATGAGCTACATCTGCTATCCCGATCAGACCCTGAAATTCCTCGAAGCCAAGAAAGCGGAAGCCGAAAATATCGTCACTTACAGCATCGTTGAGGTCTAAGGAGGTAGAAAATGCTCTTCTTGTCCGATCCTGTTCAGCAGCCCGATCCCATTGCGCTGGCAATGGTGGCGGTTTTGGCCGTGATTTTCACGATCTATGCCCTGTGCCGCTCCAAAAATAAGAAACAGGCTGCACAGGCCGCCTCTGCCCCCGCAGTTGCATCGCCCCGGAAAGCACCTACCGCTCCCGGCGTCGCCGGACAGCTCAAGCTCCACGACGTCGATCCCAAAATCGCCGCCATGGCCATGGCCATCGTCGCCGATCATTTGGGAAAGCCCGTCAACGAACTGCGTTTTATTTCCATCAAGGAGGTTTCGTGACATGACCTATCAAATTTCCCTGAACGGCCGCACCTATGTGATCGAAGTCGAAAACGGTCAGGCGCACGTTCTGGACGAATACGACACCGTCGCGGCCGCTCCGGCCGCACCCGTCGCCGCGGCAGCCCCCGTTGCCGCGCCCGCCGCACCCGCACCCGCAGCCGTCACCGGCAGCGGCGAAGTGGTCAAGTCCCCCATGCCCGGCACCATTCTGAAAGTCAACGTGACGCAGGGTCAGGCCGTGAATGAGGGCGACGTGCTGGTGATTCTGGAAGCCATGAAAATGGAGAACGAGATCATGGCGCCCAAGGCCGGCACCGTTACGCAGGTGGTCGCAACAAAGGGCAGCTCCGTCGACACCGATGCACCTCTGGTCGTCATCGGCTGATTCGGAGGACGGAAATGGACATTCTGTACAAAAACCTGCTGGCATTTACGTGGCAGGATCTTGTGATGATCCTCATCGGATGCGTGCTGATCTATCTCGCCATCAAAAAGGAAATGGAGCCGTCGCTGCTGCTGCCCATGGGCTTCGGCACGATTCTGGTCAACATTCCCTTTTCCGATGCGCTGACCGGCCCCATCCAGTCGCTGTATAATGCCGGCATCGCCAACGAGCTGTTCCCGCTTCTGCTGTTTATCGGCATCGGCGCCATGATCGACTTTGGCCCGCTGCTGTCCAACCCCAAGCTCATGCTCTTCGGCGCGGCGGCGCAGTTCGGCATTTTCTTCACGCTGTGCATGGCCTCCGTGTTTTTCCCGGATTTCCGCGACTTTTTCTCCATCGCCATCATCGGCGCGGCCGACGGCCCGACCTCGATCGCCGTGGCCAATGCCCTGCAATCGAAATACGTGGGCGCGATCACCGTGGCGGCGTATTCCTACATGGCGCTCGTCCCCGTGATCCAACCGCCCGTCATCAAGGCGCTTACCACCAAAAAAGAACGCCTGATCCGTATGCCCTATGAGCAGAAGAACGTGTCCAAGCGGACGCGCATCCTCTTCCCGATCATCATCACCGTCGTGGCCTCCGCCATCATTCCGCAGGCGACCGCGCTGATCGGCTTTTTGATGTTCGGCAACCTCATCCGTGAATGCGGCGTGCTCGATTCCCTGTCCGAAACGGCGCAAAAGGTGCTGGCGAATCTCATCACCATTTTCCTCGGCATCAGCGTCGCGTTCAACATGACCTCCGAGCAGTTCATCCGGCCCGACACCCTGCTGATTCTGGGTCTGGGTCTGGTCGCGTTCGTGGTGGATACCGCGGGCGGCGTGCTGTTCGCAAAATTTTTGAATCTGTTCTCCAAGAAAAAGGTCAATCCCATGATCGGCGCGGCAGGAATTTCCGCATTCCCCATGTCCGGCCGTATCGTGCACAAGATGGCTCTGGAGGAAGATCCGCAGAATTTCCTGCTGATGCACTCCATCGGCGTGAATGTGTCCGGCCAGATCGCATCGGTCATTGCCGGCGGCATCATTCTGAATATCGCCGCAGGACTAATGGGAGGTTAAGCTATGCATTTTCTGACAAGTGCCGTGCAGCAGGCGCAGGATACCGCCATTTCGCTGCAATTTGATCCCATGGCTTTCATTCGGAATCTGAAATACATGGGCATCGGTATGCTGGTGATCTTCGCCGTCATCGGCCTGATCATCCTGACCACGATGTTGGTCAACAAAGTATTCTCTGACTGATTTTCCGCGGCCGGAGAAGTTCCCCCGGCCGTCACAACTTTATCCATTCGCCATAAGGAGGCATAAATCATGGAATATACCGTTGCGGAGATCGGCATTCTGGCATTGCTCGGCTACGCTGTGGTCTTTTTCGGCATCGCACTGCTGACGATCGCGGTTGTCCTGCTTGGCAAACTGCTGTCCCCGAAAAAGAAATCCGCGCCGATCGTTGCCGCACCTGCCGCCGCGTCCGCACCCGCACCCGCCGCTCCCGGCGTAGCGGGACAGTTGAAGCTGCACGATGTGGAGCCGAAAATCGCCGCCATGGCCATGGCGATCGTGGCCGAAAAAATGGGCAAGCCCATCAATGAATTGCGTTTTATTTCCATCAAGGAGGTCAAATAAAATGAAATATCGCGTGACACTCTACGGCCGCACCTACGAAATCGAGGTCGAGGCCGGAGAAGCTCAGCTTTTGGCCGAGTACGAGGCCATCGTTCCCTCCGCCCCCGTCGCCGCACCTGCCGCGGCACCCGCGGCAGCCCCCGTTGCCGCTCCCGCCGCGCCCGCACCCGCAGCCGTCACCGGCAGCGGCGAAGTGGTTAAGTCCCCCATGCCGGGCACCATCCTGAAGGTGAATGTCAATCAGGGTCAGGCCGTGAAAGAGGGCGACGTGCTGGTGATTCTGGAGGCTATGAAGATGGAAAACGAGATCATGGCGCCCAAGGCCGGTACCGTTACGCAGGTGATCGCGACGAAGGGCAGTTCCGTCGATACCGACGCACCGCTGGTCGTCATCGGCTAAGGAGGAAGAACCTCAATGAATATTGGTGAAATTTTGCTGGGTATCTGGGAGGACTCCGGTTTTGCCGCGATCTTCGCGAACTTTTTCGGTAAATTCGGCGGCTGGCAGAATCTGGTCATGATTCTCATCGGATGTGTCCTGCTGTACCTCGCGATCGTGAAAAAATTTGAGCCGCTGCTGCTGTGCGGCATCGCGTTCGGCTGTATTCTGACGAATCTGCCCGGCGCAGGATTGTACCATCAGGAACTGTGGACTAACTTTATGGATGAAAACAGCGAGTTTTATCACAGTTACGGCACCATCCTCAGCAACGGCGGATTACTCGACTACCTGTACATCGGCGTAAAAACGAGCATTTACCCCTGCCTGATCTTCATGGGCGTCGGTGCAATGACCGACTTCGGCCCCCTGCTGTCCAACCCCAAGACGATGTTCATGGGTGCATCGGCACAGCTTGGCGTGTTCGCGGCGTTCTTTGCCGCCCGTGCAACGGGTCTGTTTGACGCGCTGGAAGCCGCAGCCATCGGCATCATCGGCGGCGCGGACGGCCCGACGGCCATCTTCCTGACGAGTCAGCTTGCCCCGCATCTGCTCGGCGCGATTGCCGTGGCGGCATATTCGTACATGGCCTTGATCCCCATGATCCAGCCGCCCATCATGCGCCTGCTGACCACCGAAAAACAGCGCAAAATCAAGATGGAGCAGACCCGCACCGTGTCCAAGGCGGAAAAGATCATCTTCCCCATCATGGTCACGATTTTCGTGGCGCTGTTGCTGCCCGATACCGCCGCGCTGATCGGCTGTCTGATGTTCGGCAACCTGATGAAAGAGACCGGCGTTACCGAGCGACTGAGCGATACCATGCAGAACGCTCTGATGAACATCGTCACCATCTTCCTGTCCACCTCCGTGGGCGCAACGATGGTCGGCACGAACTTCCTGACGCCGGAAACGCTGGCAATCGTCGGCCTCGGCGTTGTGGCGTTCGGCCTGTCCACCGTTGGCGGTCTGCTGGGCGGTCAGGTGCTGTACTTCATCTCCGGTGGCAAGATCAACCCGTTGATCGGCTCGGCCGGCGTGTCCGCAGTGCCGATGGCGGCGCGTGTTTCCAATACGGAAGGCCAGAAAGCCAACCCCTCCAATTTCCTGCTCATGCACGCCATGGGTCCGAATGTGGCGGGTGTCATCGGCTCGGCCATCACGGCAGGTTTCCTGCTGAGCGTGTTCGGCCATTGATTTTCATGAAAACAGCCCCGTGGGACCCCGCGGGGCTGTTTTTGTATGCGCACGGCGCAGGATGGGACGCGGATTGCCACGGCACTTCGCGCCTCGCAATGACATGGAGGTAAGTGCGGAGCAAGCGTTCGATCGATGATCGCCCCTGCAGAGAGGACAGAAATTTTGCATTTTTCATTATGCATTTTTCATTAAAAAACGCGGCGAGGACGGCAACCGCATCATCTCCGTGCGCATTCGGGAAGAAATCCTGTCCCAACCAGACAAAATCGTCGCCGAACACCCGATTTTTTCAGAGAGCGGTTTCCCACTCTCTTTTTTGTTTTCTGCTTCCTTTTTCGGCCGCGCTGTGGTACAATGGAGGAAACGAAGGGAGCGACGCGCCATGCACACCGAAAAATTATTCTACAAAAATTGCCATCTCTACGAATTTCAGGCCAAAGTCATCGGCTGCGAAAAATGCGAAAGCGGCTATCTCGTGACGCTCGATGCCACCGCATTCTACCCCGAGGGCGGCGGACAGGCCTGCGATCTGGGCACGCTGGGCGAGGCCGCCGTGCTGGACGTGCAGGAGCGGGACGAGGCCGTTTCCCACCTGTGCGACAAGCCGCTCGCCGTCGGCGCCGTCGTGGCGGGGCGGATAGACGCGGCGCGGCGGCTCGATCTGATGCAGCAGCACAGCGGCGAGCACATCGTATCAGGCCTTTTGTGCAAAAAATTCGGCTGTCACAACGTCGGTTTTCACGTGGGCAAGGACGTGATGGAAATTGATTTCGACACCCCCATCCCGCCCGAGGCATTGCCCGAGATCGAACTGCTGGCCAACGAGGCCATCTGGAAAAACCTGCCCATTTCCTGCTATTATCCCACGGCGCAGGCGCTGCCCACCATCGCGTATCGCAGCAAAAAAGCACTGGATTGGCCGGTGCGGATCGTGGAAATTCCCGGCTATGACATCTGCGCCTGTTGCGGCGTACACGTGGAAAAAACCGGCGAGATCGGCTTGATCAAGCTGCTCTCGTGTGTGAAACTGCGCGGCGGCGTGCGCATCGAAATGGCCTGCGGAAAACGGGCGTTTTTGCGTATGCAGGAAATTTTCGCGCAAAATCAGGCCGTTTCTCAGGCGTTTTCCGCCAAGCCGGAAGAAACCGGCGCCGTCGCGCGGCGCATGAACGATGCGCTTGCGCAGTGGAAATTCAAGGCCAACGCCCTGCAATCGCGCATTTTCGACATGATTTCCGCCCGCTATGAAAACGCCGGAAACATCGTGCATTTCGAATCGGAGCTGACGGGCGGCCAATTGCGGGAGCTTGCCGAGGCGATCGCGGGAAAATGCGGCGCGCGCGCCGCCGTGCTCAGTGAGGCGGATGGCGGCTGCGGCATCTGCATCCTCGGCGGCGAGCAGACCGCGCTGATCGCCGCCCTACGCGCGGCCTATCCCACGCGCGGCGGCGGAAAACCCGGCTCATTTCAGGGGACGGTCGCGGCCGATGCGGAGGAATTGACGGCCTTCTTGCGGGCGCAAAGGTGACATTTCGTACAAATTTATCAATTTTTTGTAGGATAAAATGATTATTTTTACAATTTTGTCACTTTACAATGCATTTTTCATATAGTATAATGAAGCCGTGTGGGAAAATACCCGCGCAAAATTCTTAATTTCACTGCAAATGCAGTACAATTGATTTGGAGGATTTTACCATGTCTGTTAAAGTAGCTATCAATGGTTTCGGCCGTATCGGTCGTCTGGCTTTCCGTCAGATGTTCGGCGCTGAGGGCTTCGAAGTGGTCGCCATCAACGACCTGACTTCCCCCAAGATGCTGGCGCACCTGCTGAAGTACGACTCCACGCAGGGCAACTACGCCGCACAGGGTCACGTTGTCGAGGCCGGTGAAGATCACATCGTCGTCGACGGCAAGAAGATCACCATCTACGCAAAGGCCAACGCTGCCGAGCTGCCGTGGGGCGAGCTGGGCGTGGACGTCGTGCTGGAGTGCACCGGCTTCTACACCTCTAAGGCCAAGGCTCAGGCGCACATCGACGCCGGTGCCAAGAAGGTCGTCATCTCCGCTCCCGCAGGCAACGATCTGCCCACCATCGTCTATAACGTCAACCACAACACCCTGACCAAGGAAGACAACATCATCTCTGCCGCTTCCTGCACCACCAACTGCCTCGCGCCCATGGCCAAGGCTCTGAACGATCTGGCTTGCATCGAGTCCGGCATTATGTGCACCATCCACGCCTACACCGGCGACCAGATGATCCTCGACGGTCCCCAGCGCAAGGGCGACCTGCGCCGCAGCCGCGCCGGTGCCGTGAACATCGTTCCGAACTCCACCGGTGCCGCAAAGGCCATCGGTCTGGTCATCCCCGAGCTCAACGGCAAGCTGATCGGCGCCGCGCAGAGAATCCCCACCCCCACCGGCTCCACCACCATCCTCAACGCCGTTTGCTCCAAGTCCGTCTCCGTTGACGAGATCAACGCCGCGATGAAGGCTGCCGCGACCGAGTCCTTCGGCTACAACACCGACGAGATCGTTTCTTCCGACATCATCGGTATGCGTTACGGCTCCCTGTTCGATGCCACGCAGACCATGGTTTGCGCTCTGCCCGACGGCAAGACGCAGGTTCAGGTCGTTTCTTGGTACGACAACGAGAACTCCTATGTTTCTCAGATGGTCCGCACCATCAAGCACTTCTCCACGCTGCTGTAATTGCAATAACATACAACGCTGCTCCGCACCCGCGGGGCAGCGTTTTTTATGCAAAATGCGTAATGCAAAGTGTAAAATTTACCCGCTCCCTGTAGGGGTGGGTGGAAATTTTGTTTTGTTTTTTCCCTCTCAGGCCGAAATCGGAGATTTCAGCCGGCTCTCCCGGAGGAGTCACGCGCGCGGCATATTTCCCCGTCTGCGGCATACAATGAACCATCATCGTATGTGGAGGGATTGCCTATGAAAGAATACACCGTGGCCGTTCTGGGCGCAACCGGCGCGGTCGGGCGCGAAATGCTGCGCGTTTTGCAGCAGCAAAACTTTCCGCTGAAAACCCTGATTCCCTTGGCCAGCCGCCGCAGCAGCGGCAGCACCGTTGCGTTCGGCGGCGAAGAAATTCCCGTGCAGGCAGCCGAGGATGCGGATTTTTCGGGCACGGACATCGTGCTTGGCGCGGCCGAAAACGACGTCGCACAGGCGCTGGCCACGTCCATCGTGGAATCGGGCGCGGTATTTATCGACAATTCCTCCGCGTTTCGGCTCGACCCGACCGTTCCGCTCATCATTCCGCAGGTCAACGCGCAGGATATCAAAAATCATCGCGGCATCATCGCCAATCCGAATTGCACGACCGTCATCGCGCTTACGGCGGTTGCACCTTTGCGTGCGCTGGCGCCGATTCGCAGCATCTGGGCGGCGACATATCAGGCCGTGTCCGGTGCAGGCGCGGCCGGCTTGCGTGAGCTGACCGCGCAAACGCGTGCGCTTTTGCAAGGCGAAACCTATCCGCCGCGCGCATTTGCGCACCAGATCGCCTATAACGTCATTCCGCAAATCGGCGAGGAACAGCTTCTCGGCTACACGAGCGAGGAAATGAAGCTCCAGCAGGAGGGCAGGAAAATCCTCCATATCCCCGATTTGGCGGTGAGCTGTACCTGCGTGCGCGTGCCGGTCATGCGCAGCCACAGCGTCGCGATGAGCATCGGGTTCGACCGCGTCGTGAGCGCCGATGCCGCCCGAGAAATTCTCTCCGGGGCGCCCGGATGCCTCCTGCTGGACGATTTGAAGCACCGCGAATATCCGATGCCCCTGCTCGCGTCCGACCAAGACAACGTCCTCGTCGGCCGCATACGCCCCGACCTGACGGACGCGTGCCGCCTGACGCTGTTCTGCTGCGGTGACCAATTGCGCCGCGGAGCAGCCACCAACGCCGTCGAAATCGCCCAACTGCTCATAAACAATGCATAATGCGGGGTAAAAAACGAAAAATTATGCCGCGCCGTTCCTTCCCCTTTGGGGTTGGAGATTTCAGCCGGCTCTCCCGGAGGGAGAGCCGTGCGCACGGCACGGTATGGGATGCGGATTGCCACGGCGCTCCGCGCCTCGCAATGACATAGAGGAAGTGCGGTGCAATAACGCGGGGGGATTTTCGGGGGTCATTTCGGGAATGTGATGGTCAGGACGATTTCGTGTTCCGTTTCGCGGCGCTCGGAGACGGCGCAAACGCCGCCGCGCTGCATATTCGACAGCGTCTGCGTCAGGTTGCGGATGAACGCGTTGACATTCGGGCGCGATTCGCGCGCCGCGCCGTCGTGCAGGAGCGTGCGTATGTACTGCTCGGTTTTCGCGACGTTCATATTCTGTCGGACGACGGTCTCGATGACCGACAATTTCTGCGCCTCGGTCGGCACGGCCAGCAGTGCCCGCGCGTGCCGCTCGGTCAGCTCCGCCTGACGCAGGGCATCGAGCACCGCCTCGGAATGCTTCAAAAGGCGCAGTTTATTGGCCACGCTGCTCTGGCTGCGCCCGAGCAATGCGGCGACCTCCTCCTGCCGAATTTGCCACCTGTCCATCAGGTGCGCGATCGCGCGTGCCTCCTCCGTATAGTCCAGATCCTGCCGCTGCAGATTTTCCACCATCGCCGCCATGCCGGACTGCTGCTCGTCCATGGTCATGACGATGCAGGGAATTTCCGTCAGTCCGACCATCTGCGCCGCGCGCAGGCGGCGTTCGCCCGCGATCAATTCATAGGAATTTCCGACGCGCCGCACCGAAAGCGGCTGTAAAATCCCGTGCTGACGGATGGACTCGGCAAGTTCGTCGAGTGCCTTTTCACGGAAAATTTTCCGCGGCTGCTGCGGATTTGGACGGATGGTGCGCGCGGGGACGAAAATCACCCGCCCGGTTTCCATATAGGTTTTCAGCTTCTGGCATTGCATGGGATTGTCCTCCTTCGTGTCGTTACGGGTATTGTAACGCCTGTGGGCCGGGAAAATCCACGAAAAACGCCCCGCTGCGAAAAAACCCTATAATAGAAAGAGCAAGCGTAAAAGGAGGAAACCCTTCTACGCTTGCTCTTTTTTGTCGATATTTCAACTTCGTTGACGCGATATGTTTTCGCGTTGCTCAGACTCGATAGATCATCGCTACGTGCCGATTTGATATGCAATCAGCAGCGGTGGTGGGCAGGGCGGGCGTGCGTCGCGGGTATGGCACGGGAGAGGCCCATGGCCAGAAGCAACATCAGCGATGCCGCCGCCGTGAAACCGAGGACATACACGATCAGGCACAGCGGGAACGGCAGAACGGCCTGCACCAGCGAATACACGGCCAGCGACGGCGCGCAATGCGGGCTGATGAAGAACATATTGAACGTGTGGTTTTCCAGAATCCCCGTCAGGTATGCCACCTCATTGAGCACGGCGGCAATCCCGACACCGGTCAGAAAAATCGGGAGTGCCCGGCATATCGTCTTCCACTCCAGTCGGACATGGCCGCTGGCGTACAGCAACGCCGCGATCACGGGCATGGAGCCGTGGCAAATCATGGTCTGGATATTAATGCCGACGGTGCTTATGAAAACATCGCCCGGATAGAACATGACGCAAGTGCCCGCAAACAGGGCATATGTGGCGAGATAGGCGCAGAGGCTGTCATGAAATTTTCCTTTGCGCGTCAGGCCGGCCAGCAGGCCGACATACATCGGCGTGGAGCAGAACTGGAACGGAAACGCATACCACTGGTAGCGCGGGGCGGACGAACCGTCGCCGAAAGTATAGTTCAACTGCTTGTAAATTTCCAGTGCGATCACGACCAGCGCGGTGCACAGCACGATTTTACGAACGGTTTTCTCACTTGCGTTGCGCCCGCAGATCACGGCAAGCACCACCAGTGCGCCAACGATCACCAGCCACAGCAAATGAAACCAGCCGTACGCCTCGGGACGTTCCATGCCGGTATCCATGATCTGAAGTATACGACGGAAAAATTCCATTTCATGCGCCTCCTCTTGCGAAAAAAATTATAGCAAACGGAAGTGCCTTTGTCGAGAAATCTTAAGGAAACTTAAGATTTGAAACGAGAAATTGTCGTCGTTCGGCAAACAATTAACCACAAGTAGACACACATTGTCCAAAAAAACGGAACGAAACCGAAATAATGCTCAAATTTTGGTGAAGTTTTTTGTGAAAAAACACTGGAAATCAGACCTGTTATCTGCTATACTGTTCCCGTAATTCGGAATGCCGCCGCGCGGTGTCCGTCCTCCCTATCCGATTCTTTCCGATGGCATAAGTCGTTGGGGATATAAGAATAGCACAATCCGGGGTCGCTCGCCGACCCCGGATTGTATTATACGTAGCAGACTTTCAGCTCGCCGAAGGCAACCTTTCCTTTCAGGCAAATCTCCGGCCCCTGCAAAGAGTCCGGCGCGCCCTCGACGGTAAGGCCGCCGAAAACGGCGTTGCTCGAATCGCTGATATGGCAGTACTTCGGCAGAAGCAGCCGCATCTCGCCGAAACTGCAACTGATGTCGATGCAGCAGCCGTCCGTGATCTGCTCGCATCCGCTCAGATCCAGCTCCAATTCGCCGAAACTGCAACTTGCCGCGCCGCCCGAGAGCGTTTGCATACAGACTTTCCGATGCTCTTCGCCAAAGCTCAGGCTGCAATCAAACTGTGTGCCGTTTTGCGAAAAGCCGGTCTTTTTTTCACCTTTTTTGTATTCCGCGCTGTATTTTACCCGTTTGCGCGGCTTGCGCAGGGCATCGACGAGAATGCAGATGCCGAATATCAGAATCAGCGTGGGGAAAATCAGCTCCGTCGGGACGCCGATTTGCACGATGTTCAAATTGTTGACGAGGAAATATGCGCCCAGAAGCGTGAAGGCAACGCCCGTGAAACCGAAATGCTTCAGCAGGCTCATCACGCCGATCATAAGCAGTGCCGTCGGCCAGCAAATGCTCCAGAAACCGACTTCCCAGCCGAGCGCCTTATCGGCCATCAGCAATCCGCCGACCAAAACCACGAAAATGCCGAGTCCGATTGCGCCGTTTCGGCTTTCGTTGCGCGCGATCTCGATCTTACCGTCTTTTTCTTGTTCCGGCTCGACGACCTGCGCCTGATAGACCGTCTGGTGTCCCAGCAATTCGTCCGTGGTGATGCCGAACAGCTCCGCAAGCTTCGGCAACATATTAATATCCGGGCAGCTTTGGTCGTTTTCCCACTTGCTGACGGCCTGCGCGGTCACGCCGAGCTTGTCGGCAAGCTGATCCTGTGTCAGATGCAAGCGCTTTCTGTGCGCCATGATCCGCTTTCCCAATGTTTCTTCCATAGGGGTACCTCCTTTTTTCGTTACGCGCTTATTATAGGGCCATCGTGCCGAAATTGCTATCAATTTGTCGTTTATTCGGCAAAATTTTGCGCAACGGGCGGTTGAAAACGCACTCAACGAACGGTTGAGTCGCCGTTTTTACCTATTTTTCCAATGCCATCATCTTGTCGATGCGGCGCTGATGCCGCGGCTCATGGGAAAACGGGGTGCGCAACCAGACCTCCGCGATTTGGAAGGCCAATTCCTCCGAAATCACGGCCGCACCCATGGCCATCATGTTGGTATCATTGTGCAAGCGGGTCAACTCCGCGGATTTGACATCCGACAGCAGCGCACAGCGAATGCCGTGGATCTTATTCGCGCAGATGGACATTCCGATTCCCGTGGTGCAAAGGACGATGCCGCGGTCGCACGTTCCGCTCGCGACGGCGCGGGCGGCGTCGGCGGCATAATCGGGATAGTCGCAGGATGTGCGGCTCATCGTGCCGAAATCCACCACCTCATAGCCCATGCCCTGCAGGTGGACGGAAAGGCGATTTTTCAGATCCAGCGCGCCATGGTCGCAGGCAATTGCAATTCTCATGTTTTGTTTCCTCCCGGTGGTTTACATAATATATCCGCCGTTCACGGGCAAGACCGTGCCGGTGACAAATTCCGCTTCCGCAAGATACGCAATGGCCGCGGCGACATCCCGCGCGCTGCCGTTGCGCCCGAGGGGTGCTTCCTGCGCCATATACTCCAGAATTTCCGGCGCAACGGAGGCGCACATATCCGTCAGGATGACGCCCGGGGCGACGGCATTGACGCGCACGCCGCTCGGCCCGAGCTCTTCCGCCAAGGATTTGCTCAGGGCGATCACCGCGCCCTTGGTGGCGGAATAGGCCGCTTCGCAGGCCGCTCCCACCTGCCCCCACATGGAGGAAACGGTGACGATCGCGCCGCTTTTTTTGCGCAGAAAATGGGGAATCACCTCTTTGACGCAGTGGAAAATGCCTTTGACGTTTACGTCGAAAATTCTGTCCCACTGCGCCGCGCTCATTTCCTGTATCAGGCCGCTGTGGCAAATTCCCGCGTTGCACACCAGCACGTCCACGTCGGGAATCTGCGTGAACGCGCGCGTTACCGCCGCGCCGTCGGCTACGTCACAGCAAATCGCCGTCGCGCCCGTCCGCTGTGCCACAAGGCTTGCCGCCTCGTGATTTTTTTCATAGAGGAAAAAGACGCGATAGCCAAGCTCGGTAAATTTTTCCACGGTTGCGGCGCCGATCCCGCGGCTGCCGCCGGTAATGACTGCGGTTTTTTTCATGTGTTTCTCCTTTTGGTAGTTACGCTTCCGTCACGGTGACGGTTCGCGCGGCAGGGTCAAACACGACCTGATACGTTCCTTCCGACAGGATGATGTTGCCGTACTCGCCCGAACCCCACCACACGCTTGTGTTCTCGCTCAGCGCTTCCGTGCCGTACCATGCACCGCTTTGCTCGTCATAGACCTTGAACTGCGCGCCGCCGGGAATCGTGAGGCGGTAAAGGCCATCGTCCGTTTCTTCCATCCGATATTCGGGCAGCATGTCCCAGTTCGTAAATTCCGCGCGGATATACACGCCGACGGACGGGAGCTGCTCGGACGGCAATTCGCCGCGCATGGCGCGCTCGAATGTTGCCAGTTTTTCGCTGAAATACGCCTCGATCGTCCAATTGCCGTCCGAGCCGTCCATGGTCATGGCGTTGCGGCGGGCGGCGGCATTGGAAAAGCGCGGATCGGGGGTGCAGAGGTTGCCGTAGCGGGATTTTGCCTTGTCGAACAGCGATTGGTAGTTGGAAAGCGTCATCCATTGCGACGCGGCAATCTGCCGCAATCTGTGCGTATATTCTTCGACATAAAATCCGCCCTGACAGACGGTGTACAAAAACAGCGGACTGCTCTGCGGTTCGCCGTTGGCCGCAAGGTGCAGGGTAAAGGGGCCGTCCGAGGTCACGCCGTCGCCGGTCGGGTCCCATTCGTAGGTCAGACCCAGACAGCGGTCGTAATCCGTGGGGATGAACAGGCAGCCGCCCTCCGGCGGGAAATAGACGTAGCAATTGTTGTAATTGTTGCGCAAATCGTCGGGATTTCCCAAGAAATAGGACACGGCCGCAAACGACAGGAAAGAATCCATATCGACAAGATTCTGCAGGGTCTGCTTGGTCACCCCGCCGCCGTTGAGCGTCTGAATAAACTGCCGGAGCGCGGCGTGGTCGGATTTTTTCTTATTGGTTTTCAGGTCATAGGTGAAGAAGAGGCCGTCGTCCTCATTCTCGACACCGATTGAATTCTCGCTCGTGAAATTCGCGCCGACCGATGTCCAGCCCAGCTTATACAGGTCGCCGCCCTGCTTTTCCGTCGGCAAATTGCGTTCCAAGAAAATTTTGTCCACAGGTTCATAAATGGTGTAAACGCCGCAGTGGTATCCCGCCCAATCCACGCTTGCAAGGTTGGTACGCGGCGCAAGCACGCCGTTGGCGCGGTACATTTCAAAGGCGTAATACTCGCGGATGTAGGTCGCGTCGTTGCATTTGTTCCAGCGGATGTCCATTTTTTCCAGCGTGGCAAAGGTGCGCTCTTTGCGCGCCTTGCGGCTTTCGTCGTTTTCCCAGACGAGGGCATCGGTGCCGTAGTACGCTTCCTTGTCGAAGGTTTCTTGGAAGCTGAGTTTCAAGTGGATTAGATTATAAATTCCGCCCGACGCGCTGTAAAAGCTCGTGCGGGAGGTATTGCCTTTCATCCGCACGCCCACCTGCTCGACGGTGTAACGGTAGACGTTTCCGTCCGGGGTCGTAAGGGTCACGTGCAGATCGGCCATACGATAAATGGGCGATTTGGAGCCGCGGTTGCCGTAAGCTTCGTAATCGCGCTGCATGGCGGCAAGCTGCTTTTCGTCCATATCCAAGCGCAGTTCCACCTTGCAGTTGAAATCGAACAGGTTGCGATAGAGCATTTCCTCCGAAAGTGCGTCGCCCGGCATATCGTTGCCGCCTGTCGGGTCGGGTTTGAAGTCGGTCTGGGAGGCCGAGGGTAGGCCGTCGGAACTTGTGCCGGTGCCGAGCGCTCCCGGCAGTAAGGTACAGCCGCAAAGCAAGCAAGCTAGCAAAAGCAACGCCGTTGCTTTCAAAACATATCGCATAGAGCGTCTCCTTTTTCCTTTTTCCGTATTATAACAGATTCCCTATGGATTGTCCAGACAAACGATTTTCTTCCGCGGACGAAAATTTTTCGGAGATTTTCGCTTTGAAGGGATGTTTTTTGTATAAAATGATAAAAAATTCACGGAAAATGTGCGAAATCTACTTGCAATTTGTGCGTTATTGCTTTATAATAAAGCAAAATTGACAATGGGAGGTGTGGCATTTGGGTGAAGTGATTGCATTTCTTTCCGGCAAAGGCGGCACGGGGAAATCGTCCGTATGCGCCGCCGTCGCCACGGCACTCGTGTCGGACGGCCGACGCGTGCTATGCATAGATGCGGACGTCGGATTGCGCAATCTGGATGTGTTTCTCGGCATTTCCGAGCAGGACGCGCTCAGCTTTGCCGACATCTGCCGCGGGGACTATCCCCTGCACGCCGCGCCTGTTCATCCCGCCTACCCCGCGCTTTCCTTTCTCACAGCGCCCATTCATGCCGACGCGGTCGACATTTCCCCGGTCAGCTTCGCCGCACTGCTGCAGCAGGCGCGACACGACTTTGATTTCGTCCTGATCGACGGCCCGTCCGGCCTCGGGGACGGTATGCGCTTTGCGGCGACCGCCGCTGACCGCTGCATCATGGTCACGCTCCCGGATCCGGCCTCCATCCGCAGTGTTGAACGTGCGGCGCAGGAGCTGGAAAAGCTGGAGATTAAAAACGTCCGCCTGATCGTCAATCGCGTATACCGCGACCTTCTGAAAGCCATGGACAAAAACATCGACGACGTGATGGACACCATCGGCCTGCCGCTTCTGGGCATTGTCCCGACCGACCCCAACATCAGCCTTGCCGCGGCACACGGAAAGCCGCTTCTGCAATATACGCGCCTCGGCGCAGCCGCCGCGTGCAAGCGCATCGCCAAAAGAATACAGGGACACGCGATCCCGTTATAATCCGACCATTCAAGAAAGGGAGAATCACGATGAATATTGCATTTCTTGCTCACGATAAGAAAAAAGAGCTGATGGTTCAGTTCTGCACCGCTTACAAAAGCGTTCTGATGAAGCACAATCTGTTTGCCACCGCCACCACCGGCCGCCTGATCGCGGACAATACGGGTCTGCCCATCACGCTGCTGCTTTCGCACAAGCAGGGCGGCCATCAGCAAATCAACGCCCGCATCGCTTACAACGAGATCGACCTCGTGATGATGTTCACGGATCCGAACTCCACCGACGCTTGGGACGACAGTCAGATGGTGGAGACCATTCGCCATTGCGACAAGCACAATGTCCCCGTTGCCACCAATCTGGCCTCCGCGGAAATGCTCATCATGGGTCTGCAGCGCGGCGATTTGGATTGGCGCGAAATGCTGCACAACAAAACGAGATACTGATTTTCCCTCCGGAGGACAAACATGGACATTATCAAACCGCGGACTCTGTCCGGTTTTATGGAATTGCTGCCCGCCAAGCAGGTAAAATTCGAGAAAATGGCGGAAATTCTCAGGACGACCTACGCCTCCTACGGCTTTGCGCCGCTGGACACGCCGATCATCGAAGATGCGCAGATTCTGCTCGCCAAAGGCGGCGGCGAGACCGAAAAGCAGATCTACCGCTTTTCCAAAGGCGACAGCGATCTGGCGTTGCGCTTTGATCTAACCGTCCCGCTGGCAAAATATGTCGCCCTGCACTACAATGATCTGGCCTTCCCCTTCCGCCGCTTCCAGATCGGCAAGGTCTATCGCGGCGAACGCGCCCAGCGCGGCCGTTTCCGTGAATTTTATCAGGCCGACATCGACATCATCGGCGACGGCAAGCTGGATATTCTCAACGAGGCGGAGATCCCCGCCATCATCTATAAGGTATTCCGCGGCTTCGGCCTGACCCGTTTCCAAATTCGGGTGAACAACCGCAAAATTCTCAACGGTTTCTACGCCATGACGGAGCTGTCGGAAAAGAGCGGCGACATCATGCGTACCGTGGACAAGCTCGACAAGATCGGCGCGCAAAAGGTGCACGGCCTTCTCGTTGAGGAATGCGGCATCGCGCCCGAAAAAGCGGAAGAAATTCTGAAATTCATCGCCATTTCCGGCACGAATGCCGACGTTTTGTCCGCGCTGGAGGCATATTCCGGGAAAAACGAACTGTTCGACACCGGTCTGGCCGAGCTGAAAGCCGTCACCGAAAACCTGAGCGCATTCGGCGTTCCGGAGGCGAATTTTGCCGTCGATCTGACCATCGCCCGCGGTCTGGACTACTACACGGGCACCGTGTACGAAACCACCCTGCTCGACCATCCCGAGATCGGCTCGGTCTGCTCCGGCGGCCGATACGACAACCTCGCCGGATACTATATTGATAAGCCTCTGCCCGGCGTTGGCATTTCCATCGGCCTGACCAGACTGTTCTACGTGCTCGACGAGCAGGGACTTCTGAATTCCGAGCTGCCCGCCGCGCCTGCGGACGTGCTGGTTCTGCCCATGACGCAGAACATCGCGGCGGCCGTGTCCTTGGCCGGAACACTGCGCGATGCGGGTCTGCGCGTACAGCTCTACGGCGAGCAGAAAAAGTTTAAGCAAAAAATGTCGTACGCGGACAAGCTGGGTGTCCCCTTCGCCGTTTTGCTCGGCGAGGATGAGATCGCCGTAAACGCCTGCTCCGTCAAAAACATGAAAACGGGTGAACAGGTCACGCTCAGCGCCGAGGATGCGGCAACACTCATCCGCCGGCAGTTGCAGGAAAACAGCGGGCCGATCATTCTGGAATAATTCACTTTTTCAAAATCGGGAGGTATTGCGATGAAACGGCAGAATTTTATCAGCTGGGACGAGTATTTCATGGGAATCGCCATGCTTGCGGCCAAACGCAGCAAAGACCCGAACACACAGGTCGGTGCCTGCATCGTTTCGCAGGATAATATCATCATCTCCACCGGCTACAACGGTATGCCCAAAGGCTGCTCCGACGATGAATTTCCGTGGACGCGGGAGGGCGAGGAGACGAAATATCCCTTCGTCGTCCATGCCGAGCTGAATGCCATTCTCAATGCCAACGGGCGCGATCTGCGCGGAAGTCGGCTCTATGTCGCGCTCTTCCCCTGTAACGAATGCGCCAAGGCGATCATCCAATGCGGCATTCGCGAGGTCATCTATCTCTCCGACAAATACAACAATTCCATGAGCAATCTGGCATCCAAGCGGATGCTCGGCGCGGCGGGTGTCAACTACATCCGTATGCAGACGGGGCTGGAAAGCCTGACGCTGAGCTTCGTTCCCACGGAAGATCAGAAATAAAGCGCATTTTTTCCGTCAATTCGACACGTTTCCCCCGCTCGGCGGGGGAAATTTCTTTTTTATATAGTATGTCGACAAAAAAACCTTGTTTTTTACACCGAAATATGGTATGATTTTGTTGAGATAATGGGGAGAAGATTTTCTCTTTTCCACCGGGTAAAAGACTGAAAGGGGCAGAGAATTATGTACTCATCCGCCTACGTATGGGCGAAAATTCTGGGCTATATGGAAGAGCAGCTCGGATCCGTGATCGTGTCCACATGGTTTGACGATACGGAAGTCGTGGAGCTGACGGAAGACCGTATGATCCTGCACACATCTTCCGACTATCGCCGCGACATCATCATCCAGCGCTATTCCGAGCTGATCCGGGAAGCCATGCAAAAAATCTTTCAATCCGATGCCAAGCTGATTGTCTATGGGGATCAAGAGTATGACGTCTATCGTTCCAAAGGGAAAAAGCGTTCGTCCATGGACTTTAACCCCCAGTACAATTTCGACAGTTTCGTGGTGGGTCCTTCCAATCGTTTCGCCCACAGTGCGGCCATTGCCGTTTCCAACCACCCCGGCGACGTGTACAATCCCCTGTTCATCTACGGCCCTCCCGGCGTCGGAAAAACGCACCTTCTGTACGCCATTGCCAACGACATTCGCAAAAAAAATCCGGATGCCAACATCGTCTACATCAAAGGCGACCAGTTTACCAACGAGCTGATCGCCGCCATCCAAGGCGGTAAAAACATAGAGTTTCACAACAAATACCGGGAAGCTGACCTTTTCCTCGTCGATGACGTGCAGTTCATCGCCGGCAAGGAAAGTACGCAGGAAGAATTTTTCCATACGTTCAACAAGCTCTATGAAAGCCACAAGCAGATCGTCATGACCTCCGACCGCAAACCAGGCGATATGCTCACGCTGGAAGACCGTCTGCGCACCCGATTTGAGTGGGGTCTGCTTGCCGACATTCAGCCGCCGGACTATGAAACGCGCATGGCCATCATCAGAAACAAATCCGCGCAAATGGGTCTGAACTTCACGGACGACATAAGTAATTACATTGCGCTCAACATCACCAATAACATCCGTCAGCTCGAAGGCACGGTCAAAAAAATCCTTGCCTATCAGGAGCTGAACAATATGCCGCTGGATCTGCCGAATGTTTCGCGTGCCATCGAGGATATGTTCACCGTCGAGGGCAACGCCCTGCCGACACCGGGTCTGATCATCACGCAGGTCGCCAATTTCTACACGATCGACGAAGCGCTCCTGCGCGGAAGCCAGAAAAGCAAGGGCATTGCCGAGGCGCGTTCGGTGGCGATGTATCTCATCCGTAAGCTGACAAATCTGAGCCTGCCGGACATCGGGACGGAATTTTCCAAAGACCACTCCACCGTACTGTACAACATCCGCAAGGTCGAAAAAGCGCTGAAAGACGGCGACACCAACCTGCAAAACAACATTCGCGACATCACCGCGAACATCAATTCCCGCCTGTAAAGTTTTCCACAGAGGCTGTGGAATGTGGAATAATTTTCTGTGGAATGGTTGCACGCGGGAATTTTTCCACAACGGCTGTGGAATACGCGAGACTTTTCCACACTTGCCTGTGGAGAAAATCAGCCCGCCACAGCAGGCTTTTCGGCACTTTTCCACATAAGTTTTCCCTACTACTGTTATTACTGCCTAATATGACTATTTAGAATTATATTTACTGTATTCTAGAAACGAAAGGATGAAGCATATGCGTTTTACCTGTGAAAAAAATGCGCTATCCGCCGGCCTGAGCATTGCCGGCCGTACGGTTGCCGTCAAAAGCAGCCTCTCCGTAATCGAGGGTATCCTCTGCCGTGCCGATACCGGCCTCACCCTGACCGGTTATAATATGGAAACGGCGATCACCCATCGCATCGACGCGGACGTTCATGATCCCGGTGAATGCATTCTCCCCGCGCGCCTGTTTGCCGACATCGTGCGCCGTCTGCCGGAAGGGCCGGTGACGGTCGTGGTCGATGACGGCTATAAAGTTTCCGTTCGCGCGGGCTTTGCAGCGTTTACCATTTCCGCGGAAAATGCCGAGGACTACCCCGTTCTGCCCGACGTAAACGACGGAAAAGCCGTCTGCATTCCGCAATCGGCACTTAAAGAGCTGATCGGCGGGACGATCTTTGCCGTGTCCGAAAATCAGGGACGGCCGATCCACACGGGCGTAAAATTCGAGGTGGAGAACACTTCCGTTTCCGCCATCGCCGTGGACGGTTTCCGTCTGGCGCGGCGCACCTATCATACGGAAAACAGCATCGGCCGTCAGCTTGCGTTCGTCGTGCCCGCCGCGGGACTCAAAGAGGTCGAAAAATTGCTGACCGACGACGGCGATGTTGCCTTCACGCTGGGCAGCAAGCATATTCTGTTCCAAATCGGCGATACGACGCTCGTTTGCCGCCTGCTGGAGGGCGATTTCCTTGATTGGCGCAGAGTTGTGCCGACCGAAAACCCCATCCGTCTGGCCGTACACGTTGCCGATCTGGCAAACTCCATCGAGCGCGTGGGTCTGATTGTTTCCGAGAAATACAAAAGCCCCGTGCGCTGCATCTTCCATCACAACGAGGCGGAGCTGAAGACGAATACCACCATCGGCGCGGCGGAAGATCGCTGCTCCTTTGCCGGAGACGGCAAGGATCTGGAAATCGGCTTCAACGTCCGCTATCTTGCAGAGGCGCTTAAGGCGATCCCGAGCGACGAGGTCATGCTGGAGCTGAGCAACGGTCTTAATCCGATGGTATTCACCCCAATCGACGACAAGCACGATTTTGCATACATGGTTCTGCCTGTGCGCATTCGCAACAGTTGATTTTCGCCCGCAAACATTCGGGCGGGCAAGGAGTAACCCTATGAAAGTAACCGTGAAAAGGGTGGAGTCGGCCGAAAACCTGCCGATTTCCACGGAATATATCAAATTGCAGGATGCACTGAAATATGCCAACGTCGTCTATTCCGGCGGCGAGGCAAAGACGCTCATTCAGGACGGCGCCGTCACGGTCAACGGAGAGGTGTGCACCATGCGCGGGAAAAAACTGCGTCCGGGCGACCGCGTGGAATTTGCCGGACAGCGGTTCGTGATCTGCGCGTATGAAGCTCAATAATCTGTATTTGCGGGATTTTCGCAACTATGCGGAAATTTCACTGGAATTTGAGCCGGGTGTCAATCTGATCCTCGGGCGCAATGCGCAGGGAAAGACCAACCTGCTCGAGGCAATCGACTACCTCGGCACGGGGAAAAGCTTCCGCGCGCAGAAAACGGCGGAGCTTGTGCGCTTCCATGCCGCATTCGGTGAACTGTCCGGGGCACTGACCGGCCACGGACGGGAGCAAAGCCTTCGCTGGCTGCTGTTTCCGAACGGGCGGCGGCGCATTCTGGAGCACAACGGCGTGAAGAAAAAAGCCGCGGGCGAGATCGCCGGCGTGCTGCCGTGTGTGCTGTTTTGCCCGGAAGATCTGATGATCTTAAAAGGCGGTGCCGCGCCGCGCAGACGGCTGGGCGATCAGGTGCTGTGTCAGCTACGCCCGAATTACGATGCCGCGCTGACGGAATACAACCGCATTCTGGAGCAAAAAAGCCGCATTCTGAAAGATTATCGGGAAAAACCGGCACTTCTGGATATTTTGCCGGAGTACAATCGGCGGCTGTGCCAAGTCGGCGCACTGCTCATCTCGTATCGCGCCCGCTTTTATCGGGGGCTTGCCGAGGCTGCGGCGGAATTTCATCGGGATTTTTCCGGTGGTGCGGAGAATTTTTCACTGACGTATCGCACGGTGTCGACCGTGGCGGACCCCTTTGCCTCCCTTCCCTGCTTGGAAGAGGCACTGCGCGTCCATCTGGAAAGCCACGCGCGTGCGGAGCTGGAAAGCGGAAACTGCCTGACCGGGCCGCATCGGGACGATTTTGACGTGCACCTTTCGGGAATCGACCTGAAGCTCTACGGCTCTCAGGGGCAGACGCGCACGGCGGTCATCAGCCTGAAGCTGGCGCAGCGGGAACTGATGCGGCGGGAGTTGGGCGAGCAGCCGCTGCTCCTGCTGGACGATGTTTTATCGGAGCTTGACCCGGGGCGGCAGGATTTTGTGCTCAACCGCATCGACTGCGGGCAGGTGTTCATCACGGGATGCGAACCGGGACGATGGACAAAACTCGGCAAAACCATCGAAATCGAGGCCGGGAAACAAAAATAAATGCATTTTTCGTCGGCAATGCGCCGACAAATCGGAAAATTTCCATACAATTCGTCCGAAATAAGGAGGACACTATGTCTGAAGAAATGAAAGTTACGGAAGAATACGGCGGCAGTCAGATTCAGGTGCTGGAAGGCTTGGAGGCCGTGCGCAAGCGTCCGGGTATGTATATCGGATCGACTTCCGCATCCGGTTTGCATCATCTGGTGTACGAGATCGTGGATAACTCCATCGACGAGGCACTGGCCGGCTACTGCAAGCATATCAACGTCACCATCAATCCCGGAAACTCCGTCACCGTGACCGACGACGGGCGCGGTATTCCCGTGGATATCCAGCCGCAGACCGGAAAACCGGCATTGGAAGTGGTATTTACCGTCCTGCACGCCGGCGGCAAATTCGGCGGTGGCGGCTATAAGGTCTCCGGCGGCCTGCACGGCGTGGGCGCGTCGGTCGTCAATGCGCTGTCCGAATGGCTGACGGCGCGGGTGCACAAAAACGGCCTGATCTATGAAATGAAATTCGCGCGCGGCGCGATCACGCAGGAAATGACCGTCGTCGGAAAAACGGAGAAAACCGGAACGGAAGTGACCTTCCGACCCGACCCCGAAATGTTCGACACGCTGGAATATGACTATTCCGTCCTGCACGAGCGTATGCGCGAGGAGGCGTTCTTAAACGCCGGAATTTCCATCACCATCACCGACGACAGAGATGCCGAACCCGTCACGGAGACAATGTGCTACGAGGGCGGTATCCGCGAGTTCGTCACATGGCAAAACCGCAACAAGACAGCCATCCATCCGGATGTGATCTATATGAGTGGCGCAAAGGGCGACGCTTCGGCCGAAATCGCCATTGCTTACACCGACGGCTACAACGAAACCATGCTGTCATTTGCCAACGACGTGCGCACGCCCGAGGGCGGTATGCACGAGACGGGATTCAAGGCCGCGCTGACCAGAGTGCTGAATAACTACGGCATGAAGTCGGGCGTAATCAAGGGCGACGACAAGGTTTCCGGCGAGGATTGCCGCGAGGGTATCACCGCCGTCATCTCCGTCAAGCTGACGGACGCGCAGTTTGAAGGCCAGACCAAAGCAAAGCTCGGCAATGCCTATATCCGCACCTTGGTTGACCAGATCGTGTCCGACCAACTGTCGATTTATTTTGAAGAGCATCCGCAGACGGCGAAAATCGTGCTCGACAAGGCCATGATGGCCAACCGCGCACGCGAGGCTGCGCGCAAGGCGCGCGAGAGCATCCGCCGCAAATCCGCGCTCGGCGGCGCGGCCATGCCGGACAAGCTGCGCGACTGCAACGAAAGCGACCCTGCGCTGACGGAAATTTACATCGTCGAGGGTGACTCCGCAGGCGGCTCCGCAACACAGGGGCGCGACTCCCGTTTTCAGGCCATTTTGCCGCTGTGGGGAAAAATGCTCAACGTGGAAAAGGCGCGCGAGGATAAGGTCATCGACAACGACAAGCTCCAGCCGGTCATCACGGCGCTGGGCGCGAGCATCGGCGAGGAATTTGACGTCAACAAACTGCGCTATCACAAGGTCATCATCATGGCCGATGCGGACGTGGACGGTTCGCACATCCGCACGCTGCTGCTGACGTTCTTCTTCCGCTTCATGCGGCCGCTGCTGGAACAGGGCTATGTCTATGCCGCCATGCCGCCGCTTTACAAGCTCGTGCGCGGAAAGACGACGCGCTACGCCTTCTCCGATCCCGAGCGTGACCAAATCTCCGCCGAAATGCGCGGCGACAATCCCAACGCTAAGGTGGATATCAGCCGCAACAAAGGTCTGGGTGAAATGGACCCGCACGAGCTGTGGGAAACGACCATGAATCCCGAAACGCGCACGCTCAAGCGCATTACCATGGAAGATGCGGCCAAGGCCGACGGAATTTTCACTCTGCTGATGGGCGAAAAGGTCGAGCCGAGAAGAGAATATATCGAAAGCAACGCCAAATTCGCGCAGAATTTGGATTACTAAGGGGTATTGCCATGATTTATGAAACCTATCCCATCCGCGAGCACGCGCATCTTGTGCGCATCGGCTACGCGCCGAGCGACGAACTGCCCTATTTGCACAATCGCCCGGCGGTGGTGGTCTGTCCCGGCGGCGGGTACTGGTGGTGCTCCGATCGGGAGGCAGACCCCGTGGCTATGCAGTTTTTGTCCGAGGGGTATCAGGCATTTATCCTGTATTACAGTTGCCAAGAAAACGCCGTGTTTCCAAATTCCCTGCTCGATCTGTGCGCGGCAATGAAGCTGATTTACGAAAAAGCGGACGAATTCGGCGTTATCCGCGGGAAAGTGGCGGTGTGCGGCTTCTCCGCGGGCGGACATCTCGCCGCAAGCCTCGGCGTATACTGGAACGATCCTGAGATCGTGGCGCTTTCCGGCTGCCAAAACGGTGAAAACCGTCCCGACGCGCTGATTCTGGGCTATCCCGTGACCTCAACGTCGTGGATCGAGAATGACGGTGCCCTGCCGCGCCTGCTCGGAGAAAACGATCCGCAGGCGGTCAGGCAAAAGCTGAATCTGCCCAATGCCGTGACGGCAAGCTGCCCGCAGACGTTCTTGGCGCATACCGTCCGCGACGATGTCGTCCCCGTGGAGGACAGCATCGTGTTCGCCTCCGCGTTGATTCGCGCGGGCGTGCCGTGCGAGCTGCACGTTTTCCCCAACGGCGGACACGGATTGTCACTGTCCGACGCACAGGTCTGCGAGGACGGCGGAGACCCGAGCTTCGCGCAATGGATGCCTTTGGCCAAAAGCTGGCTACGGCGCAAATGGAAAAATCCGGACGAGGCGGCCATGCCCCTGAAAAAAGCCTGCTATACGACCTGCGAGTAAGGCATTTCCCGCCCAACCCGTTACCTAGAACAAAAGGAGGAAATTCTTTTGGCACAACATAAAAAAGATTACAAGCCCGAAGATATCATGTATCCCGATCAGGCGATCATCGAGTCCGAGCTTGTCCACGAAATGAAAAGCAGCTACATCGAGTATGCCATGTCCGTTATCGTCGGACGTGCGCTGCCCGATGCCCGCGACGGTCTGAAGCCCGTTCACCGCCGCATTCTCTATGCCATGTACGAGGACAATCTGACCTCCGATCGGCCGTTCCGCAAGTCTGCGACCTGCGTCGGTGACGTGCTTGGACGCTACCATCCGCATGGCGATGCGTCGGTGTACGACGCGCTGGTGCGTCTTGCGCAGGACTTTTCCATGCGCTATATGCTCGTGGACGGACACGGCAACTTCGGTTCCGTCGATGGCGACCCCCCTGCCGCCTACCGTTACACCGAGGCCAGAATGTCGAAAATTGCCAACGAAATGCTGCGCGACATCGAAAAAGACACGGTTGACTGGGATCCTAACTTCGACGAAACGCGCAAAGAGCCGCGCGTTTTGCCCAGCCGTTTCCCGAATTTGCTGGTTAACGGTTCTTCCGGCATTGCCGTCGGCATGGCGACGAACATCCCGCCGCACAATCTGACGGAGGTCATCAATGCCTGCATCTGCGTGCTCGACGACCCGGAGGCGACGCTCGCCGACCTGATGCAGCATGTCACGGGCCCGGACTTCCCAACCCGCGGCATTATCATGGGACGCAGCGGCATCCGCGCGGCCTATGCCACCGGCAAGGGCAGACTGACCCTGCGTGCGCGCCACCATTTCGAAGAATTCGGGCAGGATCGCACGCGCATCATCATCACGGAGCTTCCCTATCAGGTTAACAAAAGAATGCTCATCAAGAGCATGGCCGATCAGGTCAATGACAAGCGTCTTGACGGCATTTCCGACATCCGCGACGAGTCCGACCGCACGGGTATGCGCATCGTCATCGAGCTGAAACGCGATGCCAATGCGCAGATCGTCCTTAACAAGCTCTTCACGCAGACGCAGTTGCAGACGACCTTTGCCATCAATATGCTGGCACTGGTGAATAACCAGAGCCAGCCCAAGGTGCTGACACTGCGCGAATGTCTGGACGAATACCTGACGTTCCAAGAGCAGGTCATTTATCGCCGCACGGAATTTGACCTGAAAAAAGCGCAGGAGCGCGCGCATCTGCTGGAAGGTCTGCTCATCGCGCAGGACAATATCGACGAGGTCATCAAAATCATCCGCGCATCGTATGACGACGCAAAGGAAAACCTGATGAATCGCTTCGGCTTGTCCGATGTGCAGGCGCAAGCAATTCTGGATATGCGCCTGAAGGCACTGCAGGGGCTTGACCGCGAGAAACTGCAAAACGAGTATAACGAGCTGGAAGAAAAAATCGCCTATTACCAAGCCGTTCTGGCCGACCCGCAGCTTGTTAAAAATATCCTGAAAGACGAGTTGATCGCCATCCGCGAGAAGTACGGCGACGAGCGTTACACCGAAATTCAGGACGTGGAGGACGAAATCGATATCGAGGATCTCATCGAAGAGGAAACCTGCGTGTTCACCATCTCCAACCACGGCTATGTCAAGCGTATGCCGGCCGACACCTACCGCACGCAAAGTCGCGGCGGCCGCGGCGTCAATGCGCAGAACCTGAAAGACGAGGATTTCGTCAAGAGCCTGAACATTGCCTCCACGCATGACCATATCCTCTTCTTCACTGACCTCGGCCGCGTCCACCACCGCAAAGGCTACCAGATCCCCGAGGCGGGACGCACGGCGCGCGGCACGGCCATGATCAACGTTCTGCCGCTGGAACAGGGAGAAAACGTGACGGCCATGGTCATCACGCGCGAGTTTGACGAGAACGAATACCTGATGATGGTCACGAAATTCGGCACCGTCAAGCGCATTCCGTTCATCGCGCTGAAAACGAACCGCAAGGGCGGCATTCGCGCCATCACGCTCGACGAGGGCGACCAGCTTATCAACGTCATCCGCACGGGCGGAAACGACAATCTGATTCTGGCGACGCGTCAGGGCATGGCCATCTGCTTCAACGAAAACGATGTCCGTCCCATGGGCAGAGATGCCATGGGCGTGCGCGGCATTTGGCTGAGCGACGGAGACGTGGTCATCGGCGCGGAAAAGGCCGAAGAGGGCAAGACATTGCTGACCGTCACCGAGCGCGGCTACGGCAAGCGCACGGAGCTTTCCGAATATCTGCGCACGGGCGCGAACGGCGAAAAAGCCGCCCAGAGCCGCGGCGGTAAGGGTCTGAAAAACTACAATATCACGGCGAAAACCGGCCTCGTGGCGGGCTGCCGCGTGGTGAGCGAGGACGATGACGTCATGCTCATCGAAAACGGCGGCGTGATCATCCGTATCCCCGCGGCCTCCATCAATGTCTACAAGCGCGATGTGCAGGGCGTGATCGTTATGCGCATCGAGGAAGGCAATCAGGTCGTATCCGTCGAGCGCGTGGAAGCGGAGCAGGACGAAGCATGAAGCAGGTAACGCTCTATACCGACGGTGCCTGTTCCGGCAATCCCGGCCCCGGCGGCTGGGGCGCCATTCTGGCCTATAAGGAGCACGAACGGGAGATGTCCGGCGGCGAAAAAAGCACCACCAACAACCGCATGGAGCTGATGGCGGTGATCAAAGGCTTGCAGGCACTGAAAGAGCCGTGTGTGGTGGAACTGTATTCCGACTCGAAGTACGTGATCGACGGCCTGCAAAAGGGCTGGGCGGCCTCATGGCAGAAAAAGGGCTGGATCAAGTCGGATAAAAAACCGGCGCTGAATCCGGATCTATGGGAAATTCTGCTGGAATTGACGGCCAAGCACGAAATGCATTACCATTGGGTGAAAGGCCATGCCGAAAACCCGAAAAACAACCGCTGTGACGAGCTGGCCGTCGGAGAATGGAAAAAGCTGAAATGACCGTGCGGAATTGATTCTTTGAAATCCGAAAAACGTATGACCGAATACGGAGGAATGTTATGTATTTTTCCATCGGCGGCGACTTTATGCTGCAACAGCGATCGGTGCTGGGTGTTTTCGATCTGGACAATACCTCCACATCCAAGCGCACGCGCGAATTTCTGGAAAACGCGGAAAAAGAGGGCGCGGTCGTCCCCTGCGACGATCTGCCGAAATCGTTTCTGCTGACGTGCGAATACGGCATGATCCGCGTGTATCTCACACCGCTGTCCGCCGCCACGCTGGAAAAACGAATGCGCCAAGGCTGATCGACCAAAAAGTATGAAAAAACAGGCTCGGGAAAAACCCGAGCCTGTTTTTTGTAAAAAAAAGAATTGGTCAACAAGTAATTGTTTGCAGAAATAGCTTCTATCAAAACACGCGATGCATTATTCTTCCCCTTAAATCCGATATATAATGTTCTATTCATATAAGTTCCAACTTTCTTATTAAAGATGCTACATTTTCCTTGACAGCAAACAAACCGTCTCCACATGACTACATCTTGGGAACAGGTCGGCGGCGAGGACTTTGGAAAGCGCATAGCCGTTTTCTTTCATCAGTGCCACGTCGCGCGCGAGGGTGGCGGGGTCGCAGGAGACATAGACGATGTGGCGCGGGGCAAAGCGGCGCAGCGCTTCGATGGTATCGGCGTTCAGGCCCTTGCGTGGTGGGTCAACGACGATCACATCCGCGTGAACACCCTGCTTTTCCAGTTCCAGTGCGGCCTGCCCCGCATCGCCGCAGAAAAATTCCGCGTTTTCGATGCCGTTGCGCCGTGCATTGTCTTTCGCATCCTCGACCGCCTGCGCGACGACTTCCACGCCGATGACCTTCCCTGCCGCGCCCGCCATGGCGAGCGTGATCGTGCCGACACCGCAGTACAGGTCGAGCACCAGATCGGTTTTGGAAATGCCTGCCAGCTCGATGGCCGCGGCGTAGAGCCGCTCGGCCTGATGGTGGTTGACCTGATAGAACGAGCGCGGCGACAGGCGGAAATTCAGGCCGCAGAGCGTGTCCTCAATATATCCCGGACCGTAGAGGGTGACGAATTTGTCGCCCAGAACGGCATTGCCCTTTTTGGTATTGACGGACAGAACCAAGGTGGTGAAGCCGTCGATTTTCTTCAATTGTTCGATCAGCTTTTGATCGTTGGGCAAAGTTTCGCCGTTACAGGCAAGGCAAACGAGAATTTGCCCCGACACGACACCGCGGCGGACGTAAATGTGCCGCAAAAGGCCGCTGTGTGCGGTTTCGTCATAGACGGAGATATGGTTTTGGTTTACATAATCCACAACTGCGGCCTTGACCCGATCGGTCTGCTCGGGCAGGATCAGGCAGCGCGCATTTTCGATGACCGTATGCGTGCCCGCTTTGAAAAATCCCGCGTAGGCGCGCCCTTTTTGCGCCGATACGGGATACTGCGCCTTGTTGCGGTAGCCGTGACAATCGGGCGCGGAAAGAATGGGCACGTCCGTCAGGTGTTCGCCTGCCAGACGGTTCAGGCAATCGCGCACGCGCGCCGCTTTCAGGCGACATTCCTCGGCGTAGTCCATGTGCCAGAAATCGCACCCGCCGCACAGCTTGGCCACGGGGCATTCGCGATTGACGCGGTGCGGGGATTTTTCCAGAATCTCGACGATTTTTCCGCTCGCCCACGTTTTTCCGACTTTTTCGATGCGCAGGCGCACGCGCTCGCCCGCGATGGCGTTCGGCAGGAACACCGCACAACCGTCGACGCGCGCCACGCCCTGCCCTTCGGAAGTATAATCCGTTATGACGGCTTCGTAACATTCGTTTTTTTGCAGCATAAAATCAGCACCCCGTGAAATCGGCCGAAAAGGACGCGGCCGCGATTTTCTACATTTTAGCACAAAATCCCGTTTCGGTAAAGTACCCGTTGAGAAATGGAGGAAAAGATGGTACAATAAATTCGGGAAAGGTGGGAATACTATGGATTACCAAAACTGTATGCTCTGCCCGCGGCGTTGCGGCGCGGACAGGACGGCAGGCCGCCTCGGATTCTGCGGCTGTCCCGACACGGCGCTTGTCGCGAAAACCATGCGCCATTACTGGGAAGAGCCGATTCTGGCGGGTACGGGCGGCAGCGGCGCGATTTTCTTCGGCGGGTGCACGCTCCGCTGCAACTATTGCCAGAACCGCACCATTTCCGAAAAGGCGGTCGGAACGCGCGCCGATTCCGTGCAACTGCGCGAAATGATGGAAAACCTCATCGCACAGGGGGCGGAAAACATAGATCTGGTCACGCCCACGCAATTTTTGCCGACGATCCTGCCTGCCCTTTCCCCGAAGCTCGGCGTGCCCGTAATTTACAACTGCGGCGGATATGAGTGCGTGGAAACGCTAAAGCGGCTCGACGGGTTGGTGGATATTTACCTGCCCGATCTCAAATATGCCGACAATGCGCTGGCAAAACGGCTCTCGGGTGCGTCGGATTATTTTGAAACGGCGACGGCCGCGATCAAGGAAATGGTGCGGCAAACCGGTGCGCCGCGACGCGCGGGGGAAAAAATCGAAAAAGGCGTGGTCATCCGGCATTTGATCTTGCCCGGCGAGGTGGAAAATTCCCTGCGAGTGCTCGATTGGATCGGCGAAACGTTCGCGCCGGGCGAGGTACTCGTCAGCCTGATGCGGCAATACACGCCCATGCCCGGGCTGTGCACGCCGCTCGACCGCAAGGTCACGGATGCGGAGTACGATGCCGTGCTGAGCTGGATGTTTCTCAACGAGCTGGAGGGCTTCGTGCAGGAGGCCGACGGCGCGGATGCGGCCTATATCCCCGATTTTTGAAAAATTTTCATTTTTGTCAACAAAAGTGTGTCGGCATATGGTATACTGAAAAAAGATTTCCACAGGAAAAGGAAGATTTTTTTGAAAAAGTACACAGGATTTATCGTGGCGGGCGCAAGTTTGCTGTTCACCGCCGCCATTACGCTCTTTGCGCGGCGATACGGGGCACTGCTCGACGCATTTTATCCGTATTTTTCCAGAACCGCGCAGAGTGCCATTGCCCGCGTGACGGGGATTTTCCCGTTCACGGTGTGGCAGGTGCTGGTCGTGATCTTGCTCGGTGCGCTGATTCTGACGCTCGTGCTGATGATCGTCCGAAAGCGCAGTTTTCTGCGCTGGCTGGGCTGGTGGCTGGCCGTCGCCTGCCTGCTCTGGACGGCGCATACGTCCTTGCAGGGGCTGAACAATTATGCAAGTCCCCTCGCCGAAGATCTGCACATGGAAATGAAAACCATCAGCAAGCAGGAGCTGGAACAGGCAACGGCCTATTTCCGCGACGCGGCCAACGCGCTTGCGCCGCAGGTTTCCAGAGACGGCGCGGGAAACATCGCGTTCGACGCGTTTGAAACCCTCGCCGAAAAAGCGGGAAACGGCTATGAAAATCTGGTGAGCGCGGGCTATTCGGTCTTTGCCGGGTCGACTGCGCCGGTCAAAAAACTGTCGTGGGGGCGGCTGTACAATGCCATGGGCATTTGCGGCGTGACCATGGCCGTGACGGGTGAGGCGGCAGTGGTTGCGGACATGCCGCAGGTTTCCATGCCGTACGTCATGTGTCACGAAATGGCGCACCGCATGGCCATCGCGTCGGAAAACGATGCCAATTTTGCGGCCTTTCTGGCGTGCAATGCCAGCGACGACATTCAGTTCCGCTATGCGGGCTATTTCACGGCGTATCTCAAATGCATGAACGCGCTCGGGCGTAGCATTTCCAAGGACGAAGGGGCGTGCGATCTTCTGCGTGCGGACGCGTCGGCCTATTTCGCCTTTTACAGAAAAAACGGCAACCAGACGGCGACGAACATCGCCACCGCGGTAAACGACAAATTTCTTCAGGCCAGCGGCGACAGTCAGGGCGTGAAAAGCTACGGACAGGTGGTCACGCAGCTTACGAACTGGTATTTGCAGCAGGTCACGCCGAGCGAGGAAACGCCCCGCTTTGATCCGACGGATGCGGACTATATCAACGGAATTTTGGGAGAAAACGATGGATGAACAAATGAAAAATACCCTGCGCGCAGAGCTTGCGGGCATGGATTTGCCGCTCGGCGAGGAAACGATCGCGCGTTTGTGCGCATTCGGCGCGGCGGTGGTGGAGCAGAACGCGGTCATGAATCTGACGGCGATCACTGCGCCCGATGCAGTCGCAAAATTGCATTTGCAGGACAGTGTCAGCATTTTGAAATGCGTCGATCTGCGGGGAAAATCGCTGATCGACGTGGGATGCGGCGCGGGATTTCCCGGTGTACCGCTGAAAATTGCCTGCCCGGAGGCGGAGCTGACGTTGCTCGATTCGCTCGGCAAGCGGATCCGATGGTTGGAAACGATCCTGCCGACGCTTGGCGTGCAGGCACAGTGCATCGCCGCGCGGGCGGAGGAGGCTGCGGCATCGCGGCGCGAAAGCTATGACTATGCCACGAGCCGTGCCGTGGCGCGGCTGAACGTCCTGCTGGAGCTGACGGCACCGTTCGTCAAGGTCGGCGGCGCGGTGCTGGCGATGAAGGGCGCGGCGGCGCAGGAGGAGCTTGCGGAGGCAAAAAATGCCATTGCCAAGCTCGGCTTGCGGACGGAGAAAGTACATAACTTCCGCATTGACGGCGCGGATCACGCGGTGATCGTTCTGCGCAAGGTGTCCCCAACGCCGGCACAATACCCCCGCCGATTTGCCAAAATCAAACAATTTCCCCTGTAAAACAACCCCGTCTGCCAACGCAGACGGGGTTGTCGCAATTTTCTATGGGAAATACGCCGTGCCTTCCCATTTTGGGAAGGCAGAAACGGATTGCCACGGCGCTGTACGCCTCGCAATGACGCGAAGCTTTTTCACTTTTCACTTCACATTATGCATTTCCATAAGTGCGTAGATTTCTCGACTCGCATTCGCTCGCTCGGAATGACATAGTGGGGAGTGCGGTGCGGGCGAGCGATCGATGATCGCTCCTACAGGGATGACGAAATTTTTGTGGGAGGGATGCAAAAGCCATCCCACGGCGGGGCCGTGGGATGGCTTACAATGTCAAAAATGCTTATTTTCCGGCGATGCTCAGGCCGTTGACCAGCACGCTGGGCGAACCGAATGCGGTCATGCCCATGGCATTGGGCAGCTTGCAATTATCGGCCAGTGCCGCGATGTTTTTCAGCAGGTCGTAGAAATTGCCCGCGACGGTGAACGACTTGACGAATTTCGTCTTTTCGCCGTTTTCGATCATATAGCCCTCGCTTTGCAGGGAGAAGTCGCCGGAAATCGAGTCCGCACCTGCGTGCAGGCCGCTCAGGTCGGTGATGTACACGCCGTTGCCGGCCATGTTCAGCAGCTCCTGCTCCGAATATGCGCCGTTTTCAAGATAGAGCGTGAACGGGCGGATGCCGACGGAGGATGTGTAGCTGCCCTTGGAGGCGTTGCCGGTGGTCTTCTTTCCGGCGACGGCGGCCGTTTTCAGGTTATACAGCAGGGTATTGAGTCGACCGTTTTCGATGATGTTCTTTTTGTGCGTGGGACTGCCTTCCGCGTCGAAATTGGCAGGCTCCGGATTGTCCTTATGGAACGGATCGTCCACCAGCGTGACGATATCGGCGGCGATGATCTCCCCCTCTTTTCCGGCCAGCAGGGAAAGCCCCTTTTGTGCGGCCTCGGAATTGAAAATGGAGGAATAGACGCTCAGCAGGCTACACATGGCATCGGGATTGAAGATGACGGGATACTGCCCGGTGGGGGCAACGTCGCCGCCCAGCTTGACCTTCGCGCCGTTGATGGCTTTTTCGACCATCTGATCAATGTCGATCTTGGAAAGCTCGCCCAGCTTGATCCGGTAATCGTTGGACATGGCCTGACCGTCGGAAACGACGCCGACGGCGATGATGCCGGCGAGGCTGTTGCTGCGATGGAGATCCAAACCTCTGGAATTGTAGATGGCGACTTCTTCAGAACCGCGGATGACCTGCGACTGGCAGCCGTCGATGGCCATGGGGTCGGCGGCGTAGAGCTTATCCGCCGTGGAAAGCGCGACGGAAAGCATTTCGTCGGTTTCGGGTGCGGGATAGCTTCTGTCGGGCAGGGGTTCATAGACCTGACCGCCCTCGCCCAAGAAGACCTGCTCCTCGGTTTCCAGATTTTTCGCGTTGTCGACGGCTTTTTCGACGACGGAAACGGCCTGCTCGGCGGAGAGCAACTCGGTGGAGGCATAGCCCATGTGGCCGTCTACGATGCAGCGGAAGCACAGACCGCCGGAAAGGGAGGACGAAAACTCGTTGATGCTGTGCTGGAAGGTATCGACGCTCGTGGAGGAGCTGGACTGATAGTACAGCTCATATTCCGCGACGCCCCGCTCGGCGCACGCGGCGATGACAAGTTCTTTAAATTCGTTGAATTTCATGGTAAAACCCTCCTTATCTGCCGCCGACGGTGATCGTGGATACACGAATCAGAGGTTGACCGACGTTCGTGGGGATGGAGCCGGAAGACGAACCGCACATACCCTGACCCATATCCATATCCGTGCCGACCATGTCGATGTTCCGGATGACTTCGCTTCCCTTGCCGACAAGCGTTGCGCCGCGAACCGGCTCGCAGATCTTGCCGTCGCGGATCATGTAGCCCTCGTTGACGGCGAAGTTAAATTCGCCCGTGACGGGGTTGACCGAACCGCCGCCCATGGAGGCCGCGTACAGGCCGTACTCGATGGAGGAAATGATGTCCTCGTTCTTGTCCGAACCGGCGGCAATGTAGGTGTTGGTCATGCGGGAGGTGGGGGTGTAGGCGTAGCTCTGGCGGCGGGAAGAGCCGGTGGAGGCCATGCCCATGCGTCGACCGTTGAACTTGTCGATCATGTACGATTTCAAAATGCCGTTTTCGATGAGCACGTTGCGCTGTGCGGGCGTGCCTTCGTCGTCGATGTTGATCGAACCCCAAGCATTCGGAATCGTGCCGTCGTCGATGGCGGTGACTTTTTCGTTTGCGATTTTCTGTCCCAGTTTGCCGGCGAAGACGCTCTGGCCGTAGGCGACGGAGGACGCCTCCAGACCGTGACCGCAGGCTTCATGGAAGATAACGCCACCGAATCCGTTGTCGATGGCGACGGGCATGACACCCGCGGGGCAATAGCCCGCACCGGCCATGGTGACGGCCTGCTTGGCCGCGCAGATACCCACTTCCTTGGGGACGATGATGCTGTCGAACACTTCCATGCCCATGCGTCTGCCCGGGCCGAAGAAGCCCGTCTGCGTGCCGCTGCCCTTATCGGCTACGGCGGAGATGGCAATACGGGTGCGGATCTGGCGATCCTGCGCGTAAATCCCGTCGGTCGAGGCGATGAGGATATTGTGATCGACGTCCAGCAAGCTGCCGGAAACCTGCACGACGGACGCGTCGTATTCCTTGGCGGCGAAATAGCCCTCTTTCAAAATGGCGACCTTTTCCTTATTGTCGCAGGAAGAGGGGGCGATTTTCACGGGGTGAATGTCGCCGTACAGGCGTTCTTTGAGCACAATGTCGATGGCGGCGCTTCCCTGCCCCAGTGCATCGGCGGCCTGCTCGGCGCAACGGATCAGACCTGCCTCGGAGGTGTCGACGGTGGAGGCCATGACCGAACGCATTCCCTTATAGACACGCACGGACGCGCCGGCGATGACGGCGTCGTTGATGGCATCGACTTTGTCGGCAATCATGGAAATGGAATGATTGACCGTGTTTTCCGCAAAAAGTTCGGCATAGTCCGCGCCGGTGGACACGGCTTTTTGCAGGACACGTTGACAGATATCTCTGGAAATCATAGACAAAAAGCTCCTTTTTTCAGAATGCATACAGTATACCATGTTTCCTTTTGAAAAGCAACTGTTTTTATTGGAAAAACACATTTCGCGGGGGACGGACAGCATCCCGCTCGGGTATTTTTTCGCGCGGGGCGCATATGCTCGGATGGGAGGGAATGTTATGTTTAAACGGGATTTGTACATTTTGGCGGCGGTCGTCGTGTTGGCGTTGGCACTGACGGTCGGGATTTTTGCCTCGGAGCACATCGAAACGGCAAGCTGGGGGCTGAGCTTCCGCACGGAGGGAATGCCGCCCGTCGGCCCGGCCAACGCTGCGGTTTTGGCGGGGTTGGATGCCGCCTACATCGGCGACACGTCGCAAAAGACGATTTATCTGACATTTGACGCGGGGTATGAAAACGGCTGCACGGCGAAGATCCTCGACACGCTGAAAAAGCACAAGGTTTCGGCGGCCTTTTTCCTCGTGGGGAATTATATCGAGCGTAATGCCGATCTGGTGCGCAGGATGGCTGCGGAGGGGCACATCGTCGGCAACCACACGATGCACCACCCGGATATGTCGAAAATCAGCGATTTTTCGGCGTTTGAAAAGGAATTGGAATCGCTGGAGGCGTTGTACGAAAAGACGACCGGCGAGAAAATGCGGAAATTTTATCGGCCGCCGCAGGGAAATTATTCCGAAAGCAACCTGAAAATGGCGCAGCGGCTTGGGTATAAGACGGTGTTTTGGAGCTTGGCCTATGTGGATTGGAACAACGACAGCCAGCCGACGGCGGAATATGCCTTTTCCAAGCTCCTGCCGCGTACGCACAACGGCGCGGTGGTGCTGCTGCATTCGACGAGCGAAACAAACGCGGCCATTCTGGACGAGCTGTTGACAAAATGGGAGGCCATGGGCTATCGGTTCGCAACGATCGACGAATTGTTCGCGTAAAAATGTGGAAAAACGGGAAATTTCCCCCGCTCCTACAGGGGATGGCAAATTTTGCATTTTTCATTATGCATTATGCATTTCCGTGCGTGCGGAAAAGGAAACCGCCGACCCGGGGAGGGTCGGCGGTGGGGGGTTATTTTCTCTGTGTGGACGAGGGAAGAATGACATTGTGGTGGCTGCCCTCGACGATGGACGTGGCGGAAACGAGCGTCAGGCGCGCGTTTTCCTGCAGATCGGGAATGGTGATGCAACCGCAGTGACACATCGTAGATCTGACCTTGCAGAGCGAAATTTCCACATTGTCGTGCAAGGGGCCGGCATAGGTGACGTACGAATCGACGTCCTCTTCAAAGCTCAGCTTGGACGAGCCGCCCAGATCGTAGCGCTGCCAGTTGCGGGCGCGGCTGCTGCCCTCGCCCCAATATTCTTTCATGTATGCGCCGCCGACCAGAACCTTCGGCGCGGGCGATTCGTCGAACCGCGCGAAATAGCGGCCGAGCATGAAAAAGTCCGCGCCCATGGCCAGCGCAAGCGTCATATGATAATCGTGGATGATGCCGCCGTCCGAGCAGATGGGCACGTAGATGCCGGTCTGGCGGTAGTATTCGTCGCGCGCGGCGGCCACTTCAATCAGGGCGGTCGCCTGTCCGCGGCCGATGCCCTTGGTCTCGCGCGTGATGCAGACCGAGCCGCCGCCGATGCCGACTTTCACGAAATCCGCACCGGCCTGCGCCAGAAACAGGAAACCGTCCCGGTCGACGACGTTGCCCGCGCCGACTTTAACGTCGTTTCCGTAGTTTTTGCGAATCCACGCGATCGTTTTTTCCTGACGATAGTTGTAGCCCTCGGACGAGTCGATGCACAGCACGTCCGCTCCGGCCTCCAGCAGTGCGGGGACACGCGTTTCGTAGTCGCATACGTTGATGCCCGCGCCGACCATAAAACGCTTGTGGCCGTCGAGCAACTCCTGCGGATTGGCCTTGTGAGAGGCGTAGTCCTTGCGGAAGACGAAATACAGCAGCCGTCCGTCCTTGTCCACGATGGGAAGGCTGTTGAGCTTGTGCTCCCAGATGATGTCGTTGGCCTCTTTGAGCGTCGTCTCTGCGGGGGCGGTGACGAGCTTCTCCAGCGGCGTCATGAACGAGGAGATGGGGTCGGTGGGACTCATGCGGCTGACGCGATAGTCGCGCCCGGTGACGATACCCAAGAGCTTGCCGTTGGCCGTGCCGTCATCGGTGACGGCGACGGTGGAAAAGCCGTTGAGCGCCTTGAGGTCAAGTACGTCGGCCAGCGTGTGTGCGGGCGTCAGATTGGAGGCGGACACGACAAAGCCTGCCTTGTAGTTCTTGACGCGGGCGACCATGGCGGCCTGCGCCGCAATGGGCTGCGAGCTGTAAATAAAGCTCAGACCGCCCTCTTTGGCCAAGGCAATGGCCAAGGTGTCGTTCGAAACGCTCTGCATGATGGCAGAGGTCATCGGGATATTGAGCGTGATGGGGCAGCTCTCCTCCCCTTTGCGATAACGGACGAGCGGCGTTTGCAGGCTGACCCGATCCGGGATGCAGCCTTCGCTTGTGTAGCCGGGAACCAGCAGATATTCGCTGAATGTGTGGCTGGGCTCGGGATAATAATAGGCCATGGAAAATACCTCCGTGGAAAAAATGATAGCTTATTCGCCGGGATCGAGCAGGGTAACTTCCTCGTTGCCGTCTTTGTCGAGCTGGCGGAAATTGCCGACGACGGAGCCGACCTGACTCATCACGGCAAAGGTATCCGGGAAAGAACGGATGAGGTCGTTCATCGGTGCGATCTGGCTTTTGTTGATGACGCAAATGAGCACGCTGACCGGGCGGTCGCGGTACATTCCCTTGCCGGGGATCATCGTCACACCGTGGTGCAGGTGTTCGCGGATGGCGGCGTACAGCTCCTGCGGATAGTCGGTGACGATCTCAAAGCGGATGGCACTGCGGCCGGATTTGGTGAGCTTGTCGGTCACGGTGCTGGAAGTGAACGAATAGAGAATGCACAAAAGCACCGGTTCCATGTTAAATCCGTAGACGAAATAAGAAACGGCGGCAATGCACAGATTCATCGTGAAAATGATCCAGAACATATTGGTTTCCGGATGCTTTTTGTGGATGAGTGCGGCGACGAAGTCGATGCCGCCCGTGGTGGCGGAAACGCGCACCAGCATGGAATAGGCCGTGCCCATGACGACACCGGCGACCAGTGGGCCGAGCACGTGGGCGGACACGCCGGTGTAGGCGAAGGCCGACAGGTCGACCCGCTCGAAAATCAGCAATCCGGCGGAAAATACCAGCGAATAGACCATCGAACGGACGGCCACGGAGCGGCTGACGACGAAAAAGACGATAATCGCAAGCGGAATATTGATCAGCAGGCTCATATAGCCGACGGAAAAACCGGTCAGGTGCTGGATGATGGTGCAGATACCGCTGACGCCCGAGGGCGCGAAATCATTCGGGAAGACGAAAAGCTGATAGCTCAAAGAGGTGACGGCCGCCGTGCAGACGATCATCAGGTAGGTGAGGATTTTTTTGATAAGTTTCATGTGCATTCCTTTGGGTATGTAGGTAGTTCGGGTGGCTTCGTTTGGCACACCACATTTTAATATATCACACGCGGCGGGGCAGGTCAAGAAAAACCGCAGGAAAAATTCCCGAAATCCGCATATGTGCGGATTTCGGGAATGCGTTTTTCTAGACGGATTTGTGACGGAACTTTTCGTGCCGATGCAGCTTTTTCGTGATCTGCGGAATATAGAGCACGAGCAGATACGCGGCCACCGGCGGGAAGATGACGAGCATATACCAGAAACGGTGCGGCACAATCTTCCAGAAAACTTCCAGCAGGGAGACCTCGGGAATCAGGGAGTACATATAATTGACCTCGATCTGCTCACCGTCCGGATTGATCAGATCCATGGAATTGATAAAGACATTGCACTGGTGCACGAAGAGATAGATCAGGAGCGTCAGCGCCAGCGTGGAGAAAATGCACCCGGCATCTTTCTTGATCAGACCAAGCGAGAACAGCAGGATGGGAATGCCGAACTCCAACACGTGCGGGAAATAGTAGAAGAAGAAAACGTCGCTCATCAGCTCGTAATCCGGGCGGTTGCACAGCAGCGCGAACAGCGCGCCCAAGCTCCACAGAAGCAGCATATTGCCGACGACCTTACTGCGCGAGAACACGGCAATGGGCAGCAAAATGGCATTGACCGAGCAAAGATGCAGCGGCAGATATTCGATCGGAGATTGCCCCCAGCGGGAGCATACGGTCAGATTAAAAATAATGGCGGCAATTCCGGCAAAGGAAAGCGCGCCCAGAACAAGGATCTGAAGCCGAACAGTGGCTTTTCTCAGAAGAAAATACAGCGCCAGAATGATGAGCACGGCGGCAGCCAGCGTGAGCAAATGCACCGTGCCGAAGGCGGGACCCCATACCATTGCGCAGGAACCTCTCTTTCTGCGGAAATTCCGCTTAGCCATGACTTTATACCCCGAAAAGGCAGAAAAGTCAATAGTGTTAAGAAAAGATTAAGAATTATCGTGTGCCACACCTACTACCTTCGTCGTTTGCTTGCTCGGGATGACATAGCGGGTAGTGCGGAGCAAGCGGGCGATCGATGATCGCCCCTACAGAGAACGGCGGTAATTTTACACATTTCACGGTGCGTTTTGCAAACGAAAACCCCGCCGAGAAAATCTCGGCGGGGAGAAATGCAATCAGAATTCGCATTTGGCGGCGATATAGGCTTTCAGCTCCGAAATCGGGATGCGCACCTGCTCCATGGTGTCACGGTCGCGCACGGTGACACAATTGTCGGCGGGGGTGTTTTCGTCGCCGACGGTCTGGAAATCGACCGTGATGCAAAGCGGCGTGCCGATTTCGTCCTCACGGCGGTAACGCTTGCCGATCGAACCGGTGTCGTCAAAGTCGATCATGAAATCCTTGCGCAGATCGCGGTAAATTTCCTCGGCCTTGGGCGAGAGCTTCTTCGACAGCGGGAGGACGGCCGCCTTGAACGGCGCAAGCGCGGGATGCAGATGCAAAACGGTGCGCACATCGTCCTTGCCGTTTTTGTCCTGCCCGATCACCTCTTCGTCGTACGCCTCGCACAGGAATGCCAGCGCGACACGGTCACAGCCGAGCGACGGCTCGATGACGTAGGGGATGTAGTGCTCGCCCTTTTCCTGATCGAAATATTCCAGACTCTTGCCGGAGGCTTCCTGATGGCGGCCGAGGTCATAATCGGTGCGGTCGGCAATGCCCCACAGCTCGCCCCATCCGTTGCCGAACGGGAACTGATACTCGATGTCGGTGGTGGCGCGGGAATAGAAGGCGAGCTCCGCCGGGTCATGGTCGCGCAGGCGCAGGGAGTCTTCCTTGATGCCGAGGCTGATAAGCCAGTTTTTGCAGAAATCTTTCCAATAGGCGAACCATTCCAGATCGGTGCCGGGCTGGCAGAAAAATTCGCATTCCATCTGCTCAAATTCGCGGATGCGGAAAATGAAGTTGCCGGGCGTGATCTCGTTGCGGAACGATTTGCCGACCTGACAGACGCCGAACGGCAGCTTTTTGCGGGTGGTGCGCTGGATGTTCGCAAAGTTGACGAAAATGCCCTGCGCGGTCTCCGGGCGAAGATAGACGGTGGAGGCGGTGTCCTCGGTGACACCGATCTGCGTCTTGAACATGAGATTGAATTTGCGGATGGCGGTGAAATGATGCTTGCCGCAGTTGGGGCAGACGACATCTTCGTGCGCGGCGATGTAGGCATCCATTTCCTCAAAGCTCATGGCATCGACGTTCACGGATTTTCCGCTGTCGGATGCGGAAATGAGCTGGTCGGCGCGCTGGCGCGAGCCGCAGCCCTTGCAATCGACCAAGGGGTCTGAAAAACTGCCGACGTGGCCGGTGGTGATCCAAGTCTGCGGATTCATCAGAATCGCGGAGTCCAGACCGACATTGTAATCCGATTCCTGCACGAATTTTTTCAGCCATGCCTTTTTGACGTTGTTCTTAAATTCCACACCCAGAGGGCCGAAATCCCACGAGTTTGCCAAGCCACCGTAAATTTCGGAGCCGGGATAGACATAGCCTCTGCTTTTGCAGAGATTGACGATCATATCGAGTGTTTTTTCGCTGTTTTTCATATTGCATCCTCCAACATAAGGAAATAATTCCGCTTGAAATTCATTATACAAAGGTTTTCGTCACAAATCAAGGGGAGATTTTATTCCCCGTGGTAGACAAGTTCACTGCCCAGATCGTCGGCCATCATCCGATAGACGCGTTCGGAAAGCTCGACGGTGGTCTCGCCGTGAAATTCCTCGGGGCGGACAATGCCGACAAGGTGCATTTCCACGCGGCTGCCGCGCAGGGCGCGAATGTTGGGGAGAATGGTGGCGGTATTGTGCACGGTGCACACGACGATGGGCACGTCCGCCTTCTGCGCGATGCGGAAAACGCCCGAACGGAAGTGGTGCAGCAGGCCGTCTTTGGAGCAGTAGCCCTCCGGGAAAACGGCGACGGAGGCTTTGTTGTCTTTCAGAATCTGGATGCACCGGATGATGGTTTTCAGTGCGGCGCGGTCGTTTTCGCGGTCGATCAGTTGGCATTGCAGCCGATGCATGACGCCGCTGACGATGGGCATGGTGCCGTTTTCTTTCTTGGAAATGAACGCAAGCTGAGACTTCGGGAAACAATGCAGCAAAACGACGGGGTCGGCGATGCAGACGTGGTTGCACACGAGCAAATAGCGGCTACCCTGCGGAAGCGATGAAAGCTGCTCCATGCCGACGCGCCGAACGCGGACGCGGCAGAGCGTGACAATGGCGCGGATGTACGCCGTGGCCATTGCACGATAAAACCGGCTGTCGTGCTCCTGCGCGACGGATGGATCCACCAGCGAGGCCATCCATGCCAAAAATCCGACGGCCAGCAAAAGCCCGACCAGCCAGAATCCCGCAAAAAGCGGGAGCAGCAGCAGCGGATGGGGCTGCACCAGAAAATAAAACAGTGCGTCCGCACCCGCCGCGAATGCGGTGACAATGCCGAGTATCATACGAAAACCTCCGAAAAGACAAAATCTCTGCATACAGTATACGCGATTTTGCCACAGGAAACAATAACTATTTTCCAAAAACGGATTTTTTTAACAAAAGGGTGGAAATCCGTGCGTCGGATATGGTATACTGTATGAGAGAAAATTTACCAAATTCGATTTTTCCCGAAAGGATTCACCTTTATGACACTGTCCGCATCTGCGCCGTGGCTGGCATTTTACGGCAATACCCCCGCCACCCTGAACTACCCCGAAAAGACGATGTATCAGCTTCTGGCGGATACCGCAAAAAAATATCCCGACAATATTGCCTATGGCTTCATGGGCAAGAAAACGACCTTTGCCCGTTTTTTGCGGCATATCGACCGCGCTGCCAAGGGCCTGCTGGCCATGGGCATCACGCGTGGCGACCGTGTGACGCTCTGCATGCCAAACTGCCCGCAGACGCTGCACTGCTTCTATGCGCTCAATCGCATCGGCGCGATCCCCAATATGATCCATCCCCTGTCGGCGGCCAAGGAAATCGCGTTTTATCTGAATGTGTCGCACAGCAAGGCGATTTTGACGCTTGACGGATTTTACGAAAAAGTTTCCGGTATTTTGTCGGAGGTCGACCACCCGGTGCAGATTTTTGTCGCAAAAATCGCCGAGGAGCTGCCCTTTCCGCTGAACGTGCTCTATCCGCACACGAAAGCGGGGCGCTGTTCCCTGCCGAAAGAAAAACGCGACTATCTCCTGTGGCGCGACGTCGTGGCCGCGGGCGCGACGGTTGCGCAACTGCCTGCCGACATCGGCAAGGCCGACGACTGCGGTGCCATCCTCTATTCCGGCGGCACGACCGGGACGAACAAGGGCATCATGCTCTCCAATCGGAATTTCAACGCGTTGGGCTTGCAGACCATTGCCGCATCCGGCTATCCGTGCATCGCGGGGATGAAAATGCTGTCGATCATGCCCGTTTTCCACGGCTTCGGCCTCGGCATCGGCATCCACACGGCGCTCATCGGCGGCGCGCAATGCATTCTGGTGCCGCAGTTTTCCGTCAAGACCTATGCCGACATTCTGAAAAAGCAGAAACCCGATTTCATTCCCGGCGTTCCGACGCTGTTTGAGGCACTGCTGCGCACGCAGGGGCTGGAAAAAACCGACATGAGCTTCCTGAAAGGCATTTTCTGCGGCGGCGACAGCCTGTCGCCCGAGCTGAAAAAGAAGGTAGACGCGTTCTTAAAGGCGCACAACTGCGCCGAGCAGATTCGCGAGGGCTACGGCACGACCGAGTGCGTCACCGCCTCGTGCCTGACCCCGAAGTCCTATGCGCGCGAAAATTCCATCGGCGTTCCGTTCCCGGACACGTTCTATAAAATCGTCGCTCCCGGAACGACCGAAGAAGTACCGCCCATGGAAGAGGGCGAGATCTGCGTCAGCGGCCCGACCGTGATGCTGGGCTATATGGACAACCCCGAAGAAACCGCCGCCACACTGAAACGGCACGCCGACGGAAAACTCTGGCTGCACAGCGGCGACCTCGGCTATATGGACGCAGACGGATTCGTCTATTTCCGTCAGCGGATGAAGCGGCTGATCATTTCCTCGGGCTACAATATTTATCCCTCGCAACTCGAAAACATCATCGACCGCCATGAAAAAGTGCTGCTTTCGTGCATCATCGGCGTGCCGGACGATTATCGCGGCCGCCGCATTCGCGCCTATGTCGTGCCCATGCCGGGCATCGAAGCGTCGGACGCGCTGAAGCGGGAGCTGATGGACTACTGTCGGGAAAATATCGCAAAATACGCCCTTCCCAAAGAAATGATCTTCCGTACGGAGCTACCCAAGACGCTGGTCGGCAAGGTGGCGTACCGCGTGCTGGAAGAGGAAGCGGAAAAGGAAGCAAAATCATGAAAAAAAGAATTTGGGAGCTTGATGCATTCCGCGGAATTTGCATACTGGGCATGATCGCCGTGCATTTCGTGTACGACCTCGTGTACCTGTATCGGCTGGTGGACTGGACGTATCCGACGTGGTTTTCCGTCGTCCAGAGCTACGGCGGCATTTTGTTCATCGTACTGTCGGGCATCTGCGTCACGCTGGGACACCACCATGTCAAGCGCGGCGCGATCGTATTCGGCTGCGGCCTGCTGATCTCACTGGTGACGTACGGGATGTATCGGTTCGGATTTCTGAGCAAGGGCACGATCATCTATTTCGGCGTTCTGCACTGTCTGGGACTGTGCATGCTGCTGTGGGCACTGCTGCGCAAGCTGCCCTCCCCTGTTTTGCTGTGCGCGGGCGTGCTGCTTGCGGCGGCGGGGCTGTACCTGAACCTGAAAGAGATTTATCCCGTCGATGTGCCCTACTGGATGTTCTTGGGACTGCGCAACGTCGGCCTGTCCGCCGGCGGCGACTACTTTCCCCTGATGCCGAATCTGGGATATTTCCTGATCGGCGCGGTCATCGGACGCTATACCTATGCAAAAAAAGAAAGCCTGATGCCCAAGGTCAACGAGAGAAATCCGATCATTCGCTTCTTTTCCTTCTGCGGACGGCAGTCTTTGTGGATATACATGGGACATCAGCCGATTCTGGCGGGAATTTGTATGCTGATTTCTTACCTGAAATGAGGTTATGCTATGAAAAAACGGAGTCTGTGGGCGGCCGCCGCGTTCGGCGTGGTCGGCGCGCTGCTGCGGTATTGGACGCTGTCGGTCGGCGTGGACGACAAGGGACTGTACCCCGCCGCGCATCCGGGATGGATCGGCTATCTGATTTTGTGGCCGATCGCCGCGGCCGTGTTTTTCCTGCTGGCGCGCAAGGCCGATGACGTGCCCGAAACGCCGAAAAACGACAGTGTGACCGCGGTTTTGCAAATTGCGGCGGCACTGGGCATCGTGTTTTACGCTTTTTCTCTGGCGCGCGACGGCGAAACGGTGGACAAAGTGTTCTTTTTTGCGGGCATTTGCGCCGCGCTCGTGCTCCTGCCGCTGGATTTTGCACTGCGGCGGCGTGCGAGAGCCGTGTGCTATCTTTTGCCGTGCGTGTATCTGATGGCACTGCTGTTCCAGATCATTTTGCGCTATCGCGGCGAGCCGGAAACGATCCGCTTCCTGCCGCAGGCGCTGGCCGTGACCGTTGCGGCGCTGGCGCTGTATCGCAATTGGGGGCAGGCCGTGGGCATGGACAGACCGCGACTGAGAAAATTCTGGAAGATGCTTGCCGGATTTGCGTGCATTGCCGCCGCACCGGGTGCGCACTGGATGTACCTGTGGGTCGGCATCTGGATACTGGCCGGGCCGTTTGAGACGGAGTTTCTCCCTGCCCCGCAGGAGCCTGCACCCGAGGAAAATGAGGAAGAAACCGAGGAAATCGAAACAATCGAGTCGGAAAATTTGTAGGAAAAAGGGGGAAATCTCGTGTTTTTGCCGGAAAATGCAAAATTGTGCATCGCGCGGTTGGAGCAGGCGGGATTTCCCTGCTATGCCGTCGGCGGATGCGTGCGCGATGCGCAGCTCGGCCTGACGCCGCATGATTACGACCTGTGCACCTCGGCCAAGCCTGCGCAGATCGAGGAATTGTTTTGCGAATATCCGCAGGTTCGCGCCGGAGAAAAGCACGGCACGGTCGGCATCGTTTTCCCCGACGGGGAGATCTACGAGATCACGACATTCCGCACGGAAAGCACATACAGCGACAGCCGACATCCCGATCGGGTCGAATTTGTGGACGAAATCGAGAAAGATCTGGCGCGGCGCGATTTCACGATCAATGCCATGGCCTATTCTCCGACGCGCGGATTTGCCGACCCGTTCGGCGGCCGCGCGGATATGGAAAACGGTATTTTGCGCACGGTCGGCGCGGCGGAGGAACGATTTGCGGAAGATGCCCTGCGCATCGTGCGCGGCGTGCGGTTTTCCGTCCGATACGGACTGCGCGTGGAAGAAAAAACATTGCAGGCGATGTTTTCTTTGACGCCGGAGCTGAATCTGCTGGCGCGGGAACGTGTATTTGATGAGTTATGTAAACTAATCGTTTGCGTGAATGCGGACGATCTGTGCCTGTTTGCGCCGATTTTATCGCAGATAATTCCCGAGCTTGCGCCGTGCGTCGGATTTGAGCAGCACAATCTCCACCATATTTATGACGTGTACGTCCACACGGCGCACGTGGTGGCCGCCGTGCCGCCGGTGCTTTCCGTGCGCTTGGCGGCGCTGCTGCACGACATCGGAAAACCTGCCTGTTTTACGACGGATGAAAACGGCGTTGGGCATTTTTACGGCCACGCCGAGAAAAGTGCGGAGCTGGCGAATGTCGCCCTGCGGCGGCTGAAAGCGCCGAATGCCCTGCGCACCGAGGTCGTGCGGTTGGTGGAAAACCACATGGCGCAGATCCCGCCGAGCAAAAAGGCGGTGCGCCGCTGGCTCAGCCGCATGGGCGCGGAGGCCTTTGCACAGCTTCTGACGTTGCAGGAGGCGGACATGGGCGGCACGGGTACGGCCACGCAAACGCCCGCGTTTGCGCAGTTGCGTGCCCTGTCGGAGGAAATTCAGGCCGAAAATGCCTGCCTGCACATCCGCGACCTCGCCGTCGACGGGCACGATCTGATGGCACTGGGCTATCATGGCGGACAGATCGGCAAGGCGCTGCAAACGCTGCTCAACGCCGTTCTGGATGAGCGTGTGGAAAACGAACGGCAGGCACTGCTTGCCTTTTTGCCGGATGCCTCCGCGGGCAATGCGGACGACATCGGATGCTAAATTCAAAAACGGGGGAAACCGATATGGCAAACCTTTCCGACCCGATCACGATGCTCAAGGGCATCGGGCCGACCAAAGCGGCGCAGTTTGCCGAACTGAATATTCGCACGTTGGGCGACCTGATCTGCCATTTCCCGCGCGATTACGAAGATCGCACGCGGCTGGTGACCATTGCGCAGTTGGAGGCGGACAAACCCGCGTGTTTCCGCGCCATGGTGATGAACACGCCGCGCACGGCGCACGTGCGCAAAGGGCTGGACATTACGAAGGTGCAGGTCGCTGACCATACCGCTCGCCTGAATCTGACGTTTTTCAACCAGAAATTTACGACCGGGCAACTGCAATACGGAAAAGAATATATTTTTTACGGGAGCCTGTCGGGCGATTTCGGCGGCTACGGCATGACCTCTCCCGCATTCGAGGCGCTTGACGCGCCGCCCGTTACGACCCGCCGCGTTTTGCCGATCTATCCGCTGACGGCGGGGCTGTCCAATGCCTCCGTGGTGAAAGCGGTTGCGCAGGCACTGGCACTGTGCCCGATGCCGGAGGAAATCATCCCCGAGGAGATATGCCGGGAATACGATATTCTTCCCGCGCAAAGAGCGTATTTCGCCATCCATCAGCCGCGTTCCGTGCAGGAGGCGGAACAGGCGCGAAAACGGATGATTTTTGAGGAATTTTTCGTATTTTCCGCGGGACTTTCCCTCATTCGCGCGGCGCAGACCGAGAAAAAGTGCCCGCCGTTTGGAAACACACGGACAAAGCCCTTCCTCGATGCCCTGCCGTTCCGCCTGACGGGCGCGCAACTGCGCGCCATCGAGGAAATTCGTGTCGATTTTTGCAGCGGCACGCCGATGAATCGGCTCGTGCAGGGCGACGTGGGCAGCGGAAAGACAATGGTCGCCGCCGCCGCGGCCTATCTGTGCGCGCAAAACGGCCACCAGACGGCACTGATGGTGCCGACGGAAATTTTGGCCGAACAGCATAATGCCTCGCTGGGAGCTCTCCTCTCGCCGCTGGGGATGCGCGTCGGACTACTGACCGGTTCGATGAAAGAGAGCGAAAAAAAGGCGGTGCGTGCCGCCATCGCGGCGGGAGAATTGGATTTGGTCGTCGGAACGCACGCGCTGATCACGGACAGCACAGTCTTTGCCGACCTGCGGCTCGTGATCGCCGACGAACAGCACCGTTTCGGCGTGGCACAGCGCGCGCGTCTGAGTACGAAGGGCAACGAGCCGCACCTGCTGGTCATGTCGGCGACGCCCATCCCGCGCACGCTGGCGCTGATCATGTACGGCGATCTGAATGTGTCGATTCTCGACGAATTGCCGCCGGGACGGCAGAGCGTGGACACCTTCCTGCTGACGGAAAGCTACCGCCCGCGCATCAACGCGTTCATCCGAAAACAGGCGCAGGAGGGGCATCAGGTGTTTGTGGTGTGCCCAGCCGTGGAGGAGAACGAGGAGCTGAACATCAAATCCGCACAGCTTTGGGCGGAAACCTTGCAAAATTCCGTCTTCCCCGACCTGCGTGTTTCCCTGCTGCACGGGCGGATGAAAGGCGCGGAAAAAGAAAGCATCATGACGGCGTTTGCGCGCGCGGAAAGTGACATCCTGGTTGCGACCACCGTCATCGAGGTCGGCGTGGACGTGCCCAATGCGACACTGATGGTCATAGAAGACGCCGACCGATTCGGCCTGTCGCAGCTTCATCAGTTGCGCGGGCGCGTCGGCCGCGGCCATGCGAAAAGCTATTGCATTTTAACCACGCACAATCGCTCGCCGGAAACCTTACAGCGACTCAAAGCATTCTGCAAGACGAATGACGGCTTCCGCATTGCGGAGGAAGATCTGCGCTTGCGCGGCCCCGGCGATTTCTTCGGCGCACGGCAATCGGGATTGCCCGTATTCCGCGTGGCCAACCTGAACTGTGACCTGCAAACGCTTAAAGACGCGCAGGCGGCCTCCGTGCGCTGGATCGAAACGCTCGGCACGTCCGACACGCCGCAGGCAAAGGCGCTGCGCGGCCGCATTGCAACGCTGTTCCGCACGATGAACGGCGCATTGAATTAAAAATGGAAAAACGGAGCATTCCGCATCGGGAACGCTCCGTTTTTGTAATTGTTTGCGTGCGATTGCCCGCCGGAAAGCGGCCGTCGCGACGAATCAATTCAGATAATTCTTCCGGTATGCAACGCCAAAGGCATCGGCCAGCAGTTTCAGTTGGTCGTCGGTGATGGTGTTGACACGGGGCAAATGGGCGATCTTCATATAGATTTCCGCGGCTTTTTCGGCGGTTTCGATCAGGCCGAAGGTCTCGTCCAAATCCTTGCCCGCGCCGTAAATCCCGTGTTGCGCCCACACCACCAGTCGGGCAGTTTCCATCTTCTTGGCGGTGGCCATGCCGATCTCATTCGTGCCGCAGAGCATCCACGGCAGTACATTTACGCCGTCCGGGAACACCACGATGCACTCGGTGCACATCTGCCACAGGGTTCTGGTGAACTCCCGTTCCTCCAAGCGATGAACATAGGTCATGGCCAGCAGATTTGCCGGATGGCAGTGCATTACCACACGATTATTGGGATCAATTTTCAGCCGGGCGGCATGGCTCATCATGTGAGCGGGAAATTCGGAGGTGAATTTGCCGCCGTCGGCATAGCCCCACAGAAGTTCCGCTTTTCTTCCCTCGTCCGCCAGTCGCACCAGACCCAGATTGACCTCCGGGGCATACTGCACGTTTTTGAAATACTTTCCCGTGCCGGTGACAAGGAAATACTTGCCCTCCAGTTCCGGGCAGGAAAAGCCGGTAGGGATGACACGCTGGACATTTTTCGTATTCAGATACTCCCCCACCTGATTTTCCTCCAACAGCAGGCTCACATTGCCGCCGTTGCGTTCATCCCAACCGTGGGCATACATATTGGTGGTGGTGCGGATCATCTCCACCATCCACGGTGCCGTCAAAATATCGTTCATGCTCTCGCCTCCAAGACCGTCTTTTCGTATTCCCGAACTGCGCTCAGCCATGCGCCATCCTCCGACACACCGTTTCTGCGGCAATACTCTGCCCAGATTTCCCCGAAGGGCATGGTTTTCAGTTCTTCCTGATAAACCAGCAGACTTGTCCAGTCGTTGTTGTCCTGCTTATCGGTCATATCGGGGGTCAGCAGTGCGTACAGCAAGCTCTTTTGCACATTGCGGAAGCCTGTGACCCATGCGGCAATGCGGTTGACGGAGGCATCGAAATAATCCAGTGCCATATGCACTCGACCGTCCAAACCGCCGCAACGGACGATCTCTTTGCAGATTTCCTTGGTTTCGTCGTCGAACAGCACCACATGATCACTGTCCCAGCGGACGGGACGGGTGATGTGCAAGGCGATTTCCGGGAAGAAGGCAAGCAAGGCGGGAATTTTGTCGGACACCACTTCCGTGGGATGGTAGTGGCCGTTGTCCATCAGAGGAATGCACTTTTCCTTATTCATCGCGGCATAGCTCAGGCTAAACTCCGCAGAACCGACGGTGTAGCTTTCCACACCGATGCCGAAAACTTTTGACTCAATACAGGGCTTGACCAGACGGAAGTCGTACGGTTCGGACAGGATTTCGTCGATGGCCTCTTTGTAGCGGAGGCGGGGCCCCATGCGGTCAGCAGGAATGTCCTTGAAGCCGTCGCCTGTCCAAATATTCATGGTGCAAGGCTGTCCCAATTCCTCTGCCAGATACTGAGAGATACGGACGCAGGCCTTGCCGTGGTCGATCCAGAAACGGCGAATTTCTTCATCAGGCGAAGAAAGCGTTAGGCCGTTTGCCTTGGGATGAGAGAAAAAGGTGGGGTTAAAATCTGCACCCAGACCGTGCTTTTTGCAGAAATCCACCCACTTTTTGAAGTGTTTCGGTTCCAGCTTGTCCCGATCTGCCCAGTCGCTGTCTTCAAAAATGGCATAGCTTGCGTGGAGATTGAGTTTTTTCGTTCCGGGGCAGAGCTTCAGAACCACTTCCATGTCGGCCATCAGCTCGTCGGGCGTCCGTGCTCTGCCGGGATAGTTGCCCGTGGTCTGGATGCCGCCCGTCAGGGGCTTGGTTGGGTCCGTATCAAAGCCGCGGACATCATCGCCCTGCCAGCAGTGCAGCGACAGGGGCGTGCGCTGCAACCTTTCCATGGCCGCTTCGGTATCTACGCCGATGGCGGCATATTTTTCTTTCGCATTTACGTAACTCACATTGATTCCTCCTATATATCCCCATGCCTGTTTTTGGGAGCGTTATCGTGCGTAGAACAGTTTTAAATCATAGCCGTCGTGGTAAGCGTCGCTCTTGTCGTCGTTCCAAGAACCGAACATTTCAAAGCTCCACGGGGAAACGCCCCATGTTTTTCCGCCGACCATGTGGTGCGGCCCCATTCGGTTGCGGTTGCTGATCTGAAAGCGGACGCGGATGGTATTCGTGCCCACCACGGCCACGTCGGATATGTCCATTTGCGTGTCAAACAAGAGTCTGCCCTTGTCAGTGCCGTTGATCGTTACCTCGGCCGATAGATATTCGCCGAGCAGATGCAGAGAAACGTCCGTTCGCGCCAGATCGAATGCCCGGCAAAGGGTGATCTGCCCGGAAAAGAACGGGAATCCGTCCGTGGTGATGTCCGAGACGGTTTCGGGCACCTTTCCGATGTAGAAATCGTCGGCCTCGACAAAATTCGGCTCGGTATCCCGATAGCCGGATTTCGGATAAACGCCGAAATCGCCCAGCAGATAGATCGGCTGCAGTTCCGAATCGTAGGCAATGCAGTTTTTCAGCCCTTCCGTTGCATCCTTCGCGAAAAGCGTGCGATAGACGGAGGCGTCCTCGTGCCACAGTACCGAGACGGTGTAGTGATTGATGCCGGGTTTTACGTGTTTTGAGATGTCGTACAGAGTTTCGTAAGATTCGCGCGAGGGAAGTTTTTCCGTCAGCGGGATGCCGTTGATCCATGCGCGAAGATCGTGGCTGTTTTCCGATTGCAGCAGGATTGCGTTCGGCACCTGCTCGATCTTGAAGGCATAGCGCAGGAAAATTCTGCCGGCAAATCGTTCTTTCAAAAGTTTTTGGAACAGCGCCGGGCAGGGCCACGGCTTGGAATAATGGATGCCGTCGTAAGAATAGGAAACGCAGTCCACAATCAGTGCATTTTGTGAAAATTCGACCGTCGCCTGCGTAAAACGGAAGGGATATGGCTGCAAGGCGCGGGGCTTTTCGGCTTCGCGTGTGCTGCAAAACAGAAGTGCGTCCTCCCCCGGCTGCAACGTGACGGAAAGGGAAATCCGTTGCGTGGAAAGGTCTTGCAGGTGTACCCGCGTGAAAGCGCGCACGCTTTCTCCGAAATCGAATTTCTGGGAAAAGGTCTGCGTCCGGGAGGGATTGATAACGTAAAGATATTTTCGCTCGTCCATGGTGCGATAGGCGTAGCAAAGTTCCGTATCCGTAGCCTCCACGCGGAACGGCATATCCCGCAAAATGTCGCACAGGGTGCAGTTGCTTTCCAGATAGGGATAGTCGAACGGCTCCGCTTCCAGATATGCGGGCTTTTCATCCAGCAGTAAGACCTTGCCGCCCTGCGATACGAATTGACGCAGCAGCTTTTCCGTGGTCGCGTCCATGGTTAGCAGTTTGGGCAAAATCAAATAGGTGTATTTGCAGTTGCCGCAACCGATGGCGGCGTTTTCGACGAACCCGTATTTTGCAAGCAGGGTCTCATCCAGATAATGATAGGCGATGCCGTGCCGCTCTAGGAGCTTGGCCGCGGAATGCAGCGCCTTATCCAACTCGGCAACGCCGAATCCGCTGTTTTCAAGTGCGCGCTTATAGGAAAAATATGCGCTTCGAATGGGATGCAAAACGGCGACGCTTACGTGCTGCTCCCCCTCACCCAGCAAATAGCCGAGGCGGGAGAAATAGTCGTTAAATGTCCGAAAACCATCGGAAATCCAAGGGTTTATGGCGGAATAATGCGCGGGATAATCGTATTTTCGCGTGCCGCGCTCGCTGTACGGGATCAGGTGACAGCACAGCAAATTGACGCCGTGCACATACTGGTAGCCGGCCACGCGGCGCAGTTCGGAGGGCTTCACATCCCAGCCGCAGCAAGCGAAGGTTTCCGTCAGCACTTGTTTTTTGCCCAATTGCGCCGCCACGCTGGCAACCTGCACGGCGGACAGCGATGCATCGGTGTTTTTTCCAAGCCAGTCGATGCCCGGGATGTCCATATATTCGTAGAAAGGCATCACGCCGCCACAGCACATAAGTTGATAGCCGAGCGAGGTCTCTTCAATGTAGTGTCCCGTGAATCGGACTCCGTTGGTTTGGCACCAGCGGTACACGCGTTCGCTGTAGCTATGCAGCATCAATTCCTGCATAGCTTTCCAATACCGATAGCGGAATCGGCGGTAGCCGATTTTTTCCACGAACAGCAGACCCAGTCCGTCGAGAATGTCCTCGTCGTAATTTTCGCGGAAATACAGGGCGATTTGTTTGGTATACGGCGTCCCCCAACGCTGGTACTGTGGCTCATCCGTGAAAAAACCGGCAATTTTCTTGGAAAAATCGGCGCCGAATCGTTTTTGATATTCCGTGTGCGTCAAAGAAAGAAATTGCTCCACCACATTCGGATTCAAAATATCCACCGTAGATGCGGCCGTGCGCAGATAAAGGTTCAGATAGTGCGGCGTGTCCGATATCGGCTCGGACACGCGCACGAGTTCGTCTGCGCCCGTAAAATAGCTGACGGTGGCCTGTGCGTCAAACGCGCCCTCGCGCGATTCAATCAACCAATCGTGGTTTTCTTCCGCCTGCAACAGCTTGCCGCCGACGAAACCGCTCGGCCAGCCGTTTTCGTCGTATATCCATGCGCGCATCGCTTGCGCTTGTGCTTCGTCGGCACCGACTTCAATGCAGTGAAACCATTCCTCGGACAGATATTGCGTTTGCAGACCGGCGCGCGCGTGCATGAAAAAGCCGCCGAGTCCCATTTGCTTCATCCAGCGGATCTGTTCGATGAGCGTTTCGGGGTTCAGCTTGTCGTTCCATGACCAGAACGGGATGGGGCGATATTGTGCCAAAAGGTCTTTTTCCATGGCTGTTTCCTTCTGTCAGAGTTCGTTCAAATGCGCCGCGCTTTGAATGGCGTGTTATTTTACGATCAGGGTGCAGGTCGTCATTGCGCCGACGGTGTGATTCAAAACAATGCGCCCGTTTTCTTTTCGGAACGCGAGCTTGCGGCGCTTGCCGCTTTTGCGGTCTATGACGCGGATGTCGACGGGGTCAAGCCCACGAATGTCCGGCGTTACCTGCGGCAGATCGCTGACTGTGCTGTTTACCAGAATGAGGACATCTTCCCGCTTGCGGCGGTAGAGATACGCGTACAGGCCGGCATAATTGGTGGATACGACGCAAGCCGTCCGCTCCAACAGCACTTGGCGCAGCAGCGTCGTGCGCAGGTCGTGGAACTGTTCAAGCAGCAGGGTGTTGATGACAAATGGGATCAGCAGGAAATTCTGCTCGTACACGTCGCCGCAGCCGACAAGGGTATTTTGATAATCGTAAACATGCGACAGCGCGCGGACATCGTGCGTATACTCCAGCCGAACGTAGTGCCCTGCGCGGAAGAACATGGTGGCGCGGTAGCCATCCCTGCCGTTAATCTGCGTGCCGTGTGCCACTTGCTCGTAGCTGAGGCGGCATTCTTTGTCAAAACGCTGATAGCCCTCCGCTTTGATCAGGTGTCCCAGACCACGCTCGATCAGTCGGATGGCGGCACCGCCTTCCAAAACCACGAAATTATCGGCAAACAGCGCGTCGAGTTGTGCATCGGTGAAATTGTCCACACCGCCGCCCGACAGCGCGACGGTTTTGCCGCGGAAACGCTTGGCTTTCGTGATCTCGGTCGTAAAGCCGACGGCATTGAGGTAGGCGTAGAAATCATATTCGTCGGGGTACAGGCTGTCCAAGCCGCTGACGTTTTTCCGATGATAGACCGTTTTTTCGTCGACGGGGCAGACAATGCCCTCCAGCGTTTCGTATTTCAGGGAAAGATTGCGCACGGCATTGAGGTAGGGTGCGATCCCATGCACTGCCTGACCGTAGCCGAAGGATTCTACCGTGCCGTTTCCGACAAAGTCGAAAATGTCATAGGTCATGCCGTCGATGCACAGCGGAATGGCCGATTCCAACTGGAATTGCAAAAAACGTGCCTCTTTGGTAAAGGTGCCGAACGAGCCGTTTTCCAGCTCGGGCAGCACGCGGCATTCCTTCGGCAAAAACGCTCTGCCGATATACGGAACCAGATTGAAGTTATAATAATATTGCTTGGAGGAAATCTCCTGATAGCTGGGCAGATGCAGCCGGTCGATCATTTCGCCGCCCTGCGCCAATGCTTTATGGATTGCGTGCCAGTCGCGCCCCTCCGTGGCGTGCTGCTGGTGCATGGACGACATCAGGCCGACCTTTGTCTTTCCGCCCGTGGTGTCGTAAACCACCTTTCCAAGATAGTCCGCCAAATCTACCATAACACGGCGGTTCACGTCGAGCCATGCTTTGCGAACCTTGGCGTCGCCTTTGTCAAACAGGAGCTGCGTGAATTGTTCACGCGTATAATTTTTGCCAAGCGCTTCGTTGTAACGGCGCATATGCTCCCGACAGAAACAACCGCCGTAGGCCAGAGGCGCATGGTTGTGGATGCGAAAATCGTCCTCCACCCACACGACTTCCGGCTCCAGTTCGCGCAGCAGATAGGCATAAAACTGCCCGTAATAGCGCCGCCAGTTTTCGCAGAAAGGACAGGCGACCATTTCGCTTTGTCGGCCGTTGTAGTCGACCATGGTGGTGAAGTCCTGCCCCGGCTTGAGCGGGCGTTCGCGATCCAGATGTCCGATCTCGATCCACGGATTGAGACTGACGGACAGCCCGCGCGCGACAAAAACCTGCTTCGCGCGCTTCATGGTTTCAATCCAAGGTTTTGCTTCCTCGATCGTCATGTGACCGACGCAGTATTCCTCGGCGTTGATAAACAGCATGATATTCCGAAAGCCGTATTTTTCGCAAAAATCGGCAATATTTTCAATGCGCGCCTGCTCGTAATGTCCGGGAACGATCTGGACACGCAGGCAATTCAAAAATTCTTTTTTCACGGGTTTCTCCTGTTTTCGGTCGTGGGTGTGTGTTCCGTGCCGTGCGGCGTAAGGGTCGTCGTGCCGCGTTCCAGCGTAAGATCAAAGAAACCGTCCTGCTCCGAAACGATTCGGCTGCTCGATTCTCCGCGGACGCACAGCAAGGGACTGTGAAATACATTTTTTATGCGAACGGAGGTCGGCTTCTGCGCGCAAAGCGTGGCGCGAACCTGCGTTCCCTTTTTCGTTGCGCTGACCAAAATGCCGCCGTAACTGCGCAGATTTTCAAACGACAGCTCCCGATTCTCCCAATCCTGCGCGATTGCGGGGAACAAATGAATGTAGCCCTGATGCTCCTGCAAAAGCATTTCCTGCAAGGCATCGCAGTAGCCGAACAGACTTTCCAACGTGAACGGACGATAATGGAATGTGGAATAGCCGTAGTTTTTAAAATCGCCGTTCAGGTGGAATCCGTTGTCCGCGACGAATCCGTTGGCAAATTGCCGCAGTTTTTCATAGGCGGCGTTTCCTTTGCAGGCCATGGCATAGATCTGCGCGCACATGGCGAAAGAGAAACCGACCCACATTCCCGTGCCGTACAATTCAATGTCCAACAGCGACGCTTCGTAGATGCGTTTGTGCTGCTCTGTGTCGTAATTGATCAGGTGCAGCGGATACAGGCACATCAGATGGGAAAAATGGCGATGCGATTGACGCAGTGTCTGCGTGCGATCGAGCATGACGACGCCGTCGCCGGAAACGGCAATGTCGTCGAGTTGTGCCAGCATTTGGCGATAATAGCGCGCTTTTTCCGCTTGCGCCAGCTCGTCGGCATAGCCGCCGAGCGTCTGATACAGATAACGCAACAGGGCGAGGTCAAAATTGGAATTCGGCGTAAGGTATGCCTGCGGGGTTGTGTCGAAGATTTCGGGCGAGGAGGACAGGGGCAGATACAGCTTGCCGTCTTTTTCTTCCAAAAGTCCGGAAATTGCCTGCTCCACTTCGCCAAGGAACGGATAAGCCCGCTCCGACAGAAAATCGCGATCCGCGGTATAACGGTAGTATTCATCAAAGCTCTGCGCCGCCCAGATGCTCATCGTCGGGGAAAAGGAATACTGCGGCCAGCCGCCGATGGGTTTGCCGTCCAGCGTGGAGCACGACGGCAGCAAAAGACCGCGCACGCCGAAAAAGGACTCGGCAAAGTTCTCAAACGTTGCCTTCATCGACCAAAGATAGTCCAAAAATACCCTGCCCTCTTCCAGCCGGTTGGCTTTCAGGAAGGATTGATAAGAAAGCTGGGTGTTGGTGTCGTGATGATAATCGCCTTTCCATGGCGGCAAACTGTCGTTATCCGCCGTCCAGACACCCTGCAGGGGCATGGGATAAAATCCCGCGCGGGAACAGGAGGCGAACAGGTAGTAAGCGCGATAATATGTCTTTTCCAACAGCCGGTCGCCGATGCGGATGGCGGATTTGCCCCAGTAGCGTTCCCACCATGCGATGTGTTCCCGCTTCAGTGTGTCGTAGCCGCGCGCGGCTACGGATTGCAAATGTGCCTCGGCGGCGCGGATCATATCGTCGTCGCCGTCGCGATTGGTCACCACGGTAAAATACAGCTCGTGACAATCGTCAACTTCTTTTTCAAATACGACAACGCCGTACTCAAAATCGGACAACGTTTTCTGCCGATAATAGGTAAACGCGCCGTCGGTCGCGATGTCGGCACGGGGGTAGTGCAGGCAGGCATCAACGTCGACCGCGCCGATGCCGGAGCGATTCGTGCAGCTTCCCGTGTCGTCACCGGAAATGTAGTCGGGAATGTGCAATCCCAGACGGTAGGTGCCGAAAACCCGTGCCACGCCGATAAATTCCGTCGCGGAGGCGAACGCCTCAATACGCGCACGGCACGGCGAGCACAGCTCCATCGTTGCCACGGCACGGCGAATATCCACATGGGATCGGATCTGCTCCGTCCGAACGCCGAAATCCAGTTCCAGCCGTCCGGCGGTCAGCTTGGAGGGATATGCCTTGTCCGACGAGATGATGTCAAACAGCCGCAAATACTCCTGCCAGTCCGTTTCGCTCCCGCTTTTGGCAAGTCTGAGCAGATTCCGATAGGAAAAGCCCGCTTCCTGCGTGTGCGGATGAGGGCGCGTGTCCCACAAGTCCACCCGATCCAAGGAAAAACGGATCGGCCCGTCGCCGTAAAGCAGGCAACCCATTTTGCCGTTGCCGATGGGCAAAGCTTCATCCCAGTTGTGAATGGCGGTGTCGTAGGCAATATCATATTGATTCAGATTTTGGTAGCATTCCTGCATTTTTCTTCGGCCTCCGCCACAAAATATCCGACGATGGAGCCAAAGCCGTGGTTACAGCTTGCGCTCTCATCGAAAAATTCCCAAATTGTTCCCGTTCGTTCTGCCATGGGCAGGAATTTCTCCCTGCATTCGGCCAGCAGTTGCCGATACGCCCCTGCGTCAAACAGGAGCGACAGCCGCAGAACATAGCCGATGAACATCGGCGACGGGCAGAACGGATCCTGCGGCGCGGCAAAGGGCGAAAACTTTTCCGCCAGCTTTTCGACAAAGGCATCCCGGTCGGGCGCGATGTCGAAAAACGCCGCAAAATACTGACAGGTTTCGCTGATGTGCTCGGTGCGCGTGAGTGTTGTTCCCGTGCGAAGGGCATTGTCGTAGAAATAGTCTCCGTCAAAGGAGAATGCGCGGATGGCTTCCCGCAAGGCCGAGGCTTTTTCCAAAAGCTGTCGGTCGTCCAAAAGCGTGCCCGCGCTTCTAAGTGCGCCGTAATAGAGCATATTGGACGGGAAATTCACGCCGTCCATGAAATCGTTTGCCTTGCTCCACTCCAAAAACACCCAGCCCTGCAGATTTTCCAAGAAACCGTACTCGTTTTCAAACGCGCGGAAATAGGCAAGAATGTCCGTGATTTTGTCCCGAAAGCGCAGGGCAAACGCCAAATCGCCGGTACGCGCGACAAAATCGCCCAGTTCCACCAAGAACCACAGAATCCAGTTTGGAATGAAGTCGTTGGGATGCTTCGGCACGGAGGGAAAACACGAGGGCAAAATTCCCTTGTGGGGAAAAGCCGCCCCGTCATAGAGCAGATAGTTTTCGAGGAAATTTCGTTCGACCGAATTGTCGCCGGTGAAGAATCGCTCTGCTTTGGCCGTGAAATAACTGTCGCACAGCCAGCCGGCGCGTTCGCGCGACGGGCAATCCGTATAGAGGTCGTAGGCGTTTTGGCGGAACGTGCGCTGTGCCGCACGGTAAATCTGCGCGAGCTTCGCATCGGCAAAGGAGACCTCTTTCCACGCGGGGTTTTCGACCGTAATTACCGACACGCGAATTGCGGCCGCATTGCCGTCGAAAATCAGCGACAGGTAGCGCATGGCATACACTTCCGCCGAATGCAGGGTGTAATTTCCCTTTTTCAGCGTCCATTTCAGGCCGTGGATGATCTGTTCCCTGCCGAAAAAGACACATCCGTCCGTCAGCAGATCGTCATAGGTGACCCAGAGGTTCGTATCTTGCGCGACATTGAGCCGAATTTCGATTTTTCCGCTGTATGTCTGCCCCAAATCGTAGGAAATATAGCGGCACTTCCCTGCCGCGTTCGGATGAAAACGCATTTGCTCCAATTCGCGATAGAGCACCGTGCGGCAATCTTTCAGCGGGTAAAAATCTCCATCCGTGCAGTCGGAGAGGAAATTGACCAAGCACGCGCCCCACGGATGCGGATTGTCGAATGTGACGCAGCCGCGCGCAAATTCGGTGCCCGAAACGCGTTCGTTTCGCGAAAACGGCACGCGCCGCTCCAAAAGCTGCGGCGTCTTGCGCGGCGAAAGGCGAACCGATTTACAGTCGGCGAAAGCGGTGCGGTCGGCGGATTGTTCGTACACCTCGACATAGCCCCGCTGGGCGGACATTCGCTCCACCCTGTCGACGCGGTCGTTCATCAGATAGCAGGAAAATGCGCGCGCATCGACGGTGCGGCCGTCGAGCGTCAGTTCACAACCCAAAAACGAGGCACCCGCCGCGAAACAAAGCGTCTTTGTTTCGACGCTAAGGCAGTAAAGGGAGATCACATTTTCCGCCTGCGTCAAAAAGCGGCTGATGTCGATGCGATCGATGCGGGCATAACCGTCGGCTGTGCGCGCAGGGCCGTAGCAAACAAACGCGCCGTTGATAAACAGATTATAGGTATATTTCGCAATGACGGCGATGCTTGCTTCTTTTGCCTGCCCTACGCGCGTGGTAAGGCATATTTCGTAATTCTTTCGGTCAATATTGTCGATCCAATATGCTTGCATTACGGCTATGCCTCCTTTGGCTTCCGATTACAATTCGACGGTTTTTCCGCGCTTGCGGCTTTCCTCTGCGGCGTATACAAGCAGGTGTCCGTTGACGGAATCGTCAATGTGGGTCATGGAAATGCTCGTGGTGTCGCCGTTGAAATAGGCAACGATGTCGGCCATGATGGCGTGGTCGCCGCCGCTGTGCCCGCCGAAAAGCACCTTGTTGATGATGCGTTCGGACAGGTCGATGGTTTCGTCGGGACAGTAGGCTTTTCGGACGGTGAGTTGATTGTTCTCAAGAATGCCCTCCAGCTCGCCTTTGGTGCCGACGATGTGCAGATGGCGCTGTGGCTTGGTGGCATTGGCCGCCAAAGTGAACGAGGCGCACGAGCCGTCCTTGAATTCGATGATCAGGTTCTGCCGATCCACCAGATTGCCGCCTGCGATATAGGCACAGCGGCCGAAATTGCTGTGCTTGAGAAATTCTTCTTTTTCTGCCATGGTGATTTCTTCAAGCGGCTTGTTCAGGTCTGCCCACGTCAGGAACGGCATATCGTCGCGCTGTAAATATTGCAGCTTTGCGCTGTAGATGCAGGTTTCATAGTGGGGGCATTGGTAGCAATATTCGGTCGCATCGGCGGGCATTTTTTCCTTTACGAACAGCGAACGCGAGCCGAACGACGAAATTCGAGTCGGAACGGAGGCGTTGTTCAGCCATGCAATCAAATCCATGTCGTGACAGCATTTCGCCAGCAGGAACGGACTGCCGCAGGTATCTTCGTCGTTCCATTTTCCGCGGCAATAGCTGGTCAGGAAGTGAGAAATGGCAACGTGCTCGTGCATTTCTATGGAGATGATATCACCGATCACGCCGTCAAGCAGAAGTTGCTTGACGGTGCGATAAAACGGTGTATAGCGCAGAACATGGCACACGAACACTTTGCAGCCGTTCTTTTTCGCCAGCGCTGCAATGTCCAGAAGTTCCTTTTTGTTGTTCACGACGGGCTTTTCCACGAGCATATGGTAGCCCGCGCCCAGAATTGCCATGGATGTATGGTAATGGTCCTGATCCATGGTCGTGTTGATGACGATATCCGCCGCGGGCTTCTTTTCCAAGAAAGTCGCGAGGCTTTCGTAAAGCTGATCGTCGGAAAGCGCATAACGCTGCTTTGCGGTGCTCAGCTTGAACGGATTGATGTCGACAACACCGACGACCTGAAAATTGGGATCTTCAAAGGAATAATCCGCATACACGGAGCCTCGGTTTCCGTAGCCGACAATCACAGCAGTTATTTTTTTCATAATGACACCATTCTTAGTTTGAAATCCGCAACGTTCACTGCACGTTTTCGTGCGGCCACGTGATTTTGGCGGGCTCCATCACGTTGCCGACTTCGAGCTGACGGAATGCCGACTTTATCTCCTGCACCGTACCTGCGTACAGCGCGTAGGAAAATTCCATCGGGACAAAATCCGTCATTTTGCAGCGAATCGACGTGTTCAGATACCCGTAGTTGTTTGTGTAGCAGCTCGGAATGTAGCCGGAATAGTCATCGACATAAAAATCCGGGTGCGTTATCTGGTTGCTCATGTACTTGGTTGTGGGGGTGCCGCTGGATGCGACAAAGCAGTCGGCGGACGGATTGTAGATGCCCAGTCCGAATTTGTTTTCCGTCACGAAGGCGATCCAGTTGTTTTTGATTTTTTCGGCGCTCAGGCTGTACCAGTATCCGCTGCTTGCCGTATCGGTGGCGGAGGATTTGACGCTTCCGTTGCCGACGGCGGTGAGCTCGTTGTCAAAAATCGTGCCGTCGGTGGTTTCCGCGTAGAAATAGTCCAGCGGGTATACCGAATAAAACGCGGGAGATTCCTGATTGACAAATTCCAGACGATCGGTGTCGATGAACTGGCCGAAGTTTGTGACTCTGTTTTTCACCACCAACGTACCGTCAATGCCGAAACGGAGCCATGTTTCATAGTAGGTCGCGTCCACCTGATTGACTAGATACCAGTCCGCGCCGTAGGATTTGACGTAAATTTCATCCTCGGAACAGCGATAATCGACAATCTGCGGGCCGACGCTGCCGGCACTTCCGCACTGAATGGGATTGTAGTTCAGATCGCCCGGGTATTTCTGGTCACTGGTGGGCACATAGCCGTGCTGTGGCTTTACCGGCCAGTAGAACGACTGCTGAATTTCCCGCCCCAAGTCGTAAATGTTGACAAGATTCGCCTCTTCGGAGATCAGGTCGACATCGGAGCTATCCTCCAGCGGACCAATGCAGGTGTTACCGTTGACGTCAATGTACTCTTTGATATTGGCATTAATGCGCGCCACATAGGTGATGGCACCGCCGAAGCCGAGCGATGTACCCACGCGCAGAACGCCGTCGTCAATGTACATGGTAACGTCGGGGTCGTAAGTCCGATCGGAGAAATCGACGCTTTTGAGCGTGACGGTTCCGGATTTCGTGTCGTCCACGTTTTGCAGCGTGATTTTTCCGATCGTTTTTTCATAAGGCGCAAATGCGCCGTGGCGGAATGCGTCAAGGAAGGTTGTAAATTCCGTGGAACCTGCCTCAATGAAGAATTTTTCTTTGTGGCTTTGCGTGGCATCCTGCGCATTCGTGTAGTAGATATAGCCGACGAGGTTTACGTCGGTTTCGAGCGCGATGCGCATATAATTTTTATTTCCGACGTCGCGCTTGATCTCGTAGCTGACAACGCCGTTTTCTTCGGGTACGGCTGCGTTGTAGCGCAGAAGAGATTTTGCACTGCCGTCCGTGTAGACGGTTTCAAACACGATCGGCTCGGTGGCATCCGCGCCGGATGTCGTGCCGCCGTCGGGGGTGGATTCTTGCCCGGGGGTGCATCCCGGGACGGCGGATAGGCACAGTGTGCAGGCGATGGCCAGAGAAAACAGTTTTTTGCTGATGTTTTTCATACGAACCTCACTTGTCGCAGCTCACAGTTTCATACCGGAGGCAAACTCGCCGCTGCGGAAATACTTCGCGGAAATGATGGCAATGACGATCATCGGCACGGACGAGATGCAGTACATGGCATACATGGAGCCGTACTGAAGCGTATTGGAGTCGACCAAGGACAGCATCTTCGGCATCAGCGTCAGATTCGAATCGAGGATCAGGCTTGACCACAGATAATCATTGTACATATTCGTGAAAATGCCCACGGCGAAATAGAGAATGATGGGCAAGGACAGCGGCACGGTGAAATAGCAGAACAGATACACGTCGTTTGCACCGTCCATTTTAGCACTTTCGTACATCGCACGGGGTTGCTGGCTGAAGAACGTACGGAACAGGAACATCGCACCTACCTGGCAGCCGCCGATGGTGGGGATGACATAACCGGCCAGTGAATCGCCGAGATTGAATGTGTCGCGCATCAGCGGCAGCAGCACCGGATAGCCGATGATCGAGGGAATCAGCATGACGGCGATGAACAGCATGAAAACGACATTTTTGAAATAGAAATCCTTGAAAACAAGGATGTACGCCAAGATCGCACCGATGATCGCCGCGCCGATGGAGCCGATGAGCGACGTAATGACGGAACGGAAGAAATACGGGCCGATTTCCGCCCATGCACTTGAGAAGTTATGCGCAATGGCGTCGAACAGATTTTCCCATGACGGAAGAGCAAAGATGTTAAATGCAACTTCATTATCGGTTTTCATGGAGTTGACGACCGTAATAAACAGTGCAAGGAAGGAAAAGAGCATACACAGCGTGATCACGACGGTGATAAACGCCTGAAACGGCCGTTTCTCGTGCGAATAACGCAGCTTTCCCCGTTTAATTTTATTTTTCATCATCAGGACTCTCCCATATAGCTTTTTTTCTGCATTCTGAAATTGATGATCAGCGCTACGAGCAGAAGTGCAAAGATCACCATGGCGTATGCTGACGACAGGCCGTAGTTTGCGCCATTGGAGGTCATGGCCTTATACATTTTCTCCGAGAGGGTGACGGTACCCGAGCTGCGGAGCATATAAGTTCTTGCATAGTTCTGCGCGGAATTGATCATGGTCGTGATCAGAACGTATACGATCTGCGGCACGCACAGCGGCAGGTCGATGGAGATGAAACGGCGGAAAACCGAAATGCCGTCCAGTTCCGCGGCTTCATAATAATCTTTGGGGATATTCATGATGGCACCGTAGAACACGAGGTATTGCCCGATGAACGGGAAACTCATCAGCAGCAGTGACCAGCGGGAGACGGAGGTATTTTCCAGCCATGCGACGGAGCCTTTTCCGAAGAAAGACAGCAGCGTGTTCAGCACACCCGTTTCGCCGAAGATACCAACTCGCCAGATCAGCATGGAGGCGACACCCGGAATGATACCGGGAATCAGCAATGCGGTGCGCACGAAGCCGGAATATTTCTTGCTGCGCATGACCGACAGGAAAAATGCGAAAATGAACGGCGGTGCGATGGCGATGATGATGTCGAACACCAAGAAAAACAGGGTGTTGCCGACGGCCAGCAGGAAATCATCGTCGTTGAATACTTTGATGTAGTTCGCGAAGCTGTTCCAGTTCATCGTTGGCTTGTCGCGCGTGTAATCGAAGAACGACAGCACGATCGAGCCGAACGCCTCGTAATAGCAGAACATGATCAGCAGCACGACAAAGGGAATCAGCGCGAAATACGTTCTTCTGTGCTTGCGCAGATCTTTCCCGATCACGACTGCTTTCTGCGCGGCAACGGGATTTTTGTACAGGCGGAATGCAAATACCAGAATGATGGCGGTCACGGCCGTCATGACGGCACTTACGATCAGCAAGGTGCGTGTTGTACCGGTATTTTCGCTGCGTTGGGGATTGAGGCAGGTAACGGTGTTGCGCAAGGTAACGTTGTTTGCCAGATCGGTGGATTTTTCGACGTTCAGGAAATAGATTTTGTCGTTGTGTTCGTCGCCGACATATTCCTGAATGTCGAAACCCGCTTCAAAATGATAGGCGAGCTTCGCTTTGTCGCCGTTAATATCGAGAATGCTGAGCTTGTTGTCGCTGGCAAATGCCACGTACAGGGTATTTGCGTTTTCGTTCCACTCGAGGCTCTTGGATTCGTGGAATTTCTTCCCGCCGAACGAGAGGTCGAGTGTTTTGCAGATATCGCCGAAGGTTTTGCTGTCCGTCAGGCCGATGCGGTTGACATCCTCCAGAGAGGCACAGCAGATCGTATCGTCGTAGCTGTTGGCGATATAGAACATTTTGTTGACGGGAGAATATGCCATGCCGCGCAAAACGACATACATACTGCCCTTTACAACGGAGATCGCCTCGGAGTCAAGACACTCGTTTTTCACGGTCAGGGTTGCGGAAGAGGCATCGTAATCCACGCACCACGGGTGCTCCTCCACGAACACTTCCGCGGCATTCGCTTTTGCTTCGGAGGTTTTGATGCCCGTGACGGTTTTGAAAATTTTCGCCATCTGCGCCTGCGTCATGCCGTCGATGATTTCGTCGGTCAGGCCGTTCTCAGCCTTGACTGCGGCATCGGCTTTTTTCAGCGTTTCGCGCAGATAGGTGACGTAGGCATTGTCTGCCGCGTCCAGAAATTTCACGTCCTGATAGTCGTAAAAGTTTTTGTTCAGCTTGTAAAGTCCCAGATCGGTTGCCAGATACAGGTAATCTCCCTCGGCGACAAATTCCCACAGCTTGATTTTGTAGGTCAAGGGGGAAATCCGGCTCGTCTGCGAACCGACACTGTCCACCGACCAGATATAGCGGCTGTTTTGCACGCCTGCGGAAAGATTGTTAAGATCGTAGCATTGCAGCAAAAGTCGGTTGTTATAGTTGGAAAGAACGTACAGCTCGTCGCCGTCGGAGATCATCTTGACCAGTTGCGTCGCGGAATCTCGAATCAGGCAGTCCGAGGAAAATTCCAGACCGTTCTCCCCTTCCGTGTATTTAAACAGGTTTCCGAGATTGTCAATGATGACCAGATTATCTCCGCCGGTATTTTTGTTGGCGTACACGAAGTAAAACTGGAGCAGACTGCCCTCAAGCAATTGCACGTTTTCCTGCTGCACATAGCGATTGATGTCGGAAAGAAAATTTACGGATTGAATCTGCTCGTCGCCGGACAGACTGCGGCGCTCGAAGGTGGTGCCGCTCGCCATGAAATAGTCCTCACCGCGTTTTCCGTAAAAAAGTGCGGAGGCGGTGATTTCCTCGCCGGAAACGTCCGTGTGAACGGTCTTGCGGGGCATCATCCATGCGCTGCCGGCCGTCATCAGAGCAAAGATGAACGTCAGTACGCCTACGATCAGGATGGTACTTTTTATTTTTTTCCTGCCCCGGATCGGGGCAGGATTTGTCGTTACGTTACTCATAGCCACAATACCTTCGGAAAGTTGGTCTTAGTAAGGAAGTGCGGGATTCAGGTACATATTTTCGGGCCACTGGCAGTCGATGCACTTGAGCTTGTAGTCTTTGAAGCAGGCATCGTACCAGCTTGTGCAGAACTCGTCGACCGTGATCTCATCCTTCGCGCCGATGCCGCGAAGCAGCAGCTTTTTCCAGATTTCGCCGATCATATCGTCGGTGTTCTCGTAGTCGCCGAAGAAGCGGACGCCCCAAGAAATGAAGATGTTGCCGTCGACGTTGCCGTTAAATTCGACCTTTTTGCCGACTTTGTTGTAGAATGCGCTCCACTGCTGGGGCATGACCACGTGCTTGACGGTGGTCTGACCTGCGGGCGCGACATTGCCTTCCGCCAGACCTTGATAGTAGATGGTCTGACCGTAGGGGGACATGAAGAATTTCATGAAGTCGATGTTCAGCTCGTTCTGTGCCTTGTCGCCGACGTGCTTGACGATGGACAGGAAGCCGCCGTTGCCGCCGATGTCTCTGGTAAGCGTGTCGGAGTCAACATAGTCGCTTTCCATCACGGGATAGTCGAAATAATCCAGCTCGATGGCATCGGAGGTGCTGTACAGGCAGCCGTAGCCGACGTAATCGAGGATGATCTGCGCGCTCTTTTTGCCTTTGGATTGCAGACGGAACTGGTCGCGCAGGGCGGCAAATTCGGTCGCGCTCGCATCGGCGATGATATAGTCACGCATTTTATAGAAGTTGGACAGATAATCTTTGTAAATGTCGCTGCCGACACCGACAAAACCGTCGTCGGTGAGAGTGGAGTTTTTGTCCAGCATCAGGTTCGCGATCTTGCAGAATTTCACGCCGTAGCCGTCCACGGTCTCGGGCGCGGTGTCTTCGGGATCGTAGTCGTCCCAATATTCGGAGTTCATGACGTAGGGGTAGTACTGGCGATAGTAATAGTCGCCGTAGATACGCGTCAGCCAAGAGAACTGCGCGGTGCGGATGGAGCCTTCGGACAGGGTGATTCCGAGGGGGTTATTGTAGCCGGCCTGCTGCATATAGGCGCACAGGCTCATAAGATCATCCCATGTGTTCGGCGTGGCGGCCTCGCCGTCGGAGTTTCGATAGCCCAGCGCGGCGGCCTCGTCCAGAGCGGTTTTGTTGACGAACCAGCAGGTTTGCATGGTTTCGGAGTTGATGATATATGTGTCGGTGGAGTGGTTTTCGATGGATTCGAACGCAATGTTTTCCAGAACGTCGTTCCATTTTACGTTTGCACCGCAGTATTCGTTGTTTTGGTCGGAAATGGAGGAGATGTGCATACAGGCGGCGTTGGTGTGATAGCTGCCGAGGTTGCCCTGAACGATGTCCCAATCGGTCTTGGTGTTTTGCAGCTCGCTGATGATTTTTTCGCCGTACATGGTGCCGGAATAGTCGGTATTGATTACGACGTCGACCTTGCCGCTGTGCAGGCGCTCGTATTCCTCGGCCACTTTCTGCCAGCCGACCTGCGTGCCGTCAAAGTCAAGCACGACGTGGATGGTGCCGCTTCTCTGCTTGATGGAGGCGGCATCGGGCATATAGTTGGGGTTGTATCCGTCCCCAAGCCGGCTGATGTCCAAGGGCTTGGCACTGATGTATTCGCCGTTGCCTGCGTTATCGCCGGTGTTACCGGGGATGTCGTTGCCGCCGGTGGTTGTGCCGCTGCCGGAACAGCCGACGCACAGCAGCATCACGGCTGCCAGCAGACCTGCGATCAAATTTCTTGTTTTCATAGCGTTACCTCGTTTCTGTTATTGCTTGGTGTCGACGTTTGCACAAATGTAAATATACGGCTGCAGAATGCTGCCGTCCGATGAAGACAGGGGGATCACCGTGCCGCCGACCAAAGGTTCACGGCTGCCGTCCGCATCGCCCAGCGATGTGCCGACGATCGTGCCGTCACGGTTTCGGAAATTTGCACGGTCATAGGTGCTGCTTTTCATGCCGTACTGCAAGCGCACGCCTTTGTAAACCACGCTCGCATTGTTGCAGTGTTCATGGCCGACAAAAACGGAATCGACACCCAAAGCGACCATGCTCTTCCACACTCGATTGTTGGCATCCCACGGGTCTTTCAGGCATCTGCCCAAGTATCCGAAATCTCCGTCCGTTTTCTCGGGGTGCGCGGAAATGTCGATCGGATTCAGGAGCATTTCCGCGTCGTCGTTGACAAAACCGTACTTTTCGAAAGCGGTTCGAAAAATTGCCGGCTGAATATGAAAGGCGAAGGAGAGCTTTGCCTGCGGATGATTTTCGCGAATTTGCAAAGCCGTCTGCGTGTACCAGTCGATTTGATCGTTTCCGAAACCGACGGTTGTTTTGGTGTGTTGGTTGGCCAGCGATGCTTCACTGGCGGCGGAGCAGCCGTTGGAGTCCAGCATGAAAAATACCCGTGTGAGGACACCGCCCTGTGAAATGCCGACGGTATAGTTGCCGTTTCCCGTCAACTGCCGCTGCTTGAACAGGCAGTACTCGGATTTTTCCAACTGCGCGCACTGCCAATCTGCGCCCATGTTGCTTTCGTTGTCGTGATTGCCGAAAACCGGCGCCCACGGGATGCGAAAGCCGTCCATAAATGCGATGAAAGAACACAAAGCCGTTCCGCTGTCGTCAAACTCGCCGTAAACGAGATCCCCCGTCAGGAGAATCAGGTCGGGGTTTGTTTGCTCGATCGTTTCGCGAATATAGCCGTAGCAACGCTGCTCGGCTTTATCCGTCGCCCAGTATTCGTCGGCGGCTGCGCCGAGACGGTCGGGCGCTCGCTTTTGCGCGGCATCAATGATTTGCGGGTCGGTCAGATGCAGGATGACGGGATCGGATCCCGCTTCGACCTCGACAACAAAATCGACGCATTGCTCCGTCAAAACGGGATCTTCCGAAACGGTAGATCCCGCGGTGGATCCCGTCTGTTGGGAATTGACGGAACATCCTGTGCATAGCAGCAGAACTGCTATGCACAGGGAAAGAAATCTCAATTTTTTCACGGAAAATCTCCCAAATGGAAACTTCTCTGTTCCGAAAACGGTAGATTATTCTGCGGCGGGAATCAGAGCGTCCAGCGCGGCGGCGTCGTCGACGATGTACATGGAGGACATCTTGAAGCCGGTCAGATTGATGCCGTTACCGGCGGTGCAAGCGCTGCCGGTGGAGGCGATCATCAGCATGTGCTGGAGTTCCATGTAGTAATTATAAGCATCGGACCACTCGATGACAACCTTTGTCCAAGAGTTTGCGTTCAAAGTCTGATATTTGTAGCAAGCGCCTTGGAAAATGCTCTCGGGGTGGGAGTCGTTGAGATAGCCGAATGCGATATCGACGTTGGCGTCGGTGGGGTTGTAGATGTAGACGACGAGGTCTTTGTTCAGTCCCTGCAGCAAGAGGTTCGAGGCGTATTTCACGGATGCCCAGCTTGCGGTGTGGTTCAGCTCGCCGTATGCGCCGTAAACGTCATCGGAGGCGGTGGTGAACGTGACGGCCGAGCCGCAGTCGCCCCAGTTGGCCAGCGTGTCCGCGCCGACGACCTGAATGTTGGCCAGAGCGGTCAGCTTGCCTGCGTTGGTGACGAGAGCCTTGTCCGTATCGGACAGCGCGTTATACTGCGCCAGCACGCCCTGCAGATTCGCTTCGATGTTTGCAAGCGTCAGTGTGTCGATCGCGCTGATCACGGCCTGCACGGCATCGCTGTCGCCGGTCAGAACATCCAGCGCGGCGGCGTCATCGACGATGTACATGGAGGACATCTTGAAGCCGGTCAGATTGATGCCGTTACCGGCGGTGCAAGCGCTGCCGGTGGAGGCGATCATCAGCATGTGCTGGAGTTCCATGTAGTAATTATAAGCATCGGACCACTCGATGACAACCTTTGTCCAAGAGTTTGCGTTCAAAGTCTGATATTTGTAGCAAGCGCCTTGGAAAATGCTCTCGGGGTGGGAGTCGTTGAGATAGCCGAATGCGATATCGACGTTGGCGTCGGTGGGGTTGTAGATGTAGACGACGAGGTCTTTGTTCAGTCCCTGCAGCAAGAGGTTCGAGGCGTATTTCACGGATGCCCAGCTTGCGGTGTGGTTCAGCTCGCCGTATGCGCCGTAAACGTCATCGGAGGCGGTGGTGAACGTGACGGCCGAGCCGCAGTCGCCCCAGTTAGCCAGCGTGTCCGCGCCGACAACGATCAGATTTTCGAGGGCGGCCAGCTTGTAGCCGTTTGTGACCAGCGCCTTGTCCGCCTCGGGCAGTGCGGTGTACTGCGCGATCACGTCGGCCAGATTTGCCAGACTCAGATTTTCAATGCTTTCGATGATGGCATCGACATTCAGCCCGCAGCCGGAGCAGACGGAATCGACGAACTTGTGTCCGTGCGCGATCGCAAGTGCGGCTTGTGTGGTGGGATTCTTGTTGACATCGAAATACTTGCCGCACGCGCAGGTGTAGTGCTCTGCGACACCGTCTACGGTGCAGGTTTCATCGACTTTGTCGTGGTGGATGTACTCGTGAACGTGCGCGGGCTGGATTTCAACGTCTACGGAGTTGCTTGCCAGTGCCTTGAAGGCGGCTTCGTCGCTGTAAGCGAACAGCGCGGTGAATTTCCAGCCGTTCATGTTCTCGCCGTTGCCGACGGGGGACAGCGTATAAATATGCGTGGCGATCACGTAATTTTCGCCGATCGCGTTCTCGTCCCATTCCCAAGTGAAGGTGATCAGGTTCCAGCCGGGCTGCAAAATGACCTGATCGGCGTTGGTGTAAACCGTCGCGCCGTCGCCCCAGTGCAGGCCCTTTGCCTCGCCGGAGGCATTGTACACGCCCAAGGCAACCTTCGTGCCGACGGCAATCTTTTCGGTGCTGTTGTGGCGGTAGTTTGCCCACTGCCATGCATCATAGCCGATGGTCACCACGGTGCCCAGACCTTCGTCTTCGGATGCGGTTGCGGCAAATCCCACAAGGCTCTGGTCGCACTGACCACCGCTGGCCAGTGTGTCGGCACCTGCCGCTACCCAAACGCCGGAAATGGCGGATACGGCATTGTCAAGGCGTGCGGAATTGGTAAGCACGGCTTTGAATGCATCGTCCAGCGCGTCAAATTCTTTCTTGACGGCGTTGATCACGGGGATGTCGGCCAAGGAATAGTTACTTTCGGGCAGAGCATCGATTTTTGCGGCCAGTGCGCTCAGGTCGGTGTTACAACCTGCGCAGACATAGTTTACGAAATTGTGTCCGCCGACGATGGCCAGATCGTCTGCCGTGATTTCATTCTTGTCTGCATCGAAATACTTGCCGCACTCACAGGTGAAATGTCCCTTCGTGCCGTTGGCCGTGCAGGTGGCGGCGACTTCTTCGTGCCAGACGTATGCGTGCTCGTGCGGCTGTTGCTGGGTGCCGGTGGGTTCACCGGTCGTCGTTCCGTTCGTGCTTGCGCCTTCGGGAGTGCAGGCAACCATTGCCAGTGCGCAGGCGGCGATCACCATCGCCAGACACAGCAATTTTACCGGCGTGTTTTTCGTGTTGCGTTTCATTATTTTTTCCTCCTAAGATTTTCTGAATCAATTTTTGAATGGAAATCGGGTTTTCGGAGTGTTGCTTACTTATAGATGTGCTTATTCTGCGGAAGTGCCGACGCTGTTGTCGATGATTTGCTGCATCAGCGGGAGTTTGTCCGCTTCCATCATGTATACGTCGGAGAATTTCCAGCCGTTCACGGCGGCTTTGTTTTCGGCATCGGCATAATGGCCGGTGGTCATGACGTTGGCATTAAAGCCGTAGATGGCGTCCCATTTGATCGTAATCATGTTCCACGAGTTTGCTTTCAGCACCTGATGGCCGACATCGGGGTCTTCCCCGTCGCCGCTTGTCCAGCCGACACCGATGTTGAAGATACAACCAGTCTTGGCGGGATCGACCGCGCCCCAAGTCAGCTCGACATCGGCATCGCCAGCGTTGTAGACGAACATGACGACCGTTTTGCCCTCGGGACGGGTGGAGCTGTTGTACTTGAGATTGACCCACTGCCAGCTACTGTAGTCGATCTGCTTGTAGTTGCCGTAGATCTCGTCGACACCGTCGGTCCACTTCACGTCTGTCAGAGTCTGGTTCTGGCCGGCATCGGACAGGTATTTTGCCATAACGCCGACCTCAATGCCCTCGATTTGTTCGCTCAACGCCAGAAGATGCGCGACCTTATCGGTCAGATTGTTCAGAGCGTCTTTCGCGGCATCGTCCAGCTTGTTGTATTTGCTGATGGCATCGCCGATGGCGGACAGAGCGGAGAGCGTGATGTTGTTGCCGTCGGGCAGGGCGGCGATGGCTTCCACGACTTCGCCCAGCTTCAGCTTGCAGCGGGTGCATTTGTAGGCATCGTCAAAATCGTGCCCCAGTGCGGAGATGACCAGACTTTCGGAAGAAACTTCCTTCTTCTCTTCATCGAAGACCGCGTCACAACCAAAGCAGGTGTAATGGGATTTGCAACCGGCTTCGGAGCAGGTGGCATCCTCTTCATAGATCAGCGCACTGTAGGTGTGGACGTGTGCGGGCTGACCCGATCCTGTGGTCGTATCGGCTACGCCGGAACTCCCGTCGGCGTTCGGGGCGGTGGTGGTAGTATCGTCCTCGGGCGTGCAACCGGCCGCGCAGACGAGCAAAATGCTCAAGAGCATTGTTACCGCCACAATACGTTTCATCGTTTTCATAGTGACTTCCTTTCTTTTCTTTTGGCTTGCTGCACACGGCCTGAACGGAGCAAAATCTCCGTTGGTGAGCGAGCTTCCCGCGTTGCGCCGTGGGCATTCCATGCCGATGTTAAAATTCTACCATATGAAAGGCGCAAGTTGTAGGTCTGTTTTTGACGAAAAAGTGTCCTTATTTGTCAAAATGATTTGTTAAATCTCTACAATTTTTCTGTTCGGTTTTTGACTGATTATTCATAATCAACAAAAATGGCATAGCTAAATTGGAGAATACAACCAAAAAATTACGCAGTTTTGGAAAAAAACGACCTTTTTCGGATTTTTCCATATTTTCCCAATCATTTCAAAACATTGACATCATTTGACAAGCTGTTTATAATATTTTAAAAGAAGGAGGTCGGCCTATGATTGATCCCGGTATTCTCGCACGCCTGCAGCCGATCACACCCGAGGAACGGGTTTTGCTCGACGGAAGTCCCTCCATCGACAGAGATATTTACATGACCGGCACCACCAACGTCATCAACAGCAAAAAGCTGCTGGCGGACGGCAAACTCATCACGATGCGCCCGCACACCCGCTTTATCCACTTCCCGGAGCACACGCACGACTATGTGGAAGTGATCTATTCCTGCATGGGCGAGACGACGCACATTGTCAACGGGCGGCACATCCGCCTCAAAGAGGGGGAACTGCTGTTTCTGGGGCAGTCCGCCCGACACGAGGTGTGCAAAGCGGGTGCGACCGATATTACGGTAAATTTTATCGTCTTGCCGGAATTTTTTAACGAGCCGCTGTCGGCCATTCAGGAGGATGCCTCTCCCCTGCGCCGATTCATTCTTGATTGCCTGCTGGGACAGAAACAAGGCAACAGCTACCTGTATTTTCAGACGGCGGACGATATTTCCATCCAGAACCTGATCGAAAATCTGATCCTTGTTCTGCTGGAAAAGAAACACAATCGGCGCAACATCAGCCAGACGACCATGTCACTGCTGCTTCTGGAACTGATGAATTACACGGACAAGCTGTGGCAACCGCCCCGCGAGAGCGTGATTTTGACGGTCTTGCGCTATATCGAAACGCACTATGCCGACGGCAGCCTGACGGAAGTGGCGAAAATGCTCCATCTGGACATCGCGACCCTTTCCCGGGAGATACATCGACAGACCGGGAAAACCTACACGGAGCTGGTGCAGGAAAAGCGATTGACACAGGCGGCGTTTCTGCTGCGCACGACCAACTGGAATATTGACGACATTGCCGCCTCGGTCGGCTATGAAAACATCAGCTATTTCCATCGGCTTTTCCGAGGGACCTATGGCGTTTCGCCCCGGAATTATCGGGTGCGGAAATGATTTTCGAAATAAGGAGAAATACATGGAAAGCATTGAGCAAATCAAAGAACAAATCTGCGACGTTTGCCACAAAATGTGGCAGTTGGGCTGGGTCGCCGCCAACGACGGCAATGTCAGTGCCCTGCTGGAGGACAATACCATCCTGACCACACCCACGGGCATGAGCAAATCCTTTATCACGCCCGAAAAGCTCATCCGTGTGGACAGGCAGGGCAATGTTCTGGAGGCGGGAGCGGGCTTGCGTCCGTCCAGCGAGCTGAAGATGCACCTGCGCTGCTATGACAAGCGGGAAGACGTGCGCAGTGTCATCCACGCGCATCCGCCCGGAGCGACCGGCTTCGCCGTGGCGCACAAGGCGATGGATATGTACAATATGATCGAGGATGTGGCGGCCATCGGCGCCGTGCCGCTGACACCCTACGGAACGCCCTCTACCACGGAAGTCCCGAACGCCATCGAGCCGTATCTGCAGGAGCATGACGTAATGCTTCTGGAAAACCACGGTGCACTGGCTGTCGGCAGCGATGTCATCACCGCTTTTTATCGGATGGAGAGCTTGGAGCTGTGGGCGAAAATCACCATCAACGCCGTCATTCTGGGCGGCAGCCGCGACATCAGCGCCGAAAACATTCAAAAGCTGATCGACCTGCGCAGCTACTACCGCATCACGGGCAGACACCCGGGCTACAAGGTGTTCAACCCCGACGACCCGCTGCTGCACAAAAAGGAAACGGAGGAATGACCCATGCTGAAAGGAATCCCCCCGATTTTATCCCCGGAGCTGCTCAAGGCACTGTGCGAAATGGGACACGGCGATGAGCTTGTCATTGCCGACGGCAATTTTCCGAGCCACAGCATCGGCAAACACGCGCAAGTCATCCGCGCGGATGGGCACGGCGCGGCCGAAATCCTTGAGGCCGTGCTGAAGATGATCCCGCTCGATGCCTATGTGGAAAAGCCCGTTGCGCTGATGGAGGTCGTTGCCGGTGACGCCTGCCCCACGCCGCCGATCTGGGAACGCTACAAGGAAATTCTGCACCGCGCCGAGCCGGAGCATTCGCAAATCGAGATGACGGAGCGGTTCGCGTTCTATGAACGCGCGAAAAACGCCTATCTCATCATCGCCACCGGCGAAACTGCCATCTATGCCAACGTCCTGCTGAAAAAGGGCGTTGTAAAAGTTTGAGTTTGGAGGAAACAACTATGGCGAAAAATCGTTATATCGGGGACTACCCCGCCATCGGAATCCGCCCCATCGTGGACGGCCGCCGCGGGCCGATGAAACTGCGCGAGAGCTTGGAAGATCAGGTCATGGCTATGGCCAACGCGGCGAAAAAACTGTTTGAAGAAAATCTGCGCTATTCCAACGGCGAGCCCGTTCGCGTGGTGATGGCAGACAGCTCCATCGGTCGCGTTCCCGAAACCGCGGCCTGCGCCGATAAATTCAGGAAAGAAAACGTCGCCGTGACCTTGTCCGTTACGCCGTGCTGGTGCTACGGCGCGGAGACCATGGACATGGATCCACAGACGATCAAGGGCGTTTGGGGTTTCAACGGCACCGAGCGTCCCGGCGCCGTGTATCTGGCATCGGTGCTGGCTACCCATGCGCAGAAAGGACTGCCCGCGTTCGGCATCTACGGCCATGAGGTACAGGATCGCGATCAGGTGACGGAAATTCCCGAGGACGTGAAAGAAAAGCTCCTGCGCTTCGGCCGTGCGGCGCTGGCCGTGGCCACCATGCGCGGCAAGAGCTATCTGCAGATCGGCTCGATGTGCATGGGTATCGGCGGCTCCATCATCGACCAAGATTTCATGGAAAGCTATCTGGGTATGCGCGTGGAATCCGTCGACGAGGTGGAAATCCTGCGCCGCATGGAAGAAGGCATTTACAACGAGGAGCAGTACCGCAAGGCACTGGCATGGACGAAGGCGCACTGCAAAGAGGGACGCGACGACAATCCCGATTTCGTCCGTTTCACGGATGAGCAGAAAGAAAAGCAGTGGGAATTTACCGTCAAGATGTACTGCATCATCAAAGATCTGATGGCGGGAAATCCGAATCTGCCCGCCGGATTTGAGGAAGAAATGGTCGGACACAACGCCATTGCGGGCGGTTTTCAGGGACAGCGGCAGTGGACGGATCACTGGCCGAACTGCGACTATCCCGAGGCACTGCTCAGCTCCACGTTCGACTATGAGGGCGCGCGCGAGCCGTACACGCTGGCGACCGAAAACGACGTGCTCAACGGATTGGGAATGCTGTTTATGCGCCTGCTGACGCATCGCGCGCAGATTTTTGCCGACGTGCGTACATATTGGTCGGCCGACGCGGTCGACCGCGTGACAGGCTACAAGCTCGAGGGCAAAGCGGCCGCCTCCAACGGCATCATTCACCTGCTCAATTCCGGCGCCGCCTGTCTGGATGCAAGCGGTGTGTGCACCGACGAAAACGGCGAGCCGATCATGAAACGCTGGTGGGAAGTCACTGACGAGGACATCCGCAAAATGACCGACGCAACCGTCTGGTGCGAGGCGGGATTTGACAATTTCCGCGGCGGCGGATTCTCCAGCCACTATACGACCAAGGCGGAAATGCCCGCCACCATGATCCGCCTGAATCTGGTCAAGGGCCTCGGCCCCGTTCTCCAGATCGCCGAGGGCTGGACGGTCAATCTGCCCGATGCGGTTTCCGATACGCTGATGGAGCGGACGAATCCCACGTGGCCGTGCACATGGTTTGCGCCCCGTTGCGACGGGAAAGAGGGGTCTGCGTTCAAGACCGCTTACGAGGTCATGCAAAACTGGGGTGCCAATCACGGCGCGATCTCCTATGGGCACATCGGTGCCGACTTGATCACCATGTGCGCAATGCTGCGCATTCCCGTGTGTATGCACAACGTTCCCGAGGAGGACATTTTCCGTCCCGCCGCATGGAACGCCTTCGGCATGGACAAAGAGGGGCAGGATTACAGAGCCTGCGCCGCTTACGGCCCGCTGTATAAGTAAAAACATGGGTGTCCCCTTCTCGGGACACCCATCTTCAAAAGGAGAGCATATATGCCCAATTATTATCTGGCGATCGACATCGGCGCATCCTCGGGGCGGCACATTCTGTTCCACATGGCGGACGGCAAGCTGAAATCGGAGGAAATATACCGTTTCCCCAACGCCATGACGGAGAAAAACGGCCATCTGTGCTGGGATTACGCGGCACTGCAGGCGCATATCTTTGCCGGCATGAAACGCTGTGCGGAGCTGAAAAAAATCCCGATCGGCGTCGGAATCGACACGTGGGGCGTGGATTTTGTCCTGCTGGACGCACGGGAGCAAATCATCGGCGATACGGTGGGCTATCGGGATCACCGTACCGACGGCATGGACAAGGCGGTCGGCGAGATCCTCCCACTGCGTGAGCTGTACGGCCGAACCGGCATTCAGAAAGCGATTTACAACACCGTCTATCAGCTCATGGCCGTCAAACGGGACGCACCGTGGCAGTTGGAGCAGGCGCAGACGTTTTTGACCGTCCCCGATTATTTCCACTGGAAACTGTGCGGCGTGAAAGCCAACGAATACACCGAGGCCACGACCACGCAGCTCATCGACCCGAATACCCGCGACTGGGATTGGGAACTGATCGAGCATCTCGGCCTGCCGAAACGGATTTTCGGGAACGTCGTGCAGCCGGGAACGATGCTCGGCGAGCTGACCGAGGAAACGGCACGCGCCGTCGGATTCCGTTGCAAGGTGATTTTGCCTGCCGCGCACGATACGGCCTCCGCGGTTCTGGCCATGCCCAGTTCCGACCCGGACAGCGTTTACATCAGCTCCGGCACATGGTCGCTGCTGGGAATCGAGCGCGACGGCGCGGATTGCGGCGAGGAAAGCCGTGCCGCAAATTTCACGAACGAGGGCGGATTCGACGGAAAAATCTGCTATTTGAAGAATATTATGGGACTTTGGATGATCCAGAGCGTTCGAAACGAGCTGGCAAAGCAGGGCGTGGAGCGGAGTTTTGCCGAACTCTGTGCCGAGGCCGAGGCGGAGACAATTGCGTCGGTCGTTGCGTGCAATGACGACCGCTTCCTGTCGCCGCGGAGTATGATCGGGGAAATTCAGGACGCCTGCCGCGAAAGCGGACAGGCCGTGCCCGAAACGCCCGGGCAATTGGCAAGCGTCGTCTATCGTAGTTTGGCGCTGTGCTATGCCGATGCCGTCGCGTGGCTGAGAACCGCGCGCGGGAAGGATTATCGCACCCTCAGCATCCTCGGCGGCGGGAGCAATGCGGCATATCTGAACCGATTGACCGCAAGCGCGACCGGATGCAGTGTCTATGCAGGTCCGGCCGAGGCAACGGCCATCGGCAATGCCTTGGCGCAAATGCTCTGCGTCGGCGAGATCGCGAATGTGGCGCAGGCACGCGATTGCGTGAAAAAATCATTTGATATTTCCGTCATACGCCCCTGAGGGGGCGGCACGAAAATCTGTCACCGAAACGCACGGGATGTCGGGAAAATAAGCGCCATCCATGCTACAAAGTATCCCGACAGGAGGGATAATAATGGACTGGATCACCGGAATTCAAAATGCCGTCGACTACATTGAACGGCACCTGACGGTGGAACTTTCCTGTGAGGAAATCGCAAGGCAGAGCTTCTCCTCCCCTTTTCATTTCCAGCGCGTGTTCAGCATTCTGTGCGGCTACGATACACCGGAGAGCTTCGCCAAAGCGTTTTGGCCGTTCCACGGCATCACGCCGTCGCAGGCGCGCGGCTGAAGTCCTTTTCCCGCCTGACTTTGAAAATTACATTGGAAGGTGGCAGTATTATGGATTATCGAATCGAACAAAAGGAGCCGGTCGTGCTGCAGGGCTACAAGTGCCGCTTCTCGGGAAGCCCGAAAGCCCGCGATCGGCAGGGTCACGAATTTATCTGTAAAACGCGGCTCAATCAGGCGGTGCTGCAATACATGGCGCACGATGTCGATACGCTCTACGGCGTGTTTTCGCACCTCGATGACGACGGCTACGATTACCATGTCGCGGCCGCGTTGGCCGACGGCCCGGAGGCGGAGGTCATTCACCGGTATTACCGAAAAAAACGACGAGGTGCTCAATGCCTCGCGCTATCTGGAGCTTTGGCGGCCCATTGCAATGACGAAAAAGCGACCTGCCTTTTTGCAAGGCAGGTCGCTTCAGTCTGTCAAAGAACCCTTGTTTTTGTTAGGTAAAAACAGGAGTTTTAACGT